>JBEGOM010000042.1:0-19033 GCA_041181985.1 Pseudomonadota bacterium | reverse complement strand
TCAGCTGCGGTCATCACATCGGCCAAGCCCACATGCAACGAATCACCACCGCGCAACTGTTGGCCGGTCAAGGCCAAGTATTCACCCATCGCACCGTTGCAACGGCTCAAAAAGTAACCACCGCCCACATCAGGAAACAAACCAATGTGTGTTTCGGGCATGGCCATGTTGGTGCGCTCGGTCACCACGCGCAAAGCCGCACCTTGGCTCAAGCCCATGCCGCCGCCCATCACGATGCCGTCCATGAAAGCGATGTAGGGCTTGGGGTATTTTTGAATCAGGTGGTTGAGGTTGTATTCCTCGGTGAAAAAATCTTCTAACGACGGGTCACCCGCCAATGCAGCGCGGTGAAAGTAACGGATGTCACCACCCGCGCAAAACGATCCAAATGCGCCCTCTTTGTTGCTGCCACGGATCGCCACCGCTTTCACCTGCGGGTCGTCTTGCCACATCAGCAAAGCATGTGTGAGTTCGCGCACCATCTCCAGCGACAAAGCGTTCAAAGCTTTGGGGCGGTTCAGTGTGATGAACCCCACACCATTTTTTTGTTCGTGCAATACATCGTTTGTGTAGACCGACATCACATCTCCTCTGGTTCTCGCTTGGCCAGTTTTTCGTTGGTTGATTCACGACTGGCCAACCATTCGTTCAGCAGCAAACCCACCAACACCAAACTGCCACCGCTCAACACGCGCGTGCTCGGTTCTTCACCCGCTCCCACCCATGCCAGCGCAATGCCAAACAGCACTTCTAACAATGCCAGCAAAGAAATTTCAGGTGCAGGCAACACGCGCGCGCACACCACCACCAACGCACACGGAATGGCCAATTGCACCAAACCCAACAAAGCCAACCACGCCACATCGGTGTAGGTGGCTTGAAACGGTGTGGCAAACGGCAATGTGGCAAATGCAGACAACAAGGCACCCACCATCACAGCAGGTATCAACTCCACAGGTTGGCTGTCAGATGAAGATGTCTGCTCGCCTTGCGCACGCTGCACCAAGGTCCAATTGATGGCCGCAGAAATGGGCACCAGCAAAGCCACCAAAGTGCCCCAAGGTGTGGCGGCATCGCTAGCAGTCGGCTCGCTGAACATCCACGCCATACCCACGCCTGCTAAGGCAATCGCCAACCAAGTTCTGCCAGCAATGTGGTGTTTCAAAAAAACACGCGCAATCAAAGCGGTGACCAACGGACCAATCGACATGGTGATCAACACTTCAGCCACGGTGGTCAGCGTGAGTGCCATCATGAATGAAGTGAACATGAAGGCCCAACACACGCCGCTGAACCAAACCACACGCGGTGCTTTGAGCAAGCGCTGAAACACGCCCATACCCTGTGTGATCGGCAAGATCACCAACAACGACAGCACAGTGAACACACTGCGCCAGAAAGTGACCTCAAAACTCTGTGCGCTCTCAAGATGGCGCGTCACCACACCGGCAATCGACCACATGGCAGCGCAAGCCACCATGACCCAAACCGCTTGTGTGTGCGACAGACGCATGTTCAACCCCTTGAATACGAAGTAAACGCCGTGTCAGCGCAGCATCAAGATTTGTTGCGCTTGCGCTCGTGCTCTTTCAAGAAGCGTTTGCGCAAACGCACGCTCTTGGGCGTGATTTCCACCAACTCGTCGTCTTCGATGAACTCAACGCCGTACTCCAGCGTCAAATCGATCGGTGGCGTGATCTTGATCGCGTCTTCTTTGCCCGACACACGGAAGTTGGTCAACTGTTTGGTACGGGTGGCGTTCACCACCAAGTCGTTGTCACGGCTGTGGATACCCACAATCATGCCTTCGTACACAGGGTCACCCGCACGCACAAACATGCGGCCACGGTCATCCAATTTGCCCAAGGCGTAAGTGAAAATTTCACCATCGTCCATCGAAATCAGCACACCGTTTTTGCGGCCACCGATTTCACCTTTGTGGGGCTCGTAGCTGTCAAAGATGTTCGAGATCAAACCTGAACCACGGGTCAAGTTCAAAAATTCGTTGGTGAAACCAATCAAACCACGCGCAGGAATGCGGTATTCCAAACGCACACGGCCACGGCCATCGGGCTCCATGTTCACCAACTCGCCTTTGCGCTCACCCAAGGCTTGCATCACGCCACCTTGGTGTTCTTCTTCGATATCAGCCGTCACCAACTCAATCGGCTCATGGCGCACACCGTCCACATCGCGGTACACCACGCGTGGTTTAGACACCGCCAATTCATAGCCTTCACGGCGCATGTTTTCTAACAAGATGGTCAAGTGCAATTCACCGCGACCGGCCACATCAAACACGCCTTCTTCGTCGGTTTCTTTCACGCGCAAAGCCACGTTGTGTTGCAACTCTTTTTGCAGACGGTCCCAAATTTGACGGCTGGTCACATACTTGCCTTCACGACCGGCCAAGGGGCTGGTGTTCACACAGAAGTTCATGGTCAAGGTGGGCTCATCGATTTTGAGCATCGGCAGCGGTGTGGGATTCAACGGATCGGTCACCGTCACACCAATGCCAATGTCGGCAATGCCGTTGATCAACACAATGTGACCAGGACCGGCTTCGGTCACTTGCACGCGGTCCAAACCTTGGAAGGTCAACACTTGGTTGATGCGCCCTTTGATGGAGTTGCCATCCGGGCCTTCCATCACCACCACATCCATGCCGGGCTTGATGGTGCCATTGCTGACACGGCCCACACCAATGCGACCCACAAAGGTCGAAAAGTCGAGCGCAGAAATTTGCAACTGCAACGGTGCAGCAGGGTCACCCTTTTGTGGTGGCACATGTTTCAACACAGTGTTAAACAAAGCCGACATGTCGGGGCCCCATTGCTCACCGGGTGCGCCTTCTTCCAATGATGTCCAACCGTTGATGCCCGAGGCATACACCACAGGAAAGTCGAGTTGTTCGTCGGTGGCACCCAGTTTGTCAAACAAATCAAACGCTGCATTCACCACCTTGTCGGGGTTCGCGCCGGGCTTGTCCACTTTGTTCACCACCACGATGGGTTTCAAACCGAGCGCCAAAGCCTTCTTGGTCACAAAACGCGTTTGTGGCATGGGGCCTTCTTGTGCGTCGATCAACAACACCACACCGTCCACCATCGACAACGCACGTTCCACTTCACCACCGAAGTCCGCGTGGCCGGGGGTGTCGACGATGTTGATGTGGGTGCCTTCCCAGCTCACCGCACAGTTTTTCGCCAAGATGGTGATGCCGCGCTCACGCTCAATCGCGTTGTTGTCCATCACGGTGTCCACCACTTTTTCGTGGTCAGCAAAGGTGCCCGACTGACGCAACAGTTGGTCCACCATGGTGGTTTTACCGTGGTCAACGTGCGCAATGATGGCAATGTTTCTAATCTGTGTACTCATGCACTCTTCTCCAAAAATGGGTTCTCTAAAATGGTTTGAATTTCAATGGGGCTCAACAAACGCCCCGGAATCAGTTCGCCGGCC
This sequence comes from Pseudomonadota bacterium, assembly GCA_041181985.1. Lineage (GTDB taxonomy): Bacteria > Pseudomonadota > Gammaproteobacteria > Burkholderiales > Burkholderiaceae_C > Limnohabitans. Next base: position 15,571 of record JBEGOM010000042.1, on the reverse strand, counting down.
TTCACATGCGCTGTGCCCAACAAAGCAAGCGGCGATTGGCCGTACACCGCAGTTCGCGCACAATCGGGCCAAGTGCCTCGACGACGCAATCCACTTAAAAACCGACCTGCATCTTCCGCTTCCAAGGTAACAGGCGTGTGTCCTTCCAACAAAGCATCGACCGGCAACAAACGCGCTTCGCGTTCGCTCTCGGTCAATGCCTCTAAATTTTTCAAACTGATGCATGCATCAGCGGCAAAAGGCCCCGTCACAGTGCGACGCAAGGCACTCAAATGCGCACCGCAGCCCAAGGCGTTACCAATGTCCTCGCCCAGCGTGCGAATGTAGGTGCCTTTGCTGCAAGTCACATGGATTTGCAAACGACGACGCCCTTGCTCATCCGCTTCAATTTCTTTCACTTCGAGCGCATGAATCGTCACCTCACGCGCTTCTCGTTCCACTTCAATGCCGGCACGCGCGTAGTCGTACAAAGCCTTGCCATCTTTTTTCAAGGCACTGTGCATGGGTGGCACTTGTTGAATCGGGCCCGTGAATTTCTCCACCACCGCCAACAATTGCGCGGGTGTGAAGTCCACTGGCTTTTCAGCAATCACTTGGCCTTCTGCGTCCCCCGTGCTGGTTTGCACGCCCAATACTGCAATTGCTTCATACGATTTGTCTGCATCCAAATGCAATTGGCTGAATTTGGTGGCCGCACCAAAACACAAAGGCAACACACCGGTGGCCAAGGGGTCTAAGGTGCCTGTGTGCCCTGCTTTTTCAGCACGTAACAACCACTTGGCTTTCTGCAACGCATCGTTGCTGGAAAGGCCATACGGTTTGTCAAGCAACAACACCCCATGCACAGGGCGTCGCTGCAACTTGGTGCGCGGCGCGGCACGCGTGCCCCCACGCGCTGCTGACGCATCGCTACCCCCCAAGGGGGCGTTCGCTCCTTGGGGCGGCCCGGCGTTGCTCATGCTTATTCTTCCTTCGCGCGCGAAGAAACCGCTTTGGCGATCAACGCATTCATATCGGCCGCGCGCTCAGTGGTGCGGTCGTACACAAAATGCAAAGTCGGCACGGTGTGAATGTGCAAGCGTTTGAACAAACCGTTGCGCAAAAAACCAGCGGCTTGGTTCAAGCCTTCCGCAGTTTCTGCAGGGTCGCCCGTCAAAATGCTGAAAAAGACTTTGGCATGCGCATAGTCAGGCGTGACCTCCACCCCTTGCAAGGTGACCATGCCCACGCGTGGGTCTTTCAACTCACGCGCGATCAACTCCGCCAGATCACGTTGGATCTGGTCCGCCACTTTGAAGCTGCGGTTGGGAGCCGATGCTGGTTTACGCGCCATGACCTAAAGCACTCAAGCACAACGCCTTACAGCGTACGCGCCACTTCTTTGATCTCGAAAAATTCCAACGCATCGCCTTCGACGATGTCGTTGTAGTTCTTGATGGTCAAACCGCACTCGAAGCCTTCTTTGACTTCTTTCGCATCGTCTTTGAAACGCTTCAAGCTGTCGAGTTCGCCGGTGAAGATCACCACGTTGTTGCGCAACAAACGCAACTTGGCGGTGCGACGCACCAAGCCTGAGGTGACCATACAACCCGCGATCGCACCAATCTTGCTGACGCGCAACACTTGGCGAATTTCGGCAGTACCCAACACTTCTTCTTTCTTGTCGGGGGTGAGCATGCCAGACATGGCAGCTTTGAGTTCGTCCACAGCGTCGTAAATGATGTTGTAGTAACGAATGTCAATGCCATTGGTCTCAGCCAACTTGCGCGCACCTGCGTCTGCACGTGTGTTGAAACCAATCACCACGGCTTTAGACGCAATCGCCAAGTTGATGTCGCTCTCGCTGATGCCACCCACTGCGGCGTACACCAACTGCACCTTGACCTCTTCGGTCGAGAGCTTGAGCAACGAAGCCGCCAACGCTTCTTGCGAACCTTGCACATCGGCCTTGACGATGATGGGCAATGTTTTGACTTCACCCGCTGCCATGTCAGAGAAGATGTTCTCCAACTTCGCGGCTTGTTGTTTGGCCAACTTGGTGTTGCGCACTTTGCCTGCACGGTAAGTGGCAATTTCGCGTGCACGGCGCTCATCGGACATCACCATGAACTCGTCACCGGCTTGCGGCACTTCGGTCAAACCTTGAATTTCAACGGGGATCGATGGGCCCGCCGCTTTGATCGGCTTGCCGTTTTCATCCAACATGGCGCGCACACGACCAAAGGTTTGGCCGGCCAACACCACATCGCCCACATTCAAGGTGCCTGATTGCACCAACACGGTAGCCACAGGACCGCGGCCCTTGTCCAAACGTGCTTCGATCACCAAGCCTTTGGCCATCGCATCGACCGGTGCTTTGAGTTCAAGCACTTCAGCTTGCAACAACACTTGTTCGAGCAACTCATCAATGCCTTGACCGGTTTTGGCAGACACCTCGCAGAACGGTGAATCACCACCGAACTCTTCGGGCACCACTTCTTCGGCCACCAGCTCGCCTTTGACGCGCTCTGGGTTGGCACCGGGCTTGTCGATCTTGTTCACCGCCACCACGATGGGCACACCAGCAGCTTTCGCGTGCTTGATAGCTTCTTTGGTTTGTGGCATCACGCCGTCGTCAGCGGCCACCACCAAAATCACAATGTCGGTGGCTTGTGCACCACGCGCACGCATGGCCGTGAAAGCCTCGTGACCAGGAGTGTCCAAGAACGAAATCATGCCGCGTGGTGTTTCCACATGGTAGGCACCAATGTGTTGGGTAATACCACCGGCTTCACCTGCAGCCACTTTGGCGCGACGGATGTAGTCGAGCAACGATGTTTTACCGTGGTCCACGTGACCCATCACCGTCACCACAGGGGCGCGTGTGATCGATTCAGCTTGGTGCGCTGATGCTTCTTCTTCGGTAAATGCCTCAGGATCGTCCAACGCCGCCACGATGGCTTTGTGGCCCATCTCTTCCACCACGATCATCGCGGTGTCTTGGTCCAGCGGTTGGTTGATGGTGACCATCTGCCCCAACTTCATCATTTGTTTGATGACTTCAGACGCTTTCACCGCCATCTTGTGTGCCAATTCGGCCACGGTGATGGTTTCAGGCACGTGCACTTCCAACACGCGCGCTTCTGCTGGTGCAGCTTGCGCTGCATGGTGGTCATCGCGACCGCCGCGTTCACGGCGACCCTTCGGACCCGCACGCCAGCTGTTACGACCCACACCGCCAGTGGCGTCCCCACGGGTTTTGATTTCTTTCTTCTTCGCTTGGTCATCAGCCCAGCTTGAAGACAGTTTGGCGCTCTTGACTTCTTTGTTGCCAGCACCGCCAGCAGGTGCATCTGCACCACCAACTTTGCGTGCACCAGGGCTGCCAGCAGGTTTGTGCAATGTGCCTTTGATGGCTTTGTCTGCAGCGGGCTCTTCAGGTTTTTTCGCCACCAGCACTTTTTTCGGTGCATTCATCATGGCGCGAATGGCTTCTGCTTCGGCCAATGCTTTGCGACGGCGGCCATCTAAATCGGCAGCGCGCGCAGCGTCTTCTTCAGCGCTTGCTTTCGCAGCAGCGGCTTTTGCAGCTTTCGCTGCTTGCAAAGCTTCTTCAGCCGCAGCTTGCGCAGCTGCTTCGTCAGCCGCATCAGACTCAACGCCTGCAGAGGGTTTGGCTTTGGCCGCTTGTTTGGCTTCTTCTTTGGCCTGCTCTTCCACCTCTTGCGCTTCACGCAAGCGGCGTTTTTCAGCCAACTCTTCTTCTTGACGGCGAATCAACTCTGCTTGACGGCGCGCTTCTTCCTCACGGCGTGCCAATTCAGCTTGGTCAATCACCGGTACTGCTGGAGCTGCGGGTTCAGCAGAAGCCACAGGTGCTGCCACCTCTGCTTCGTTCTCATCACGCTTGACAAAGGTGCGTTTTTTGCGCACTTCCACTTGAATCGTGCGCGCTTTGCCAGTGGCATCGGCTTGCTTGATTTCGCTGGTCGATTTTTTGACCAAGGTGATTTTTTTACGCTCACCGGTGGCTGTGCCATGCGCGGCTTGCAAATGGCTCAAGAGCTTTTGCTTGTCGCCTTCGGTCAGCGCATCATCCGCCGAAGACTTTGACACGCCAGCAGCTTTGAGCTGATCAAGCAGAGTGTCGTTTGATTTTTTGAGTTCTTTTGCAAACTCGGCAACTGTCGTACTGGACATATGTGGTATTCCTTCCCATGACCGTTACTCTTGACCTGCGAACCAATGTTCGCGTGCCTTCAAGATCAGGGCTTTGGCTTCTTCTTCGCTTTGACCAGTGATGGCTGTGAGCTCGTCTACGGCCAAATCGGCCAAATCGTCACGGGTGTGTACGCCGTTCTCAGCCAACTTGGCAATGAGTTCAACATTCAAGCCCTCGAGGTCGCGCAAATCTTGCGAAACTTCTTCGACACTCTCTTCACGTGCAATCTCTAAGGTGAGCAATGCGTCTTTGGCACGTGCACGCAACTCATTGACCGTGTCTTCATCGAAGCTTTCGATTTCCAACATCTCTTGCAAGGGCACATAAGCCACTTCTTCGAGGCTGGTGAAACCTTCTTCAATCAAGATGTCGGCCACTTCTTGGTCAACATCAAGCTTGTCAACAAACAACGCACGGATGGTGTGTGTTTCGTCGGCTTGCTTTTGGGCAGACTCAGCAGCGTCCATGATGTTGATCTTCCAACCGGTCAGGTCAGAGGCCAAGCGCACGTTTTGACCACCGCGACCAATCGCGATCGCCAAGTTTTCTTCGTCCACCACCACATCCATCGCGTGTTTTTCTTCGTCCACCACGATCGAGCTGACATTGGCAGGTGCCAAAGCACCAATCACGAACTGCGCGGGGTCTTCGCTCCACAACACAATGTCCACGCGCTCACCAGCGAGTTCGGTGGTCACCGCATTCACGCGTGTGCCACGCACACCCACGCAAGTGCCGATGGGGTCTACACGTTTGTCGTGCGACAACACAGCGATCTTGGCGCGTGAGCCTGCATCGCGGGCGCACGATTTGATTTCGAGCAAACCTTGCTCGATCTCAGGCACCTCTTGGCGGAACAACTCGACCATGAAGTCAGGCGACGAACGCGACAAGATGATCGGTGCACCACGCAAAGTGAGGTCCACATCCATGATCATCGCGCGCACGCGGTCACCGTTGCGCAAGTTTTCTTTGGGAATCATTTCGGTGCGACGCAAGCGGCCTTCTACACGACCCGACTCGACAATGATGTCGCCCTTGTCCATGCGTTTGACGGTGCCGACAAAAATCTTTTCGCCACGCGCCATGAAGTCGTTCAACAACATCTCGCGTTCCGCATCGCGAATCTTTTGCAAAATCACTTGCTTGGCAGCCATGGCGCCAATGCGACCGATCGGCAAAGACTCCACGCCTTCTTCGATGTACTCACCCTCTTCTGCATCAGGCACGCGCTCTTGTGCGTCCATCAACAGTTCTTCGGCATCAGGGTTTTGCAAACCAGCTGAGTCAGGCACCACCAACCAACGTCGGAAGGTTTCGTAGTCACCGGTGTCGCGGTCCATCGCCACGCGAATGTCCACATCGCCTTCGTACAGTTTTTTAGTGGCTTGTGCCAGTGCCAACTCAACAGCACCAAACACGACATCGCGCTCCACGTTTTTCTCGCGCGAGATGGCATCCACCAACATCAACATTTCGCGGTTCATAACGACTACTCCTTCTCAGTTCTCAAGTTCAACGGGGCTGACGGCCCTTGAAATCCACAATCGGCGCCAGACGTGCTTCGCGCAACTCGTCCAGCGTGAAGCCCAACACTTGCAGCGGGGCTTCGGCTCTTTTTTTACTGATCTTCTGGCCTGGCTTCACATTGGGCAGGTCGCGCCAAGTGATCTGCCAACCTTGGCCGCTTTCTGTGCGTTCCAAAGTGCCACGAAACTTTTTTCGATTGGCAGCCACTTGACCAGCCGCTGCCGCGCCCATCGGGGCTTTGAGCGTGATGTCGATCTCATGACCCACAAAACGCTCGTAATCTGCTTGGTGACGCAACGGACGGTCAATGCCAGGAGACGACACCTCTAAGCGCTTGTACTCAATGCCGTCCACTTCCAGCGCAAATTGCAACTGGCGTGTCACGCGTTCGCAGTCTTCCACATTCACAAACTGTTCGGGCTTGTCAGCGTCCCAAGGCAAATCGATGGTGATGCGCAACAAGCCCCCAGCAGAGCGTTCAATCTCTACCAAGTCAAGGCCTAAGCCGATCACGGTCTGTTCGACGATTTGCTGCAAACTCACGCTGACAAAAATCCTTTTAAAAACAACAAGCTAAGCACCCAAGGGCCCCAAGGTCCTACGGTTTAAACCCAAACATCAAAAAACAATCGACCAAAAAAAACGGGCGGTAATTACCCGCCCGTTTGGTCGTGAAGCTAGCATTGTAGCTTGTAAATGGTTGATTTTCAACAACTTAGTTCATTTTTTGTCACCTGCGGCGGCCACCAACAACTGGGTGTATGGGTCTTGGGGTCGACCCAGCACATCATCCACCGTGCCCGCCTCCACCACTTTGCCTTCTTTCATGACCATCACATCGTGCGACATGGCGCGAATTACCCCCACATCGTGGGTGATCAGCAGATAGCTCAGGCCGCGCTCACGCTGCAATTGCTGCAAAAGTTCTAATACTTGCTTTTGGGTCGACACATCAAGCGCGCTGGTGGGCTCATCGAGCACCAAAATTTCTGGCTCAAGCACCAAGGCTCTGGCGATGGCCAAGCGCTGGCGCTGCCCGCCCGAAAACTGGTGCGGGTAGCGTTGCAAAAGGCCAGGAAACTCTTGCTCGGTCAAACCCACAGCCGCCAAGGCCAACAGCATTTTGCGCAGACGGCCCAAATCGTCTAGCTCGGGCATGTGCAACCCCAAGCCCTCCGACACCAACTCTTGCACATTCATGCGTGGAGACAACGAAGAAAACGGGTCTTGAAACACCACTTGAATGCGTTTGCGCAATGGCAAATCTTTGCTCGCCCTGCCCGACCACGGTTGACCCTTGATGCTCACCTGACCCGTGCTGCGCACCAAACCCAAACACGCAAACGCCAAGGTGGATTTGCCAGAGCCAGACTCCCCCATCACGCCCAAGGTTTGCCCTGCCTGCAACAAAAAATCAGCGCCTTCCAAGGCCACAAACTGGCGCCGCTTCAACCAATCCATCCACCCTCGGCGTGGCAATGGGTAGGTCACCCGCAAACAGCGCGCGGCCATCACCACCGGCGCATCGAGTTTGGCCTCCACCACATCGCGCGGCGGTGCGCTGTCGATCAAGCGCTGGGTGTAAGGGTGAGAGGGGTAATTCATCACCACCTGCGTGGGTCCATCCTCCACGATGCAGCCTTTTTCCATCACCATCATGCGATCGGCAAATTGCGCCACGCTTTGCAAATCATGGGTGATCAGCAACACCGCCATGCCAAAGCGTTGTTGCAATGTTGTGAGCAAATCCAAAATTTGCTTTCGTACTGACACATCCAAGGCGGTGGTCGGCTCGTCTGCAATCAACAAACGCGGGCGACAGGCCAAAGCCATTGCAATCATGGCGCGTTGTCGCTGACCACCCGAGAGCTGATGCGGGTAAGCATTGGCCCGCAGCGCGGGGTCAGGAATACCTGTTTGGTGCAACAGCGAAATGGCCTCACCCCAAGCGTCGCGTCGGCGCATGCCGCGTTTGATCTCCAGCACTTCGGCAATTTGATCGCCCACCGTAAAAAGTGGGTTGAGCGCTGTCATGGGCTCTTGAAACACAAACGCAATGTCTTGCCCGCGAATGTCTGCAAAGCCTTTGATGGGAAGTTTCACCAGGTCAAGTGTTTCAGGCGCTTCGGTGGCATCGGGGTTCAAAGTGTCTTCGTCTTGCGGTATCCACAAAATACGACCCGACAGTTTGGCGCTTTCAATCAAACGCACCAAGCTCATGGCCATCACGCTTTTGCCTGAACCTGATTCACCCACCAGCGCAATTTTTTCGCCCAACTCAATGTTGAAGCTCGCTTCATTGACCACCCGCCCCTGCGGAAAATCCACCGACAGGCTTCGCACTTGCAATAACGGCAGCTTCATGCGTTGACCTTTCTCGGGTCAAGGGCATCGCGCAACGCATCCCCCATGAAAGTCAACAACATCAAGGTCAACACCAACACCGCAAAGGTTGACAACGAAATCCACCATGCGTCGATGTTGTTTTTACCCTGCGCCAACAACTCACCCAAACTTGGCGTTCCGGGTGGCACACCCAGCCCCAAGAAATCGAGCGAGGTCAACGCCAAAATCGCCGCACTCATGCGGAACGGCAAAAAGGTCACCACAGGTGTCAAGCTGTTGGGCAACACATGGCGCATGATGATGCCTTTGTTGGACAAACCCAAGGCACGCGCCGCGCGTACATAGTCGAGTTGACGGTTGCGCAAAAACTCAGCGCGCACATAGTCAGACAAACCCATCCAACCAAACAGCCCCAACAAAACCAGCAGCAAAGTGATGCTTGGGTCAAACACCGCCGAAAAAATAATCAGCAAATACAACTCAGGCATCGCGCTCCATATTTCAATGAAGCGCTGGGTGGCCAAATCCGTAAAGCCCCCAAAGTAGCCTTGCAATGCACCGGTGATCAAACCCACCAAGGTGCCAAACACCGTCAGCGCCAAAGCAAACAACACTGACAAACGAAAACCGTACAACAAACGCGCCAACACATCGCGCCCGCGATCATCGGTACCCAACCAGTTGTCCCAAGAAGGCGGCGACGGGTTGGGTTGCTTGGCAAAGTAATTGATGGTGCTGTGGTGATAGGGGTTGATCGGATAAATCGCCCAATTGCCCTTTTTCGCAAATTGCTTTTGAATGAAGGGGTCGAGGTAATCGGTGGGCGTGTCAAAGTCACCGCCAAATGTGGTCTCGGGCAAAGTCTGCGCCATCGGCACATAAAAACTGCCGTTGTAACGCGCCAAAAAGGGTTTGTCATTGCACAACACTTCGGCAAACAAACTCACCACAAACAAAGCCACGAACACCAACATGCTGCCATAGCCCAAGCGGTTGGCGCGAAAGCGTTGCCAAGCCCGTCGACCGGGTGACAAAGGAATGTCGTCAGTCGAATTTGACACGCGGATCCACCCACACATAACAAAGGTCACTGATGAGTTTGGTCACCAAACCAATCAGCGTGAACAAATACAAAGTGCCCAACACAACAGGGTAGTCCCGTCGCATCACGCTCTCGTAACTCAAAAGCCCCAAACCGTCGAGCGAAAACAAAGTTTCAATCAACAACGAGCCGGTGAAAAACGCACCCACAAACGCCGCCGGAAAACCAGTTACCAGAGGTATCAATGCATTGCGAAACACATGGCGCCAGATCACACGTCTCTCTGACAACCCTTTGGCGCGTGCGGTCAACACATACTGTTTGCGTATTTCTTCCAGCATCGCGTTTTTAGTCAACATGGTGGTGACTGCAAACGAGCCCAACACACTCGCAGTCACAGGCAAAGCGATGTGCCACAAATAGTCTGTGATACGCGCTGGCCATGCCAATTGGTCCCAGTTCGCCGAGGTCAACCCACGCAGCGGGAACATCTGCAACTGCCCACCAAACACCACCAACAACGCCACGCCCAACACAAACCCTGGTATGGCATAGCCCGCCAACACCACCAAGCTCGAGACCATGTCAAAGCGTGAGCCCGCACGCACTGCTTTTGCCACACCTAACGGAATGGAAATGGCATAGCTCAATAAAAAGGTCCACAAACCCAAGCTGATGGACACCGGCAATTTTTCCTTCACCAAGGTCCACACATCTTTGGGGTAGAAAAAACTTTTGCCCAAATCAAACTGCGCAAATTGCCACAGCATTTGCGTGAAGCGTTCTACAGGTGGCTTGTCAAAACCATACAAGGCACGAATTTCTGCAATGCGCTCAGCATCTACCCCTTGGCGACCACGGTAGCCCGCTCCTGTCACAGGCGCTCCCTCGCCGCCGCTGTCACGCCCTTGCAATTGCGACACCATTTGCTCCACCGGTCCACCGGGCACAAATTGAATCACCACAAAGGTCATCAACAGCACACCAAACAAAGTAGGTACCATCAACAACAAGCGTTTGAAAATATAAGCAGCCATGTCTTAACGCTCCGCTCTTCTGGCAGCAGCCAAGGCACCACGGTTGTCCAAAGTGGCCCACCAAGTTGAGACCGCCCAGTTTTCAGGCTGGTAAAACTTCGGTGCATTCACCGGTTGCTCAAACTTGCCACTGCGCCATGACACGCGGTGCACACCGCCATACCAATGCGGAATCGAATAATGTCCATGTCGCAACACACGGTCTAACGCACGCACAGCGGTGATGAGTTGCGGACGCGTTTTGGCAGACACCACTTTGTCGAGCAAGGCATCCACAGCCGGATCGCTCAAGCCCATGAAATTGGCCGAACCTTCGGTGTGTGCAGACTTCGAGCCAAAGCGCTCAAACAACTCCGAGCCCGGCGAATCGCTGCCCACCGTGCGGTGGCTGATGATTTCGAAATCAAACACATCCAAACGCTTTTGCAAAACTGCAAAGTCAATCACTTTGTAGTTCACTTCAAAACCCAGCTTTTCCAAATTTTTAGCAAATGGCGTGACCACCCGACCCATCGCGCCCGAGTTGTCTAAAAACTCGAGTTTGAAAGGTTCCCCTTTGGCATTTCGCAAAGCGCCATCGCGGTAGGTCCAACCCGCTGCGGCCAACAAAGCCTTGGCTTGGCGCAAATGGTCGCGCAAGGTTTCGCCCGAATCGGGGTTGATTTCTGTCACCGGTGGCATGGGCACCGGCTGGCTGAACACAGCCTCGGGCAATTGGTCACGCAACGGTGTGAGCAAGGCCAACTCGTTGGCAGACGGCATACCGCTGGCTTCAAAGTCACTCGCCACAAAATAACCGCGCACACGCTGGTAGGCGTTGTAAAACAACTGCCGGTTCATCCACTCAAAGTCCATCGCCAAACCAATCGCTTGGCGCACGCGCACATCTTTGAATTTTTCCAATCGCGTGTTGAACACAAAACCTTGAAAGTCCCCCGGGTTGCTGTGCTTGAGCTCACGCTTGATCAACTTGCCCGAGCTGAACATTTTTCCGGTGTAACCCCGCGCCCATTCGCGTGCGATGAACGATTGAATGAAATCGAACTCACCCGCTTTGAAACCTTCCAACTGCGCGGTGTTGTCTTTGTACAAGCGATAGGTGATGCGGTCAAAGTTGAACATGCCCTTGCGCACATTCAACTCGCGCCCCCAATAGTTTGGGTCGCGTTCGTATGTCACATCCCGCCCAAACGACACCTTGCCCACCTTGTAAGGGCCGCTGCCAATGGGTAAATCGGTCACCACTTTGTCAAATGGTTTCAACACGCCTTTTTCTTCGCCCCATTTGCGGCTGAACACCGGCATGCCACCCACCATCAGTGGTAACTCTGGGTTGGGTCGCTTGAAATCAAAACGCACGGTGCGGTTGTCAAGCACTGTCACGCCGCTCACTTCTGCATACAAGGTCCGAAACTGCGGCGCTGCCAATTTGCTGGTGAGCGTGACAAACGAATGGCGCACATCATCTGCCATCACTTGGTCACCATTGTTGAACCTGGCCTGCAAACGCAATTTGAAAATTACCGACCGTTGGTCAGCCGCCACCGTCACATCTTCGGCCAACAAACCATAGGCGGTGGTGGGTTCATCCAACGTGCCGGTGAGCAAGGACTCAAACACCAAACCATTCAAACCAGGAGCGGCGTTGCCTTTCAAGGTGAACGGGTTGTATTTGTCAAAACTCGTCAACCGCGACGGCGGCACCAACACCAACTCGCCACCTTTGGGTGCTACTGGGTTGACATATTCAAACTGCTTGAAGTTGGGTGGGTACTTGATATCTCCAAATTGCGCGTAAGCATGCGCCGCCCAGGAAGGCAGTGCACAAAAAACCAGCCACAAAGACAAAAATCCACGCATGCGACAATTCTGCAAGATTTTTTCGGAGAGATTCGTCCATGACTGCAAAAACTGGCTTCCTATCTGGCAAAAAACTGTTGATCACAGGGGTTTTGTCTAACCGATCCATTGCTTATGGCATTGCCAAGGCCTGTCACGAACAAGGCGCTGAATTGGCCTTCAGCTACGTCGGTGAGCGTTTCAAAGACCGCATCACCGAATTTGCCGCCGATTTCAACTCCAAACTCATCTTCGATTGTGATGTTGGCGACGACGCACAAATCGAACAACTCTTCAAAGACCTGTCAGCCCACTGGCCCACCTTCGACGGCTTCGTACACAGCATCGGCTACGCCCCGCGCGAAGCGATTGCAGGCGATTTTCTAGACGGCCTCTCACGCGAAGGCTTCAAAGTCGCCCACGACATCAGCGCCTACAGCTTCCCCGCCATGGCCAAAGCTGCCCTGCCTTATTTGAACGACAAATCCGCCGTGCTAACCCTGTCCTACCTCGGCGCTATTCGCACCGTGCCCAACTACAACACCATGGGTTTGGCCAAAGCCTCACTCGAAGCATCGGTGCGCTATTTGGCCGAATCACTCGGCGCCAAAAACCGCGGTCTACGCGCCAACGGCATCAGCGCAGGCCCGATCAAAACCTTGGCAGCCAGCGGCATCAAAGGCTTCGGCAAAATTTTGAGCGTGGTGGCCGAGTCGTCCCCCATCCGCCGTAATGTGACCATCGAAGATGTGGGCAATGTGGCTGCGTTCATGATGAGCGATTTGGCCGCTGGTGTGACGGCCGAAATCACTTATGTGGATGGTGGGTTCAGCCAAGTGGTGGGTGGTATTGCTGAGCCTTCTGAGGCTTAAATTCTTTGTTTATCGTGCGATGTCTTTCGCACGATCGAGCGGTATGGGCTGCCCGCTGCGGCTCATATTCGCTTCGCTCACCAAATCGCCTCATCGGGCAGCCCACACCACTCGATCTGCTGTTGTGTGTGCGTGCTGATTTTTCGCCGACTTGACGCCGGAGGCTAGGGGCACACTCCCCAGGCTCATATTCGCTACGCTCACCAAATCGCCTGTGAAGCGTACCCCTAGCCTCCGGCTTTGGGAATTTCGAAGATCTAGTAAAAAAACAGCCTCTCCGCTCGCCCAAACCCAGCCCGAGAGGGCTTGGGTGCCCGATGCGGCGATTTGGTGAGCGAAGCGAATATGAGCTGCAGCGGGCACCCAAGCCCTCTCGGGCGTGCGAACTAAACGCTAAGAAATGAGCAAAACAAAGCAAGTGCGAAGAAAAGTCAAACCTTCACACAGTCAGCAAAGTAGCTCTTCTTCCCATCTACGCCAACTTCTTCGACCAACCCGTGAATGTCCGTCTCAAACCCAGGACACTGCAAATTGAACTCGCGCGCAAACTTCAGATAGTCAACAATTTTCTTGTTGAACACCTCACCAGGAATCAACAACGGAATGCCCGGAGGATATGGCGTCACCAAACTGGTCGTGATGCGCCCTTCAAGATCATCCACCGGTACACGCTCGGTGTTGCGGTGCGCGATTTGCGCATAGGCGTCGCTCGGTTTCATGGCGGGTGTTAAATCGCTCAAATACATGTCTGTCGTCAAACGCGCAATGTCGTACTTCGCATACAGCGTGTGCACATGCTGGCACAAATCGCGCAGGCCCATGCGCTCATAAGCGCGGTGCTTTTGACAAAACTCGGGCAAGATGCGCCACATCGGTTGGTTGCGGTCGTAGTCGTCTTTGAACTGTTGCAACGCTGTCAGCAACGAGTTCCAACGGCCTTTGGTGATGCCAATCGTGAACATGATGAAGAAGCTGTACAAGCCTGTCTTCTCCACAATCACACCGTGCTCGGCCAAAAACTTGGTCACGATGCTGGCGGGAATACCCGCTTTGTCAAACTTGCCGTCCAAATCCAACCCTGGGGTCACGATGGTCGCTTTGATCGGGTCGAGCATGTTGAAGCCATCGGCCAACTTGCCAAAGCCATGCCATTTCGATGACTTGCCAGACCCCTTGATCACCCAGCGGTCCGCGCGGCCAATGCCGTCATCCACCAAGTCGTCGGGGCCCCACACCTTGAACCACCAATCTTTGCCGTACTCCTCGTCCACCTTGCGCATGGCGCGGCGGAAGTCGAGCGCTTCGGCAATGCTTTCTTCCACCAAGGCGGTGCCACCGGGTGGCTCCATCATGGCCGCAGCCACATCGCAACTGGCGATGATGCTGTACTGCGGGCTGGTGCTGGTGTGCATCAAATACGCTTCGTTGAACAAGTGACGGTCCAACTTGGTCTTTTGCGAGTCTTGCACCAACACATGGCTGGCTTGGCTGATACCGGCCAACAATTTGTGAATCGACTGCGTGGCATACACCACCGAATGCACCGGACGCTCACGCTTTTTACCCATCGAGTGATAGGTGCCATAGAACGGATGGAACGCCGCATGAGGCAACCACGCTTCGTCAAAATGCAAGTTGGCCACATAGCCGTCGAGCATCTTCTTGATGGTTTCGGTGTTGTACAACACGCCGTCATAAGTTGACTGCGTCAGCGTCAACACACGTGGTTTCACTTTTTTTGAATCCACACCTTTGAGCAAAGGGTTGGCCTTGATCTTGGCTTGTATCGCCGTAGGCTCAAACTCGCTTTGAGGAATGGGGCCGATGATGCCGTAGTGGTTGCGCGTGGGTTTCAAAAACACCGGCACCGCACCGGTCATGATGATCGCGTGCAACACCGACTTGTGGCAGTTGCGATCCACCACCACCACATCGTCAGGTGCCACCGTGTGGTGCCACACCATCTTGTTAGAAGTACTGGTACCGTTGGTCACAAAGAAACAATGGTCGGCATTGAAAATACGTGCCGCGTTGCGTTCGCTTTCGCCAATCGCGCCGTTGTGGTCCAGCAATTGACCGAGTTCTTCCACCGCATTGCACACATCGGCACGCAACATGTTTTCACCATAAAACTGGTGGTACATCTGCCCCACAGGGCTCTTCAAAAACGCCACGCCACCTGAGTGACCAGGGCAATGCCAAGAGTACGAACCGTCTTCTGCATAGTCAAGCAAGGCTTTGAAAAACGGCGGCTGCACACTCTCCAAATAACTCTTAGCTTCGCGAATGATGTGACGCGCCACAAACTCAGGCGTATCCTCAAACATGTGAATGAAACCATGCAACTCACGCAAAATGTCATTGGGTAAATGACGCGAGGTTTTGGTTTCGCCGTACACATAAATCGGCACATCGGCGTTTTTGCGACGCACCTCTTCAATGAAGTTACGCAAATTCAACACCGCAGGATCAAGGTCGGGGCCGGGTGTGAATTCTTCGTCGTCGATCGACAAGATAAACGCACTGGCACGCGATTGCTGTTGCGCGAATTGGCTCAGGTCACCATAGCTCGTGGCCCCCATGACTTCATAGCCCTCACCCTCGATGGCCTCGGCCAATGCGCGAATGCCCAAACCCGAGGTGTTTTCGGAGCGAAAGTCTTCGTCAATGATGACAATGGGAAAGCGAAATTTCATGCAACACT
>JBEGOM010000041.1:0-19087 GCA_041181985.1 Pseudomonadota bacterium | reverse complement strand
TGTTGGGCAATTTCGGCCGCCATCGCAGGATTGGCGTTGCCAGTGAAAACCATGAAATCAGGAGTAGAGGTCGACATGGTGACGGGTGACTTTCGCTACAAGTTTCATGACGCCTTGGTGCCGTCACATGCAAACAGAAAAAGCACCGAAGTGCTTTTTGAATGAATTTGGCAGGGGAAGAAGGATTCGAACCTTCGCATGCCGGAATCAAAATCCGGTGCCTTAACCAACTTGGCGACTCCCCTACACAGGTTGACAGCTTTCGCTGCCCACCGTTAATCGTCGCTGGTGGCCCAACCCGCCAAGGGATGAACCGCCATATTGCTGCACACCCGCATTTGCCAGCCGTGAGGAGGAGAGGGCATCTCAACCTCGGAAGGCAACTGCGCAAACACTGCACTGCCAGAACCGGTCATGCGTGGGCTTAATCCAAAAGTTGTCAGCCATTGAAGGGCTTGGTCAATCTCTGGGCACAGCGCCTGAGCCACTGGCTGCAAGTCGTTTCGACCGAAGTCAAAAGGATGAACAGCGAAGTCCGTTATTGTAGCAGTTTCGGTGTTGCGTTGGAGCCCCTGATCGCGAAAAATTCTGGCGGTTTCCAGGCCTGCGTTGGGTTTGAGCACCACAAAGCGGCGCTCAGGCACAGAAACAGGGGTGATTTGCTCGCCAATGCCCTCCACCCAAGCGTTGTGACCGCGCAAAAAGAAGGGCACATCAGCACCCAAAGACAGCCCTAAGGGCAGCAATTTGCTGAGTGGCCAATGCAGCCCCCACAATCGGTTGAGCGCCAACAAGGTGCTGGCCGCGTCTGACGAACCGCCGCCCATACCCGCTTGTGCTGGAATGGTTTTGTCAATCGCGATGTGTGCGCCCAGGGTTGTGCCGCTGGCGCTTTGCAAGGCTTTGGCAGCGCGCAACACCAAATCGTCTGCGGGCAAAGGGACAGTCAAGTCTTCTCGGCTGAGTTGACCGTCTGTGCGAGTATCGAAATGCAGGGTGTCGCACCAATCGATCAACATGAACACCGATTGCAGCAAGTGGTAGCCATCTTCACGCCGGCCGGTGATGTGCAAAAACAAATTCAGCTTGGCAGGAGCTAAAACATGGTGCAGCGAGGTCATGGCTTACAAATCAGTCCAACTTGATTTTGAGCAAAACAGTCGGTGCAGGCGAGGTGCGCGTGGCGATCAACCAACCGCTGCCGAGTTGGCTGATGTCGGTTTGCCAGCCTTCCACCGCGGTGGGTTGACCGTTCAACCAGTCAAACAACTCCGTCATGGGCAGTTGTGCGCCCGTGAGGCGCTCGGTCAGCACAGTAATGGAAGCAAAGCGCTGTTGCTGATTGCCTTGTTGCAGCACGGCTTCTTGGGGCGTCCATTGCAAGGTGGCCAAGGTGGTGCCAAAGGGCGAGAACACATCAAGCTGACCTTTTTGTGCGCCGCCTTGCAAGGCAAAGCTGGCATTCAATTGTTGGGGTGGGTTGATTTGCACTTGCAAACTGATGCGCCCTGACCATTCTTGAGGACGTTCGGCAGTTGGCATCTTTTGTTTTATGTCAGTGGCACAAGCACTCATTATCAAAACCAACAAGACAAACCAAAAACGACGCAGCATGTTCATAGCGCAGGTTTGAGGCGCTGCAAGGTTTCTTTGAGCGTCTCGTTGCTGGGGGCAATTTCTAAACCTTCGCGCCAAATTTGAATGGCTTCATCGCGGCGCTTGAGTTGCCACAACACTTCGCCCAAGTGGGCTGCAATCTCAGCGTCTTTTCTGGCTTTGTAGGCTTTTTCTAAAATGGTCAACGCGCCGTTCAAGTTGCCTAAACGAAACTCTACCCAACCCAAACTGTCGGTGATGAAAGGATCGTCAGGCGCGAAAGTCAGCGCTTTGATGATCAACTGTTTGGCTTCAGGCAAACGCAGATTGCGATCAGCCAGCGAAAACCCCAAAGCGTTGTAAGCGTTGTAATAGCTTGGATCTTTGGCGATCACAACGCGCAACAAACGTTCCATCTCTTCGAGTTTGCCCAACTTCTCGGCCAGCATGGCTTGCTCGTAAGTGAGATCTGGGTCGCCTTCCGGGTTGTTGTTGGCCAGCACATCAAAGCCGGCTTGCCATTGCCGGTGTTCACGCAGCAATTGCACTTCTGCCAACATGCGACTGCGTTGTTGGTCTGATGTTTTGGCTGGCAAGTTTTGTATCAGCTGACGCGCTTCAGCAAGTTTGCCCTGACGCGCCAGGATGGCTGCACGGCGTGACTGGGCTTGCACAACGCCACGCTCGCTGTCGCGTTCTGGAGCGCTTTTGGCCAGTTCAATGTAGCGCGACAAAGAAGCTTCGGCTTGTTTGTCTTGACCTTGCTCGTATTGAATAGAGCCCAAGATTAACCAAGCTTCAGGACGCTTGGGGTATTGGCGCGTGATGAGTTGCAGTTGCTCGGTGGCTTGTGAATAGCGTTGCAATTCCACCAAGACTTGCACATGGTTCATAGCCAATTCAACGCTGTCTTGGTCTTTCAACGCTTTGGCAACCAAGGGCTCAGCGTCTTTTACATTGCGCCCCATCAACTCCAAAGCTAACAAGGCAGGAGCAAGGGCCTTGCTGTCTGCTGCTAATCCTTTTTGAGCGGCTTCAAGAGCGGCGTTGGTGTTGTCGTTGGCAAGATGCATGCGACCGATGCTGACCCAAGCCGCTGCCGCGGTGCTGGCTTTCTTAGTATGGGGTTCGAGCGCTTCTTTCACCACGGTGGCTGCGAGATTTTTATCGCTGACACGGCTGTAATGCCTTGGAATCAAGCTGATCACGACATTGCGTTCAGCTTCGGGTGCCAAAGCGATGTCTTTTTTGAGCGGCTCAAGTGACTCTTTGACTTGATTGAGCGCCACCAAAATTTGAAACAAATGGTTGTTGGCTCTGCGGTCTTGCGGTGCCGCTTGAGACCAAGCACGAGCCGCCACCAATGCGCCATCGCCAGAGCGTGATTGCAAGGCAATGTCTACTGCGCGCGAATAAAGTTGTATATCGTTGCTTCGGCGCGCGGCATCCAAAATGAGCGAGAAAGCAGCGCCGGGTTCACCTTGCCGTAAGTTGAGTTCGCCCAACAAGATTTCGTAAAGCAACTCGCCGCTCATGCCAGAGTTTTCACTTGGCGCTGACTCGGTGTTTTTTTGGGCTTGCACCAGGGCGGGCCACATACCCCCGAAGGCCAGTGCCAATGCCAGACACAGTTGGGAATGGGAACGCGAAAACAAGGGGAATTTCATACGGGCATCATAATCGCAGACCTGTTTTGAATGTTTGAGCAATGCCCGAATTACCCGAAGTTGAGGTGACCCGACAAAGTTTTGCTGCCGCCATTGCTGGCGCGCGCATTTTGGGCGTGCGCATGGGCAAACCTTTGCGCTGGCCCTTGGGTTGCCAGCCTGAGCAATTGGTGGGGCAGCAGGTGATCGGCGTGCGCCGACGCGCCAAGTATTTGTTGATCGACATGCATGAGGGCTTGATGTTGTGGCATCTGGGCATGTCAGGCAGTTTGTTGTTCGTGTCGCGTCCACCGCCCGCACAAACGCATGACCACTTTGACTTGGAGACCGATCGCGGTGTGCTGCGTTTGCATGACCCGCGTCGATTTGGTGCGGTGGTGTATGCCCCGCATGAACACAGCGCGGTGGCTGTGAAATTGTTGGGCCACTTAGGTGTTGAGCCCTTGGCCATTGCGGCAGATGGCATTTTTGCGCATGAGGATTTCACATCCGAGATGTTTCATGCCGGGCTTCAGCAGCGTCGCTCGGCCATCAAGCAAGTGCTGTTGTCGGGCGATTTGGTGGTGGGTGTGGGCAACATTTATGCCTCAGAAGCCTTGTTTTTGGCTGGCATTCGCCCAACAGTGGCTGCGTGTCGCATCAGCCGCCCACGCGCCGAGAAATTGCGCCAAGCGATTGTGAATGTGCTGTCACGTGCGGTGCAAAAAGGTGGCAGCACTTTGCGCGATTTTTCAAGTGCCGATGGCAAGACAGGTTATTTTCAATTAGAGGCCATGGTGTATGACCGTGCAGGTGAAGCTTGCCGTGTGTGTGGCACAGCTATCCGTCTATTGAAACAAGGTCAACGCTCGACCTTTTATTGTCCTATGTGTCAAAAACATTGAAGAACTTTGCGCGTTACATGACGATGACTAAGAAAAATAATTCTCAAGATTTTGGCAACCGTGTGGTCGCTTGGCAAAAAAAACATGGCCGCCATGACTTGCCTTGGCAAAACACACAAGACCCCTATGCAGTGTGGTTGTCAGAAATCATGTTGCAACAAACCCAAGTGGTGACAGTGTGCGATTATTTCGTACGCTTCATGCAGCGTTTTCCAACTGTGATTGATTTGGCAAAAGCGCATGAAGACGAGGTGTTGGGTTTGTGGAGTGGTTTGGGTTACTACAGCCGCGCCCGCAATTTGCACAAAGCCGCCCAGCAAGTGGTGGCGCTGCATGGTGGTCACTTTCCAAAAGATGCACAGACTTTGCAAACCCTGCCAGGCATTGGCCCGTCCACCGCAGCGGCGGTGGCTTCGCTGTGTTTTGGTGAAGCGGTGGCCATTTTGGATGGCAATGTCAAACGCGTGTTAACGCGCTATTTGGGTTACAGCGCTGATTTGAGTGAATCAAAACATGAGCGTGCGTTGTGGCAATTGGCGCAATCGATGCTGCCCACGCAAGCGGTGCAAAAGTCGATGCCTTTTTACACACAAGGTGTGATGGACTTAGGCGCCACCGTGTGCACACCCAAACAGCCCGCGTGCAACGCATGCCCTTTGCAAAACGATTGCGTGGCCAAAGCGCAGGGACAGCCCGAGCGCTATCCTGTGAAAACCAAAAAACTCAAACGCAGCTCACAACAGTTATGGTTGTTGTGGGCGCAAACCACCAAAGGCGCGGTGTGGCTGACGCAACGACCTGCGAAGGGCGTGTGGGCCAGTTTGTATTGCTTGCCGGTGTTTGATGACTTCAACACCTTGCAAGCAGCCGTGCCATCGCAACACCGCAGCAAGTTGCATGAACTTGACACTTTCAAGCATGTGTTGACGCACAAAGATTTGCACATTCACCCTGTGTTGGTGCAATTGCCGCAGTCGGTCACGCTTGCATCGGGTCAATGGGTGAAGGTCGATGCGTGGCCTGCATTGGGCTTGCCTGCACCGGTGCGCAAGCTGTTGGCGTCTCGTTGAATCAAGCAGGGTCAGTGGTCACTGTGAAAGTGGGCCTTAGAGCAGATTTCAAAGCGCGCCAAAATCTTGCTCGCGGTGGCGTTTGAGGGTGACCCATTCGCTTTCAAAACGCTTGCTCAATTGCTCAACCAAATACACCGAACGGTGCTGACCACCGGTGCAGCCGATGGCCACGGTCACATAGCTGCGGTGGTCTTGGTTGAGGTCTGGCAACCATGACTTTAAAAAGCTTTCAATCTGTTGTGCCATTTTTTCAACCGAAGCATGTGTGGCCAACCAGTCGGCCACTGGGGTATCGCGTCCGGTCAACGGTCGCAATGCGGGTTCGTAATGTGGGTTGGGCAACATGCGCACATCAAACACATAGTCGGCGTGCACGGGAATACCGCGTTTGAAAGCGAACGATTCAAACATCAAAGTCAACTGCGTGGCTTTGGCCGAAATGAGCGATTTGATGTAACTTTGCAGCTTGGTGTTTTTCAGCAAACTGGTGTCAATGATGTGCGACTCTTCGCGCAACTCAGCCAGCAGTTGACGCTCGAGTTCGATCGCCTCGATCAAATCGCGCTGTTGGTCGGGCACCATGCTTTGGTCTTCTTGGCGAGACAAGGGGTGACGGCGGCGCGTTTCAGAAAAACGGTGCACCAAAATTTCGGTGGTCGCATCTAAAAACAATAAACGGATGTTGACATCGAGTGCGCGCAAATGCGCCAACTGCGCCGGCACCAAGGGCAAAGAGTTGGCGCTGCGCACATCCATCGCAATGGCGATTTTGGTGGCGCGGTGTTGTTGCTCGAGTTGCACAAAGGGCAGCAACAGTTCGGGTGGCAAGTTGTCCACGCAGTAGTAACCGGCGTCTTCCAGCGCATGCAGAGCCACCGATTTGCCGGAGCCTGACATGCCAGTGATCAACACCAGTTCGGGGTTCATTTTTTTGCTGCTTTCTTGGAAGTGTTGAGCATTTCGCGGGCATGCGCCAAAGTGGTGTCAGATACTTTTTCGCCACCGAGCATGCGCGCAATTTCCTTCACACGGGCATCGGCATCGACCACCGAAACTTGACTGGCCGTGCCCTTGGCATCGCTTTGTTTGGACACCACCAAATGATGGTCGGCACATGCGGCCACTTGCGGCAGGTGCGTCACCGCCAACACTTGTCGGTCCATGCCGAGTTGCTTCATCAAGCGTCCCACGGTTTCAGCCACTGCACCGCCCACGCCAGAGTCCACTTCGTCAAAGATCAAAGTTTGTGCGGTGCCCAATTGGCTGGTGGTCACAGCAATGGCCAAGGCAATGCGTGACAACTCACCGCCCGAGGCCACTTTGCCCACAGGGCGCGGTGTGCTGCCGGCGTGACCTGCCACCAAAAAAGACACGGTCTCTAAGCCACTGGCAGTGGGCGCATCGGCTTTGTCTAACTGCACCTCAAAGCGACCGCCTTGCATGCCCAAACCTTGCATGGCTTGGGTGATGGCGGTGGCCAATTTGGGGGCGGCCTTGCTGCGCGCTTGCGAAATTTTCTTGGCTTCGGTTTGATAAGCCGCTGCTGCTTTGGCTTCGGTTGCCTCTAGCGCTGCCAAGTCGGTGGCTGCGTCGAGTTGTGACAAGCGTTGTTGCCATTCGGCGTAAAGCGCAGGCAATTCTTGCGGTTGCCGTTTGAAGCGACGCGACAGAGACAACCACAACGACAAACGGTCATCCAAGTTTTGCAAACGCTCGGGGTCGAGTTCGGTATGGCCCAGATACGCGTGCAGCGAATGCGCCACATCGCTGGCTTGTGCCAAGCTCGAGGCCAGCACATCGACCAACGATGTGAATTCGGGCTCGACATCGCTTTGCTGTTGCAGGGCGTCTTGTGCGCGAGACAAATAACGCAAAGCACCTTGTTCGTCGTCTTCAAGCGCGTTGATGGCGGATTGCGCGGCGTCCATCAGCGCTTGGGCGTTGGACAAGCGGGTGTGTTGCGCATTGAGCTCGTCCCATTCGCCTTCGGCGGGGTTGAGCTTGTCCACCTCGGTCATTTGCCATTGCAAACGCTCACGCTCTTCTTGCAATGTGTTTTGCGCGTTGCGTGCTTCATGCAGCGTGTTGATGGCTTGTCGCCACTGTTGCCACACTTGGCTCAGGGCTTGCACATTCACGCCGGCATACGCGTCAAGCAAACCGCGCACAGCATCGGGGCGTGTGAGGCTTTGCCAAGCGTGTTGACCGTGGATGTCTAACAGTTGATCGCCCAAGGCGCGCAGTTGGGTGGCGGTGGCGGGGCTGCCATTGATCCATGCACGGCTTTTGCCTTGCGTGTCGAGGGTGCGTTTGAGCAGCAAAGTATCTTCGCTGGTCATGTCGCTGAAGCCTTCAGCTTCGAGCCACGCTAACACTTCTGGCGAGCTGTCAAATTCGGCGCAAATTTCTGCGCGTGTGGCACCTTCACGCACCACGCCGCTTTCGGCGCGGCCACCCAACACCAATTGCAAGGCATCGATCAATATCGATTTGCCGGCACCTGTTTCGCCAGTGAGGGCAGTGAAGCCATTGGACAAATCAAGGTCTAACTCGCGCACGATCACAAAGTCGCGCAAAACAATGTGCTGCAAGCTCATGCCACACCCTCGTTCCAATGCAGTTTTTTGCGCAGCGTGTCAAAAAAGCTCCATCCTTTGGGATGCAAAAAGCGCGCGCTGTGTTGCGAGCGACGCACGGTGATGCGGTCGCCCAACATCAGATCGGCCAAAGACTGCATGTCAAAGTTGGCGCTGGCGTCACGGCCGGCCACCAAGTCAATCGCAATCTCGCCGGGGTCGGCCAGCACGATGGGGCGATTCGACAAAGTGTGTGGCGCAATGGGCGCCATCACCCAAGCGGGCAAAGAGGGGTGCAACAGCGGCCCGCCAGCGGAGAGCGAATAAGCGGTCGAGCCGGTGGGGGTGGCAATGATCAAACCGTCGGCGCGTTGGTTGGCCACAAAATGGCCGTCCACTTCAACGCGCATTTCCACCATGCCCGAGGTGGCGCCGCGGTTGACCACCACATCGTTGAGGGCCAGCGCGTCATACACACAACGGCCATCACGCCACACTTTGGCATGCATCAGGGCGCGGCGGTCTTCTTCGTATTCGCCGCGCAACATGGCTTTGAGGGTGTCAGGAAATGTGTTGAGTGGAATATCGGTGATGAAGCCCAATCGCCCTTGGTTGATACCAATCAGCGGCACTTTGTATTGCGCCAGTTGTCGGCCAAACCCGAGCATGGTGCCATCGCCGCCGACCACAATGGCGAGATCGCAGGTTTTGCCGATGGCTTGGATATCCATCACGGGGTAGCCGCTCATGCCGGTGTTGGCGGCGGTGTCGTGCTCTAACACCACTTCGCAGTTTTGCGCATGCAAAAACTGCGCAACGCTCTCGAGTGCTTCGCGGGTGGCGGGTTTGGCGCCGCCTGCGGTAGGAAGCTGGTATTTGCCCAGCAAGGCGATGTGACGAAACTTCGATGTCATGGCTAAATTACATCACTAAAATCAGACAAATCTATGACCATGCTAGACGATCGCGCCAAGTTGTTACTCAAAGCGCTGGTAGAGCGCTACATTGCCGACGGGCAACCCGTTGGCTCGCGCACGCTGTCTCGCGCCACAGGCATTGAGTTGTCGCCTGCGACCATTCGCAATGTCATGTCAGATTTAGAGGCTTTGGGGCTGATTGCAAGCCCCCACACCTCAGCGGGTCGTATTCCCACCTCGTTGGGTTACCGCTTGTTTGTGGACACCATGCTCACCGCAGATCGCGAGCAATTGCAAGCGCCTCAGTTGGCGCCTGATCAACCGCAAAAAGTGATTGCCAATGCGGCGCATTTGTTGTCCGACTTGTCGCACTTTGTGGGCGTGGTCATGGCACCGAGGCGCAGTTCGGTGTTTCGCCACATCGAGTTTTTGCGTTTGTCGGAAAAGCGTTTGTTGGTCATCATCGTCACGCCTGAGGGTGATGTGCAAAACCGCGTGCTGTTCACCGAGAGCGACTATTCGCAAACCCAGCTGATCGAAGCCGCCAATTATTTGAACCATCATTTCGCTGGCATGGCGATTGAACAGGTGAAAGAAAAATTGTTGGCCGAAGTGGAATCGTTACGCAGCGAAATTGCCTCGCTCATGCAAGCAGCGGTGCAAGTCAGCACCGAAGCACTGACGCAAGTGCAAGACGATGTGGTGATCAGCGGTGAGCGCAACCTCTTGGCGGTGAGCGATTTTTCCAGCGACATGGGCAATTTGCGCCGCGCGTTTGATTTGTTTGAACAAAAAGCCCAGCTGGTGCGTTTACTCGATGTCTCAGCCCAAGCCGAAGGCGTGCGCATTTACATTGGTGGCGAAAGCCAAATGGTGCCCATGCAAGAGCTGTCGGTGGTGAGCGCACCTTATGAAGTAGACGGGCAAGTGGTGGGCACCCTTGGTGTGATAGGCCCCACCCGCATGGCCTATGACCGCATGATTCAAATTGTGGATATCACCTCTAAATTGGTGAGCAACGCGCTGAGCCACAAGTAAAGGCCGTGTCACCTAGGGGGCTTAAAGGTTGTTTAACCTAGGGAAACCCTCTTTTCAAAGCCGTCGTTTTGTACAACCATCTTGCGATGAATTGCCAACTATGGGAGAACACAATGGCTTTGAAACAATGGTTGAAATTGAATTGTGCTGTCGCGCTGACTGCACTGAGTTTGGTAGGCCTCAACGCGCAAGCGCAAACGGCTGCGAGCGCACCGGCCGTCAAAGGCAAAACAGAAATGTTGTGGTTTGGTCAAGCTGGGTTTCGCATCAAAACCCCAGGTGGCAAGACCATCGTGATCGACCCTTGGTTGTCAGGCGGCCCCAAAACACCCGAGCCTTATAAGTCTGATTTGGCGGCCGTGGGCAAAGTTGATGTGTTGTTGGTCACACATGGCCACGGCGACCATTTGGGCGACGCACCTGCACTGGCCAAACTCAACAACGCTGTGTTGTTTGGCCCCGGCGACATGATGACCACCCTCAACACGCTGGGCATCTTGCCACCCAACTTGGTGCACCGTTTCAATAAAACCGGTCATGTCACCCCTTTGCCTGGCATCAAGGTAACCGCGGTAGCCGCTGAACACTCATCGCAAATCGTGTGGAACAACCCAGCGACGGGTAAAAACGAATCGCATCCAGCTGGCGAGGCGATGGGTTACATCATTGAACTTGAAAACGGTTTCAAAATTTGGCACATGGGCGATACCGGTTTGTTTGGCGATATGAAATTCATCGCTCAACGCTACAAACCCGATTTGGTGTTGATGCCCATCGGTGGCAACTTCACGATGGACCCACAAGACGCTGCGTTTGCAGCGCGTGAATGGATCAAGCCCAAAATGGTCATGCCCATTCACTACAACTCCAACCCTTTGGCCAAAGGAACCTTGGCTGAGTTTGAAGCCGCCATGAAGGGCAGCAAAATCAAAGTGGTGCCCATCGCTGAAGGGCAAACGCTCGAGTTTTAAGTTTTTCGAACGCCAAACAAAATGCCGCAGGTCACCAACGCGAGACCTGCGAGCAAGTTCCAGTGCATGGGTTCGCCCAGCACCCACACGGCCCCCATGGCAGACAAACCAGGCACCAGCGCGGTGATCATGGTGGAACGCACAGGGCCGTAATGGCGAATCATCAGGTTGAAAGTGATACCAGAAATGGCCACCGAGCCCACGCCCTGATAAATCGTTTGAAACACCATTTCAGACCAAGGCGCGTCAAACAAATGGCTGGGCACCCATTGCAAATAAACCGCCAACGCATAGCTGGGTAAAAAAGTGCTGGCGCCAAAAGCGGTGATGGCAATGGTGGCTTGCACTGCGTTCAGCCCATGCTTGCGAACCAACACGCTGTAGACCGACCAACAAAAAGCAGCGGTCATGAACAGCACATCGCCCTTCCAAACATCGCCACCCTCAAACGCTTTGAGCAAACTCGCGCCACCCACCAGCAGGTCGCCCAACACAATGCAGGCCAAGCCAATGGCACGTGCGCGTGAGATGCGCTCGTGCAACAAAAATAGAGCGAGTAAAGTGGTCCACAAAGGCAAACTGCCAGGCATCAACACTGAGGCGTGCGCAGCAGGTGCAAAAAAGAAACCGCTGTAGGCGAACATGGCGTAGAGCAAACTGCCAAACAAACCACCCACGGCGGTGATGCGCCAAGGCAAAGGGGACAAACCCAGCAATGAGCCAGTGAATGTGCCGTTGCTGCGCTCTTGACGCGTCCACCACCAACCCAAAGGAATGAGCACGGTGGCTGCACCCAAGATGCGCAAAAAAACAATGTCAAAAGGCAAAAGTGTGTGGGACGCCGAGGCTTTGGCAACCATGATGAACGATGTCCAGATCATCACCGTGAGAACGGCGGCAGTCAGCCCGAGCGCTTTGGGGGAGAGTTTCATGGCAAGCATGATAGGCGAGCAAAGTACAATGAGCGATTCGGGCCTATAGCTCAGTTGGTTAGAGCAGAGGACTCATAATCCTTTGGTCCCAGGTTCAAGTCCTGGTGGGCCCACCAAACAAAAAGCCACTTTTTAAGTGGCTTTTTTCTTGACTGCTAGACGCAAGCGTGAGCGTTGGGCGCCTGACCACATTTACATCAGCTCAACACATTGGTGTGAAGGTCGTTTGATTGTTCACTTTGATTAGTCAGCTGTGATTTTTTCATCTTTAACTATTTTCGCCATTGCAGGAATTTCACGGCTCATCCATTTTGCAAAATCACTCGGACTCATGGTAGTAGGCTCGGCGCCTAAATGAACCAGACGTTCCTTCACATCAGGCATGCTTGTAATTTTCAAGACTTCTGCATTTACTTTGTCAACGATTGCCTTTGGGGTGCCTGCTGGGGCAAGTAACCCTTGCCAGCTTCCGGTTAGAAAATCCGGTAATGTCTCGGCTACGGTTGGCACATCACCTAATTGGCTATTCCGTTTTCCACTAGATACAGCGATCAGTTTGATTTTTCCTGCATTGACATGTGGATAGGTGGCAACCATGCCGTTGAATGTGACATCCACTTGGCCACCAATCAAATCGGTCATCGCTTGGGCGCCACCCTTGTAAGGAACATAGCCCCATTCAATACCGCTGCGTTTGGCGAAGACCACACCGGCTAGGTGAGTCGCACTTCCCATGCCGGCCGCAGCAGCAAAATTCATCTTTCCTTTTTGTGCTTTTGCATAAGCAATGAGTTCAGCCGTTGTGTTTACAGGAATCTTATTGCTGACGACCAAGAGGTGAGGGGAGTAGGCCACCATTGAAACGGGTGCAAAGTCATTCTGAACATTGAATGGCAGTTTGAACAATGCAGGACTGATGACAAGATTGCCGACATCCATCAGTGCAAACGTATAGCCATCAGCTAGCGACTTGGCAACGGCATCTGCGCCTAAGTTACCGCTCGAACCTGGTCGGTTTTCAACCACTACTGGTTGGCCCCATGCCTCAGTCAGCTTCACGCCGAGTATTCGGGCTAATACATCTGATGTTCCTCCTGCGGGGAAGGGAACAATAATTTTGATGGGTTTGCTTGGGTAGTTCGATTGTGCTGTTGCACAAAATGGCATAGACCCAAATAAGCTTGTTAATGCAACAAGAAGTAACCTAGCCATAGTTTTTGATTTCATCCAAGTTCACCTTTTCTTTGGGCCTCTAAAGGCTAGATTAGCACAACGCTCTGGTAGCTTGATGAATCCGATGGCTTTATCTTCTGGATTGAAGATCGTCCGCATCAATAAGCTTCTTTTTGTTAGAAACAGAACCATCTGGGCTGCTGCCGGTTTCAAAGACACTTTGTCAAGGTGCTCATGATCCTTTGGCCCCAGGTTAGCGTTTATCAAAAAACCCGATAGCGCTCATAAGCCGCCTGAGGGTCTTCGCCAGCACGAATGGCGCGCACCATGTCACCTTCAGTGGCCATCTTTTTTTCTGCCGCTGCAATCACGGCTTCGACATTTTTTGCGTCAATGAGGATGATGCCGTCTCTATCTGCCAACACATAGTCATCGGGCAACACCTGCTGACCACCAATGGCCACGGGTTGCTCGAACGCCTCTGCACGCCATGCGCACACAATGTCAATTGGCGTGGCATAGCGTGCAAAAACAGGAAACCCTTGGTCGGCAATGGCTTGCACATCTCGGCAACCACCATCCACGATGTAGCCACGCACATTTTTGAGTGCGAGAGCTTCCGCCGACAAACCACCAAACAAGGCGCGGGTGTCGTCTTGAGGTTGGCACACCACCACATGACCGGTTGGTGCGCGCGACAACAAACCAGCCCATTCATAAAGTGAGGTGTGTTTGTCGAGCGTGGGGTCGGGTCGACCTCGCACGGTGAACACGGGACCTGCGGTTTTCATGGTGCGTTCTAGGCCAACGATGGTGCGGGGTAAGACACGAAGCGCAAGGCCCATGTCTTTCATCACATCGTGTACCACTGAGCTGTGGCAAGCGTGAAGGCGATCAGAAAGCGTCATGAGCGTGTCTCCATATTGCGTCGTTACAGACTGAAACCTAATTTCTTTGACACCTCATCAGCGCAGGCTTTGATGGCCTTGGCTTGCGGTCCCTGCCACGCAGGATCGAAAGTGCCCGACGAGCCCATGAGTGTGATGCCCAAAACAATGGTTTTGGAGTAATCAAACACGGGTGCAGCAAAAGAGGTTACGCCCGGCGTGGGGTTGTTGACGGAGCGCGACAAACCATACTTGCGGACCTCTTGTAATTTTTTGTCCACTTCTTCTGGTTTGAGTGGGTGCGCAATGTCGGGCCCTAAGCGTTTGTAGTCTTCTGCCATGGCGCTTTCAATCAACTGCTTGTTTAAAAACGCTGCGAACAGTCTTCCTGTTGCGGTGCCTGCGAGTGACATGACGGTGCCGGTGCGCATGTTCACATGCAGCGGGTAAATCGGGTCGATCAACAAAACAATGGTGGGGCCATGGTTGCCCCACACCGACAGCGCAACGCTGTGCCCCGTTTCTTGCGCTAAGTTTTGTGCAAACGGCGTGGCTTCACGCACGGGGTTGAGCATTCGCAGACTTACCAGCCCCAGTTGAATGGCGGTAGGCCCCAACCAATAGTGACCGGTGGCAATGTCTTGTGAGACCAATCCCAACTTGCTGTAACTGACCAAATAGGGGTGCGCTTTGCCCGAGGGCATGTGTGCGGCTTTGGCTAAATCGCCCAACGACATGGGGCGACCATGCTCAGCCAGGGCCAATAACAACTGCCCACCAACTTCAATTGACTGAATGCCGCGTCTTACTTTTACAGGTGCTTTTTCGGTTCGCATGGGGCTGAATTTTTCATCGTTCTGGGGGGTAAATGGCGTGGGGTTTACCATTAGACTTAAAAATATGCATCTGCTATAGACTAATTTTGAAATGGAGCTTTAGCTATGGCAATGGAAACAATTGAGGTCGATGTGTTGGTGGTGGGAACGGGTGCCTCGGGCATGTCGACGGCGGTGACTGCGGCGCATCACGGCTTGCAAGTGTTGGTGGTTGAGAAAGAAGCTTTGTATGGCGGCACCACAGCAAGGTCGGGCGGCTGGTTGTGGGTGCCTGGCACGCACTTGGCCACTGAGCAAGGCATACACGAGCCCGCGGGTGCAGCCAAAGATTATTTGAGAGACCAAGCAGGCAGCCACTTTGATGAAAAACGGGTAGATGCTTTCATTGCCAATGGCCCCAAAGCGATTTCATTTTTCACCAGCAACACCTGCGTGCAATTTGACATGCCCGCAGTGTTTCCCGACTACCACGCAGAAGCACCTGGTGGTTTGCCAGGCGGACGCTCAATGGTGACCCGACCTTTTGATGCCAGAGAGTTGGGCGAGCGTGTGAAGTATTTGGCGCCACCTGTGCCTGAATTGACGGTGTTTGGCATGATGCTCGGTTCAGGCAAAGAGCTGTGGCATTTTTTACGCGCATTCAAATCACTCGAGTCGTTTCTTTTTGTGGCCAAGCGCTTTGGCAAGCATTTGCTAGATGTATTGATACACGGTCGCGGCATGACGCTCACCAATGGCAATGCTTTGGCCGGTCGATTGGCCAAGGCAGCGATGGATTTGAAGGTGGATGTGTGGTTGTCTTCACCGGTGGTTGATTTGAAAACCTTGGCTGGCAAAGTGGTGGGTGCAGTGGTCAACAAGCAAGGCCAGCAAGTTGAAGTGGTGACGCGTTATGGTGTGGTGTTGGCCTGCGGTGGTTTTCCACACGACATCTTGCGCCGCCAACAATTGTTTCCGCACACCACCACAGGCCATGAACACTTCACGCCCTCGCCTAAAGCCAACACGGGAGATGGTTTGCGCATGGCTGAGAAGGTGGGTGCGTGGGTTGATCCCACCATTCCCAATGCGGCGGCTTGGTGCCCGACTTCTGTGGTGCCACGCAAAGATGGCTCGACGGGGGTCATGCCGCATTTCATTGACCGTGCCAAACCCGGTGTGATTGCTGTGTTGTCCAACGGCAAACGATTCACCAACGAAGCGTTTTCGTATCACGACTTTGTGCAAGATTGGGTCAAGGCTTGCAAAGCTGCAGGTCAAGCAGAGTTCAGTGCTTGGCTGGTTTGTGATCACAAACATTTGCGTGAATACGGCTTGGGTGCGGTGGCGCCGTTTCCGTTGCCATTGGGCCGTCACCTGCGCTCTGGTTATTTGAAGCGGGGCAACTCACTCAGTGAGTTGGCCAACATCACGGGCATCGATGAAAACAATCTGCTGGAACAAGTGGCTTGGTTCAATGAAGATGCCAAGTCGGGTGTGGATCGCCAGTTTGGCAAAGGCAGCACGGCCTACAACCGCTATCAGGGCGATGCGTTGGTCAAGCCCAACCCTTGCATGGCACCGATTCAATCTGGCCCCTTCTATGCCATCAAAATTGTGATCGGTGAAATTGGCACCTTCGCGGGTTTGAGCACAGATGAGCAATGCCAAGTGTTGGATGCACACAAGAAACCCATCGAAGGTTTGTATGCCGTGGGCAATGATGCAGCCAGCATCATGGGGGGCAACTATCCCGGTGCGGGCATCACATTGGGCCCCGCTGTCACGCTGGGTTATGTGGCGGCACATGCGCTGTTGCGTCAACAGGCTGAGTTTTCAAATGCTTTGCTGCGGCCCACCATCACGCAGCGTGAAACTGTGTTGGCACAACGTTTGTAAAGAGATTTGTATGGACATCACATCACACATTGCGCCATTGGTTTTGCAGGGCAAGTTGGCATTGGTCACCGGTGCAGGGCAGGGCAATGGTCGGGCTATTGCCAAGGGCTTGGCCCATGCGGGTGCGAAAGTGATCGTCACAGATATTCATGCTGGGAATGCACAAGCGGTGGCAAAAGAGATCAGCCAATCGGGTGGACAAGCTTGGGCGTTTGAATTGGATGTCACATCTGAAGCGGCTTGCACGCAATTGGCTCAAACGGTTGCGCAGCAAATTGGCTTGATCGATGTGTTGGTCAATAACGCGGGCATCATCATTCGCGAAGGTGTTGACAGCGCCAAAGCGGTTGAAAATTTGAACCGCATGATGCAAGTCAATGTGGTGGGTTCATTCATTCCGGTGCATGCCTTTTTAGCAGCGTTGAGGCAAAGCAAAGGCTGCGTCATCAACTTGGCTTCGATTGCAGCGCAAGCAGGGTTACCGGGCACCATGGGGTATTCGCCTTCCAAAGGTGCTGTCAAACTGATGACCCAAGCACTGGCTGTTGAGTTGGCCAAAGACGGTGTGCGTGTGAATGCTTTGGCGCCGGGCGTGATTGAAACACCGATGACACAAATCACCCGTGATCAACCTGAAAAATTAGAAAAGTTCATGGCGCGAACACCCATGGGGCGTGTGGGTCAAGCCGAAGAACTGATTGGCCCTGTGGTGTTTTTGGCCTCGCCCATGGCCTCGTATGTGACGGGCGTGACCTTGGCCGTGGATGGTGGTTTTTTGGCTGCCTAAAAAAGCAGCCCGGTGGTTTTCAACCCGAGCCGTAGGCTCTGTAAAAAAGAAGGAGACAGTATGAAATTAGCGCAGTGGATGAAAAAAACAGCCTTGCTGGCTGCTATGGCAACCAGTTTTGCTGTGCAAGCGCAAGACATCAAACTTGGATTCAACGGTGATTTGTCAGCATCGCCTTCTGCACAGAGCGGACGAGCGGGGGTGCTCGGCATTGAAGCCGCGATTGAAGACATCAATGCAGCAGGTGGTGTGTTGGGTCGCAAGCTGAGCTTGGTGATCCGTGACGACCAATCGCAGCCGCCCAAGTCGATTCAAAACATGAGCGACTTGATCGACAACGAAAAAGTGGTGGCGGTGTTGGGCCCCACCAATTCTGGCAACGCTCTGGCATGGAAACACATTCCTAACCAAAAGAAAGTGGTGTCGATGGGCATGATTGGTTCGGGCTCTGACATCACCAAGGCCATGGCCCCTGGCGCTGACAACTACATGTTCCGCGTCTCCATGATGGACCGCGAACAAGTGGCGGCTTTGGTGGCGTATGCCATCAAATCGGGCGCTAAAAAAATTGGTGTGATGGGTGAAACCACGGGCTATGGTCAAGGGGGTGTGAAAGACATTGTTGAAATTTTGAAGCTCTACAACATCGAACCTGTTGGCGTAGAAAAATTTGCGGTCAGCGACACCGACATGACATCGCAACTCAACAAACTGAAAGCGGCCGGTGCGGATACATTGATTGTGTGGGCCCAAGGCACACCCACCGGACAGTTGGTGCGCAGCATGGACAAAATCAATTACTTTCCCACCACATTGACATCGTGGGCTGCCGACAACATCACCTACTTCGATGCCGCTGGTAAAACGCTGGCTGAAAAACCCATCTTCATGCGCACCATGGCTGATCCTGTCACGCCTAAGCAAAAGAAGTTGTATGAGCGTTTGGGCTCGAAGTTGGCGGCGCCCAGTGCGTTCCCTTTCGCAGTGCACGGCTACGATGCCACCTTGTTGTTGGCCAGTGCCATGCGACAAGCGGGCGGTACCGATGGCGCCAAGATGCGTGAAGCTTTGGAAGACCTCAAAGCACCCGTTGACGGTGTGATGAAAGTGTATGAAAAACCATTTTCTAAAACCGATCGCGAAGGCCTGACCGCCAGCGATTTGGCGTTCATCAAATGGCGTGACGGTAAGTTGGTGCTCTACACCGACAGCGTGGTCAAGTCATTGAGCGCTGCAGACATCAAGAAGTAAATCTCAACCATGAAGCAGGCCTCGGGCTTGCTTCATTTTTTTCGATCGCTATGGACACTGCTTTGCTACAAGCCCTGATCAGCGGACTCGCTGTGGGCAGCGCTTATGCCTTGGTTGCTTTGGGCTTCAGCGTGACATTCACCACCACCAAAACCTTGAACTTTGCCCACGGCGAATTTGTTTCTGCTGGCGCGTTCATGGGCATGAGTGTGTTGTTGCTGTTTCTTGGCAAACCGATCAGTTCCAACACCTTTGGCAGTGCTTCACCAGAAGCTTACGAACAAATCGTGGCCTTGCTGGTGGCCGTGTTGATGATGGGTGTGATCGGTTGGTTGTTGTATGTGTTGGGTGTGCGCCCATTTGCGGGTCGACCCGGCATGGCATGGGTCATGAGTACCTTGGGATTTGGCGTGATTTTGCAAAGCATTGGCTTGGCCATTTGGGGTCCCAAACCTGTGGTGGTGCCAAGCCCAGTGGGTGAAGAAGTAATTCGATGGATGGGCATTGGTGTTCGCCCACAAGAATTGTTGATGCTGGGTGTGGCGGTGGTTGTGATGTGGGTGTTTGACCATGTCATGCGCACCACCATGTTGGGCAAAGCCATGCGTGCAGTGGCACACA
>JBEGOM010000040.1:0-19559 GCA_041181985.1 Pseudomonadota bacterium | reverse complement strand
CCGCCAAGTTGGGTGTGACAGCCACCATGGATTTGAAAAATGCCAAAGCAGGCACGAACGAAGTGTTGGCCTCGAAAACACCCAGCGAACTCACCATCGAGCCAGGCATTTTGTTACAAAGCAATTCCTTGCTGTACGCCAAACTGGGGGCTTATGCAGCGCGCTACGAAAACAATACCGATGGTCGCGCCTTGAGTGGCAAAACAGTTGGTTTGGGCATCAAGCACTACATTTACGACAATAATTTCTTGCAGTTTGAATGGACCAAACGCACATCAGACGCGCAAAACGCTGGTTTGGCGAATGCCAAATACAAGCAAACCAGTCCATCGCTGCTGTTTGGCTACACCTTCTGAACCCAACCTCAAACAAAACACGGCTTCAACGACAAGCCAGATTCATCATCTTCAAAGGCTTGTCGTGGTTCGGGTAGACCTTGCGCTTGATGAATTGCTTGGTGAAGTCTGAGTTGCCTTGCTCGATGAATTTGTCGGTGTGCTTGTACGTGAGCACAGGAAATTTGCCATCGATGTCGTTGTAAAAAGTGCGGCTTTTCAAATGGATGGTTTGATCTTTGCAATTGAACTCATAGGTGGACAACTCTGACGCGTACAACACCATGCGCAAGTGTTTAGGTGCGCCAGCGTCATAGATTGGCACCATGTCTTTCACTGACAACATATTAAATATTCGGAGGGTGGAGGCCTTGCCTTTGACTTCGATGTTGGGGTCGTAGTATTGAAGTGCATTGCCATAATTGCCGTCGAAATACACCCAGGCGGCCCAAGCCGTCTGTTGCGCCAGCAAAATCCACAATAACAAGGCCATTTTTTTCATAGTGCCACTTCATTTTAGTCAGGCTTGGGTAGACTTAACGCATATTCAATGAATTTGGGAGCCGCTCATGGACAACGGAGCTTACGAGAAATACCGCCAAGAAAACCCTGTCGTCAACACGCCGCTATCCACCTACGAAGATGTCCAGATATTTGTGGATCACCTCACCCCAGTTGAGCAGGCCGTCTGTGCCGTGGCTTTGGTCTTGGCCGTGTATGCCGTCATCAAAGTGATTGGCAAGCTGAGAAACAAGCGTCAACCTGAAGACGAGTGACCCGCTGGCACGGTTGATGATCAACAACCGCAACACTGACAACCAATGACTTTGTGAGGCCAACTCGCCATGGGTCATTGCATGGCAAGAAGAATATTTGGTTTTATCACCAAGCCTCTCAGTGCCGACGCCTCTTCCCGCCCCCAACCACACCTCTGCCAGCCAAGCCCTGCACCATTGGATTGAGCAGGCCGTCAATTGCGGCGCCTCTGACATTCATTTCGAAAGCGATGCCAACAGCTTTCGCGTTCGCTTTCGCATAGACGGGCAGTTGCGCATCATGGCGCAACAAGATTTACACATGCGTGACGCATTGCTGTCGCGTCTCAAGGTGTTGGCGCGTTTAGACATCGCCGAAAAACGCTTGCCGCAAGATGGGCGCATTCAATACCCGCTGCAACAAGCACAAGTGGATTTGCGGGTGAGTTCTTTGCCCACATTGTTTGGCGAAAAACTGGTGGTTCGGGTTTTGAATCACAGCCGCACCCGCCCTTCGCTGCAGGCACTCGGCTATGAAGACGATGATGCGCAAAAACTCAGAGCAGCGCTGAAACAACCGCACGGCATGATTTTGATGACGGGACCGACCGGCTCGGGCAAAACACTGTCGCTTTACAGCTGCCTTGAGTTGTTGAATCAACCGCATGTGAATATTTCGACAGTGGAAGACCCTTGTGAAATTCAACTCAGCGGCGTGAACCAAATGACGCTCAACACCCGCGCAGGTTTGACTTTTGCCAGCGCATTGCGCGCGTTGCTGCGACAAGACCCAGACATTTTGATGGTGGGTGAAATTCGCGATTTAGAGACTGCAGAAATCGCCATTCAAGCGGCACAAACCGGCCACTTGGTTTTGTCGACTTTGCACACCAACCACGCGCCCGCCACCTTGATGCGTTTGCGCCATATGGGCATCTCTCCTTTCTTGGTCACGGCCAGCGTGGTGTTGATCGTGGCGCAGCGCTTGGTCAGAAAGTTGTGCGAGGCTTGCAAACACCCAGCTTCGAAAGCTCACACAGCTATTTTTTTAGACACCTTAACGGCCGCAGACCGCCAAACTTTGCCCGCGCAACTCTTGTCGCAAGCGTGCTTGTTTGAAAGCCAAGGCTGCTCACTTTGCATGCATGGCTACAAAGGCCGTATCGGTATTTTTCAAGTGATGCCGATGGACGAAGGCATGCAAGAGCTGATGCTTGAAGAAGCACCCCTGCAAAGCTTGATTGCCCACAGTCAGCAACAAGGCGTGCGCACATTGCGTCAAGCGGGTTATCTCAAAGCCTTGCAAGGCGTGACCAGTTTGCAAGAAGTCATAGCCCACACAGCATGAAGGTCGTCAACCCATCGTTTGTGTGGCGAGGCATTGATCGTCAAGGGCACAAGGTGTCGGGCATTTACCAAGCTGCCTCAGCCAACGATGCACGAAATCACTTAGTGCAGCGACGCATTCGTGTTCTTTCGTTGCGGCGTCATTACCCTTGGCGACAGTGGCTTGCACCGGACAACCTGCAAGCACAAGAGGTCACGCAGTTTGCGCGTCAATTAGCCACCTTATTGCTAGCAGGCATAGCGTTGCTGCAATGCTTGGAAGTGATCTTGCGTGGGCAGCCCAACACTCCAACACATGCCATGGTCAAACATTTGAAATCGCGCATTGAAAACGGTGCCACGCTGCACCAAGCTTTGCAAGAAAGGCCTGAGTTTGATGCCTTGTTTTGCAACTTGGTGCAGGTAGGCGAAATGACCGGCGCTTTGGACACTTTGCTAGATCGCATCGCCACACACAGAGAAAAGTCCGAACAATTGCGCCGCTCGCTTCGCACGGCCATGATCTACCCCATGGTGGTGATGGGCGTGGCAGGCGTTGTGTCTGGTGTGTTGCTGATGTTTGTGGTGCCCGCGTTCGAATCGGTTTACGCCTCTTTTGACACCGAGTTGCCGCGCATCACGCAGGGGTTGATCGCCGTCAGTCAAGCCTTGAAAAACCATGGTTGGCAATGGCTGTTGGGGTTGTTGGTGGTGTACTTTGCGCTGCAACAGTGGGCTTTGAAATCTGCACGCGTGCAAGCCTACAAGCACCGCGCTTGGTTGCACTTGCCTTTGGCAGGCGCTTTGGTGCGTCAGTCTTGCTTGGCCCGCTGGACGCGCACTTTGGCCACTTTGTTGCGGGCAGGCATACCACTGACCGAGGGCCTGGGGGCGGTGGCAGGCGTGACCGGTAATTTGCACTATGCTGTTGCCACGCAACGCATTCAATCGCAGTTAATGCAAGGACAATCGTTGACTCACGCGCTTGAACAACATGCTTCTTTATTTCAACCTATGCTGATCCAAATGTGCGCCATCGGTGAAGAGTCTGGCACCTTAGACGACATGCTCGACAAAGCTGCTCACCACTTTGAAACAAGTGTCACACGCGCTGTGGCGCAGTTGTCTGTTTTGGTCGAACCGTTCTTGATGGTGTTGCTCGGTTTGTTGGTGGGTGGCATGGTCATGGCCTTGTACTTGCCTATTTTTCAGATGGGGCAAGCGATATGAATGAACTCTTGTTTTTTGTGTTGGGTGCGGTTTGCAGTTGGCCTTTGCATTACCTTGCGATCAAGTTACCTGCAGATATTTTGGAAACACCCGTACCAGCAGACACCCCAACCCGACCTAGCCTTGGGTGGGTGCTGGCGCACAGTTTGGTGTGGCTTGGTTGCGCATGGCATTGGCCCTTGCCAGCCACTGCGGCATGTTGGGCAGTGTTTGCCAGCACTTTGTTGACCCTGTCAGTGATTGACTGGCGCACCACCTTGCTGCCCGACGCGCTGACGCAACCCCTGCTGTGGGCCGGTTTGCTGTGCAGCGCCACGCAGTTGATCGATACGCCTTTGACAGATGCGGTGTGGGGTGCTGCGATCGGTTACAGCGCGCTGTGGTTGGTGGCCACGGTGTTT
Organism: Pseudomonadota bacterium; assembly: GCA_041181985.1. GTDB lineage: Bacteria > Pseudomonadota > Gammaproteobacteria > Burkholderiales > Burkholderiaceae_C > Limnohabitans. The sequence goes on along the minus strand of JBEGOM010000040.1, from coordinate 15,512 downwards.
GAACGCATCACCCACAAACAAGGTATGGGGGCCGGCGACTTCAAACTGCTGGCAGCTTTGGGCGCTTGGTTGGGCCCCTGGGCTTTGCTGCCCTTGGTGTTTTTGGCCAGCTTGGTGGGTGCGGTGGTTGGCCTGGGGCTGCAAGCGCGGCAAAAATTGCACCAAGGTTTGTATGTGCCTTTTGGTCCTTTTTTGGCGGCAGCAGGTTGTGTGTTGGCCGTCACAGGACATGCTTTCTTTTTGAATTTGCTGCAGGCACATTGACCACATTTCATTTTGCTTAGACTTGAGCCCATGCGTGTACCTCAACCACTTTTTCGCCTCGGCCTCACCGGCGGCATTGGCAGCGGCAAAAGCACCGTGGCCAACCTGCTGGCTGCGCGAGGCGCCGCCGTGGTGGATGCCGACGCCATTGCCCGCGCGGTCACCGCCCCGCACGGCAGCGCCATGCCTGCCATTGCCAAAACCTTTGGCAACGACTTTGTCGATGCGGATGGCGCTTTGAACCGAGACCGCATGCGCGCCCTGGCGTTTTCTGACCCTGACGCCAAAAAGCGGCTCGAGGCCATCGTTCATCCCTTGGTCAGCCAAGAGACCCAACGGCAAACCGAGGCCGCCATTCAAAGCGGTCACCGCTGCGTGGTGTTTGATGTGCCCTTGCTGGTGGAGTCAGGCCGCTGGCGTCAACAGGTTGACCGCGTGTTGGTGGTGGACTGCAAGCGCGAGACCCAAATCGCGCGCGTCATGGCGCGCAACGGCATGGCGCGAGAGATGGTGGAGCGCATCATCGACGCGCAACTGCCCAGTGGCGTGCGTTTGGCCGCGGCCGACTGGGTGATTCGCAACGACGAGCTATCCCTAGACGCCCTGAGGGCAGAGGTCAACGCCCTGCCTCTGGATTTCAGCTAAAACCGTCTGAATTTGAGGGTTTCTGCAGGTATGATGCGGGCAGTTTCGATGAACCCACCTCTTACTTTTTTTTCGCGTGATTCTTTACGAACATCCCTTCAATGAACGTGTGCGCACGTACTTGCGACTGGAGCACTTGTTTCAGCGCTTTGAAGAATTGACTTCACGCAATCATCCTGTCGACAACCACTTTGCGCTGACCACCTTGTTTGAGTTGGTCGAAGCCGGTGGGCGCACCGACCTCAAGTCTGATTTGTTAAAAGACTTGGAACGCCACAAGCAACAATTCTCTGCCTTGAGTGGCAACCCCTCTGTGTCAGAAGATGCGCTCAACCAATTGCTCGAAAAACTCGAGCGTTGTTACAGCGCACTCAACGGTTCAATTGGTCGAATTGGACAAACCATCACCGACAACGAATGGCTGGCTGCTTTGCGCAACCGCGTGGCCATTCCAGGTGGCACGTGTTGTTTTGATTTACCGGCCTATCACGCCTGGCAACAACAGTCACCCGATGTGCGTCGCACCGATATTTTGAAATGGGCTGAAGCATTTGGTCCGCTCAACGAATCGGTGCGCTTGTTGTTGTCCTTGATGCGCGACACTGGTTCAGCGCAAAAAATGATGGCCACCAATGGGCAGTTTCAGCAGTCCTTGGCGCAAGGCAAGTTCCAACTCATGCGCGTGGCCATTGACCCGAGCTTAGGCTTTGTGCCCGAGATCAGTGGCAATCGCTTGATGATTTGGGTGCGCATGATGCGCCAAGACGAGAACGGTCGCTTGCAACACTGCACAGAAGATGTTCCTTTTGAAATGGCTTTGTGCGTCTAAGCCATGACAAGCGATGTACGCATCGTGGTGTGCCCGCAATGCGGTGGGCCCAGTCGCTACGAAACTAAAAACGCTTTTCGTCCCTTTTGCAGCGAGCGCTGCCGCAACATCGACTTGGGCGCTTGGGCCAACGAAGAACATCGATTGCCTGACGAAACACCACAAGACGATGGTGACTTCGAAAACACGCCGTTGCAATAACACCCTGCATGCATCTGCCCACTTGAGGCACAACTGACTGTCGTTGCAATGCTGGGTTAACTGTGTGTACTGCCCTGAAAATTTCTTTCCTGCGCCAACCATTGCAACACCGGCACGGTGCCAGGCAACACCGGCGTGACCGTCACAGGCAAATGCTGCCAAGCGAACTGTTGGCCTTCGTGCATCTCTAATTCACCCGACCATTGGGTGACTTTGCAAAAATTCAATTGCACCAAGGCATGGGGGTAATCGATGCGTTCGGTTTTCCAAAGCGTGCAATTGCCAATGGTGATACCAATTTCTTCTTGCAATTCACGGCGCAAGGCTTGCTCCACCGTTTCACCCGTTTCGAGTTTGCCACCCGGAAATTCCCAATAGCCTGCATACACCTTACCCACAGGTCGCGAGGTGAGCAAGAATGTGCCGTCGTTTTGGATCAACACACCCACGGCCACTTGCACCAAGCTGCGATCGCTGTGGCGCGGCTGATCTGCGTCGACCACGCGCACTTCAGGAGAGTTCAAGGTCTGCGACAAGGTCAACGCGTTCAAGCGTGTTTGCCAGCGTAGTCGCGTGCAAACTGATAGGCCACACGGCCACTGCGTGAGCCACGCTCCAAAGCCCAAATGAGCGCTTCGGGTTTGGCTGCATCTATCGCACTCGCCTTCACACCAAACGATGTCAACCACTGCGCCACGATGGTGAGGTATTCGTCTTGGCTGAAAGGGTAAAAACTGACCCACAAACCAAAACGTTCAGACAAAGAAATTTTTTCTTCCACGCCTTCACCTGGGTGCACCTCACCGTCTTCGGTGTGGGTGTAGGTGAGGTTTTCTTTCATGTACTCGGGCAACAAATGGCGACGGTTGCTGGTGGCGTAAATGAGCACATTAGGTGTAGCCGCAGCAACTGAACCGTCCAAGATGGACTTCAACGCTTTGTAGCCAGGTTCGCCATCTTCAAAGCTCAAGTCATCGCAAAAGATGATGTATTTTTCGGGCCGCTCAGACACCACATCGATGATGTCGGGCAGGTCGGTCAAGTCGTCTTTGTCGACCTCGATCAAACGCAAACCTTGTGGCGCATAAGCATTCAAACACGCTTTGATGAGCGACGATTTGCCCGTGCCACGCGCACCGGTCAACAAGACATTGTTGGCAGGCAAACCTTTGACAAACTGTTCAGTGTTGCGTTGGATTTTTTCTTTTTGTCCGTCAATTTCTTTGAGCTCACTCAAGCCCAACGAGGCCACATGACGCACAGGCTCTAGCGTGCCATGTCCGCTGCTGCGCTTGCGATAACGGTAGGCAATGCTCGCCGACCAATCGGCGGGCGCTTGCAAGGGTTGGGGCAAGACCGATTCGATGCGCGCCATCAAGGCTTCTGCGCGTTGCACCAATCGTTCAAGAGAATCTGCTGCACTCATTGTCATGCACCTTTGTGAATCAGCTGCTAAATTTAACTGCGGTAGTCGGCGTTGATGCTCACATAGTCGTGGCTCAAATCACAGGTCCACACGGTGTCTGTTGCGTCACCACGGCCCAGCACCACACGCACCGTGATTTCAGATTGCTTCATCACGCGCTGACCGTCTGCTTCTTGGTAGGTAGGATGGCGACCACCGTGGATGGCCACATGCACATCGTCTAGGTACAAATCGATTTTGGTTTGGTCCAAATCGGAAATGCCTGCATAACCCACTGCCGCCAAGATGCGACCCAAATTGGGATCGCTGGCAAAGAAAGCGGTTTTCACCAGCGGCGAATGCGCGATCGCATACGCCACTTGGCGACACTCTGCGGTGTTGCGACCGCCATCGACTTGCAAGGTGATGAACTTGGTGGCACCTTCACCATCGCGCACGATGGCTTGTGCCAACTGACGCGCCACTTGCAACATCGCTTGAAACAAGGCTTGGCCTTCAGCGCTGTCCAAGCTGGTGATGGGTGCGTGTTGCGCCTTGTTGGTGGCGATCACCACAAACGAATCGTTGGTCGAGGTGTCACCATCGACCGTCACGCGGTTGAACGAACCCTCGGCCAAGGCATGTGCGAGTGCTTGCATCAATGCAGGCGCCACGCACGCGTCAGTGGCCACATAGCCCAACATGGTGGCCATGTTGGGGCGAATCATGCCGGCCCCTTTGCTGATGCCGGTCACGCTGATGGTTTGACCCGCGATGGTCACTTGTGTGCTGGCCGCTTTAGGCACGGTGTCAGTGGTCATGATGCCCTGTGCAGCATCGGCCCATTGTTGTGCGGTGCCCACTGTGCCTGCCGCTGCAATGGCTGCAGGCAAACCAGCCATGATGCGATCATGCGGCAGCGGCTCCATGATCACGCCGGTTGAAAACGGCAAAACTTGTGAGGGCTGCAATTGCAAGGCTTTGGCAAGCGCATCGCAAGTTTCGCGGGCGCGGCGCAAACCGTCTTCACCGGTGCCTGCATTGGCGTTGCCCGTGTTGACCACCATCGCGCGAATGTTGGCGTTGCTTTGCAAGTGTTCGCGACACACTTGCACCGGTGCGGCACAAAAACGGTTTTGCGTGAACACGCCGCCAACCGACGCACCTTCGTCGATCAGCACCACCGTCAAATCTTTGCGATCAGCTTTGCGAATGCCCGCTTGGGTGACCCCAATGCGCAACCCTGCAACGGGGTGCAAGCTAGACGTCACTGGGGCTTGTAAATGAACGGGCATGGTGCATCCATCAAGTGAATTCAAACAGAGGGCAACTCAAACGAAGTTGCCGAAATCAAGCGTGCCAATGTTGTGCCACATCACGCCAGTGCGCCGTGGCAAAACTTGTATTTCTTGCCACTGCCACAAGGACAAGGCTCGTTCCGTCCCACCGGTGGCACTTGCGCAGCCACAGTCGCAGTATCCACAGTTGACACCGCCTCGCCCGATTCGTTGGGCGCGGTGTAGGTCACGTTGTGCAAGTTTTCAGCTTTGTCTTCGAGGTCATGGGCGGCTTGTTCGATTTGCGCATTTGATTCGATGCTGACCGTCATCAAAATGCGGGTGACTTCGTTTTTCACCAAATCGAGCAACTGACCAAACAACTCAAACGCTTCACGTTTGTATTCTTGCTTGGGCTGCTTTTGCGCATAACCACGCAAGTGAATCCCTTGGCGCAAATAGTCGAGGGCTGCCAAATGCTCGCGCCAATGGCTGTCGATGTTTTGCAGCAACACCACGCGCATGAAGGGCGTGAATTGCTCTAAGCCGACGCGGTCCAACTTCACTTGGAATGCGGCATGGGCGGCCTCTAACACGCGCTCCAAAATTTCTTCATCGGTGATGGCAGTGGCTTGTTGCACCATGTCTTGCAAGGGCAACTCGATGTGCCACTCTTGCGCCAACGCGCGCTGCAAGCCTGCAATGTCCCATTGTTCTTCGACCGACTCTTCGGGCACATACTGACGCACCAGATCGGTGAAGGTGCCTTCACGCAAACCTGCAATTTGCGCTGTCAAATCGCTGGCATCCAAAATGTCATTACGCTGTTGGTAGATGACGCGACGTTGGTCGTTGGACACATCGTCGTATTCCAACAATTGTTTGCGAATGTCGAAGTTGCGCGCCTCGACTTTGCGTTGCGCGCTTTCAATGCTGCGTGTGACCATGCCTGCTTCAATGGCTTCGCCTTTGGGCATGTTCAGACGGTCCATGATGGCCTTGACACGCTCACCTGCGAAGATGCGCATGAGCGCATCATCCAAGCTCAGGTAAAAACGCGATGAACCTGGGTCGCCCTGACGGCCTGAACGGCCACGCAATTGGTTGTCGATGCGGCGTGACTCATGGCGCTCGGTGGCGATGATGCGCAAACCACCGAGTGATTTCACCAACTCGTGGTCTTTGGTCCACTGCACGCGCAAGGCGTCAATTTGCTGGGTCTTTTCTTGTGCACTCAACGCGTCGTTGGCCTCGACTTCGGCAATCAGCTTCTCCACATTGCCACCCAACACAATGTCGGTGCCACGACCAGCCATGTTGGTCGCAATGGTGATCATGCGGGGGCGACCGGCTTGCGCCACGATGTCGGCTTCGCGTGCGTGTTGCTTCGCATTGAGCACTTGGTGTGGCAACTTGGCTTGCTCGAGCAAGCCCGCGATCAACTCAGAGTTTTCAATCGAAGTGGTACCCACCAACACGGGCTGGCCGCGTTCGTAGCACTCGCGAATATCGTCGATGGCAGCGGTGTATTTTTCTTCGGTGGTTTTGTAAACGCGGTCGAGTTGATCGTCGCGTCTGCTGGGGCGATTGGGTGGCACTACCAACGTTTCGAGACCGTAAATTTCTTGAAACTCATAGGCCTCGGTGTCTGCCGTACCGGTCATGCCCCCGAGTTTGTTGTACAAGCGGAAATAGTTTTGGAAGGTGATGGACGCCAGCGTTTGGTTTTCGGCTTGAATTTGCACACCTTCTTTGGCCTCCACCGCTTGGTGCAAACCATCGCTCCAACGGCGACCTGACATCAGTCGGCCGGTGAATTCGTCAACGATGACGATCTCGCCGTTTTGAATCACATAGTGCTGGTCGCGGTGATACAAATGGTTGGCGCGCAAAGCTGCATACAAGTGATGCATCAAGGTGATGTTGGCGGGGTCGTACAACGACGCACCTTCGGCCAACAAACCGTGGCTGCTCAAAATCTTTTCTGCGTTTTCGTGTCCCTGTTCGGTCAAAAACACTTGGTGTGATTTTTCGTCGAGCGTGAAGTCGCCCGGCGTGATGATGCCCTCGCCCGTGCGTGGGTCTTCTTCACCAATTTGACGGGTGAGCATGGGCACCACTTTGTTGATGGACACATACAACTGCGTGTGGTCTTCGGCTTGCCCACTGATGATGAGCGGCGTACGCGCCTCGTCAATCAAAATTGAATCCACCTCGTCAACGATGGCGTAATTCAATTTGCGCTGAACACGGTCGGCAGGCTCGTACACCATGTTGTCGCGCAAGTAATCGAAACCGTATTCGTTGTTGGTACCGTAGGTGATGTCGGCTTGGTACGCCGCTTGTTTTTCTTCACGCGGCATTTGCGGCAAATTGATGCCCACCGACAAGCCCAAGAAGTTGTAAAGCCGCGACATCCAACGCGCATCGCGGTTGGCCAAGTAGTCGTTGACCGTCACCACATGCACACCTTGACCGGTGAGCGCATTCAAGTAAACAGGCAATGTGGCGGTCAGTGTTTTGCCCTCACCGGTGCGCATCTCTGCAATCTTGCCTTGGTGCAAGGCCATGCCACCCACCAATTGCACATCGAAGTGACGCATTTTCATGACGCGTTTAGACGCTTCACGCACCACAGCGAATGCTTCGGGCAACAAACTGTCCAAGCTGGCACCCGATTGCAAACGCGTTCTGAACTCGTCGGTTTTGGCGCGCAGTTCATCGTCGCTGAGTTTCTCCAGCGAGGGCTCGAAAGCGTTGATGGTGGCAACGGTTTTGCGGTATTGCTTCAACAGTCGCTCATTGCGGCTGCCAAAAAGAAAGGTCAAGAAATTGATTGCCATGCGCGCACTGCAAGCCCTCTGTTTGGCCTCGATGAGAAGCATCAAACTCAGCCCACAAAATCCTTTGTAAAAGGCGGAAGATAAAGCCTGTCATTTTACCCACGGGCGCCGCCATAATGGGGCCATGTCAAGCCGCCCCACCCCTCAAGCTGAAACCTTGGCCGCGCTGCGCGCACTGGGCTTCAACCAAGTGCCCAGCAGCAAGGTGCGTTTGCGGGGTCGTGCCCAAACCGTAGAGCAAGTGGTGGACAGCGCCCCCACCTTGGCGCATCTGTCCGCCATGGCCCGTGACACACAACAACGGCTGCGCGCAATTGCCCCGTTGCTTCCTGCCACTTTGCGCCATTTGGTGCAATCGGGCGGTGTGGATGGCAACACTTGGTGCCTACTCGTGCCCAACAGCGCGGTTGCCGCTAAATTGCGACAAACACTGCCTGCCTTGTGCGCGCATTTGCGCACCAAAGGGTGGGATGTGCAAAACATTCAGGTGAAAGTATCTGCCAACCGCTGAAAGGCTTGCGCTTGATGTTTTCAGCCAAAAGAAAAAGCCCACGATTTTCATCATGGGCTTTTAGGTGGTGCCGCTTGTCGGATTCGAACTGACGACCTACCGCTTACAAGGCGGGTGCTCTACCAACTGAGCTAAAGCGGCATGGGCAATATTCTAGCGTTGAAGAAGCTGACTTTTTGGGATGCAATGACAAAATTGAATCACTTCACACGCGTCAAACTGGGGCGCCCACCTGCCGGTGGTGTGGGTGGTTCATCGTCGGTGGGCTTGCGCTCAGAGGACGAAGGCTCGACCGAACTCAGTGTTTTGCGCGGTGCGGGCGCTTGGGTTTTGCTGGGCGACTCTGCGCTGGGTTGTGCATTGGCTACTGGCATGGGAAACGCCATGCCTTGACCGTTTTCACGCGCGTAAATGGCCAACACGCGGTTGACGGGCACAATGATTTCACGCGCCGTGCCGGCGAAGCGCGCTTTGAATTCGATGAACTCGTTGCCCAACTTCATGCCGCTGGTAGCGTCATAGCTGACATTCAAAACGATCTCGCCGTTTTTCACATACTCTTGCGGCACTTGCACCGTGTCGTCGACCAACACGGCCACATAGGGCGTGTAGCCGTTGTCGGTGCACCACTCGTGCAAGGCACGCAACAGGTACGGGCGGGTGGATGAAGCGTCAGGAGCGTGCAACATGCCAAACCTTTGTGCGCGAATTACTTGCGCATGACCTTCTCAGAGGGCGTCAATGCTTCGATGTACGCTGGACGCGAAAAAATGCGCTCTGCGTATTTCAGCAAAGGTGCTGCGTTCTTGGAGAGGTCAATGCCGTAGTGATCCAAGCGCCACAACAAGGGTGCAATGGCCACATCCAACATCGAGAAGTTGTCACCCAACATGTATTTGTTTTTCAAAAACACAGGGGCCAACTGGGTCAAGCGATCACGGATGTGTGAACGCGCCTTCTCCAGCGCTTTGTCATTGGGTTTGAGGCTGCGCGCTTCGAGCGTGGTCACATGTGTGAACAATTCTTTTTCGAAGTTCAGCAAGAACAAACGCACGCGCGCGCGGTCGACGGGGTCGCCGGGCATCAACTGTGGGTGCGGGAAGCGCTCGTCGATGTATTCGTTGATGATGTTGGATTCATACAAAATGAGATCGCGCTCGACCAAGATGGGCACTTGACCGTAGGGGTTCATCACATTGATGTCTTCTGGTTTGTTGTAGAGATCAACATCACGAACTTCAAAGTCCATGGCTTTTTCAAACAACACAAAACGGCAGCGATGTGAGAAAGGGCAAGTTGTACCCGAATAAAGCACCATCATGATGGGCGACTCCTAAAAATCAAAAAGAGTGACAGGATGTCCTGTCACTCCGTGAGGTGATGGCAAGCTCGCACTCACCATCGATGTGTGTGTTACTTGATGTCTTTCCAGAACGAGGCATTCAAACGCCACGCAATGTACATGAAACCGAGCAAAAACAACATGACGAACATACCCAAACGCACGCGTTGGTTTTGTGCAGGTTCACCCATCCATTGCAGGTAACCCACCAAATCAGCCATGGCTTGGTCGTATTGCTGAGGTGTCAGCGTACCAGGCGTGACTTGTTCCCAGCCTTTGAACACTTGCACTTTGTGACCGTGCTCATCGCGCTCTTCAAAAATAGGACGGCGCACGCCTTGCAATTCCCACAGCACATGCGGCATACCGACATTGGGGAACACCAAGTTGTTCCAACCGGTGGCCTTGGTTTCATCGCGGTAGAAAGTGCGCATGTAGGTGTAGAGGTAATCTGCACCGGTGCCACCATGGCCAGCACGTGAACGCGCAATGACGGTCAGGTCAGGCGGGTTGGCCCCAAACCATTCTTTGGCTTGCTTGGGGTCGATGTTGGCCTTCATGGTTTCACCCACTTTGTCAGTGGTGAACAACAGGTTGTCTTTGATTTGCTGCTCAGTCAAACCAATGTCTGTCAGGCGGTTGTAGCGCATGAACGCGGCCGAGTGACAGTTGAGGCAGTGGTTGACAAACAACTTTGCGCCATTTTGCAAAGCGACCATATCGTTGGTTTTGTTGGGCGCTTTGTCCCAAGCGATGGTGTCACCACCCGATGCGTGTGCGCCAGCAACCAAACCGAGGGCCAGAGCCAAGCTGAGAATTATTTTTTTCATACGATGTGCTCCGTCAAACTCAGTGAGGCGTAAACGTCACGCGGTCAGGGACTGGCTTGGTTTGACCCAAGCGGCTCCACCAAGGCATGAGCAAGAAGAAACCGAAGTAGAACAAGGTACCCACTTGTGACACGCGCTCGCCAACTGGAGAAGGAGGCTGCACACCCAAGTAAGCCAAGATGACAAAGTTGACGACAAAAATGCCATACAAATACTTGTGCCAATCAGGACGGTAGCGAATCGATTTGACGGCGCAGTTGTCCAACCAAGGCAAGAAGAACAAGATGACCACAGCACCACCCATGACGACCACGCCCCAGAATTTGGCATCGATCGACCACATCATGAGCACCACGGCCACGGCACCACCAATGACACCTGCTTTGACGGTGGCTGGCAACTTGATGCGCGACACGCCCAAGTAAGCACCCACCAAAACGCAAGCGATCAAGACATACATCATTTCGCTGGTGATGGCACGCAGCATTGAGTAGTAGGGCGTGAAGTACCAAACAGGCGCAATGTGCGCAGGTGTCTTCAGTGGATCAGCTGGGATGAAGTTGTTGTATTCGAGGAAGTAACCACCAAATTCAGGCGCGAAGAAGATGATGGCGCTGAACACCAACAAGAAACCGCTCACGCCCAAGATGTCGTGCACCGAGTAGTAGGGGTGGAAAGGCACGCCGTCCAAAGGATGGCCGTTGGCATCTTTGGGAGCATTGGGTCCTTTGATTTCCACGCCGTCTGGGTTGTTCGAACCCACTTCGTGCAAAGCAATGATGTGTGCAACCACCAAGCCCAACAGCACCAGAGGTACTGCAATGACGTGGAAGCTGAAGAAGCGGTTGAGGGTCGCGTCGCTGACAACATAGTCACCACGGATCAACAAAGCCAAGTCGGGACCGACGAAAGGCACAGCAGCAAACAAGTTGACGATCACTTGCGCGCCCCAGTAGGACATTTGGCCCCAAGGCAACAAGTAACCCATGAAGGCTTCGGCCATCAAGCACAAGAAGATGGCGCAACCAAACACCCACACCAACTCGCGTGGCTTGCGGTATGAACCGTAAATCAGACCACGGTACATGTGCATGTAGACCACGATGAAGAACGCAGAAGCGCCAGTGGAGTGCATGTAGCGGATCAACCAGCCCCATGGCACATCACGCATGATGTATTCAACAGAACCAAACGCCAAAGCGGCATCGGGTTTGTAGTGCATGACCAAGAAAATGCCAGTGACGATTTGGATGACCAGGACCAACAAGGCCAAGGAACCAAAGAAGTACCAGAAGTTGAAGTTTTTGGGTGCGTAGTACTCAGAGAGGTGCTCTTTGTACATCTTGGACGCAGGGAAACGGTTGTCCACCCAGTTGAGCAGTTTTTCGCCAGCGCTGGCGTTCGGAGAAATTTCTTTGAATTCAGCCATGTTGTGTCCTATCAAGCTTTCTTGTCTTCACCAATGAGCAACTTGGTGTCGGACAGGTACATGTGAGGCGGGACTTCGAGGTTGTCTGGCGCAGGCTTGTTTTTGAACACGCGGCCAGCGATGTCGAATGTGGAACCATGGCAGGGGCACAAGAAACCGCCTTGCCAATCGTCAGGCAAGGAAGGTTGTGCACCCATTTGAAATTTGTCGGAAGGCGAGCAACCCAAGTGCGAGCAGATGCCCACGCCCACAAAAATTTCGGGCTTGATGGAACGACCTTGGTTGCGCGCGTAGACAGGGGTCAACTCAGCAGGCTTGCGCTCTGACTTGGGGTCGGCCAATTGCGATTCGGTTTTTTTGAGCGTTTCGAGTTGCTCAGGGGTGCGCTTGATGATCCAAACGGGCTTGCCGCGCCATTCAACGGTCAGCTTTTCACCGGGTTTGAGGGCAGAAATATCAACCTCGACCGCCGCACCAGCTGCTTTGGCTTTTTCGGAGGGTTGGAACGTGCTCACAAAAGGGACAGCGACAGCTACGCCGCCCACTGCGCCCGCACAGGTGGAAGCGATCAGCCACGTGCGTTTGCTGTTGTCTACTGGGGTCTCACTCATGGAATTCCTCAAACAATCTTCACTGGATGGGTTAACCCCATATTGTAGCCGAGGCACTGACAGCCAGCCTACAAAGGCCCACTTGAACCTCAGTGATCGGCTTGAGACTAAGTGACCACCAACTGTCGCGCCATGCGAAGCGCTTGCACCAAACTGGCTGGGTCAGCGCGGCCCGTGCCCGCCAAGTCGAAGGCGGTGCCATGGTCGGGGCTGGTACGCACCAAGGGCAGCCCCAAGGTGACATTGACACCCTGCTCCACCCCCAAGTATTTGACAGGGATGAGGCCTTGGTCGTGGTACATGGCCACCACCACATCGAACTCGCCTGGCTGGCCGTTTTTGGCGCGCGCGCGCATGAACACGGTGTCAGGCGCAAACGGCCCGCTCACCTGCATGCCTTCTGCGCGGGCTTGCGTGATGGCGGGGATGAGGATGTCTAACTCTTCGCGCCCCATCAAACCGCCCTCACCCGCGTGCGGGTTGAGTCCGGCCACGGCGATGTGCGGCGCTCTGCCCAACGCCAAGGTTTCGCTTTGGTGGGTGATGCGCAAGGTTTGCAACACATTGTCAAAGGTGACCGCCTCGATGGCTTGTCGCAAAGACACATGGATGCTGACCAACACCGTGCGCAAATCTGGGTTGGCCAACATCATGCGCACGGGCATGTCAGCCACCGACACACCCGCATGGGCTGCAGCACAAAACTGCAACAACTCGGTGTGACCAGGAAATTGGTTGTAAGGCGCACCAGCTGCCGACAAGGCTTCTTTGTGCAAGGGTGCGGTGACCAATGCCGCCACCTCGCCTCTGAGCGCTGCCTGCGCGGCCCAAATGACGCTCTCTGCTGCCAGCTGGCCTGCCTTTGCGCTGATGTGGCCCCACTTGGGCAGCTGCTCTTTGGGCAAGGGTGAGCCAACTTGCAAAACGGGCAATACCAAGGGCTGTGTGTTGTCAGTTGGCGTGATGCTGAGCTCATCCAATTTTGAAATGGCTTGAATGCGCAAAGGACATGCGAGCAACTGCTTGTCGTGCAACAGTTGCCATGCACGCTGCATGACAGCCACATCGCCCACCACCACGCAGTGCTGCGTGAGCTCGGGCTGCTCGGCAAATGCTTTGACAATGATTTCAGGACCAATGCCCGCTGCATCGCCTAGGGTGATGGCCAACGGCAGGTTGGGGGCGGTGGGCATTTGATGTTTCAAGCCGGGTTGTCGATGTCTACGAACTGATGGGTAACACCCAGTTGTGTGGCCACATGTTGCGCAACAGCGGGGGCACCATATCGTTCTGTCGCATGATGCCCACAAGCCAAAAATGCCACGCCAGTTTCACGCGCCAAATGCGCTTGTGGCTCTGACAGCTCACCGGTGATGAAAGCATCCGCCCCTACGGCAATGGCGGCTTCGAAATAACTTTGTGCGCCTCCCGAACACCATGCCACGCGTCGAATGGGGCGACCATCGCCTTCGATGCAAATGGCCTCACGACCCAACACGGTGTGCATCAACTGCGCCACTTCGCTTGCATGCGCAAAGTGTTGACCGTCTTCGCGTTCACCGAGCAAACCCAAATCTTGTTCGCCAAATGTGCGTTGCACTTGAAAGCCAAACCGCTTGGCCAATTGCGCGTTGTTGCCCAACTCGGGATGCGCATCGAGCGGCAAGTGATAGGCCAACAAGTTGATGTCGTGTTGCAACAGCAATTGCAAACGTTGCTTCATCCAACCGGTGACGGTGCCGTCTTGGCCGCGCCAGAACAAACCGTGGTGCACAAAAATCGCATCGGCTTTGGCCGATATGGCGGCTTCAATCAAAGCACGGCTGGCGGTGACGCCTGACACAATGTGACGGATGTGCTCACGGCCTTCGACTTGCAACCCGTTGGGGCCATAGTCTTTGAATCGCTGGGGCTGCAACAGATCGTTGCAAGTTGTCAGCAACTGTTGGCGCGTCGTGGTGGTTGTCATTTATTTCGGTGTGGTTTTGAGTTTGGGGCGTTGCGCAGGTGTGACATCCAAAGTCATGGCGGTGTTGCGACGCGCCAGCTCCACTTTCACCTGTTGTCCTGGTGGCAACGAGGCGATGTGGGTGAGCAACTCGCCCACATTTTGAATGTCTTTGCCCGCCACGCGCAACAACACATCGCCAGGCTTGATGCCTGCTTTGGCGGCGGGGCCATCTTGCAACACACCGGTGATGATGACACCTTGGGTTTGTTTCAAGCCAAAAGTCTCGGCCATTTCAGGCGTGATTTCGGTCGGCTCCACACCCAACCAACCGCGCGTGACTTGACCGTCTTTCACAATGCCCTCGAGCACTTGGCGTGCGGTGGACACTGGTATGGCAAAGCCAATACCCATGTTGCCACCTGAGCGTGAGTAAATGGCCGTGTTGATGCCCAACAAATTACCCTGCACATCGACCAAGGCGCCACCCGAATTGCCGGGATTGATGGCGGCATCGGTTTGGATGAAATTCTCGAAGGTGTTGATGCCCAACTGGTTGCGCCCCAAGGCGGACACAATCCCGCTGGTCACCGTTTGTCCCACACCGAAAGGGTTGCCAATGGCGAGCACGCGGTCGCCCACTTGCAAGCTATCCGAATTGCCTAAAGCGATGACGGGCAAGCGATCGAGTTGAATGCGCAAAATCGCCAAGTCGGTGTCTGGATCAGCGCCGATCAACTTGGCGGTGGCTTTGCGGCTATCACTCAAGGTGACTTCAATTTCTTGCGCGCCTTCGATGACATGGTAGTTGGTGAGGATGTAACCCTCGGGGCTGACAATGACGCCGCTGCCCAAGCCGCCTTGGGGGTCATCGTCTTCGCGATCTCCGTAAAAGAAGCGAAACCAGGGGTCGTTTTGATGCGGGTTTTTGGTGACCGCTTGTTTGATGGAAATGCTCACCACCGCTGGTGCCGCACGTTTGGCAGCTGGGCTCAAGCTGCCGGGCATGACGGTGCCCGCAGCGACCGATGGGGCCTCTAACAAAGTGACGCCTGACACATTGACAGAACGGTTGAGCCATTCGGGCTTCAAGGTGGCCAGCACAAACCACATGGCCAACAACACCGTGACCACTTGCGAGAACAACAACCAATAGCGTTTCATCGGATGTTGCCTTTGCGTTTATAAACCGTCTTGTGTGGGCTCAGCATCAGGCGCTTGGGTGTGCTTGATGAAGAGTTGCGCGGCCCAAATGCCCACCTCGTACAAGATGCACATCGGAATGGCCAAGGCCAGTTGCGACACCACATCGGGCGGTGTGACGATAGCGGCAATGATGAATGCCAACACGATGAAGTAAGAGCGAAAGTCTTTGAG
>JBEGOM010000039.1:0-19701 GCA_041181985.1 Pseudomonadota bacterium | reverse complement strand
CATTGCTCACCCAAAACGAAACCTTCATCAAATGGAAACCTACCGTGTTGTATTGGTTGATGGGCGGTGCGCTGTGGGTGGGTTACTTTCTTTTCAAACGCAATTTTTTACGCCAATTGATGAGCGCACAACTTGAATTGCCCGATCCTGTTTGGTTGGTGTTATTGCACAACTGGGCTGGTTTTTTTGCAGGCATGGGTGTGCTCAACCTGTGGGTGGCCTACCACTTTGACACCGACACTTGGGTTAGCTTCAAGCTGTTTGGCGGTCTTGGCCTGATGTTGGTGTTTGTCTTGCTGCAAGGTGTTTACCTGAGCAAATACATCAAAGAAGAAGACAAGCCTGAAGAAACGCCATGACCAACATCACCGCACAGGCGCTGACGGAACGCTTACAAAACCGTTTGCAACCCGATGTTTTAGAGGTGCTAGATGAGAGCGCTGCCCATGCAGGCCATGTGGGGGCCAACGGTTCAGGCACGGGTACCCACTTTCGGGTGCGCATTGGCGGTGCCCAATTTCAGGGCGTTTCACGGGTGGCGCGGCATCGGCTTGTGTATGATGCACTGCAAGATTTCATCGACCAAGGCTTGCATGCTTTGGCGATAGAAGTGATAGAGAACACCCGCAAATAATTTCTTCGAGAGCAGTGCAATGAAAAAGCAAATGGTTTGGACCGTTGTGGCAGCCGCCGTGTTGACCACCTTGAGCATGGGCGCATCGGCCCAAAACATCGCCATCGTGAATGGCAAAGCCGTTCCCAAAACGCGCATGGAAGCACTGGCCCAGCAAGTGGCCCGTTCAGGTCGCCCCATCACCCCCGATGTTGAAGCACAAATCAAAGAAGAAGTCATTGCACGCGAAATCTTCATGCAAGAAGCGCAAAAGCGCGGCTTGGATGCCACTGACGACTACAAAGCGCAAATTGAATTGGCCAAACAAACCATTTTGATCCGCGAGTTGTTCAGCAAATTCCAAGAAACCAATGCGGTGACCGATGCGGACATCCAAGCCGAATACGACAAATTTGTGGCAGCCAACGGCGGCAAAGAGTACCGCGCACGCCACATCTTGGTGGAAACCGAAGCCCAAGCCAATGCCATCTTGGCCAGCTTGAAAAAGAACGGCAAGTTTGAAGACATCGCCAAAAAGCAATCGAAAGACCCAGGTTCAGGCGCCAATGGTGGTGACCTCGATTGGGCCGCTGCCGGCAACTATGTGAAAGAGTTTTCTGACGCCATGGTCGCCTTGAAAAAGGGCGAAACATCTGCTGCACCTGTGAAGAGCCAATTTGGTTTTCACATCATCCGTTTGGACGATGTGCGTGAAGCCCAATTGCCCAAGTTGGAAGATGTGAAACCACAAATTGCCCAACAGTTGCAACAACAGCGCATGGCCAACTTCCAACAAGAGTTGCGCGCCAAAGCGAAAGTTGAATAAGCTAGAACTGCTTGCTCCTGCGCGCGATGCCGACATTGGCATTGCCGCTATTCACCACGGAGCCGATGCCGTCTATATCGGCGCTCCTGCCTACGGCGCACGCGCCAGTGCCAGCAATGACATTCGCGACATCGAGCGATTGTGCAAAGAAGCACACCGCTTCAACAGCCGCATTTTCATCACCCTCAACACCATCTTGCGTGACGACGAGTTAGAAGGCGCGCGTCAAATGGCATGGGATGTGTACAACGCCGGTGCCGATGTGTTGATCGTGCAAGACATGGGTTTGCTCGAGATCGATTTGCCACCCATTCAGCTGCATGCCAGCACGCAAACCGACATTCGTACCCCTGAAAAAGCCAAGTTTTTGCAAGATGTGGGCTTCTCGCAAATTGTGTTGGCGCGTGAGTTGACGCTGCAGCAAATCAAAGAAATACACGATGTATTGGATGCCGAGCGGTGCACACTCGAATTTTTTGTGCACGGTGCGCTGTGCGTGGCCTACAGCGGCCAGTGCTTCATCAGCCATGCTCATACTGGGCGCAGTGCCAACCGAGGCGACTGCAGCCAAGCCTGTCGCCTCCCCTACCATGTGACCGACAGCCAAGGCCGCTTCATTGCGCACGACAAACATGTGTTGTCCATGAAGGACAACAACCAAAGCGAAAACTTAGAAGCGTTGATTGACGCCGGCGTGCGCAGCTTCAAAATTGAAGGCCGTTACAAAGACATGGCCTATGTGAAAAACATCACCGCGCACTATCGCGTGTTGATGGACGAAGTGATTGCCGCGCGTGAACATTCGATCGACCCGATGCGACCACCTTTGTCACGCGCGTCGAGTGGCAACACCACTTTGTTTTTCACGCCCGATCCCAATCAAAACTTCAACCGTGAATTTACCGACTACTTTGTGCAAGGCCGCAAAGAAGACATTGGTGCGTTTGATTCACCTAAGAACCCCGGCACCGTGTTGGGCGAGGTGCTGACCACCGGCCCCAATTGGTTGGATGTGCAACCCTATGACGCCGATGTCGTGCTGCACAACGGTGACGGTTTGTGCTACTACGATTTGCAAAAAGAATTGGTGGGGATGGCCATCAACCGCGCCGAAGCCACCACCAAAAAAGGCGTGTGGCGTGTGTTCCCCAAAGACCCGATGGCGGGCTTCAAAGACCTGCGCAAAGGCACGGTGCTCAATCGCAACCGCGACATGGATTGGGTGCGCGGTTTAGAAAAAACATCGAGCGAACGCCGCATCGGTGTGTGGGTGGACTTCTTTGAAACCACCGAAGGTTTTGCCCTGCAACTGACCGATGAAGATGGCCACAGTGCTACAGCACAGCTTGCAACTTCAAAAGAGCTGGCCAAAGACGCCACGCGCAACGACAGCAGTTTGCGTGAACATTTGAGTAAGTTTGGCAACACGGTGTTTGAAGTGTTGAATTTGCAAGTGCGCTTGAGCCAAGCTTGGTTTGTGCCCGCCTCGTCGTTGAACGCATTGCGTCGCGATGCGGTGGCCTTGCTTGAACAAAATCGCTTGAGCGCTTACGAGCGCCCTGCGCGCAGCCAGCCCATTGAACCACCGGTGCCTTACCCTGACGACACCCTTACCTACTTGGCCAATGTGTTCAACCAAAAAGCACATGACTTTTATGCCAAGCATGGTGTGAAAGTGATTGAGGCGGCTTATGAAAGCCACGAAGAACTGGGTGAAGCCAGTTTGATGATCACCAAACACTGCGTGCGATTCAGCATGAGCCTGTGCCCCAAGCAAGCCAAAGGTGTGACGGGCGTGCAAGGCACGGTGAAGGCTGAACCACTGATGCTCATCAACGGCAGCGAAAAACTCACCCTGCGTTTTGATTGCAAACCCTGCGAAATGCATGTGGTTGGTAAGATGAAAAAGTCCGTCTTGAACCAACGCGTCAAAGAGATGACGCAAAGCACTTCGCAAGGAGTGCCAATGACTTTTTACAAAACGCGTCCTACAGCCAATACTTGATACCCGTTGGGGCTGTGACATCACCCCAGTGAATGGGTGTAAAAAATCAACCCACCCACTTGCGCGCATTGCGCCAGATGCGCATCCAAGGGCTGAACACATCTTGCCCGCCGGTGGCTTCTAAGTCGGTCCAACTCATTTGAATGTTGCGGAACACGCGCTCAGGGTGCGGCATCATGGCGGTGAAGCGGCCGTCTGCAGTGGTGACTGCTGTTAACCCACCTGCGCTGCCGTTGGGGTTGAACGGATAGGTGGTGGTGGCCGAACCTTGGTTGTCGACAAAACGCATGGCGGGTAACACTTTTGCAGCGTTGCCACGCTGACTGAAGTTGGCAAAACCTTCGCCGTGTGCCACTGCAATGGGCAAACGGCTGCCCCCCATGCCCTCTAAAAACAAAGACGGTGAATCGAGCACTTCGACCATCGACAAACGCGCTTCAAACCGCTCGCTTTGGTTGGTGGTGAAGCGTGGCCAATGTTCGGCACCTGGAATGATGTTGGCCAACTCAGCAAACATTTGGCAACCGTTGCACACGCCCAAACCAAAGGTGTCTTGACGCGCAAAAAACTGTTGGAACTGTTCTGACAACACCGAGTTGAAAGTGATGCTGCGTGCCCAGCCAATGCCTGCACCCAAGGTGTCGCCATAGCTGAACCCACCGCAGGCGACCATGCCTTTGAAGTCTTGCAACTTGGCACGACCGGTTTGCAAATCGGTCATGTGCACATCGTAGGCTTCAAAGCCTGCTTGTGTGAAGGCATACGCCATTTCGACATGCGAGTTGACGCCTTGCTCGCGCAGAATGGCCACTTTGGGTTTGCTGGTGTGGATGGCCGTGGTGAACGCGGCAGCGGGGTTGTCTGAGTTGTTGTCTGAGGGGTTGAATGTCAAATGCACATGCATGCCAGGGTCGGTGGGGTTACCAGCTTGTGCGTGTTCTGAGTCAGCGCAGGCGGGGTTGTCACGCTGTTGGCAAATTTGCCAGCTCACGCTGTCCCACACTTGGTGCAGGTCGGAGAGTTTGGCGGCGAACACTTCTTTGGCATCGCGCCACACACTCACCTCGCCTTTGCCTTTGTCGATGGCTGATGATGGCGGGCGTGTTTTGCCCACGAAGTGACTGTGTTTGGACAAACCATGTTCACGCAAAGTTTGCATGACCTCGTTGCGTTCAGCGGTGCGCACTTGCAACACCACACCCAGCTCTTCGTTGAACAACGCTTTGAGCGTGAGTTCTTCACGGCGTGCACTCACCTGTGCGGTCCAGTTTTTGGTGTCGCCGTATTCGGCTTTGCTGTCGGTGATGCCGTCGCCCTCTGTGATCAGCATGTCCACATTCAAGGCCACACCCACTTGGCCTGCAAACGCCATTTCACACACGGTTGCCATGAGGCCACCGTCGCTGCGATCGTGATACGCCAAAATTTTGCCTTGTGCACGCAATGTGTTGATGGCGTTGACCAGTTGCACCACATCTTGTGCGTCGTCTAAATCGGGCACCACATCACCTGCTTGGTTGAGCACTTGACCCAAGATGCTGCCGGCCATGCGGCGTTGGCCTTTGCCAAGGTCGATCAACACCAAGGTGGTGTCTTCACTTGCGTTGAGTTGTGGTGTGAGCGTGCCACGCACATCGGTAATGGAAGCGAATGCGCTGACGATCAAGCTGACGGGTGAAGTGACCTTCTGTGTTTTGCCGTCTTCTTGCCACTGCGTGCGCATGGACAAACTGTCTTTGCCCACGGGAATGGAAATGCCCAAAGCGGGGCACAGTTCTAGGCCAACGGCTTTGACGGTGTCGTACAACGCGGCGTCTTCACCGGCTTCACCACAAGCTGCCATCCAGTTGGCGCTGAGTTTGACGCGGGGCAATTCGATGGGTGCTGCGAGCAAATTGGTGATGGCCTCAGCCACTGCCATGCGGCCCGATGCAGGTGCGTCTAAAGCGGCCAAAGGTGTGCGTTCGCCCATGCTCATGGCCTCGCCCGCAAAGCCTTTGAAGTCGGCCAAGGTGACAGCGCAATCAGCCACCGGCACTTGCCAAGGGCCGACCATTTGGTCGCGATGGGTCAAACCACCCACAGCACGGTCGCCAATGGTGACCAAAAAGCGTTTGCTCGCCACCGTGGGGTGACTGAGCACATTGATGACGGCTTGTTGCAAGTCGACACCGGTTAAATCGATGGGTGGGCTGGTGCGTTGCACGCGTTGCACATCGCGATGCATTTTGGGTGGTTTGCCGAGCAACACATTCAAGGGCATGTCGACCGGTTGCACAGCTGCGCCCTCGTCTGCCAATACCAACTGGCGTTCTTCGGTGGCAATGCCCACCACGGCGAATGGGCAGCGTTCGCGTTCACAAAAGGCCTTGAATTGTTCAAACGCTTGAGGGTCAGCCACATTGTTGAGCGCCAACACATAGCGCTCTTGGCTTTCGTTGGACCAAATTTCTTTGGGGGCCAAACCTGATTCTTCGAGCGGTACTTTGCGCAAATCAAACCGTGCGCCACGGCCTGCATCGTTGGTGAGTTCGGGAAACGCGTTGGACAAACCACCTGCGCCCACATCGTGAATGGCCAAGATGGGGTTGCCATTACCATTGCCATTACCATTGGGGTTTTTGCCTTGAACCCAGCAGTGGTTGATGACTTCTTGTGCACGCCGTTCGATTTCGGGGTTGCCGCGTTGCACAGAATCGAAATCGAGCTCGGCGGCGTTGGCGCCACTGGCCATCGAACTGGCTGCACCACCACCCATGCCAATGCGCATGCCGGGGCCACCGAGTTGAATCAACATCGTGCCTGCGGGAAATTCGATTTTGTGCGTTTGCTCGCTGTCGATCACGCCCAAACCACCGGCGATCATGATGGGCTTGTGGTAACCGCGTTGCACACCGGCGACTTCTTGTTCGTACTCGCGAAAGTAACCGGCCAAGTTGGGGCGACCAAATTCGTTGTTGAACGCAGCACCACCGAGTGGGCCTTCGGTCATGATTTGCAAAGGGCTGGCCATGTGCGCGGGACGCCCCAAGCGTTTGGCGTGCGGTGTGTCCCACAATTTTGAAACGGTGAAACCACTCAAGCCTGCTTTGGGTTTGGAGCCACGGCCTGTGGCACCCTCGTCGCGAATTTCGCCGCCGTTGCCTGTGGAGGCACCGGGATAAGGCGAAATGGCGGTGGGATGGTTGTGCGTTTCAACCTTCATCAAAACATGGTGAGTGGCTTGAGAAGTTTCGTAGCGTGGTGTGCTTGACGCATCGTTGAACGGCGCGACAAAACGCTCGACCGCATGGCCTTCCATGATGGAGGCGTTGTCGGAATACGCCACCACCGTGTGTTGAGGGCTGGTTTGGTGGGTGTGGCGAATCATGCCGAACAAACTGTGCGATTGCGCTTGACCGTCGATGGTGAATTCGGCATTGAAAATTTTGTGACGGCAATGCTCGCTGTTGGCTTGCGCAAACATCATCAACTCCACATCGGTGGGGTTGCGCTTGAGTTGCACAAAGGCGTTGACCAAGTAATCGATTTCATCGTCAGCCAAGGCCAAGCCCCAGCGTTTGTTGGCGTCTTCGAGTGCGGCTTTGCCACCTGCGAGCACATCGACTTGCTCCATCGGCGCGGCTTGCAATTCGGTGAACAAATGCAGCGCCTCGTCGCGGGTACGCATGACGGACTCGGTCATGCGGTCGTGCAACACATTGGCCACAGCGGCCCATTGATCGGTGCTGAGAGTGGCTTTGCTGAGCAAACCATCTTTGAGCTGAATGTGAAACTCGGTGATGCGCTCGATGCGTTTGATGGACAAGCCGCAGTTGTGTGCAATGTCTGTGGCTTTCGAGGCCCAAGGCGAGACGGTGCCAAAACGCGGGGTGACCACCAATAGCTCACCTTTGTTTTGGTTGAGTTGTGCTGGCTCACCATAAGTGAGCAAGGCGGCCAAGGTGGACGCTTGGGTGTCGCTCAAAGGCTGCTCTGTGGCAGCGAGGTGCACATAGCGTGCGGACAGGCCTTTGATGTGCTCTGAGATGGCCGTCAAACGCGGCAAAAGTTGTTGAACACGAAAGTCGCTGAGGGCGTTGCCGCCTTCGAATGGTCGGATGTGCAGGGACACAGAGGGCCTTGAGAAATGGACGGAAATGCGTTGCGCCGCGGCCGCTGACTGGGGCTTTGGGGCTGTGAGGTGATTTTATCGGGGTGGTTGGGGTGGGTTGTACACAATCCTGCAGCCCAAAACCTAATTCAGCAATATGGAATTTCCGATTTTTCAACCGAGACTTCCTGTTGTCCGTTCATGTGTAGAAAATTCTTTATATGTTCTATTTGAGAGGTGTTCTTTGGGCCGATGATCACCTTGTCAATTAACCTTAAATCTTTTTTAAATGGTAAATCAATATATGGGGTCAATTGTCCTCCAGTCACTTTGTACTGCATGTCTGTAAAAATTTTTACCCCAAGTTTTGAGTCATTAATATTCATCCATCTAACGAGGCGCAGCTCTTTTTCTTCCGAGAAGCTCTTGTCTTTAAGAATATATACGATTTTTAAAAAATCTCTTAGAGTGTTGATTGTCTCCTCTTGTGATTTTGATGTTGAAAGGCGATCAGCAATCGGGACAAGCATCAGGTCTTGACAATTTTGATCGTATTCAACATCTAGTAACTTCAATCCCATGACATCGTGAGAGTTGTATTTGGATGAGTTTTCAGAAAGCCTTAGAAGGCTATTTTTCAGAAAACCAATTGAAAATCCGCGCCCATCATCAGCATATCCACGCCACTGGCTCAATAGGTCTGGCTCTTTAGAAAAGCACAAACCTGCACACTCATGTGAGTTCGAGAGTAAATCTATAAAGCATTCAAATTTCTCAGTTGCTTTTGCCATTTTCTGTTGGCGCATCATCAATTCTCTTAATCGATGGACCGCATACTGACCCTCTGTCAAATCATTTGAATGTTTGAGGGGGGATAGCCAAATTGATTTATTTCTAACGATTGATTCAAACGCGTGAGCGCTGCAATAGTGGTAAACGAGGTTGCTCATAATGTATGCGGATGCTCCGCAATGTATTGCTTCAAAGCCGCATCCATGCGGGTTTGCCAACCATCGCCTGTAGCGCGGAAGGTGGAGACTACATCTCGCGACAAACGGATGGTGATGCGTTCTTTGGTGACTTCTGCTTTGGGGCGCCCTAATCGGACAAAGGGTTTGACTTTCTCCCATTCGGCATCACTCAACGATTGGGCGTCTGGGTCAGCGCGGATGCCTTTTTGAATATTTACTTCTTCTTGATCGGTCACCAAAACGGTGTTGGGTTTAAGTTTCGGCATAGCGAGACTCCTCTCGTTGGTTGGCTTTGCGCAAACTGATGACGCGGCATTCGTCTTCGCGATCAACAAAGACCAGAACAAACAACCTCAGGCCGATGTAGCCTAGGGCGATTTGCCGTTCTTCTTCATAATTTTTTCGTTTGTCTGTCCAAACGAGGGCACTGTCCCATTCAAACGCATTGGCCTCACGCAATGAGATGCCGTTGTGCTTTTGAATATTGCTAAGGTCCTTCGCAGGGTCAAAGACGATACTGGGTTGATCTGACTTATTGTGCATACAAAAAATATTGAAGTCAAGTCGATCAATCTAGTGAAATCAGGCTTAAATAAGGCAAGCGGGGGTCAACAACTGGCAAACCTTGGCTATAGGTTGCTGAAGGCCTCTGATAGGTGTGGCAATGGGATAATCCTGCCCATGACGATCACTTACAAAGACGCCCAAGGTGTGCAGGGCATGCGCGTGGCGGGCAAATTGGCTTCTGAGGTGCTGGACTTCATTGGCCCGCATGTTCAGGCTGGCGTGACCACCAACGAGCTCGACAAGCTGTGCTACGACTACATCACGCAGGTGCAGCAGGCTATTCCTGCGCCGCTCAATTACAACCCCAGCGGCAATAACCCCTACCCCAAATCGATTTGCACCTCGATCAACCATCAGGTGTGCCACGGCATTCCCAACGATAAGCCGCTGAAAAAGGGCGATATTGTGAACATCGACATCACCGTCATCAAAGATGGTTGGCATGGTGACACCAGCCGCATGTTCATCGTGGGCGATGCCTCGATTGCAGCCAAGCGTTTGTGCAAGCTGACCTACGAGGCGATGTGGCATGGCATTGTGAAGGTCAAACCCGGTGTGCGTTTGGGCGATATTGGTTTTGCGATTCAACGCTTTGCTGAAAGCAATGGTTTTTCGGTGGTGCGTGAGTTTTGTGGACACGGCATTGGGCAGGTGTTTCATGAGGAGCCACAGGTGCTGCACTACGGCAAGCCTGGCACGGGCGAAGAGTTGAAACCCGGCATGACCTTCACGATTGAACCGATGATCAACGCGGGCAAAAAAGACATCAAAGAATTGGGCGATGGTTGGACCATCGTCACCCGTGACCATTCGTTGTCTGCCCAATGGGAGCACACGATTTTGGTGACAGAAACGGGCTATGAAGTGTTCACCTTGTCGGACGGCTATCCGCCTTTGCCTGACTTTGTGACCACGACTTCGTGCTGATCGCTCACCAAGGTAGCGAAACCATCATGGATTCACAAGCCAATGTTTATCGCAAAGCCAAAGCGTCATTGCTGCAAGATGCCGCTCTGAAAAACAGCACGGCGCGTGGTGTGCGCAGTTTGCTCAAACGCTTGTGTCAGCTCACCGATACAACGCTCATCAAGTTGTGGGACGCCGCTGGTTTTGATGGCTCGATGTCCTTGGTGGCGGTGGGTGGTTTTGGGCGGGGTGAATTGCTGCCCTACTCTGATGTGGATGTGTTGTTGCTGTTGCCCGAAGGTGTGAAGCCCGAAGACGATGCGGAGCTGAAAGCCAAGTTGGAGCAATTCATTGGCCAATGTTGGGACACGGGGCTTGAGATTGGTTCGAGTGTTCGCACGGTGGACGATTGCATCAGCGAGTCGTCAGCAGACATTACCGTGCAAACCTCTTTGTTGGAAGCGCGCTTGGTGACGGGCAGCGTCAAGCTGTTCAAAAATTTTCAAAAACGCTATGCCGAGGCGATGGACCCACAAGCGTTTTTTGTGGCCAAAACTTTGGAGCTGCGTCAGCGTCATACTAAGTTTGAAAACACGCCCTATTCGCTTGAACCCAATTGCAAAGAGTCACCCGGTGGGTTGCGTGATTTGCAAATCATTTTGTGGGTGGCCAAGGCCGCTGGTTTGGGCAACAGCTGGGACGCGCTTGCGCGCAAAGGTTTGGCCACCGCGTTTGAAGCCAAACAATTGAAACGCAACGAAGACACGCTCACGCTGATTCGCACGCGTTTGCATTTGGCTGCCAAACGCCGTGAAGACCGTTTGGTGTTTGATTTGCAACATGCGGTGGCCAAGAGTTTGGGCCTGAGCGCTGAAGACGGTGGCACCGGCAAAGCCACCAACGCACGCGCCGCGAGCGAGGCGTTGATGAAACGCTACTACTGGGCGGCCAAAGCGGTCACGCAGTTGAACCAAATTTTGTTGCTCAACATCGAAGAGCAATTGAACCCCAGCACGCACACGCCTATTCCCATCAACGAGCGCTTTGCAGACAAAGCAGGCATGTTGGAAGTCACGAGTGACGATGTGTACGAGCGTGAACCCCACGCGATTTTGGAAACCTTTTGGTTGTACGAAAGCACGGTGGGCATCAAAGGTTTGTCTGCTCGCACCTTGCGCGCTTTGTACAACGCACGCGGTGTGATGGACGGCAAGTTTCGTGCGGACCCAGCCAACCGCGCCATGTTCATGCGCATTTTGCAAGCGCCGCGTGGCATCACACATGCCATGCGTTTGATGAACCAAACCTCGGTGTTGGGGCGTTACTTGTGGGTGTTCAGACGCATTGTGGGACAGATGCAGCATGACTTGTTTCATGTGTACACGGTGGACCAACACATTTTGATGGTGCTGCGCAATGTGCGGCGTTTCTTCATGGCCGAGCATGCACATGAATACCCGTTTTGTTCGCAACTGGCAGCAGGTTGGGACAAGCCGTGGATATTGTTTGCTGCGGCTTTGTTTCACGACATTGCCAAAGGACGCGGTGGTGACCATTCACAGTTGGGCCGTGGTGAGGTGCGTAAATTTTGCCGTGACCACCATGTGTCCAAAGAAGATGCCAAGCTGATGGAGTTTTTGGTGGCCGAGCATTTGAGCATTAGCCACATCGCGCAAAAACAAGATTTGAGTGACCCTGATGTGATTCAAGCCTTCGCCAAACGCGTGGGCAACGAGCGCAATTTGACGGCGCTGTATTTGTTGACGGTGGCCGACATTCGCGGCACCAGCCCTAAAGTGTGGAATGCATGGAAAGGCAAGTTGCTAGAAGACTTGTACCGCTACACCTTGCGCGCTTTGGGCGGCCGCGCACCCGATGCCGATGCCGATGTGGAAGCACGCAAACGCGATGCACTGACCATGCTGGCTTTGTATGCCCTGCCCTTTGAAGCGCACAAAGATTTGTGGGACACCTTGGATGTGGGCTACTTCATGCGCCACGATCCGGCTGACATTGCGTGGCACACGCGTCAGTTGTCGCGCAGTTTGGCGGTGGCCAAATCGCAGCAAAAGAGTGTGGGCGTGATTGTGCGTGCGCGGTTGTCGCCCATTGGTGAAGGTTTGCAGGTGATGGTGTACACGCCCGACCAAACCGATTTGTTTGCGCGCATTTGCGGTTACTTTGACCAAGCCAGTTTCAATATTTTGGACGCCAAGGTGCACACCGCCAGCAATGGTTATGCGCTCGACACCTTCCAAGTGGTGACAGCGCAATTGGAAGAACACTATCGCGAACTGATCAACATGGTGGAGACGGGTTTGACCGAAACCATCGAACAAGCCAAGCCACTGCCTGCGGTAGGCAAAGGCCGTGTGTCGCGTCGTGTGAAGAGTTTTCCGATTGCACCGCGTGTGTCGTTGCAACCCGACGAACGCGCGCAAAAATGGTTGCTCAGCATTTCAGCCAGCGACCGCGTGGGCTTGCTCTACAGCGTGGCGCGTGTGTTAGCCAAACACAAAGTGAATTTGTTGTTGGCCAAAATCATCACGCTCGGTGAACGGGTGGAAGACACCTTCTTGGTGGATGGCGCGGTGCTGCAACAAAACAAAGCGCAATTGGAAATTGAAACTGAGTTGTTGGATGCGTTGCAGTCTGCGGGGTGATTACCTGCAAACAAACCCTACCGTCTGTATGCCTTGATATGGGTTGCGTTTGTTAGATATGTGCCGACACATAAGGGCGGTGTCGCAAATGCAAAGACAAACCCAAAGCGGCCATGTGGTTGCTGTTGCGCCCCAAAATTTCTTCTGACAAGGGCAAGAACTCTTCTTCCTCCATGCTGGCGTGCGCTTGGTAGGTGGTGACCAAATCTTGGAGTGCTGCGGTGTTGAGTTGGTGGCTTTGACCTTTGGCTACTTTCCCTAAATCACTCACCAAACTTTCCCACAAGTGTTCTAAGCGACGGTGTTGCGAAATGAGGTTGTTGACCAGGGCCTCAACGCGCATGCGCTCGACACCGACTTGTGCACTGGCCAGCACCGAGGGAAACAATTCTTTTTCTTCATCGGCATGGTGTTCGTAAATCGCTTTGGGAAAAAACGCTAGCGCGTGTTGCGCTGTTTTGCGGGCCAAATCAGCGGGAGCTAGCAAGGCAGGTAATTCGCTCAAGCGTTCGAGTTGTGACACGATGCCCACATGGCAATTTGAAAAATTAACCAATGGTTGTTCGGTGTTGATGGTGCTCATCGAGTTCTCCGCATTGAAAAAGCAATGTGAAGAGGATGGCATTTTTCAGCCTTTGGGGTGTTGACGCAGATCAATCGGGGGCGTTTAGACAACACCAATCAATGCCTGAACCCTGTTAGTTTCTGGTGTGAGAAAGTTTTTTTAATGCTATTTAAGCTCTGGAAACGGCACTTCAGTAAAACCAAATTGTGCAAAGTTGCGCACGCGCATGGGATACAGCATACCGATGAGGTGATCGCACTCATGTTGCACCACGCGGGCATGAAAGCCTTCAACCGTGCGGTCGATGGGTTGACCCACTTCATCAAAACCTTGGTAGCGCAAACGCTTGAAACGCGGCACCACACCGCGCATGCCGGGTACTGACAAGCAACCTTCCCAACCTTCTTCCTCATCATCTGACAAAGGGGTGAGCACGGGGTTGATGAGTACGGTGCGTGGCACCACAGGTGCATCGGGGTAACGCGGGTTAAATTCGCCCGAGCCGAAGATAACGACTTGCAAATCGACCCCAATTTGTGGTGCTGCTAAGCCTGCGCCATTGGCGGCTTGCATGGTGTCTTGCAGGTCGGTGAGCAAGGCGCGCAGTTCGGGGGTGTTGAACTGTTTGACGGGTTGCGCCACGCGCAGAAGGCGTGGGTCGCCCATTTTGAGGATGGGTTGGATGGCCATGCTTTAACCTTTGTGTGAAGCCAACAACGCCAACAAACCCGCTTCATCGAGCACCAGTATGCCGAGCTCTTTGGCTTTGTCGAGTTTGCTGCCTGCTTCGGCACCGGCAACGACGCAATGTGTTTTTTTGCTGACGCTACCGGCGACTTTGGCGCCTGCGGCTTCGAGCATGTCTTTGGCTTGGTCACGGCTTAAGGTGGGCAAGGTGCCGGTGAGCACAAAGGTTTGTCCGGCCAAAGGCAGGTTGGCACCAGCGGTGGGTTCGCCCTCTTGCCATTGCACGCCACACGCTTGAAGTTGTTCGACCACTTCGCGGTTGTGCGGTTGGTCGAAGAAGGTGCGCATGCTTTGCGCGACCACGGGGCCGACATCGCGCACTTGCAAGAGTTGTTCGAGGGTGGCGTTCATGATGGCGTCGATGCCACCGAAGTGACGCGCCAAATCTTTGGCGGTGGTTTCACCGACATGGCGAATGCCTAAGCCAAACAAGAAACGCGGCAAGGTGGTGTGTTTTGATTTTTCGATGCTGGCGAGCACATTGTTGGCTGACTTTTCTGCCATGCGATCGAGTGCGACCAAACTGCTGAAGCCCATTTTGTAGATGTCGGGCAAGGTGTGGATGACGCCACCATCGACCAATTGATCGACCAGTTTGTCGCCGAGGTCTTCGATGTCGACCGCGCGTCGGTGTGCGAAATGCAAGATGGCTTGTTTGCGTTGTGCGCTACAAAACAAACCACCGCTGCAACGGTGGTCGGCCTCGCCCTCTTCTCTCACCGCCACACTGCCGCACACGGGGCAATGCGTGGGCATGGTGAACAGCTGCGCTTCGTGCAAACGCTTTTCTGCGATGACTGACACCACCTCGGGAATGACATCGCCCGCACGGCGCACCACGACGGTGTCGCCAATGCGGACATCTTTGCGACGCGCTTCGTCTTCGTTGTGCAAGGTGGCGTTGGTGACGGTCACGCCGCCGACAAACACCGGTGCGAGTTTGGCCACGGGTGTGAGCTTGCCAGTGCGGCCGACTTGCACATCGATGTCGAGCACCGTGGTGAGCTGTTCTTGTGCTGGGTATTTGTGTGCCACGGCCCAACGCGGTTCGCGTGTGACAAAACCGAGCTGTGCTTGTTGTTGCAAGCTGTTGACTTTGTAGACCACACCATCGATGTCAAACGGCAAGCTGTCGCGCTCTGCCGCAATGCGTTGGTGAAACGCGATGAGACCCGCAGCACCTTGCACGCAGGAGGTGTGCGATGACACCGGTAAACCCCACGCACGCAATTGCTCGAGGGCTTGGTGATGGGTTTGAATACCCAGTTGTGAGAGGGCTTGGGTGGAGGCTTCTAGTGGGGTGTTCTCAACTTGCGCTTGTGTTTGCTGTTGCCCTTGTGCTTCTGCCGGTGCCTCTGAAGATGTTGATGATGATGTTGGCGGCAAAGTCAGCGAATAAGCAAAAAAACTCAAAGGCCTTTGCGCGGCAATGGTGGGGTCGAGTTGTCTGACTGCACCTGCTGCGGCGTTGCGTGGGTTGACGAAGGTTTTCTCGCCCTTCTCGCCTGCGGCAATGCGTGCGCGTTGGCGTTCGTTGAGCGCTTCAAAATCGGCGCGTGCGATGTAGACCTCGCCACGCACTTCTAGCACCGCTGGCACAGCTTGACTGTTGTCAGCGGCAAGTAGCTTGAGCGGAATTTGGCCAATGGTGCGGATATTGTGTGTGACATCTTCACCGGTTTCGCCGTCGCCGCGTGTGGCGGCTTGCACCAACACACCGTTTTCATAACGCAGGCTCATGGCAAGGCCATCGAACTTGAGTTCGGCCACATAGTCGACTTGCGGGTCGTCGGTGGTCAAACCCAATTCTTTGCGAATGCGTGTGTCAAAACTTTCTGCGCCGCTGGCTTCGGTATCGGTTTCGGTACGAATGCTGAGCATGGGTACAGCGTGGCGCACGCTGGCAAATGCATCGAGTGCTTTGCCACCCACGCGTTGGGTGGGTGAATCGGGGGTGAGCAGTTCGGGTTGTTGTGCTTCGAGTGCTTGCAGTTCGCGAAACAAACGGTCGTATTCGGCGTCGGGCAGCTCGGGGGTGTCGAGCACATAGTACAAATGCGCGTGATGGTTCAACACATCACGCAACTGCGCTGCGCGTTCTGCGGCGCTGGGTGGGGTGCTGAACAAATCGTGGGTCATGACGCGCTGTGACGAGCGTGCGCGGTGCGCGTGCTCAGCTGAACAAACGACGCGCTTGCGGTGAGCCTGCAGAGAGGTCACGGGCATCGAGCGTGTTGTAGAGCGCTTGCAAATCACGCGCGATGGCACCGATGGCGGCTTCGGCCAGAGGTTGACCGTTGTCGTCGGTGACCACACCATCCATCACGCGGGCGAGTTCGTGAGCAGATTGAATCAAACGCGCGAAGGGTTCTTCTCGGCGATCGACTTGTGGCACATCGAGTGACAAAGTGATTTCGCGAATGGCTGATTGCGCCATGTCTTCAGACATCGCAGCTTGGCTGTCGAAGGTGAGCCCCAAAATGGCAGGCAAACCAACTTCGTTGGCAGGCACCACCATGCGACCGGGAATGACACCCGGCACAAAACCCAAACGCGCAGCGTTTTGATGCACATAGCCAGGGCTCCACGAGGCTTTGGTAGCCTTCAAGGTGAAGCTCAGTTGTGCATCGTGTGCGCTGGCAAAACTGTCGAGCTCGCGTGCGCGCGAGACCTCTTCGATCATGTCGGGAAACTCTGGCGCGCCATTGATGGCGTCGGCAAAGGTTTGGGTTTTCAAAACAAATTCGGAATACTCGATTTCGTTCAAGGCACCTGTGCGGTTGGCCAATTGCACACCGGTTTGGAAAGCGCTGTAACGCTGACCATGGCGCGGTGTTTCCCACAAACCGGTTTCGGTGTTGAGGCCTTCGACATTGAAGAGCTTGCTGCCCACGCGGCGTGTGGGTGGCATAGACGCAATGGCGGCTTCGCCCGAAATGGGCAAGTCGATTTCAACCGGTGCGATGACATCGATGAGTGCATCGAGTGTGGGACGCTTTTCGGGTTGCAACAACTCAGCTGCTGAGCCGTCCATGACTTTGGCAATCATGGGGTTCAGCATGGCGCTGGGTGCCGCGGGCATGTGTTGGTTGGCGCGTGCAGCAGCGAGTTTGGCGTCGGCTATTTCTTGCGCCGCGCGTTGAGCGGCGCGTTCACGGTCAGCGTTGAGTTTGGCCAGTTCTTCTTCGGTGGGCACACGTTGAGCGTGTTGTGTGGCCTCTTGCATCATGGCGCGTGCCATGTCGCTGACGGGGTCGTGGCTCAGCGGTGTGGTG
The DNA here is from genome assembly GCA_041181985.1 of Pseudomonadota bacterium. Taxonomy (GTDB): domain Bacteria; phylum Pseudomonadota; class Gammaproteobacteria; order Burkholderiales; family Burkholderiaceae_C; genus Limnohabitans. The sequence continues at coordinate 2,470 of JBEGOM010000039.1, read as the reverse complement.
TTGTCTGATGCACTCGATGAGGCACTGACAGAAGACGATGTGTATTTGCTGTCACTCAGCGAAGGCGCTGCATCAAATGATGGCTCGATGCTCGATGCGATGCTGGTGTTGTGGCTGTGATCGATGGTGGGTTCGGTGTTGCCGTGGCTTTGACCATAAGAAGTTGCTTGTGGTTCTGCGCCCCATGAAGGATCTGTTGAACCTTGGGCATTGGCGTTGGATGCACCACCTGTTGAACCGTCGGCTGAATCATTCGCCACAGGCGTAGGTTCTGCCTGACGGGGTTTGTTTTTGCGCGATGTCCAAGTGCTGTGGGCCACCACACCTGCTAAGACGATGCCACCTGCGATGGCTAAACCGATTTGAAGACTGCTCATGTTTGTATGCTGCGATTAAGCGGTGGCATCTGCCATGCTGACGGCTGACTCCATGTCCACCGCCACGATGCGTGACACGCCTTGTTCTTGCATGGTCACGCCAATGAGTTGCTCGGCCATTTCCATGGCGATCTTGTTGTGCGAGATGAACAAGAATTGTGTTTCTTTGGACATGCTGCTGACCAACTTGGCGTAGCGCTCGGTGTTGGCGTCGTCCAGCGGCGCATCCACCTCGTCGAGCAAACAAAACGGCGCGGGGTTGAGTTGGAAGATGGCAAACACCAACGCAATGGCGGTGAGCGCTTTTTCGCCACCGGACAGCAAATGAATGGTTTGGTTCTTTTTGCCGGGGGGCTGTGCCATGACTTGCACACCGGAGTCAAGAATTTCTTCGCCGGTCATGACCAAGCGTGCGTTGCCTCCACCAAACAACTCGGGGAACATCTTGCCGAAGTGTTCGTTGACGGTTTTGAAGGTGCCGCCCAAAAGTTCGCGTGTTTCAGAGTCGATTTTGCGAATGGCGTCTTCGAGCGTGTTCATCGCGTCGGTCAAATCGGCGGTTTGAGAGTCGAGGAACGTTTTGCGTTCGCGGGCTGAGGCCAACTCGTCTAGCGCGGCCAAGTTGACAGCGCCGAGTGCGGCGATTTCGCGGTGCAAGCGATCGATTTCGCTTTGCAAACCTGTCAGACGCACATTGTTTTGTTCGATCGATGCAGCCACCGCTTCGAGGTCGGCATTGTTTTCAGCCAACAACTGGGTGTATTGCTCGAGGCCCAAACGCGCGGCTTGTTCTTTGAGTTGCAAATCGGTAATGCGCTGACGCAAGGGGTCGAGTTCGCGTTCGAGTTGCAAACGGCGTTCGTCACTGGCACGCAGTTTGGTGGTGAGGTCGTCGTATTCGCTGCGCTTGGCACCCAAGGTGGCTTCGCGTTCCATCTTGATGTTCAAAGCGTTTTGCAAACCGGCTTGTGCAGCGGCGTCGCTCAAACGCGTGAGGTCTTCTTGCACACGCACTTCTTCGGCGGCAATGGATGCGGTTTGTTGTGCCGCGGTGTCGATGATGCGTTTGAGTTCGGCCTCGCGGGTGGCCAAGCTGCGTTGTGCGAACTGGGCTTCTTGCGCTTGACGTTCGAGCGTGCGTTGTTGTTCGCGACAGTCGTTGAGTCGGCGCTCGGCGTTGATGACGGCTTCGTCAAGTTGTGCATGACGCTCTTGGCTGTCAGCCAATTGCATGTCGAGTTCTTCAAAGCGTGCTTCTGCGGTGACGCGGCGTTCTTGCAAATCTGTTAACTGCGCGTCGACCTCGCCCAAATCGCCGCTGAGCTGTTCGCTGCGAGCGCGGGTTTGTTCGGCCAATTGCTCCAAGCGCAAGGTTTCAACTTGCAACTCGTGCGCGCGGGCTTGTGCTGCGGTGGCTTCACCACGGATGCTGAGCAGGCGTTGTGATGCGTCGGTGTAAGCGGCTTCGGCACGCACCAAGGCGTTGCGCGCTTCGTCGCAAATGAGGGCTTGTGCTTTGGTGCTCTTGTCGAGGTTTTCAATTTCTTGGGCACGGGCCAACAAACCAGCTTGTTCGTTGTCTTGCGCGTAAAAACTGACACTGTGTGCGCTGATGGCGTGACCACTGGGCACATAAATGACTTGACCGGCTTGCAAGCTGCTGCGCTTGGCCAAGGCATCGTCTAGGTTGGCCGCTGTGAAGCAACCACTCAGCCATTCGGTGAGCAAGGCTTTTTGACCGGCATCGTTCAAACGCAACAGGTCTGACAAACGGGGCAACGCGCTTTGACCTTCGGGCGCAGAAGCGCTGGGGGGCGAATAAAAAGCAAGTTTGGCGGGCGGTGCGTCGGCTTGGAAAGAACGCACCATGTCAAGGCGGCTGACTTCGAGCGAGGCCATGCGTTCGCGCAAAGCGGCTTCGAGCGCGTTTTCCCAACCTGTTTCGATGTGGATGCGACTCCACAAGGCTTGCAAACCATCGAGGCCATGCTTGGCCAACCAAGGCTTGAGCTTGTCGTCGGTTTGCACTTTTTCTTGCAAGGCTTTGAGCGCTTCTAAGCGCGCTGAAATGTCGGCTTGCTTGGCTTGTGCAT
>JBEGOM010000038.1:0-19851 GCA_041181985.1 Pseudomonadota bacterium | reverse complement strand
GCTTGCAAACCATCGAGGCCATGCTTGGCCAACCAAGGCTTGAGCTTGTCGTCGGTTTGCACTTTTTCTTGCAAGGCTTTGAGCGCTTCTAAGCGCGCTGAAATGTCGGCTTGCTTGGCTTGTGCATCGTTGACGGTTTGTTGTGCCACTCGGCGTGACTCGTCGAGTTGCGGCACATTGGCTTCGAGTTCTTCCAACTGCGCGGTGGTAACTTCTGCGAGTGATTGCGCTTCTTTGTATTGCGCTTGCAGTTGTGTCAAACGCACTTCGTCTGGTGCAGCCAATGAATTTTGATCAGCGCTCAAGCGTTCGCGGCGCACTTGCAAGGCGCGCGATTGCTCTTCGATGTTGCGCTGATCAGCGGCCAACACTTGAATCTGCTGCTGCACTTGCGCCACGCTACCGCGCTGCTCATTGCTGCGTTGTTGTGCCACGCGCAGGGCTTCTTCTATTTCGGGCAATTGGTTGGCTTGCTCTTCAACTTGCGCAGCCAAAGTGATGGCGTGTTCTTCGCTGTTGAGCGCTTTTTCAGCCAGCGTTTCGATTTCTTGATGCGCTTCTTCGCTTTGTTGTGCCCAATGCGCGGTTTGTTCTTTGATTTGAATCAGACGCGCTTCGGCGCGTTGGCGGCCTTCCACCACAAAACGTATTTCGGCCTCTAAGCGCCCCACTTCGGCGCTGGCTTCGTACAACGCCCCTTGTGCTTGGTTGACTTGGTCACCTGCTGCGTAATGCGCTTGGCGCACGGTTTCGAGGTCAGCTTCGATGTGGCGCAAATCGGCAATGCGCGACTCGAGGTCGTTCAAGGCTTTGTCGGCTTGGGTTTTGACACCCACTTGGTCGGCTTCGGCTTCGGCGCGTTTCAAGAACCACAGCTGTTGCTGCTTGAGTGTGACATCGCTTTGCAGGGTGTGATAGTGCTGCGCGACTTCGGCTTGCTTTTCGAGTTTTTCGAGGTTGTTGTTGAGCTCGCGCAGGATGTCTTCGACGCGGGTGAGGTTTTCGCGTGTGTCGCTCAGGCGGTTTTCGGTTTCGCGGCGGCGTTCTTTGTATTTGGAGACGCCGGCGGCTTCTTCGAGGAACAAGCGCAGTTCTTCAGGCTTGGACTCGATGATGCGGCTGATGGTGCCCTGACCAATGATGGCGTAGGCGCGTGGGCCCAAACCAGTGCCCAAGAACACATCTTGCACATCGCGGCGGCGCACGGGTTGGTTGTTGATGTAGTAGCTGCTGGTGCCGTCGCGCGTGAGCACGCGCTTGACCGCGATTTCGGTGAACTGGCTCCACTGGCCACCGGCGCGGTGGTCGGCGTTGTCAAACACCAACTCGACGCTGGAGCGGCTGGCGGCTTTGCGGTTGGTGGTGCCGTTGAAGATGACGTCTTGCATGGACTCGCCACGCAACTCACTGGCGCGACTTTCACCCAACACCCAGCGCACCGCATCCATGATGTTGGATTTGCCGCAGCCATTAGGACCCACCACGCCCACCAGTTGGCCTGGCAGTAGGAAGTTGGTAGGTTCAGCGAAGGATTTGAAACCCGATAATTTGATTGAATTCAGACGCACCGAAAAGCCTCTTTGCTAAGAGGTGGAATCATAAGCTGAGCCAGCCTCTGACCTCGCTTAACAGCGTCCGAAAACTGGGAACTAAGGCATTAAATTCGGTGGCAGTGACCGCCAATGGCTGATTTCGGCAGTTTTTGTAGAGCAACTCGACCTGCAAGGCGAGCGTGGGCACGACAAAAAGGCCCACAAAACCTTTGAGCGTGTGCAGGCTGAATTCCACCTGCTGCTGGTTGTGGGTCAGCAAGGCTTGGCTTATTTTTTCAATTTCCTCGGCCAAGCTGACCTCGAAGGTTTGCACAAGTTGGCGCAATTGTTCGTCGTTGCCGGCGAGGTCTTTGGCGGAGGTCAGGTCTAAAAATGGGGGAGGCGTTGTGGTCACTTGGGCTCTCTTATGCGCTCTCTTATGCGCTCTCAGTTTGGCTCTCGTCAGAGCACTTCAACGGACTGTTTAAGGGCAGGGATAATGGTAGCCATGAACCCGCTGATGTCGACCCTTCAACCGTATCCTTTTGAAAGATTAAAGGAACTTTTCTCCACTGTTAAGCCCAACGCGGCCTATGCGCCGATCAGCTTGGGCATTGGGGAGCCACGGCATGCGACGCCACAGTTGGTGCTGGACGCTTTGGCCGGAGCCACGCAGGCCTTGGCCGCCTACCCTGCCACCGCTGGTTTGCCGCTACTGCGCCAAGCCTGTGCGGGTTGGATCAAACGGCGTTATGCCCTGGATGTGGATGTCGCAACGCAAGTTTTGCCCGTGAATGGTTCGCGTGAGGCTTTGTTTGCCTTTGCCCAAACCGTGGTGGACCCGACCCGTGCGGGTGCGACCGTGGTGTGCCCCAACCCGTTCTATCAAATTTATGAAGGCGCGGCTTTGCTCTCGGGGGCCAAGCCCTACTATGTGCCGAGCGATCCGGCCTTGAACTTCAATGTGAACTGGGACACAGTGCCCGCCGAGGTGTGGGCGAAAACGCAATTGTTGTTTGTGTGTTCGCCCGGTAACCCCACTGGCGCGGTGATGCCCTTGAGTGACTGGCAAAAACTTTTTGAGTTCAGCGACAAATATGGGTTTGTGATTGCCAGCGACGAGTGTTACAGCGAAATTTATTTCCGCGATGAGCCGCCTTTGGGAGGCTTGGAAGCCGCTGTGAAGCTTGGGCGCGCTGACTTCAAAAACTTGGTGGCCTTCACCAGTTTGTCCAAGCGCAGCAATGTGCCGGGCATGCGCAGTGGTTTTGTGGCGGGGGACGCCAATATTTTGAAGCAGTTTTTGCTCTATCGCACCTACCACGGCAGCGCCATGAGTGGCATGGTGCAAGCCGCGAGCGTGGCCGCATGGAACGACGAGGCGCATGTGGTGGCCAACCGCGCCATGTACCGCGAAAAATTTGCCGCTGTCACGCCTTTGTTGGCCGAAGTGATGGATGTGCGTTTGCCTGACGCCGGTTTTTATTTGTGGGCCGCTGTGCCCGGCGGTGATGATGTGGCGTTCGCAAGGGATTTGCTGGCTCAATACAATGTGACGGTTTTGCCGGGCAGCTATTTGGCGCGCGATTCACAAGGTGTGGCGGGTGCCAAAGGGTTCAACCCCGGTGCTGGACGCATTCGCATGGCCTTGGTGGCTGAAACCGCAGAGTGTTTGGAAGCGGCTCAGCGCATTGTGCAATTCACGAAGTCACTTGCCCATTGAGCTTGACACCTAACGCCCTTGGGGCTTATGGCTCGGTGGGTATTTCAATTGAAACATTTCAAATTTTCATCATTTAACCTTTAACTTTTATAGAGAAGACACATGGCTCAACATCAAATGCAACACATCATTGACAACGCATGGGACAACCGCGCCAACATCAACGGCGCCAACGCCACACACGAAGTGCGTGATGCTGTGGACCATGTGATTTCTGAACTCAATGGCGGGCGTTTGCGCGTGGCCACACGCGAAGGTGTGGGGCAGTGGACGGTGCACCAGTGGATCAAAAAAGCGGTGTTGTTGTCGTTCAAATTGAATGACAACAAAGTGATCAAGGGTGGCGACTTGGGCTTCTTTGACAAAGTGCCTACCAAATTTGCACATCTGAGCGAAGCAGAAATGCAAGCCAGCGGCGTGCGTGTGGTGCCGCCTGCTGTGGCGCGCCGCGGTAGCTACATTGCCAAGGGCGCGATTTTGATGCCCTCGTATGTGAACATTGGCGCGTATGTGGACGAAGGCACGATGGTGGACACCTGGGCCACGGTGGGTTCATGCGCACAGATTGGCAAGAATGTGCACTTGTCGGGTGGCGTGGGCATTGGTGGCGTGTTGGAGCCTTTGCAAGCCAACCCCACAGTGATTGAAGACAACTGCTTCATTGGTGCGCGTTCTGAAGTGGTGGAAGGCGTGATCATTGAAGAGAACTCGGTGCTGGGCATGGGTGTTTACATTGGCCAAAGCACCCCTATTTTTGACCGCGCCACAGGCGAGATCACATATGGTCGCGTGCCCAGTGGCTCGGTGGTGGTGAGTGGCAACCTGCCCAAAACAGCGGCCAATGGCGCGCCTTACAGCATGTATGCCGCGATTGTGGTGAAGCGTGTGGACGCACAAACCCGTTCGAAGACCAGCATCAACGATTTGTTGCGCGATTGAGTTAACAACTCTCCATAAGTTCGTTTTCGTTTTTCATTGTTCATGTCACACACGCTGCAACTCACCGAGCAACTCATGTCGCGTCCGTCGGTCACGCCCGACGACGCGGGGTGTTTGGAGATCATGGCTGCGCGTTTGAAACCTTTGGGGTTTGCGTGCGAACGCATGGACAGCGGGCCTGACACCTTTCGCGTGAGCAATTTGTGGGCGATCAAACGCAGCACGCATGCCAATGCGCGCACTTTGGTGTTTGCAGGGCATACCGATGTGGTGCCCACGGGCCCGATTGAACAATGGACGAGTGACCCATTCACACCAACGCACCGCGATGGCAAGTTGTATGGGCGTGGCAGCAGCGACATGAAAGCCTCATTGGCGGCGATGGTGGTGGCGGTAGAAGAGTTTGTGGCCACGCATGCAGACCCTGCGGTGTCGATTGCCTTTTTGCTTACCAGCGACGAAGAAGGCCCTGCGGTGGACGGCACGATAAAAGTGTGCGAAGCCTTGCAAGCGCGTGGTGAGCGTTTAGATTGGTGCATTGTGGGCGAGCCCACTTCGGTGCAACGCACGGGCGACATGATCAAAAACGGTCGACGCGGCACCATGAGTGGCAAGTTGGTGGTGAAAGGTGTGCAAGGGCACATTGCTTATCCGCAGTTGGCGAAAAACCCGATTCATTTGCTCTCCCCTGCTTTGGCCGAATTGGTGACGATTGAATGGGACAAGGGCAATGCTTTTTTTCCGCCCACCAGTTGGCAAGTGAGCAACATTCACGCGGGCACCGGTGCGAGCAATGTGATACCAGGCGAGTGTGTGGTGGATTTCAATTTCCGTTTTTGCACCGAGTCCACACCCGAACAATTGCAACAGCGTTTGAGCGCGGTGCTTGACAAACATGGTTTGAAATACGACTTGAAGTGGACGATTGGTGGCCTGCCCTTTTTGACCACACCCGGCGATTTGGTGGGTGCGGTGCAAAGCGCGATTCGCGAGGTGACGGGGTTGGAAACCGAGTTGTCAACCACCGGTGGCACCAGCGATGGTCGCTTCATTGCGCAGGTGTGCCCGCAAGTGATTGAACTCGGCCCACCGAATGCGACGATTCACAAAATTGACGAGCATGTGGCGGTGGCTGACTTAGAGTCACTGAAAAATATTTACCTCGGTGTGTTGCGCAACTTGAACCAGTTGTTGACAACCGCGTCCGCCGCGCAATGACGGCTGCCAACACGTTAGGCGCGCTGATTGCACGCAGCGCGCAGCGTCTTGAGGACGCGCATCTGGCGGGCTTGGTGAGTTTTGGTCAGGGCACGACCAATGCACACGATGAAGCTTCATGGTTGGTGTTGTGGCAATTGGGGTTACCTTTGGATATGGATGTGGCGCCGCTAGATGAGCACCTTGATGGGCAAGCCTCAGTACTAAAAGATGCGCAAAGTGGTGCAACACGTTCAAACACAACAAATGCAAGTCCAGCTTTTGTGGATGTACAAACACTGACCAACGAGCAAATAGCCGCTGTTGAACAACTGATTGAAAAACGCATTACCACCCGCCAACCCGCGGCGTATTTGACGCAAGAGGCTTGGTTGCAAGGTGTGTCGTTTTACATTGACGAGCGCGCCATCGTGCCGCGCAGTTTGATTGCTGAAGTGCTGGCCGACGGCAGCATCGACCCTTGGTTGCACCCGAACACCACACATGTGCTGGATTTGTGCACGGGCAATGGCAGCTTAGGTATTTTGACGGCCTTGGCGTTTCCCGTTGTGACGGTGTTGGGTTTGGATATTTCCAACGATGCTTTAGATGTAGCGCGCATCAATGTTGAACGGCATGGTTTGCAGCAACGCATGCAGGTGATGCAGTCGGATAGTTTGCAACAAGCCACGCAACATGCGCCTTCTAAGGGTGTGTTTGATTTGATTGTGTGCAACCCGCCGTATGTGAATGCGCAAAGCATGGCTGAGCTGCCGCAAGAATTCAAAGCGGAGCCTGAACTGGCTTTGGCGGGTGGCACGGACGGCATGGACTTTGTGCGTCAACTCCTGCAAGACGCACCGGCACACATGAGCGAACACGCGGTGTTGGTGCTTGAAATTGGCCATGAGCGCGACTATTTTGAAGCGGCTTTTCCCACGCTCGATGTGGTGTGGCTGTCGACCAGTGCGGGGGATGATCAGGTGTTGTTGATCACGCGCGATGCTCTTTTGAATATTTAAAACAGGCTACTTGCCAAATGATTACTTTAAAAAATGTGACCTTGCGCCGCAGCGCCAAAGTGTTGTTGGAAGGTGCGTCTGTCACGCTCAACCCCGGTGAAAAAGTGGGTCTGGTGGGGCGCAACGGTGCGGGCAAATCTTCATTGTTCGCGCTGTTGAATGGCACGCTGCATGAAGACGCGGGCGAGTATTTCATTCCATCGCAATGGCGCATGGGCCAAGTGGCGCAGGACATGCCTGAGACCGATCAAAGCGCGACTGAGTTTGTGATTGAAGGCGACACGGTGTTGAACGCCGCGCGCGCCGAAGTGACGGCTGCTGAAGCCACTGACGATGGTGAACGCATGGCCAACGCTTACATGGCTTTGCACGATGCGGGTGAACACGATGCGGCTTCGAGAGCGCAGTCGTTGATTTTGGGTTTGGGCTTTAAGACGACTGAATTGAATAACCCCGTGAACAGTTTTTCGGGGGGATGGCGTATGCGTTTGCAATTGGCGCGTGCGCTGATGTGCCCCTCTGATTTGTTGTTGCTTGATGAACCGACTAACCACTTGGACCTCGATGCCTTGGTGTGGCTAGAGGCTTGGTTGCAACGCTATGAAGGCACGATGGTGGTGATCAGCCACGACCGTGAGTTTTTAGATGCGGTGACAAATGTGACCTTGCACATCGACGCGGGCAAGTTGGTGCGCTACGGTGGCAACTACAGCAAGTTTGAAGACATGCGTGCCGAACAAATGGCCTTGCAACAAACCGCGTTTGCCAAGCAACAAGAAAAAATTGCGCATTTGCAAAAGTTCATCGCGCGATTCAAGGCCAAGGCCAGCAAAGCCAAGCAAGCACAAAGCCGAGTGAAAGCTTTGGACCGCATGGAAAAAGTGGCACCGTTGATGGCCGATGCTGAATTCACATTTGAATTCAAAGAACCTGCCAACTTGCCCAACCCGATGCTGGCGATGCACAACGTGAGTTTTGGTTATCCACCGCCAGAAGCAGCGCCTGCAGGCACCGCACCGACGGTGATTGTGCAAAATGTGAGCCGTTCTGTTTTGGCGGGACAACGCATTGGCATTTTGGGTGCCAATGGTCAAGGTAAATCGACCTTGGTGAAAACCGTGGCGCGTGATTTGGCGGCGCTGGGTGGTGACATCACCGAGGGCAAAGGGCTGAACATTGGTTACTTCGCGCAGCAAGAACTCGATGTGCTGCGCCCCAAAGACACACCGCTGGACCACATGATTGATTTGGTCAAGCGCCTGACCGCTGAAAGCAAACTGTCGGGTCAAGCCACACGCGAACAAGATTTGCGCAGTTTTTTGGGCACTTTCAATTTCAGCGGCGACATGGTGAAACAAACCGTGGGCAGCATGAGCGGTGGCGAGAAAGCGCGCTTGGTGTTGTGCATGATCGTGTATCAGCGCCCTAACCTGCTGCTGCTGGACGAGCCGACCAACCATTTGGATTTGGCCACCCGTGAAGCACTGAGCATGGCGCTCAATGAGTTTGAAGGCACGGTGATGTTGGTGAGCCACGACCGCGCCTTGTTGCGTGCGGTGTGCGATGAGTTTTGGATGGTGTCACGCGGCGGTGTGGCGCCGTTTGATGGTGACTTGGATGATTACCAACGCTATTTGTTGGACGAAGCCAAGCGTTTGCGTGCGGAGGCGACCGTGGCTGCGCAGGCGGCGATTTCGAATGCCAAAGCAGAAACTGTTACTCAAGCAGGTGCCAGTGCGGTGACACATTCTGCTACTGCGACCTCTGTTGCTGCACCTACGCCAAAAGCACCTGTGCCAATCGCTTCACGTGAGCAACGCAAAGAAGACGCGCAGTTGCGCAAAGAGATCAACGAGAAAAAGCGTCCGTTGAAAAAAGAATTGGACTCGGTTGAAAAATCGATGGCTGCCTTGGAGGCTGAAAAGCAAAGTTTGCACGACAAACTGGCCACGCCTTTGTCGCCTGCTGACATTGCTGAGGCAGGTAAACGCTTGAAGGTGGTGGAGGATGAACTGGCGGCACTGGAGATGCGCTGGCTGGAGTTGAACGAAGCGATGGATGCGATTGAAAGTGCGATGGTTTGAGCTGAGGTACTGAAAGCTCAGCTCAATGGCAAGTGAGCATCGTTCTTGCCATTGAGGAAAGTGAAGAAATTAGAAGCCGACGCCGATGGAGGCTGTGAAACCTCTGGCTGTTAAGCCATCTTGTTTGTAGTAACGCATATAGTCGAACTGACCGTGAATGTCTTTTGAAAATTGTGCTTGTATACCCAGGCCATAAGCCGCTTTGGTTTTCGAAATAGTCATTCCTTCATCTTCATATTTGGTATGAATAGCGCCAATGCGCGCGAAGGCCTCTACGCCTTTTGCAAATTCCACTTTTGGTTTCAGTAAAACACCATATGCGGATGCATTGGCGTGATAAGTGATGTTGTTGATGACTGAAGTTCCTTCAGAGACTGTGAACCCATAAAGGCTCTCAACGGATAAATTTTGATTGATTTCTTTGCCCACAGTGAGTCGGACCAATTTGGAGGTGGCATCAAATCCGTTGTTTGAATTTTTCAGCTGCAGTGGCAAGTAACCCACTTCACCGTAAAAGCCTTGGTTGGTCATGGATTGCGCACAAGCTGAACCTGTTGCCAATACGGTCAATACGGCCAACACGGCCTTGAATGCCTGTTTAGAGTTTTTCAATTTTTAGTCTTTCAATTAAATGTGGTTGAACCACGTTACGAACACATCGAGTGGTTAATTGTTACGACATTGAAAATTAAAAATAAAAGTTAAGGTAGAAAAATAAGCTTGACCGACACGAAGAATGCCGATGGATATGGCAACGCAAGTCTTGCCAGCAGAAGCGTTGAAAAACCCGTGGAGAAGGTGGTAGTGCGTTGCGTTACCAGCCACTGAACTGCGCACTACACCAGATGATGGCGGGAAACGCGCATAGCCATGCCCAGAAAAAACGGTTGAGTCCGAAGAACCAAAACACCAAGAAGTGAAAGATTGCGGCAACGGCGCAAAAGATGATTGCCAGGCGCGGGTCTAGCAGACTGAAGGGAAAGAGAATTTCCCACACGATGAAGCTCCACGAGCCGAGCATGGCCAACCATCGGTTGCGCAAAGGGTGGTTGGTTGAGAGCGGGCCATAAATAGCGGCGTTTAAAAAAATGGTCATGGCTGAGCCGTTGCGCCATTCGCGTCGGAGCAATTTGACCGAGCCTGACATGAAGTACGAGGTGATGGCTTGGATGGCGATGTACCAAAAGCATGCTTGCCAGCCGAGGTGTTCATCGCCCCACGTGCCGATGACTTGTGCGATGAGCAAACCGGTGAGCACCACCAAGGTCATGAAATCGCTGCCGCCATTGAAGGCGCCACGCCAGCGGATGAGGATGAGCAAGTTGCCGCAAAACAAAAACAGCATCAAGGGCAATGTGGCACTCTGCACCACCAACACAACGGTTGCGAGCAAACGCAACAGCAAATGCCAACGGTGTATTTGTGGTTTGAACAACACATCGAGCAAGGTGCGCACTGGCTTGTTGGGAATGTCGGCGCGTTGGATTTGCCATGACCAAAAGTTGTCGTTGGCAGTGGCTGGGCCCATGCGCAAGTATTCGAAGGTTTGAATGGCCAAGCTCCAGGCGAACAACCATTCGGTGGCGCGAATGGCCATCAGCATGGGGGCTTCGGTGAGGGCTTGTAGCAAAGCTGGGCTTAGCATGATTTCGCCTCTGCCGACGACTCAACGACCGGCGAAGTCATCATCACATAGCTGTCGATGGGTTGGATGCGGTCGTCCAAGGCCATGCGCAATTCGAATTGGCTGTGGGTGAAATTGAAATCGCGTTCACGCAACACCAAGCTGACCAAGCGCGTCACCATTTGGTAGGTGACCAACTGGCGGGGGTTGTTGCCTTCGGGCAAATCGTAAAGGTCTGCCCAAAAATGGTCGACTAAATTTTGTTGGCCAAGCCCTAAATTGGTGTCGGGGTTGTGAATGAGGTGGCTCAGCCGACGCACGCGACGGGGGTAGATGAGCACCCAGTCAGACCAATGCAATTCGCCAGAAGATTGCATGACCGCAGAACGCGCATACAAGTGAGGCACATAGCCGACGGCGTGAAAAAATTTCCAATTGGGAAAAAATGCACGCATTAAAAAGAGCCAGGGCCCTTTGATGATGGGGGTCTTGATGAGCAAGCTGGCGATGAGCACCAAGAAATAAGCAACGAACAAAACTTCGGTCATAGCCGCACAATTTTAAGGTTCGTTGACTGTCTGCGAATTGGCCCTGCTCGCGCAGTTTTGGTTGGTGCGATTTAGAAGCGTGTTTCCATCGACAACCAGAAACGGTTGCGGTCAACATTGTCATTGCCGTTGGGGCTCGTTGGCAAAGGTGTGTTTTTGCCGTGGCTGCGTGCCCATGTGCCTTTGAGGGTGGTGTCTTTGCCAATCTCTTGTGCAATGCTGACGCCGTAGCCGCTGAGCGTGGTATTGTTATTGACGGCGGCACGATCGTGCGTCAAACGTGCACGGCCCCAATCGTAGAACTCTGAAATGGTGGTGGATGCTGTCAAGCGTTGACGGAATTCGAGGGTGGCGAGTTCACCTTCGCTGCCATAACCTTCGCCAACACCATAGGCACGCACACCGTTGGGGCCGCCGAGGTAGAAACGTTCGGAGGGGTCGAGATTTTTTCTGCTGCGTTGCATTGACAAACCGGCAAACACAGAGCCCAGACCATCCAAGGGTTGGGTGACGGTGCCGGTGAAGCGCAATTTAGAGAAAGGACCCTCGTCAACTTCAATGCCACCGATGTTGGATGCACCGTTGATGTCGACATTACCATGTGCGTAGGAGAGTTCGTAGGTGAACACTGCGCCGCCAGGAATCATCTCGCGCACGATGCCTTTGTATTCGAGGTTAGACACCCACGATTGGTAGGCTGTTGAATTGGCCAAGTTGATGCCAACTGCATTGGCAGATTTGGAATCGAATTTCAAAGCCAAGGTGCTGTATTGGCTGGTTTCGTTGACCAATTCATAGATGAGCGACACGCCACGTTTGACGGCGTCGCCCGACTGGTACATGGCTGATTGCAAATGGTTGACCACCTCGTATTTGAGGGTGGAGACATTTGCGCCGATTTTCAAACCGTCGATGCCAGTGATCCAGTTGGCGGCCATGCGCAAGTAGTCGGCGCCGCGCGATTTGAAACCGACCAATGAGAATTGATCGCCACCGATGGACAAACCAGCACCAACGCGTGCGCTGCCAGTGGCATCGGGGCCATAGTTGTCCACCATGAGTTCGTATTGACGCGATTTTTTGGCGTAGTTTTTGAGGATGTAGTCGGTTTCGCTGTCGGTGTCTTTGCTGGTGGGCAAAGGTGTGCGCGCTGCGGGTGTGTAAGTGAGCGCCGAAACTGCGCCAGGTCTTGGCGCTGCTGGCATGGGCGCGGGTGTGGCAGTTGTTAAGGGTGTTGTGACAGGAGCAGCTGTTGTGGATGTGGTCGAAGATGTGGTGGCGGCCACAGTGGTTGTTGTTTTCGCTACCGTGGGGTCTGCTTTAGACACTGCGGGAGATGCCGGTGGTGTCACGGCAGGCGCACTGCTCGCAGGTGCTTTTGATTGCAATTGCGTTTTTGCAGTGGCAGGCAAAGGCGCTTCGGTTGAAGCAGAGACATTTGGCTTTGCCGGTGTTGATGCTGTGACGGCTGCAACGGTTGATAAAGCGGGCGTGGCGGTTACTGGTGCAGGTTGTGTAACAGGTGCAGGTGCAGGCGAAGGTGCAGGAGACGGTGCGGGTGCAGGTGCTTGTGCTTGTGCTTGTGCTTGTGCTTGTGCTTGTGCTTGTGCTTGTGCCGCAACAGTTGGCGATGACGCACGCATTGGCAACACAGTGGGTGCGCTGACGGGTGTGGGTGTGGATTGGGGCGCAAGGGTTGCCAGTTCTTTTTCGGCTTGCGTTTGCGTCATCTGCATTTCGACGACGCCGATGGTCAACACACCGTCGGGGGTCATGGCGCCCGACAAGGTGGCGATGGCCATGAGGTTGTTGCGTTTGTAGTAGTTGGTGACTTTGCTTGGAATGGCGAACGCCTGATCGACGGTCAGTTCTTTACCAATGAATTCGTTGACGGCTTTGTAGAGTTCTTTTTCAGGAACTTGCGTGACGCCGGTGAATTTGATTTCTTTGATGATGAGTTGAATCTCTTTGGCACGCTCTGGTGTCGGTTTTGTTTCTTGAACTTTTTCTTTGGGTGCAGGTACAGGTACAGGTACAGATGCAGGTGCAGATGCAGATGCAGATGCAGATGCAGATGCAGATGCAGATGCAGATGCTGTGACGGGAACAGACAAAGGCACTGTCACTGATGCTGATGCTGATGCTGATGCTGCAACAGGCAATTTGGGCTCTGTTTTTGAGGACTCGACTGCAGGCTTGGGTAAAGAAACAGGCGTCGATGGTTTGGCAACAACTGCTTTAGGCGCAGGTGCTGATGCTGCTGACAAGGGTGCAGGGGCTGGCGTTGCAGCGGTTTTTGCTGCAGTTGCTAAAGATGCAGGAGCTGATGCAGGCACAGCCGCAGATGCAGCAGCAGAAGCTGCCACAGTGACCTCAACCACTTCAGGCACAGGCGCAGGCACAGGCGCAGGCACAGATGCAGGCACAGATGCAACGACCTCGGCTTGATATGTTGCGCCAAACAGAAAATCACGGTTGTCGTACACGAGGTACCCGCACACAGCGAGGACGACGCTAGCGACGCCAGTGGCAATGAGCGCGCGGATGGGGTTCATCGTTCAATCACCTGAATGATGAGCGTGCCGCGGGCAAAACTTTGCTCGGGTACATAGGCTTGCGCTTGAAAACCGGCTTCGCGGTAGGCTTTTTCAACCAACCGTGTGATGGCAGATAAGCGTTGCACAGCAATGCGTTTGCCGATGTGAACTTTGACGGCGTTTTGCAAGACCTCGTTGGGTAAGCGTTTGTTGCCTTGGGTCACCACCGCATCAACCTGAATGCTGAATTGATCGTTCCAACGCATGCTGGGGTAGTACTCGACGGGCAGGCCTTCCAGCGGTTTGCTGCGGTGTGCGGCTAAGCCCTGCTCCATGTGGTTCATCATGGCGCCACCGTCTGGGCTCATGCCAAACGCAAAGCTTGCGGTGTGCAAACCGCACAGGGCTAACAAAAGAATGAAGCGTTGCAGTGTCATGGTGTATCAGCTCCTGACATGCGATAAAAGGTCGATCCACTTGACCAACTTGGGCAAGCACACGCTGTGCAAGTCGTAGTAGTACTGCACTTTTTTGCGGGCTTCTTGGCCTAAATGCGTACGCTTTTGTGGGTCGTCTAACAGCTTGGACACGTTTGCAATCAAGGCATCTGTGTCGAAGAAGTTGTTCAACAAACCGTGTTTGTCATGCTCAATGAATTCTTCAACGGGTGCGGTGCTGCTGCCCACGATGGCGCAACCTGCGCTCATGGCTTCGAGCAAACTCCAGCTGGCAACGAAGGGGTATGTGAGGTAAACATGCACCGTGCTGAGTTGCAACAGGCTGATGAAATGGTTGTGGGGCACAGTGCCAATGAAATGCACGCGCTGCCAATCGTTGTCGTCAATTTGTGGTTTGACTTCGTCGATGAAGACTTGTTTCCAAGTGGTGTCACCGTCAGGGCGTTTGCCATAGCTGACGCCATCGGCACCCACAATCAACACATGTGCGTTGGGGCGTTCTTTGAGCAACTTTGGCAGAGCTCGCATGAACACGTGGTAGCCGCGGTAAGGCTCTAAGTTGCGATTGACAAAGGTGATGACTTCGTCGCTTTTCTTAAGCGTGAGTCCAGGCTTGATTTGCACCGCCACCGATGGGTTGGGTTTGATCAACTGCGTGTCAATACCATCATGCATGACTTTGATCTTTTGCCTGAACGGCCATGGGTAGGTGTCGGCTTGGAAATGTGTGGGCGAGATGGCGCTGTCAGCAATGTCATAGTGCATGACGTTGTTGATGTTTTTCAAACGCAGACGGCACACATCGCCCGGGTCTTGGCTGGCGAACTCGGGGTCGAAGCCGACATCGTTGCCGGTTTCGGTGTAGTTGAGTTCGCAGTACAAACCGACCTTGGCGTTGGGCCACACATCTTTCACAAACATGCTTTCGCCCCAGCCTGGGTGCGCCACGATGACATCGGGTGTGAGGCCTTGCGCTTTGAGCTCGAGGCATTTTCTGAACACCGATTCAGCGCGAATGATTTTGGTTTCAAGGTCGAGCGCCCAAGGATGCACACCTTGTGTGGACCCTTTGGTGGGCTGATACGCATGCACACGCACGCCAGCCCAATCGGTGGGAGCTTCTTTTTTCATCACCAAAGCGTGCACCTCATGGCCTTGTTTGACCATGGCAGGTGCCAGGTGCAAGAACTGCCCTGGGAAGTTTTGGTGAATGAAAAGAATTTTCATCGGGTCAAAAGTTGATCGCCAACCAGAGCTTTGATGGCCAGGTCGATGGGTTGAACGGGAATTTCGAGTTGGCCTTCATCGAGGCCGAGCATGCCGATGTCAAGACGGCCCACGGTGCTGAGCAAGCGATAGCTGCCCATGGCGGCATCGATGGTGGCGTTGACTTTGTTGGCCAACAAGCCAAAGTGTTCGACTTCTGCGTCGAGCACGGCCAAGGCAGTTTCTTTGCCAGCGTCACGCAATTTTTTGCGGCCTTGCATAACGCCTTGCGATGTTTTGACGGCGGTTTCCAAAAGCTCTAAACGCTCGAGACCTTTTTTGTATTGGTTCCATGCCACGCGCACGGCTTCACGGGTTTTGTTGCTGACGTTTTTTTCTTTTTCAGCGGCTTCGCGGAAGTCATAAGCGGCGGCTTGTGCACGGCTGACCGTTTCGCGACCTGCAAACAGGTTCCAGCTGAGTTTGACCAAGACCGAGTCTTCTTCTTTGCGGTAGAGCTGACCGGCATCGTTTTCACGGTTGCGAGTTCCCACCACATCAACGTTGGGCATGAAACCAGAATTCTCGAGTGAGATCATTCTGTAGGCGCGCTCAGAAGCCATCTTGGCGGACTGAATGCGTGGGTTGAATTCTTCGGCATCGTCCATCGCTTCTTCGACGGTGGTCGGCAACTTGCCAGTCATGATTTCGATGTTTTGAAACTCGCTGAGTTCAGGCAATTTGCCAAACACTTGTTCGTAGTTGGACACCGCATCGCGCATGCCCTGCTCGTACAACACGCGGCGTTCGCGCACCAGTTGCAAACGTGTAGAGGCTTGCAGTTCGTCAACGATCACACCACCGCCACGGTCCACGCGTTTTTTCTCCATCTCGAGTTGGCGTTGCGTGGTGTCTTCGTTGATTTCGCTGAGGCTGATCAACAATTGGTTTTTCAACACTTGCAAATACGCCACGATGGCTTCGAGCAACACCTCTTGTGAAATGGCACTGCGTTCGGCTTGCTTGATGTCGCGCTCAATGCGCGCCACGCCTGTGGTGGCGAGTGTGCGACCACCGTTGAACACGTTTTGCGTGACGGTGAGCGACTGTTTGTGGCGTATCAAATCGGTGTCTGAAGGCGTTGGGCTGGGTTTGCCCGCGGCATAAGGCACGGTGGTGATTTTTTCGGGGCCCCGTTCAGCCGCCACATCGACTTTGGGCAACCAACCGGCTTTGGCGGCTGTGTAGCGTTTTTCTGATGCGGTGACTGCAAAGGTGGTAGCACGCAACATGGGATGGTTGTCGCGCAAATAGATGAGTTCAGATTGCAGATCGCCCGCCCAACTGGGCAGGCAGCAGCAAACTGAAGTGGCGAGGGTCGAGAGGTGTTTGATCATGCGCCCTGCCCTATATTTCCTTGAAGGCATCAGCCTTGAGCTTCAAGACAGGTTTGAGCAGCGCCCACAAAATCATTTGTGTGTCTACTTTGATGTCGACCTCACCCACCATGCCGGGAGTGATTTGGTATTGGCCCGGTTGCGAGCCCAGCCAGGATTTGTCGGTGCTGACGATGACACGGTAAAACTGTTCTTCGTTGCGACCCACATCGGTGTCAGCGGCAACGCCAGTGACCGTGCCTTCTAGGCCGCCGTAACGCAAATAGTCGTAGGTTGAAATCTTGACCAGCGCATCTTGTTTGAGGTTGATGTAACCACGATCGGCTGGGCTGAGTTTGACTTCGATGACCAATTGGTCTTTGAGTGGCACCACTTCCATGATGGGCTCACCAGGGCGCACCACGTTGCCCGATGTTTGAAAGCGAACATTTTTGATGACGCCATCGATCGGCGCGCGAATGACAGAACGGTCTTCTTGGTCGTGCGCGCGTGAAAGTTCTTCGGACAAACTCGCCATTTTGCGTTCCATGTCAGCGGCGTCGTTGGCCGATTCGCGGTTGAAGCGCGACTCTTCCTGCTGGCGACGCGCTTGTGCTTCGCTCACACCGGCTTGCAAACCGGTGATGGATTGGCGCAATGACGACACATCGCCCATGAGGCGTTCGAGATTCGATTTGCGCTGAAAGTGTTCGAGTTGCGAGGTGAGTTTGTCTTTCACCAAGTCTTCTGAAATGGCCACTTCTTGTTGTGCAATTTTCAGACTGGCTTCCAACGAAATCAGCCGCTCTTTCGATTCGGCCAGACGTTGTTTGTTTTGGGTGATGACGTTGTCAAACGCTTGCAAAGAGTTGCGCCGCTCTTCTTTGCGGTTGCGATAGCTGCTTTTTTCAGCCTCGATGAGATCGGGAAACTTGATGGCTTGATCTTTGGGCCACACTGGTTCGATGCCTTGCGATTCAGCGTCGAGTCGGGCTTTGGCCAATTTCAAAGAAGCCATGCGTGCGGTCATTTCTCCGCTGTTGATGCCGCTGGTGGCCAAATCGAGCACCACCAAAGGTTCGCCGGCTTTGACCTCTTGGTTTTCGCGCACCACGATGTCTTTGATGATGCCGCCTTCCAAATGCTGGATGACTTTGACCTTGTCCGCCGGAATAACTTTGCCGGGGGCCGTGACGACGCGGTCAACCCGGCCAATCAAGGTCCACAAGAAAATGATCACGAACAAGGCCAACAAACGGCGCTGTGACGCCCGCCAACGCGGTTCGCCCAGGTCGGCAAGCACCTGATTCAGTGACAAAGGAGCGGCAATTTTTGACATACCTGCATCACTTTGCAATATTCATGCCCAGTTTTGGAAGGATGTCAGATGCAGGGCCGCCTGCGACGAGTTTGCCTTTGTTGACCACCAAGATGCCGTTGCAGTGGCTCAGCAAGTAGGGACTGTGGGTGACCACGATGACGGTGCGCTCTTTGGCCAACTCTTTGAGGGTGCTGACAAAACGCATTTCAGAGTCGCGGTCGAGCTCGGCGGTGGGTTCGTCGAGCAACAACACCGGCGGGTCGTTGAGCAAAGCCTGTGCGATGGCAATGCGTTTGGTTTGTCCGGCCGAAAAGCGCTGTGCGCCCTCGCCCACATGCGTGCCGTAGCCGTTGGGCAGGTCGATCACAAAGTCGTGTGCGCAAGCGCGCTGCGCGGCGGTGATGATTTGTGCGTCGGTGGCGTCGGGGTTGGCCAAACAAATGTTGTCGCGGATGGTGGCGGACAGCAATTGGTTGGTTTGCGACAAGTAGCCAATGCGTTGCGCCAACTCGGCTTGGGTGAACTGGTGAATGTCAGCGCCATCAATCAGCACCCGACCTTCGGTGGCGGGATAGAGCCCACGCAAGATTTTGAGGATGGTGGTTTTGCCGCTGCCATTGGGCCCGACGATGGCGTGCAAGCCCAAAGGACCGATTTCGCCGGAGATGGGTTGGATCAGCGGGTGCTCGGCACCGGGGAATTTGAAGGTCACCCCCTCTAAGCGCAACACGCCTGTGGGGCGAGGGAGCGTCATGGCGCTTTGGGTGCGGTCGGGCGGCAGGTTCAACAAAGCGTCCAAACGCTTTTTGGCGGCGCGGAACTGACCGAAGGTGCGCCACTGACCGACCAATTGCACCAAGGGCGAGACCATGCGGCCGCTGAGCATGTTGGTGGCCACAAGCGCACCCATGGTGACCAGCTGGTTGAGAATGGCCAACGCGCCCAAGCTGGTGGTGATGACCGAGTTGCCGGTGCTCATGGCGTGGGCCATTTCGCGGTAGTGATCGGCTTCGCGGCTGCGCGCGAGCGACTCGTTCATCCAGCGGGCGTAATAGTCTTCCCAGCGGCGTTTGACGGCCTCGTCAGCGCCCAAGGCTTTGAGGCTCAAGCGCACATTGGCCAATTCACTCAGCACCATGTCGCGGTTGACCAGTTGTTCACGCTCGGTTTCGGTCGCACCGCGGGTGACTTGGCCCGAACGCCAAGCCAAGGTGACGAATGCGCCGATGGTTAACAACGCCAATGGCAGCAAAGGCAAGGCCATAACAGCGATCAGCACCAGTGACAACAGCACAAAGGGCAAATCGATGAGCAACATGGCGGTGGGGCCGGAACAGGTGGCGCGCACGATTTCGATGTCGCGGTACACCGCTTGCCAAAAACCAGCGGGCTTGCCCTCGAGCACCAAGGTGGGCAAATGCAACATGCGGTGCACAGTTTCTTGCGCCAAACCCACTTCTACCCGCGCGCCAATGCGCTGCATCAGCAACGATCGACCGGCACGAAACACATGGTCCATGCCAATGGCGATGCACATGCCGAGCACCAAGGCCGCGAGCGTGGAATAGCCTGCGTGGCCGACCACTTTGTCGTACACCTGCATCGAAAAAATGGCGGCCAACAAGCCCAAAATATTGATGGCAAATGAGAGCGCCAAGGCCTGACGGTAAGCGTTGCGATACGGCCAAAGCATTTCGCGCAACCAGTCCTGCTGGGCTTGCGCGTCGGGCAGCGATTGCAGCGTGGTGTTGCCTTTGGGGTCGGGGTCTGCCACAAAGTGCCAACCCCAATGCACGCCTTTTTTTACTTCTTGTGCGCCCTCTTTAAGCGCTTCAGCGAGTTCTTGTTTTTTTGTTTTCAGATATTCGCTGTCGATCGCACCCCAAACTTGGGTGGAGCGAGCGGCAACAATTCGCCGCAACCACTCCATGCCAGGCCAAGCTTTGCCGCTGGCCTCGTTGGATGTGCCGATGAATTGTTTTTCCATGTTTAACTGATGTGTGCATTGACGCCTCCTGCAATCGCAACATAAATGTTGTCACTGCCGTGTTGGTACACAGAGAAGCTTTGTCCGGCGTAGCCTGAGACGCTGACCGACTCTGGGGTGCCAGAGTTGGTGACTTGGGTCCATCCTCCTGTGAGGTTGACAACGTCCGTAGCCGAGCCTGCAATGGCGAGCACATGTCCTTTCTGATAACTGGGGTTGCTGATCGCAGTATTTGCGTCACCAGTTATCGACAGCACATCGATATGGTTTAGCGTGATGTTTTGGTCACCGTTGCCC
>JBEGOM010000037.1:0-19945 GCA_041181985.1 Pseudomonadota bacterium | reverse complement strand
AAGAACTTGAAGTCAGCTTGCACATGGCCTTTGTCGAGGCCCGCCAGCAACGGCACGAATTCATCACGGTCGAGCACCTCTTGCTCGCCTTGCTAGACAACCCCAGCGCCGCCGAGGTGTTGCGCGCATGCTCTGCCAACATCGACGACTTGCGCAAGTCGCTTTCCAATTTCATCGCCGACAACACCCCCCAAGTGTCTGGCACCGAAGAGGTCGACACCCAGCCCACGCTCGGTTTTCAGCGCGTGATCCAACGCGCCATCATGCATGTGCAGTCCACTGGCAACGGCAAAAAAGAAGTCACCGGCGCCAATGTGCTGGTGGCCATCTTTGGTGAAAAAGATTCGCACGCCGTGTACTACCTCCACCAGCAAGGTGTGACCCGTTTGGATGTGGTCAATTTCATTGCCCACGGCATCAAAAAGAGCGATCCACCCGAGGCCACCAAATCGGAATCTCCCCAAGCCGAGCAAGAAGAGGGCAGTGGCAGCAGCGAACGCAACGAAAAAGCCTCGCCCCTCGAGCAGTTCACCCTCAATCTCAACCAAGCCGCCAAAGACGGCAAGATCGACCCCCTCATCGGACGCGAATACGAGGTTGAGCGCACCATCCAAATCTTGTGCCGTCGCCGCAAAAACAACCCCCTCTTGGTGGGCGAAGCAGGTGTGGGCAAAACTGCCATTGCCGAGGGCTTGGCCTGGCGCATCACCCAAGGCGATGTGCCCGAAATCTTGGCTGAAGCCAATGTGTATTCGCTCGACATGGGTGCTTTGTTGGCCGGCACCAAATACCGTGGGGACTTTGAACAACGCTTGAAAGGCGTGCTCAAAAACCTGCAAGGCAAACCCAACGCGATTTTGTTCATCGACGAAATTCACACCCTCATCGGCGCGGGCGCTGCCTCTGGCGGCACCTTAGACGCTTCCAACTTGCTCAAGCCCGCCTTGTCGAGCGGCCAGTTGAAGTGCATTGGCGCCACCACCTTCACCGAATACCGCGGCATTTTTGAGAAAGACGCTGCCTTGAGCCGTCGCTTCCAAAAGGTCGATGTGGTTGAGCCGTCTGTCTCTGAAACGGTTGATATTTTGAAGGGCCTCAAGTCACGCTTTGAAGAGCACCACAACGTCAAATACGCCGTGGCCGCCTTGCAAGCTGCGGCTGAGTTGAGCGCTAAATACATCAACGACCGTCATTTGCCCGACAAAGCGATTGATGTGATCGACGAAGCCGGTGCGGCGCAGCGCATCTTGCCGGTGTCTAAGCGCAAGAAAACCATCAGCAAAACCGAGATCGAAGAGATCGTGGCCAAAATTGCGCGCATTCCGCCCGCCAATGTGTCCAACGACGACCGCAGCAAATTGCAAACCATTGAGCGCGATTTGAAGAGCGTGGTGTTCGGCCAAGACAAGGCGCTCGAAGTGCTGGCTTCGGCCGTCAAAATGGCGCGTTCAGGTTTGGGCAAAGCCGACAAACCCATTGGTGCCTTCTTGTTCAGCGGCCCCACCGGTGTGGGCAAAACCGAAGCGGCCAAGCAACTCGCCTACATCATGGGCATCGAGTTGATCCGCTTTGACATGTCTGAGTACATGGAACGCCACGCGGTCAGCCGCCTGATTGGCGCGCCTCCCGGCTATGTGGGCTTTGACCAAGGTGGTTTGCTGACCGAAGCCGTCACCAAAAAACCGCATTGCGTGTTGTTGCTCGACGAAATTGAAAAAGCCCACCCCGACATCTTCAACGTGCTGTTGCAGGTGATGGACCACGGCACCCTGACCGACAACAACGGCCGCAAAGCCGACTTCCGCAATGTGGTGCTCATCATGACCACCAACGCCGGTGCCGAGACCATGAACAAAGCCACCATTGGCTTTACCAACCCACGCCAAGCGGGCGACGAAATGGGCGACATCAAGCGCTTGTTCACACCTGAGTTCCGCAACCGCCTGGACGCCATCGTGGGCTTCAAAGCCTTGGACGAAAATGTCATCATGCGCGTGGTCGACAAGTTCTTGTTGCAACTCGAAACCCAATTGGCCGAAAAGAAAGTGGATGTCACCTTCAGCGACAACCTGCGCAAGTACTTGGCCAAAAAAGGCTTCGACCCCCTCATGGGCGCACGCCCCATGCAGCGCCTCATCCAAGACACCATCCGCAAGGCCTTGGCCGACGAATTGCTGTTTGGTCGCTTGACCGAAGGCGGTCGCTTGTCGGTCGACATTGACGACAAAGACGAGGTGCAACTCGACATTCAGCCGCTGCCCAAGAAAGAGAAGTCGGCCAAGTCTGAGCCGACGGCTTCGGAGGAGACGGCGGGGTAATTGGGTTGGGCCATCAAGGGTGATAGATTTCGGTTTGACTGCATCTCAAAAGAGATACATAATTGCCAAATGGAGGATTTGAGCATGGCCCAATCAACGATGTTGCATGTTCGCGTAGACGAAGAAATCAAGACACAAGCGGGTGAGGCACTGGCCGCCATGGGGCTGTCTGTTTCAGACGCTGTTCGCATCTTGCTCAAGCGGGTGGTGAATGACCAAGCGTTTCCTCTTGAGTTGAAGGTGCCCAACGCACAGACCCGAGCAGCGATGGAAGAAGCCCGCAGCATGTCCAAGGCACGCGCTGCCCGTTTTGATTCTGCGGCTGCGTTGCTCCATGACCTCGAAAAAACCCGCCAGCAGTAGGCGGGCGGCACCGCCCCGAGCGTGCGATTACACCAAGACTTTCTTCAAAGACTGGGAACGCCTTTCACGATCGGGGCGCTATGACCTGACGCGTTTAAAAGAGGCCATGTTGCTGCTCATTGGCAACGATGCGCCTTTGGGCCCCGAATGGCTGGATCACCCACTCAAGGGCGAATGGGCCGACCACCGCGAATGTCACATCGGTGGTGACTTTTTGCTCATTTATCGCCTAGATGGCAACGCCATTTTGTTTGTCCGTGCAGGGACACACTCGGCACTGTTCGAGGAATGACCAAAAGTGGCGAAGGCAGTTGCGCTTGGGCACCGCCCGTTCGCCTCAACGCCGTCCGCTTTTCCCCACCACACTCCCCAAGATCCCGCGCATGATTTCGCGGCCTACTTGGGTGCCGATGGTGCGCACAGCGGACTTGACCACGGTTTGCGCCAAGCCATCGCGTTTTGCGCCGCGCGGGCCGGTGGTGCCAAAGAGCACATCTTTCATCACACCCATCAGGCCTTGGTCGCCGCCTTCTGAGGCGGATTTGAGGGCGCCTGCGGAGCCGCGGGAAGTTGTGTCTTCCCCCATATGCTTACCCTTCAATATCTCAAACGCCGATTCCCGATCCACGGCCTTTTCATACACCCCCGCCACGATAGAGTTGGCCAGCAAAGCTTGCCTTAGCGCCTCGTCAATTGGCCCCAACTGGCTGCCCGGTGGCACGATGTACACCCGCTCGGTCACGCAAGGCGTGCCTTTGGCGTCTAGCAGGCTCACCAAGGCCTCGCCCACGCCGAGCTCGGTGATGGTGGCTTCGATGTTGAGCCCAGGCTTGGCGCGCATGGTTTGCGCGGTGGCTTTGACCGCTTTTTGGTCGCGCGGCGTGAAGGCGCGCAAGGCGTGTTGCACGCGGTTGCCGAGTTGGCCCAGCACGGTGTCGGGCACATCGAGCGGGTTTTGGGTGACGAAATACACGCCCACGCCTTTGGAGCGGATCAAACGCACCAACAGTTCAATGCGCTCGAGCAAGACCTTGGGCGCTTCGTTGAACAGCAAATGCGCTTCGTCAAAGAAAAACACCAGCTTGGGCTTGTCCACATCGCCCACTTCGGGCAAGTGTTCAAACAGCTCGGACAACATCCACAGCAAAAAGGTGCCGTACAAACGCGGCGCGTTCATCAATTGGTCTGCCGCCAACAGGTTGACCACGCCGTGCCCTTGGGCATCGGTTTGCATGAAGTCTTCGATGTTGAGCATCGGCTCGCCAAAGAAAGCATCGCCGCCTTGGGTTTCGATCTCTACCAAGTTGCGTTGAATCGCGCCAATGCTGGCGGCGCTGATGTTGCCGTATTCGGTGGTGAATTCGCGTGCGTTTTCGCCCACATACTGCAGCATGGCGCGCAGGTCTTTCATGTCGAGCAGCAACAGGCCTTGCGCATCGGCAATTTTGAACACCAGGTTGAGCACGCCCGACTGCGTGTCGTTCAAGTTGAGCATGCGCCCCAAGAGCAGCGGGCCCATGTCGCTCACGGTGGCGCGCACGGGGTGGCCTTTTTTGCCAAACACATCCCACAAGGTGGTGGGGCAGGCAAAGGCTGTGGGCGAGGGCAGGCCGCGGTCTTGCAAGATTTGCCCCATCTTGGGACTGACGCTGCCTTTTTGGCTGACGCCGCCCAAGTCACCCTTCACATCGGCCATGAACACGGGCACGCCGAGTTTGGAAAAGCCCTCGGCCAAGGTTTGCAAGGTGACGGTTTTGCCCGTGCCGGTGGCGCCCGTGATGAGGCCATGGCGGTTGGCCAACTGAGGCAGCAAGTGGCATTGCACATCTTTGGATTGGGCGACTAACAGGGGTTCGGCCATGGCAAAAGTCTCTTGAAAAGGAGTGAAGGGCGTAAAAGTAAAATGCGAGGATAGTTTAAAAACAACTCCCGAGGATTTTCCAATGGCCGGCCACAGCAAATGGGCAAACATTCAGCACCGCAAGGGCAGACAAGACGAGAAGCGGGGCCGCATTTGGACCCGTTTGATCCGCGAAATCATGGTCTCGGCTCGCGCTGGTGGCGGCGATCTCGACGCCAACCCCCGTTTGCGTTTGGCGGTTGAAAAAGCCAAAGCGGCCAATATGCCCGCCGACAACATCAAGCGCAACATCGACAAAGCCACCGGCAACCTCGAAGGCGTGAACTACGAAGAAATTCGCTACGAGGGCTACGGTATTGGTGGTGCGGCCATCATTGTGGACACCATGACCGACAACAAAGTGCGCACCGTGGCCGAAGTGCGCCACGCGTTCAGCAAACACGGCGGCAATTTGGGCACCGAAGGCTCGGTGGCGTTTCAGTTCAAACATTGCGGCCAATTGGTGTTTGCGCCCGGCAGCAACGAAGACCAAATCATGGAAATCGCGCTTGAGAACGGCGCGGACGATGTCATCACCGACGACGATGGCGCGATTGAAGTGATCACCCCGCCGGCCGAGTTTGAAGCCGTGAAAAACGCCCTCGAAGCCGCGGGATTGAAGCCCGAAGTGGCCGAGGTGACCATGCGTGCTGAAAACACGATTGAACTGGCGGGCGACGATGCCGCCAAGATGCAAAAAATACTGGATGTGTTGGAAGACCTCGACGATGTGCAAGAGGTCTATCACAACGCCACACTATGAAGGTTTTGGTGATCGGCGGCGGTGGCCGCGAACACGCGCTGGCTTGGAAGTTGGCCCAATCGCACAAAGTGCAAGCGGTGTATGTGGCCCCTGGCAACGGTGGCACGGCGCGTGACAAGCGTTTGGAAAATGTGCAGATCACCGACGTCAAAGCCCTGCGCGAATTCGCACAATCAGAAAACATCGAACTCACCGTGGTCGGCCCCGAAACGCCATTGGCCGCAGGGGTTGTCGATGAATTTCGCGCCCACGGTTTGCGCATTTTTGGCCCCACCCAAGCGGCGGCGCAACTCGAAAGCTCGAAGGCGTTCAGCAAAGCCTTCATGAAGCGCCACAACATTCCCACCGCCGAATACGAAACCTTCACCGACGCACAAGCCGCGCACGACTATGTGAATGCCAAAGGCGCGCCGATTGTGGTCAAAGCCGATGGTTTGGCCGCTGGCAAAGGCGTGGTGGTGGCCATGACCGCCCAAGAAGCACACGAAGCCATTGACTTCATGTTGCTCGACAACAAACTCGGCGTGACCCACAACGCCGGTGGCGCACGCGTGGTGATCGAAGAATTTTTGCAAGGCGAAGAAGCCAGCTTCATCGTGTTGTGTGACGGCAAAAATGTGTTGCCCTTGGCCACCAGCCAAGACCACAAACGCTTGCTAGACGCCGACCTGGGCCCCAACACCGGCGGCATGGGTGCGTATTCGCCCGCACCGGTGGTCACGCCTGATGTGCATGCGCGTGCGATGCGTGAAATCATTGTGCCCACCATCCGTGGCATGGAAAAAGACGGCGTGCCGTTCTCGGGTTTCCTGTACGCGGGGTTGATGATCGACGCCCAAGGACAAGTCAAAACCCTCGAGTTCAACTGCCGCATGGGCGACCCCGAGACACAACCCATCATGATGCGCCTCAAAACCGATTTGGTCGATGTGCTGTTGGCAGCAACCGATGGCAAAGGCGAGGTGTTCAAAGACCTCGAACTCGATTGGGACCGCCGCACCGCCGTGGGTGTGGTGTTGGCTGCGGAGGGCTACCCCTTGAACCCCCGCAAAGGCGACGCCATCCATGGCTTACCTACTGACACGGAAGAAGCTGTGGTGTTCCACGCAGGCACGCAAACGCAAGACGGCCAAGTGGTGACCTCGGGTGGGCGCGTGTTGTGCGTTACCGCCTTGGGCGGCACTTTGCGTTTGGCGCAGCAACAGGCTTATGAAGTGGTCAAAGGCATTTCGTTTGATGGCATGCAATACCGCAAAGACATTGGGCATCGTGCTTTGCAACGCTGAAGCGTTGAAGCATTTGGCAGTTGCATAACGATGATTGAGATCGTTTGAGAGACAGAAAATCTAGATAAAAAAACATTCGAGACAAACAACTTCATGCGTGACGACACGACACACAACACAGAATTTCAAACCCCGCTGCCTGTGCAGTTCAAAGGCAACCGCTTGGCCGCATGGTTGGTCAAGCTCATGGGGTGGCGCATCTCGTTCAACGGCATGCCTAGCCTTCAGGGCGTGCTGATTGGCTACCCCCACACCAGCAATTGGGACTTTGTGGTGGTCATGCCGGTCAAGTGGGCCGTGGGTTTGCCAGTGCAGTTTTTCGCCAAAGACAGTTTGTTTCGCATCCCTGTGTTTGGCAGTTGGCTCAAATCGCTGGGTGGCATGGCGATTGACCGTTCGTCATCGCGTGGCGTGGTGGGCGAGATGGTCAATACCTTGCAACAACACAAAAAAGACGACCGCTATTTTTGGGTGGGTTTGTCCCCCGAAGGCACACGCAAACGCACCGAAGGTTGGAAGAGTGGTTTTTATCAACTCGCATTGCAAGCCGATGTGCCACTGGGTTTTTTGGTGATTGACTACGGCAAAAAAACCATCAGCATTGACACCTTCATGCGCCTGAGTGGCAACCCTGAGGCTGATTACCAACGGTTTGCAGAGGTGTACGAGGGCGTGACAGGCTGTCATGCGCAGCAAGCTTCGCCCATTCAGCCGCTGAAGCCTTTGCAGCCCTTGCAAGCATCTCAAGCTTCCCAAGGCTCTCAAGCCGCGCACACAGCACAAACATCGCAAACCAGTGCATCATCTGATGCACGAGCATCTAACTCCATGTCGGGCAACACATGACCTTTGCATCAGTGAATTCGCCATCATCGTCGTCTGACAATTCATCGTCTATCGCTGCGTCGGTCCGCGATTACCTGATCGGTTTGCAAACGCGCATCACCGACACCCTTGCGGCCAAAGATGGTGGTACTTTTTTGTCGGATGCGTGGCACAAAGGGCCTGAAGAAAAATTGCAGGGCAATGGCATCACCCAAATTTTGGAGAATGGCAAAGTATTTGAACGCGCAGGCTGCGGTTTTTCGCATGTGCGCGGGCCGCAGTTGCCGCCCTCGGCCACACAACACCGCCCTGAGTTGGCGGGCGCGCCGTTTGAGGCTATGGGTGTGTCGTTGGTGTTTCACCCACGCAACCCTTATGTGCCCACGGTGCACATGAATGTGCGCATGATTGCCGCCACACCCGCGAATGGCAACACCGTGGCTTGGTTTGGCGGTGGCATGGACCTCACGCCGTATTACGGTTTCGATGAAGACGCGGTGCATTTCCACCAAACTTGCCACGATGCCTTGCAGCCCTTTGGCCCAGAGCTTTACCCGCGTTTCAAAACTTGGTGTGACGATTATTTTTGCAACAAACACCGCAACGAACAGCGGGGTGTAGGCGGCATTTTTTACGACGATTTCGCTGAACTCGGCATCGAGCGCAGCTTCGAGATGATGCGGAGCGTGGGCGATGCTTTGTTGCCGGCCTACATGCCCATCGTGGAGCGCCGCGAACACACGCCTTATGGTGAACGCGAACGCAACCACCAGTTGTACCGCCGTGGGCGTTATGTCGAATTCAACTTGGTGTGGGACCGCGGCACCCACTTTGGTTTGCAGTCGGGCGGACGCACAGAATCGATTTTGTTGTCTATGCCGCCCATGGTGAGCTGGTCGTATCAAAAACAATACGAAGCCGGCACACCCGAACACGCGTTGACCAACCATTTCTTGGTGCCACGCGATTGGCTGGCCTGAACGGGTAGCTGAATTGACCGCCGCAACATCAGCGTCTCAAGACCGGCTTGTTGGTGTGGGTGAGCGTGCGGGTGAGAGCGCGGATGTGCATATAGCTGGGCGTTTTGCTGAGCATGCGGGTCATAGTGCGAGTGTGCGAGTAGCTGGGCCTGCGGGTTTGCGTTTGGGTGTGTTTGGTGGCGCGTTTGACCCACCGCATTTGGCGCACCACGCGTTGGCACAAGGGGCTGTGGCGCAGTTTCAGCTCAATCAGTTGTTGGTCATGCCCACCGGCCAAGCGTGGCACAAAAGCCGCGAATTAACTGGGGCCGAACACCGTTTGGCCATGGCGCGTTTGGCCTTTGCCGATCTGCCTCAAGTGCAAGTGGATGCACGTGAGACCCAACGCACAGGCCCCACCTACACCTTTGACACGCTGACTGAATTGCGCCAAGAACATCCGCACGCCGAGTTGTTTTTGTTCATTGGCAGCGACCAGGCGCGTGCTTTTCACACTTGGCACCAGTGGCAGGGCATTTTGAAATTGGCGACTATTGTGGAGGCGCGAAGAGAGGTTGTGACAGGCGCTGACGCAAGCGTGGGTTCAGCTCGCGAAGTGTCTCAAGGCTCCGAAGCCGCACAATGGCACAATACACCCCAAGAAAAGCCTGTTGTGAGCGCAGTTTTGCAAATGCCCAACTTGCCTTGCAATGCCACCGATATCCGTGCCAGCATCGCCCAAGGGCAACCCATTACAGAATGGTTGTCAGCTAGCGTGTGGCATTACATCCAACAACATCGTCTGTATCAGACGACATTGCCCCAATCAACTTAAAGACCGAGCCCAAACCCTGATGACCCAAGCCACTGAAAAAAAAGATGTTCAAAAACTCCAACGCACCATTGTGGATGCGCTGGAAGATGTGAAAGCGCAAGACTTGGTGGTGTTTGACACCGAGCATCTGTCGTCGCTGTTTGAACGCGTCATCATCGCTTCGGGTTCGTCCAACCGCCAAACCAAAGCGCTGGCCGCGAGTGTGCGCGACAAAGTGCGCGACGCTGGTTTTGGCAAGCCGCGCATCGAGGGTGAAGACAACGGCGAATGGATCATTGTGGATTGCGGCCCCGTGGTGGCGCACATCATGCAGCCCAACATTCGCCAGTATTACCACTTGGAAGAAATTTGGGGCGAGAAGCCTGTGCGTTTGAAGTTTGGTGCACCGAAACCGGCTGCGCCAAAACCAAAAGCGGTGGAGAAAAAGCCTGCTGCGAAGAAAGCTGCTGCTAAGAAGGCACCTGCGAAATCTGCTGGTGCCAAGTCAGCCTCTAAGACGGCATCTAAGCCAGCCGCCAAATCCACCACCAAACCCGCTGCCAAAAAAACAGCGTCTAGCAGCAAACCCGTCGCGAAAAAAGCCGCGCCCAAGAAACCCAAGGCATGAGGCTGTGGGTGGTTGCAGTCGGTCAGCGTGTGCCCGACTGGGCGCAAACCGCTTGGGACGATTACGCCAAACGCTTCCCGCCTGAGCTCAAAGTCGAGCTCAAGGCCGTCAAAACCGAGCCGCGTGGCTCTAAAACCCTCGACACCCTCTACGCCGCCGAGCGCGAGCGCATTGAAGCGGCCATACCACGCGGCTGTCGTATCGTGGCGCTCGACGAGCGTGGCACGCAGCTCACCACCGTCGCCCTAGCAGGCAAGCTCAAAACTTGGCAACTCGATGCCGACGATGTAGCACTGGTGATCGGTGGGCCCGATGGCCTAGACCCCGCTTTCAAGCAGGCCGCACACGAACGCATTCGTTTGTCTGACCTGACCTTGCCCCACGCCATGGTGCGTGTGTTGTTGGTCGAGCAGCTCTACCGCGCGTGGTCGATCAACGCCAACCATCCTTATCACCGCGAATAACATATCACAGCGAATGAAGCGCATGCCGAAGTTTGTTTACCTCGCCTCACAAAGCCCACGCCGGCGTCAATTGCTGGAGCAACTCGGCGTAGCCTACGAACTTTTGTTGCCCGACGACAGCGAAGACGCTGAAGCGCTAGAAGTGGTACTGCCCAACGAAGCGCCACGCGCGTATGTGCAACGGGTGACGCAACTCAAGCTCGATGCTGCGTTAGCGCGCATGAAAAAGCGCCAATTGCCCACCGCGCCTGTTTTGTGTTCAGACACCACCGTGGCTTTGGGCAAAACCATTTTGGGCAAACCCGAAAGCAACCAAGACGCACAACGCATGTTGCGCACCTTGAGTGGGCAAACCCACCGCGTCTTGACGGCTGTGGCCTTGGGCACCCCACGCCAGCGTGAACAAGCGCTGAGCATTTCAAGCGTGCGTTTTGCAGACATGACAACAGCCCAAATCAAAAGCTATGCGGACAGCGGCGAGCCCATGGGCAAAGCCGGTGCCTATGCGGTTCAGGGCAGGGCGGCGGCTTACATTGCGCACATCAGCGGCAGCTACTCGGGCATCATGGGTTTGCCGATGTTCGAAACCGCGCAGCTGCTGCGTGCGTTTGGTTTCAAGGTATAAATTGAGCACCATGCAACAAGACATTCTCATCAACTGGTCGCCGCAAGAAACCCGCGTGGCCGTGGTCGAAACCGGCGCGGTGCAAGAGCTGCATGTGGAACGCACCCTCGAGCGCGGTTTGGTGGGCAATGTGTATCTGGGCAAAGTGGCGCGTGTGTTGCCCGGCATGCAGTCAGCTTTCATTGACATTGGCTTAGAGCGCGCCGCGTTTTTGCATGTGGCCGATTTAATGAGCAGCGTGACCGCGCGCCATGCTGACACCACCAGCGGTGATGCATCCCCGCCAGTGCCGATCGAAAAACAAGTGTTTGAAGGCCAATCGTTGTTGGTGCAGGTCATCAAAGACCCGATTGGCACCAAAGGCGCGCGTTTGTCGAACCAAATCAGTATTGCAGGACGCTTGCTGGTGTTTTTGCCGCAAGACCAACACATTGGTGTGTCGCAAAAAATTCCGCTTGAGCAACGCGAGGCTTTGCGTGCGCGTTTGCAAGCGCTGGCCGAAGAAGGTGTGGGCGCTGGGCAAACCGGTGGTTTTATTTTGCGCACCAATGGCGAAGACGCCACCGAAGCCGAGTTGCGTGACGACGTTGCATATTTACGCAAAACTTGGGCGCGCATCAAAGAGGCTTCTACTCGGTTGCCACCCAAGTCGTTATTGCACCAAGACCTTAATTTGTTGCAGCGCGTGTTGCGCGACTTGGTGAGCGAGGCAACGCAAACCATTCGCATCGATTCACAAGAACAATTCAAGTTGTTGCAACAGTTTGGCCAAGAGTTCATGCCTGCGGCAGCGCAAAAGTTACAGCTCTACAAAGGCGAGCGCCCGATTTTTGATTTGTTCAACATCGACGGCGAAGTGGCGCGTGCTTTGGGCAGACGGGTCGATTTGAAATCGGGTGGTTACCTCATCATCGACCAAACCGAAGCCTTGACCACGATCGATGTGAACACCGGTGGTTTTGTGGGCGCGCGCAATTTTGACGACACGATTTTCAAAACCAACCTTGAAGCGGCCGGTGCGATTGCGCGACAACTGCGCTTGCGCAATTTGGGCGGCATCATCATTGCTGACTTCATCGACATGCTGCGGGAAGAGCACCAAGAAGCGGTGCTGAATGAATTCAGAAAAGAACTCGCGCGTGACCGCGTGAAAACCATGGTGAGTGGTTTTTCAACCCTCGGCTTGGTAGAGATGACGCGCAAACGCACACGCGAATCGTTGGCGCACATGCTGTGCGAACCATGCCCAGTGTGCGAAGGCAAAGGCAGCGTGAAAACCGCTCGCACGGTCACCTACGACATCTTGCGCGAGATATTGCGCGAAGCGCGTCAGTTCAACCCACGTGAATTTCGCATCATTGCGTCACCCCATGTGATTGATGTGTTGCTTGACGAAGAAAGTCAGCACTTGGCGGGTTTGAGTGACTTCATTGGCAAACCGATTTCGCTGCACAGCGAAGCGGCGATGGCGCAAGAGCAATACGATATTGTATTGTTGTAAACGACCGATTGAACATCACGCCATTGCAAGCCGCCCCTGTTAGCGCATGGGTGAACAATCACTGGTGCTAGGCAGCTGGGCTGACTTCAAGCTACCAACTTGAAATGCTTGCGGCTGAAATCTAAGCCAAATAAATTTTCGAGTTTCATCAACCAACGGTGGCGCTTTTCTCGTTTGGTGAGTTGGTAGTTGGGGTCGATGTGCAGTTCTTTTTCGGCACTGCTCTCAAGCCACGGTTTGACCAAGGCGGGGTGTGTGCCAGTGAAGGGCTGCAACACTTGCGCATCAAACTGGCTGTACTTCACGGTGGGTGCAGCCTCTGACCAAAATTTGCTGATCTGGTTGAACTTGCGTTGCATGGCTTCGTTGCTGCGCACCCAACCGTAGTGGTAGATGTGCGCGTTGGCCAAGGCGGCTTGCGGGTTACGCCCTTTTTTGTGGTCTGAAGTGACCAGCCAATACTGTCCGTCGGGTGCGTAGCTGCGGATGGTGTTGCGAATGAGGCGGCATTCGCGGCGGTACCACGCAGGGCTGTTGGCCACCCAGTCGGGGGTGCCGTAAAAGTGGTGGTAGTCAAACACCAAAGCTTCTACCGCTGCATTGGTGTGGTGCTTGTCAACGCTGGCTCGGATGTTGGGCAAATCGTTTTCGTGCACCAACTCGTCGCCTTCGAGGTAAAACGCCCAGTCGCCGGTGCAGGCAAATTGCGCCATCATTTTTTGTTGCGCATAAACGAAGCCACGGTCGGCCATGCGTTCGTTCCAAATGCTTTCGATGATGCGAATTTTGGGATCGTTCAAGCCTTGAATGCGCTGCAAGGTGTCGTCGTTGCTTTTGCCGACCACCACCACAAATTCGTCTACCAAGGGCAAGATGGAGCGAATAGACGCTTCAAATGGAAAGCCAAGCTCCACCCCGTTGCGAATGAAAGTGAAGCCGCTGATGGATGCTTGCGTCATAAATAAAACTTTGTGTGAGACGGTGTGATGCGCGTTGCTTTGTGGGGTGTGTGAAGTTAAGCAGGCTGCTGCATGGCCGACGCATGCAGCGCGGCATACGCACCGTGCTGCGCCATGAGGGCGCTGTGCGAGCCCATTTCCACAATGCGGCCAGCTTGCATGACCACAATCACATCGGCATGTTCAATGGTGGACAAGCGGTGCGCAATGACGATCGAGGTGCGGTTTTGCATGAGGTTGTGCAAGGCGTCTTTGACGAGTTGCTCAGAGGCGTTGTCGAGCGCAGAGGTGGCTTCGTCCAAGATCAAAATGGCAGCGTTTTTGTAGATGGCGCGAGCAATCGCCAAACGCTGGCGTTGACCGCCTGATAACTCGGTGGCGTTGTGGCCCACGGTGGTGTGTTCTTGTTGGGGCAGGGCTTTGACAAAGTCGGCCAAGTTGGCGGCTTGCAATGCGTGCCACAGGCGTTCGGTGTCGAGCGTGTCGCCCAAGGCAATGTTGTTGGCTATGCTGTCGTTGAACATCACCACATCTTGGCTGACATAGGCCATGTGACTGCGCAGGTTGGTGAGTTGCCAATCTTGCAATGGCACACCGTCTAGCAACACTTGCCCGCTGGTGGGTTTTAAAAAACGCGGCAACACATTGGCCAAGGTGGTTTTGCCTGAGCCCGAAGCGCCCACCAAAGCCACGGTTTGACCTGCTTGAATAGACAAGCTCACACCTGCCAGAGCGGGAGCGGTGGCCGAGGGGTAGGTGAGCGCCACATTTTGAAATTCAACCTCACCCCGCACCGAAGCGGCGGTGTGCGTGCCTTGCGTCTCGTCGGGCGCTGCATCGAGTACATCGAGGCCGCGCTCTATCGCGGTCAGGCCGCGCGTGACCGAGCCAATGACTTCGGACAAATGTTTGATGGGTGAAATCAACATCAGCATGGCGGTGATGAAGGCCGCAAACCCACCAACCGTGACAGCTTGATGGCTTTGGTTGCTTTGCACAATGGCCACGGTGATGACCGCTGACAAGGCCATGGCCGCCAAGATCTGGGTGAGGGGCGTCATCAACGAATTGGCCACCACCGATTTGATGGCCAGCTGACGCAAGCGTTCATTCACCTTTGAAAATTTGTGCGATTGATCGGGCTGCGCATTGTGCAAACGCACCATGCGGTAGGCCAACACGTTTTCTTCCACCACATAAGCCAATGTTTCGGTGGCGGCTTGGTTGTCGCGAATCACTTTTTGCAAACGGCGCGTGACGGTTTTGACCACCCATGCAATGGGCGGAAACACTGCAAACACGATCAGCGTGAGCTGCCAGTTGAGGACAAACAAGTAACCCAACAAGGCCACCAAAGTGAACAGGTCTTTGGCCAAGGAAAGCAAGGTGCTGACCAACAAGTTGGCGCCGTTGTTGACTTCGTAGACCATGCTGTTGGTCAAACTGCTGGCGTGTTGGTCTTGAAACAAACTGGGGTCGACGCGCAGGAGTTTTTCAAACAAATGTTGACGCAAGCGCGCCATCGATGCGTTGGCAACACGCGCCAAGCAATAAGCGGCCACAAAACCTGCCAAACCCCGCACCCCAAACAGCAGCAGCAACACCACTGGGATGTGCCAGAGCACCAAGCTGCCTTGCTGAAAACCGCTGTCGAGCAAGGGCTTCATCAAGGCGGGAATGGCGGGTTCGGTGGCTGAGCCGATCAACACACCCACCACCGCCAAAGCATAGGTGCCGCTGTGACCTGTGAACCATGGGGCAACGCGTTTGAGGCGTTGCCATAGGCTGAGGCTGTCGGAGCTTGTGGCAGGGGTCATCAGGTGCGAGGGCGATTGGGCAAAACCAGCATTATCGTCACTCGCGAGGCCTTAAAATGCAGGGTTGTTGCCTCTGTGGCATTTTGGAACACAAGTTGTACACGCCATGACATTTTTTCGATCCATCTTCGCGCGTTTGACCGCAAGTTTTGCTGCGTGCTTTGCATGGACGCTGTTGTTCAGCGTTGCCTTCTCGGCCCATGCGCAATTTCGGGTGGAAGTGTCTGGCGTTGGCCTCACGCAAGTGCCGATTGCCTTCGCGCCGTTTCGGGGTGAAGACACCTCACCGCAGCGCATGGCGAGCATCGTGCAAGCTGATTTGGAGCGCAGTGGTCAGTTTCGTGGTTTGGCGGCCAACAAATCGCTCGACGAAAACGACCGTCCTGACATCAGCGCCATTCGTCAGTTGGGGGCCGATGCCTTGCTGACCGGCAGTGTGGCGCGCTTGGCCGATGGCCGCTTTGAAGTTCGCATTCGCTTGTGGGACACCGTGCGCGGGCAAGACTTGGGCGCCATGAGCTACATGGTGGTGGCCTCTGATTTGCGATTGGTGGCGCACCGCATTTCTGACTTTGTGTACGAAAAACTGACCGGCGAACGCGGCATTTTTTCAACCCGCATTGCTTATGTGACCAAAGCGGGTGGTCGCTACAACCTGTGGGTGGCTGACTCGGACGGCGAAAACGCGCAGTCTGCCTTGGCCAGCCCCGAGCCCATCATTTCCCCTAGTTGGTCGCCTACGGGTGGGCAGTTGGCTTATGTGTCGTTTGAAGCGCGCAAACCCGTGGTGTATGTGCACGATGTGTTTTCGGGCAAGCGCCGTTTGGTTGCCAACTTCAGAGGCTCGAACAGCGCGCCTTCGTGGTCACCTGATGGCAAAACATTGGCCCTGACCTTGAGCCGCGACGGTGGTTCTCAGTTGTTTTTGATCGATGCCAACGGTGGTGAGCCACGCCGATTGACGCAATCTGCTGGCATTGACACCGAGCCTGTTTTTTCGCCTGACGGCACGGCCATTTACTTTGTCAGCGACCGTGGTGGTTCACCCCAGATTTACCGCATGCCCGCACAAGGCGGCCCTGCCAACCGCGTGACCTTCAACGGCACCTACAACATTTCACCCGCACTTAGCCCCGATGGCCGTTGGATGGCCTACATTTCCCGCATTGGGGGGGCTTTCAAATTGCATGTGATGGACCTCAACAGTGGCAATGCCACCGCCATCACCGACACATCGAAAGATGAACGCCCCAGTTTTGCGGCAAATAGCCGTTTGATTGTGTATGCCACACAGGCCGATGGGCGTGAAGCATTGACCACCACCACATTGGATGGGCGCATCAAAGCACGCTTGTCGGGGCAGAGTGGCGATATTCGCGAGCCGCATTGGGGCCCGTATTTCAAATAAGTTTTTAATATTTCAAACCAGGGATTGATCATGAAAAAAATGTTTGTGTTGTTTGCTGTGGTGGCCGCATTGGCCGGCTGCGCTTCGGGTGTCAAGCTTGATGATGCTGCTGTGGAAGACCGCACGGGCACTGCCGCTTCAGGCGTGGCATCGCTCGATGCGCGCGGATTGGCTGGTATGGGCAACGCTTCGGGCGGCATCAAACCCGGGCCAGCCGGTGTGAGCAATGTGATTTATTTCGACTACGACAGCTTCAGCGTCAAGCCTGAGTTTCAAAGCGTTTTGGAAGCCCATGCCCGCTTTTTGAAGGCCAACAAAAATTTGCGCGCTAACTTAGAAGGTCACACCGACGAGCGCGGTGGCAGCGAATACAACTTGGCTTTGGGTCAAAAGCGTTCTGAAGCCGTGCGCCGCGCGTTGACGGTGTTGGGCATTTCTGACAGCCAAATGGAAGCTGTGAGTTATGGCAAAGAAAAACCAGCGGCGCAGGGCGGTGACGAATCAGCCTTTGCGAAAAACCGCCGCGCTGAGATCATCTACCGATGAAAACCATGCGCAATTTTTCTCGCACACTGTTGACTTTGGCGCTGGGTTTGAGCCTGTGCGGTTCGTCCTATGCCGGTTTGTTTGAAGACGACGAAGCACGCCGTGCTATTTTGGATTTGCGCCAGAAAGTGGACAAACAAACCGAGAGCTTGCAACAGTTGCAGCGCGCTTTGCTTGAGCAGCAAAACCAGTCTGAAGCCCTGCGGACTGAGTTGGCCAATTTGCGAGGCGAAAAAGAGCAACTCACGCAAGAGATCAAGCGTCAAGAAGATGCTGCCAAAGGTGTGAGCGAGCGTTTGCGTAAGTTTGAACCCGCCAAAGTGACGGTGGATGGGGTGGAGTTTTTGGCTGAGCCCGCTGAAACCAAAGCTTATGAAGATGCTTTGGCGGTGTTCCGCCAAGGGGACTTCACTGCCGCAGCGAATGTGTTTTCAGATTTCAACAAACGCTACCCACGCAGTGGTTATGGGGTGGCGGCTTTGTTTTGGTTGGGCAATGCCCAATACGCCAACCGCGATTACAAAGAAGCCATTAAAAACTTCAACGCTTTGTTGACCCGTGCACCTGAACACGCACGTGCGGCAGAGTCATTGTTGTCGGTAGCCAATTGCCAGCTTGAGCTCAAAGACCTCAAAGCCGCGCGCAAAACGCTGGCCGATGTTGTGAAAAACTATCCGCAATCTGAAGCAGCAAGCGCTGCCACCGAAAGACTGGCAAAACTCAAATGAACGAATTGCAAACCACCACACAACAAGTGCTTTGGGGCTTTTTCTTTGGCGCATTTGCGCTTGGATGGGTCAGCCAACGCACCCACTTTTGCACCATGGGAGCGATTGCGGATGTGGTGAACATGCAAGACTGGACACGCGCGCGTCAATGGATGCTGGCCA
Organism: Pseudomonadota bacterium; assembly: GCA_041181985.1. Lineage (GTDB taxonomy): Bacteria > Pseudomonadota > Gammaproteobacteria > Burkholderiales > Burkholderiaceae_C > Limnohabitans. Next base: position 1,879 of record JBEGOM010000037.1, on the reverse strand, counting down.
TTGGCGTGGCCATGCTTGGGTTTGCGACCTTGTGCAGTGTGGGTTGGGTTGACCCCAACAAAACTTTGTACTTTGCACCCAAGTGGTACTGGCTGTCGACTTTGGTGGGCGGCTTGATGTTTGGCTACGGCATGGTGATTTCATCGGGCTGTGGCAACAAAACGTTGGTACGCGTGGGCACTGGCAATTTGAAATCGTTGGTGGTGTTTGTGGTGATGGGGGTGAGTGCGTTTGCAACGCTCAAAGGCATCACCGCGGTGTTGCGTGTGAACACGGTCGACAGCATGGCAGTGGACATGGCCAGCGGTGCTAATTTGGGTACGGTGGTGTCTAACCTGTCGGGAATGCCTGCTGAACAAGCCTTCACGCTGACTGGCTTTGTGTTGGGCGGTTTGTTGGTGGTGGCGGTATTGCGCCATGCTGATTTTTGGACCTTTGAAAACTTGTTGGCCAGCTTTGGCGTGGGGGCCTTGGTCACCGCCATGTGGTGGGTGAGTGGGCATTTGGGTTTTGTGCCTGAGCATCCTGAAACGCTGGAGGCTGTGTATGTTGGCACCGCATCGAGCCGCATTGAAGCGTTCAGTTTTGTGGCACCTATTGCGCATACCTTGGATTGGCTGATGTTTTACAGCGACAAAACCAAGGTGCTGACCGTGGGCGTGATGGCAGTGGTGGGCGTGATCAGTGGCTCGGCCGCGTCATCCTTGCTGGACAAGAGCTTTCGCTGGGAAGGTTTTGCCAATGTGCAAGATTTGGCCTATCACTTGACGGGCGCTGTGCTGATGGGCGTGGGCGGTGTGACGGCGTTGGGTTGCACCATTGGTCAGGGCTTGAGTGGCATGTCTACCCTCAGCTTGAATGCGGTGGTGGCCACAGGGGCCATTGTGGCGGGTGCCGTGCTGGCCATTCGCCATCAGGTGGCGCGACTCGAGCGTGAGCTTGACTGAGCAAGACCTGGCGCGCCGCTTTGGCGGCATGGACCGCCTGTATGGTGTGCCCGGCGCACAAGCGGTGCGTGATGCGCATGTGGTGGTGGTGGGCATTGGCGGCGTAGGCTCGTGGGCCACCGAGGCCTTGGCGCGCAGTGGGGTGGGGCGCCTGACCCTGATCGATTTGGACCATGTGGCTGAATCGAACATCAACCGACAAATTCATGCGCTCGACAACACAGTGGGGCAAGCCAAAGTGCTGGCCATGAAGGAGCGCATTGCGCACATCAACCCCGCGTGTGAAGTGAACTGCGTGGAAGAGTTTGTGGATGCTGAGAATTGGCCTGCGTTGATTGACGGGCCCGCTTTGCTCAACAAGCCCGCGTTGCTCAATTCAAAATTCGATGCGGTGATCGATGCTTGCGACCAAGTGAAGGCCAAAACGGCAATGGCTGCTTGGAGCATGAAGCAAAAAGTGTTGTTCATTTCTGTGGGTGCAGCTGGCGGTAAACGCTTGGCGCACAAAGTGGACATTGACGATTTGTCGCGCACCACGCACGACCCTTTGTTGGCGCAACTGCGCTATCGCTTACGCCGTGAACATGGTGCTGCGCGTGATGGCAAAACCATGGGCGTGGCCTGCGTGTACAGCAAAGAATCGGTGGCGCCACCTGACGCGAGTTGTGCGGTGGAGGGCGACGGCAGCTTGAACTGTCATGGCTATGGCTCGGTGGTGAGCGTGACGGCCACCTTTGGCCAATGCGCCGCGGGGTGGGTGATCGACCAAATTTCTTTGCGCGCGACTGGCAAAGCCTGAAAAATAACGCTATAATTTGAGGCTTCGCAATGCACGATTGGTGCTGAGCGTGATGGGACCATAGCTCAGTTGGTAGAGCAGCGGACTTTTAATCCGTTTGTCGTGGGTTCGACCCCCGCTGGTCCCACCAAAA
>JBEGOM010000036.1:0-20013 GCA_041181985.1 Pseudomonadota bacterium | reverse complement strand
TTGCTCGAAATTCAACGCCAAGGTTTAGAGCCCACCAGCGTGCCTGCCAAAGACCGTGTGGTCGTGGTGCAGCGCAACGGCAACTTGAGCATCGATGTCACCGAACTGGTGCACCCCGATGTTGCAGCAGTTGCGACACTGGCCACGCGCGTGGTGGGTTTGGACATCGCAGGCATTGACATCGTCACCCGCGACATCAGTCGCCCGTTAGAAGAAATGCAAGGCGCCATCATTGAAGTCAATGCAGGCCCTGGTTTGCTCATGCATGTCAAACCTGCAGTGGGTCAACCTCGCCCTGTGGGCAAAGCCATCGTCAACCATTTGTTTGCCGCCAACGATTCAGGTCGCATTCCGGTGGTGGGCATTGTGGGCACCGAGCAAACCACGCAACTGGCACAACTGGTCGCTTGGTTGCAACACCTCTCGGGCAAACGCACCGGCTTGGCTTGCAAAGATGGTTTGTTCATGGACCAACACCAAGTCAGCAACCGAGACGCACGCGGTTTTGACACTTCAGAGCGTTTGCTCATCAACCGCGCGCTCGACGCTGCGGTGTTTGAAACCACACCGTTGCTAATCTTGAACGAAGGCTTGGCCTACGACCGCTGCCATGTGGGCGTGGTCACCAACATGCCCACCACCGACGAGCAACTCATTCAATTGCACGACATTCAAACGCCTGAGCAAATGCGCACCGTTATTCGCACGCAAGTCGATTTGGTGTTGCCCGAAGGCGCAGCTGTGTTGAATGCCGAAGACGAAGCCGTGGTCAGCTTGGCCGAGTTGTCAGACGGCGAAGTGGTTTACTACGCCAAAGACGGCACGCATGCTGTGGTGGCAGAACACTTGAAACAAGGCGGTCGCGCGGTGTTTTGCCGTGACGGACAAGTCGTGTTGGCACGCGGTGACCAAGAAACTGAATTGTTCCACCTCGACCTCGAACTGATCGCGCGTTTGCTCAAAGACGGTTTGCACATTGCCACCTTGTTGGCAACGGTGGCCACCGCCTGGGCTCTCGATATTGCACCTTTGTTGATTCGCGCTGGCCTGAAAAATTACGGACAGAAAAAACAAGTCGCCCAAGACCTTGCAAGGATGAATGGCTGATGGAAGTCTCTCGCACACGCGCGCTGCGCGGCCCTAACCTCTGGACACGTCACACCGCGGTGGAAGCCATGGTGCGTTGTGAAGGCATTGAACTCGACCTGAGTCAATCGCCTGATTTTGAAAGCCGCTTGCGCAATTTGTTCCCCGGTTTGGGCAATTTGCAACCCACCGATCGCAAAGCCAAATTGAGCATGGCCCATGCGCTCGAAGCTTGCACATTGCATTTGCAAATTGCAGCCGGTTGCCCTGTTACCTTCAGCCGCACCACCGCCACCACCGATGTGGGTTTGTTCCAAGTCGCTGTTGAATACACCGAAGAAGAAGTGGGTGTTTTGGCTTTGAAACTCGCTCGCGAGTTGTGCATGGCAGCGCTCAACAACGAAGGGTTCGATTTGGCGCAAGCCGTCGACCAACTCAACAGTTTGGACGAAGACATTCGCTTGGGCCCCTCCACCGGCTCGATCGTTGACGCTGCTGTGGCGCGTGGCATTCCCTACCGCCGTCTCACCGAAGGCAGCTTGGTGCAATTGGGTTGGGGCAGCAAACAGCGTCGCATTCAAGCCGCAGAAATTGACCGCACCAGCGCAATTGCGGAATCGATCGCGCAGGACAAAGAGCTCACCAAAAAACTCTTGCATGCCGCAGGTGTGCCTGTGCCTTTGGGTCGCCCCGTCATCAGTGCTGACGACGCATGGGCCGCCGCGCAAGACATTGGTTTGCCCGTGGTTGTCAAGCCACGCGATGGCAACCAAGGCAAAGGCATCTCCGTCAATGTCACCACCGAAGCAGGTGTAAAAGCCGCGTATGCAACGGCTGTGGCACATCGCAAAGAAGTGTTGGTCGAACGGTTCCTGCCCGGTGCCGATTACCGCTTGCTGGTGGTGGGCAACAAACTCGTGGCCGCTGCGCGTCGCGAACCGCCCTTGGTCATTGGCAACGGCAAAAACACGGTGCGTGAATTGGTAGACATCGTCAACGCCGACCCGCGTCGTGGTGACGGCCATGCCACATCGCTCACCAAAATTCGTTTTGACGACATCGCCATCGCGCGTTTGAAAGAACAAGGCTTTGACGCCAACAGCGTACCCGCCAACGGTGCGCGTGTGATCTTGCGTAACAACGCCAACCTCTCCACCGGCGGCACCGCCACCGATGTGACTGACGATGTGCACCCTGAAGTGGCAGCGCGCGCGATTGCCGCTGCACAAATGGTGGGCTTAGACATTTGTGGTGTCGATGTGGTGTGCGAATCTGTTCTGCGTCCGCTCGAAGAACAAAGCGGTGGTGTGGTTGAAGTCAACGCCGCACCCGGCTTGCGCATGCACCTGAACCCCTCCTTTGGCAAAGGCCGCGATGTGGGTGAAGCCGTCATCTCCACCATGTTCCCCAACGGTGAAGATGGGCGCGTACCTGTGATTGCCGTCACCGGCACCAATGGCAAAACCACAACGGTGCGACTCACCTCGCACTTGTTGCGTGCCAACGGCATGCGCGTGGGCATGACCAACACCGATGGCGTGTATGTCAATGGGCGTCAAACCGACAGCGGCGACTGCAGCGGCCCTCGCAGCGCACGCAATGTGCTGATGCATCCCGATGTCGATGCCGCAGTGCTTGAAACCGCACGCGGCGGCATGTTGCGTGAAGGCTTGGCCTTTGACCGTTGCCAAGTGGCGGTGGTCACCAACATCGGCATGGGCGATCACCTAGGTTTGAACTACATCACCACAGTCGAAGATTTGGCAGTGCTCAAACGCGTCATCGTGCAAAACGTGTCGCCCTCTGGTTATGCGGTGCTCAATGCTGCCGACCCCATCGTGGTGGCCATGGCGGCCAATTGCCCCGGTCAAATCATTTTCTTTGGACTCGATTCACACCACCCCGTCATTGCCACGCATCGCGCACAAGGCAAGCGTGTGGTGTTTGTGGACGACGACCAAGTGGTGTGCATGCAAGGCAACCACTCGGTGCGTATTCCGTTGGCGGACATTCCTGTCACACGCGGTGGCGCGATTGGCTTTCAAATTGAAAACGCCATGGCTTCCATTGCCGCAGCATGGGCGGTGGGCGTGCCATGGCAAACCATTTGCAAAGGCTTGGCCACATTTGTGAGCGACAGCAACGCGGTGCCCGGTCGCTTCAATGTGTTCGACTACAAAGGCGCCACCCTCATTGCCGACTATGGTCACAACCCCGACGCCATCAAAGCTTTGGTGCAAGCAGTCACCAACCTCCCCGCCAAGCGCCGCAGCGTGGTGATCAGCGGTGCAGGTGACCGACGCGACGACGACATTCGCGAACAAACGCGCATCATTGGTGAAGCGTTTGACGAAGTGGTGTTGTACCAAGACGCGTGTCAACGCGGGCGTGTGGATGGCGAGGTGTTGGCGTTGTTGCGTCAAGGCCTAGAGGGTGCGCAACGCACGCAACACATCGATGAAATTCACGGCGAGTTTTTAGCGATTGATCGCGCGCTTGAGCGGTTGAACTCGGGTGATTTGTGTTTGATTTTGATTGACCAAGTGGAAGAGGCTTTGGCGCATATCACGCAGCGGGTTAATTCTGCTTCTTTGGTTGGGTAACGTTTTCTTTCGCTCCGGGCTAGGCATAGCTCTGCGGTGGCTTTGGTGATGTGCTTTGTGCGCTTACTTCTTTCGCTACGGGCTTCAGAGGCAGGGGGCGGCGGCTGCCTCATGCTTATCAGAAATCGTTAGCCGCCGCCCCCTGCCTCTGAAGCCCTTCGGTTTTTTTGAGCGCGTTATTTATCTCTGCTTATTGGAGCGCTTCAAGCTTTGCCTTTCAAGGGCTTGGTTGTCACACAAACAGATTCTTGTACTGATCTCTCAGCACATTCTTTTGTACCTTGCCCATTGTGTTGCGGGGCAGCTCTGCTAGCACAAAACATTTTTTCGGAATTTTGAAATTCGCCAGCGACGATTTCAGGTTGGCGATGACTTCATCGGCTGATACGGTTGCGTCGGGTTTGGTGATGATGACGGCTATGCCTACTTCGCCGAAGTCTGGGTGAGGTACGCCGACCAACGCGCTTTCGGCTACGCCTGGCATCTCGTTGATGTAGCCTTCAATTTCTGCGGGGTACACGTTGTAGCCGCCGCTGATGATGAGGTCTTTGCTGCGGCCAACGATGTGCACATAGCCGCGTTCGTCTACTTTGCCGACATCGCCTGTTTTGAAAAAGCAGTCGGCGGTGAATTCTTCTTTGGTTTTTTCTGGCATGCGCCAATAGCCTGCAAACACATTGGGGCCTTTGACTTGAATGCCGCCTATTTCATTGACGGGCAGGTTTTGTCCTGCATCGTCTTGCACGCGCAGTTGCACATCGGGTAGCGGAAAGCCCACCGTGCCACCACGGCGTTCGGTTTCGCCGGGGTAGCGGGCATCTGCGGCGTAGGGGTTGGAGGTGAGCATGACGGTTTCGCTCATGCCGTAGCGTTCCAAAATGGTGTGGCCTGTTTTGTCTTGCCACTCTTTGAAGGTTTCAATCAACAAAGGGGCTGAGCCTGCCACAAACAAACGCATGTGCGAAGCTTGCGCGCGGGTCAATGATGGCTCGGCCAACATGCGCACATACAGGGTGGGCACGCCCATGAAGACGGTGGCTTCTGGCATTTTTTGAATCACACGCTTGGGGTCAAACTTCGAGAGCCAAATCATTTTGCTACCGTTGAGCAAGGCACCATGAATGGCCACAAACAAACCATGCACATGGAAAATAGGCAGCGCGTGAATCAACACATCACTGTCTTGCCAACCCCAATAAGTTTTCAGCGTTTGTGCGTTGCTGAGCAAATTGCGGTGCGACAACATCGCGCCTTTGCTGCGTCCTGTGGTACCACTGGTGTACAAAATGGCGGCCAAGTCATCGGCTTGAACTGTGGCCACAGTGTGTTGGTCTGAACAATGTGTGGCGCGTTCTAGCAAACTGCCGGTGCGGTTGTCGTTCAAAGTGAACACATGTTGTGTGCCCGCTTTGAAAGCGATCTTGCTGACCCAACCAAAATTTTTGGCATCGCACACCACCACCGAAGGTTCGGCGTTGTCGATGAAGTATTCAATCTCAGCGCTTTGATAAGCCGTGTTCAATGGTAAAAACACATAGCCTGCGCGCAGTGTGGCCAAGTACAACAGCATGGCTTCGACCGACTTTTCCACTTGCACCGCCACGCGCGCACCTTGGGGCAAATTCAGCGAGACCAACAAGTTGGCCAGCATGGCCGTAGCGCGTTCTAAGTCGCGCCAGCTGTACAACAAACCGTCATCGGTTTCAACCGCAACAGCGTCTAAATTTTTGGGAAACGCCGAACGCAATGCGGCAAACAAATTGTGATTCATTGTTCAAACACTCACATCAAAAAAAGCATGACCAGCGCCGTCGTAAACGCTGGCCAAAAACTCAAACTCAATCCAGCTTAGCGCCCGAGGCCTTCACCACAGCCGCCCAACGCTTGATCTCGCCGTTCACAAAAGCACCAAACTGCGGGCCAGTGATGTTGGGAAATTCAGCGCCGTTACGGGCCCAAGCGGTTTTCACTTCATCGCCAGTCGAGCCCTTGCGAATTTCTTCAATGATGCGCGCTTGCACATCGGCTGGTGTTCCTTTAGGGGCCCACATGCCGTACCAAGTTGTCACGGTGTAGTCTGGCAAACCCAACTCGGCCGCACATGGCACATCTGGAAACGCTGGATTGCGTTTGGCACCTGACACCATCAGCGCTTTGATGCGCCCGCCTTGAATGTGCGCAGCGGAAGAACCCAATCCGTCAAACATCATGTCCACATTGCCCGCGATCAAATCTTGCAACGCAGGCCCTGCGCCGCGGTAAGGAATGTGCGTGATGAAGGTTTTCGATTGCAACTTGAACAACTCGCCCGCCAAGTGGTGCGAGGTGCCGCCGCCTGCTGACCCATAGTTGAATTTGCCGGGGCTTTTGCGGACCAACTCGATGAAGGCTTTGTAATCACCCGAAATGTTTTTCGGATTCACCACCAACACCTGAGGCACGGTAGCCATCAAAGCCAAGGGCACGAAATCTCGCTCGAGGTCGTAATCGAGTTTGGGGTACATCGACGGTGCAATCGAGTGATGCACCGCACCCATGAACAAGGTGTAGCCATCGTTGGGGGCTTTGGCTGCAACGCCTGCACCCAAATTACCGCCAGCACCACCCCGATTGTCGATCACCAAGGTCTTGCCTGTTTGCTTGGCAAACTGCGCGGAGAAAGGTCTTGCAAACGCATCGGTACCACCGCCTGCTGGAAAAGGCACCACCAGCGTGACAGGTTTGCTAGGCCACGCCGTTTGCGCTTGTGCGCCACCCGTGAGCGCGCCCAATGTGAGCCCGGCCATGCCTGCGCCACCAAGGCGCAACAGATTCCTTCTCGTAGAAAAGCTATTTAGATTTTTCATATTTGTCTCCTGATTAAGGTATCGCAAAAATGCGTTTGTTTTGCACCGCTTGGTCAGTCACCGAAATACAAATCTTGCACATCACCCGAAGCGGGCCACTCGCCTTTGGCCAACAATTGGCGATGTTTGTCGAGCCGTTTCAAATCGTATAAATAATTCACCATCAAGCCATGCGATTGCTTCAAGCCTTTGGTAGAAGGGTCAGCAAACCAATTGATGCGCTCAATCCGCGCCCCATTGCCCAAGTGAAAACGCGCCACGGGGTCGAGCACTTGATCGCCCTGTTTTTCTTGACCCAGATAGTGTGCCGCACATCGCATTAAAAATTGACGCAAAGGTGACTTGGCAGACAAAGCGCCCAACACCAAAGGCTGCTCAATCGCATTGAGCACATGATGGGCCGTGGGCGGCTCGTAATTGAGCTCACGCCCCAGCGCTGACAATTCTTTGTCAGACAAACGCGCCAGCAAATCGTCCACATTTTTAGACAACCAATTGCGCAAACCCGGTATGGGCGACAAGGTGGCAAATGTTTTGAGCTTTGGAAATTCTTCCCGCAATGTTTCCACCACCCGCTTGATGAGCGAATCACCAAAGCTCACCCCACGCAAACCGGTTTGGGTGTTGCTGATCGAATAAAAAATCGCCACGCTGGCTTTTTGTAAATCTTCGGGTGCGGCTGATTCGTCCAACAGCGGCATGATGTTGTCTGCCATCTCGTGCAGCAATGCCACTTCCACAAAAATCAGTGGTTCATTGGGCAAACTCGGATGAAAAAACCCGTAGCAACGGCGGTCGCTGTCCAAACGGTTTTTCAAATCGGCCCAACTGCGAATGTCGTGCACCGCTTCGTACTTGATAAGTTTTTCAATCAACGAAGCCGGTGAATCCCAGCTGATGGTGCGCAGTTCTAAAAACGCCACATCGAACCAAGTTGAAAACAAGTTTTCCAACTCGGCGTCGAGCGCCAGCAAGCGTTTGTTCGATTTGATGTGTGGCAACAACTCCGAGCGCAAATCGACCAAAAACCGCATGCCACCCGAATACGCCGCAAAGCGCTGCAATAAGCGCGTGCGCGGCGACACCAAAGCACGCCGCAAGCGAATTTCTGCCGGACCTTCCTCAGCGGTGCCCAAAGCGGCGTCGTAGTCATCACGCGCAGCGCGCACCTTGAGCGCATCGGGGCCAAATTGTTCGCTGATGAGCAACCACAAATCTTGTCGTTCTGCTGCGCTGGCTTTGGCATACCAGTCCGCCAACCCCTTGGCGCGACGACCGCCCTCCACCTCACTCACACGTGGGTCGACCACGGCTTGCAACAAGGTCAGGGTGCGACGCAAAGTCCGAGGTGACAAAGCCTCTTGTTCACGCGACAAAGTGGCGCCCAAACGCTCGCGCGTCGAACGCCCTTCGTTGGATGTTGATTTTTTTGCGGCTTCAGATGGCAGCAACAAATTCAACTTACCGCTCAACCAAGATGTTGCACTCAAGATGTTCTTACCTTAATTTGTGTTCACCACCGTCCGATGTGACCAGACCCACAACCACACACCCACCGCCACCATCGGCACACACAACCACTGCCCCATGCTCATGCCCAAGGCCAACAAGCCGAGGTGTGCATCTGGCTCACGGAAGTACTCTGCCATAAAACGCATACTCCCATAACCCATCATGAAAACACCCGACACAGCGCCGAGCGGCCGCGGCTTTCTGGCATACAACCACAGCACCACAAAGAGCAGCACCCCTTCGCCCAAAAACTGGTAAACCTGCGAAGGATGACGTGCAATGAAAGTACCGCTTTGCGGAAACACCATGGCCCAAGGCAAATCAGGATCCGCCGCACGGCCCCACAACTCACCGTTGATGAAATTGCCTACACGCCCCGAGGCCAAACCCGTTGGCACACATGGCGCTATGAAATCGGTCACCCATAACCATGCGCGTTTTTGTTGCCAAGCAAACACAGCCATGGCCACAAACACACCCAACATGCCGCCATGAAAACTCATGCCGCCCTGCCACACGGCAAACACTTCTAGCGGATGCTCAAGGTAATACAACGGTTTGTAAAACAAGCAGTAGCCTATGCGTCCGCCCAGCACCGTGCCCAGCACACCGTAAAACAACAAGTCTTCAACATGCTGCGCCGTCCATGAACCGTCCTGCGCAAATGCAACATACTGAGGGTGTCGCAAACGCAGCCGCGCCAAGCCGACAAACAAAGCAAAAGCCGCAAGGTATGTGAGGCCATACCAGTGAATGGCCAAAGGCCCCACTTGCAGGGCCACGGGATCGATGGTGGGGTGTAACAACATAGTTGGCATTGTGCCTTGCACTTGGGTGACTCGCCACCTACGAAGCTCGCAGTAAACTGTCGGCTTCACGAATTTTCGAATCATCATGGACATCAAAACCATCAAGATCAATCGCCGCTCTGCCAACATCACCGAAGGCAAGTCTCGCGCCCCCAACCGCTCCATGTACTACGCCATGGGTTACGAAGAAAACGACTTCGTCAAACCCATGATCGGCGTGGCCAACGGTCACAGCACCATCACCCCTTGCAACAGTGGTTTGCAAAAGTTGGCCGACGCGGCCATTGCCGCCATCGAAGCTGCGGGTGGCAACGCGCAAGTGTTTGGCACCCCCACCATTTCGGATGGCATGGCCATGGGTACCGAGGGCATGAAGTATTCGTTGGTCAGCCGCGAAGTCATCAGCGACTGCATCGAGACCTGCGTGCAAGGTCAATGGATGGACGGCGTGTTGGTGGTGGGCGGTTGCGACAAAAACATGCCGGGCGGCATGATGGGCATGTTGCGTGCCAATGTGCCAGCCATTTATGTGTACGGTGGCACCATCTTGCCCGGCACCTACAAAGGCCAAGACCTCAACATCGTCAGCGTGTTCGAAGCCGTGGGCCAAAACGCAGCGGGCAACATGAGCGACGAAGACCTCAAACAAATCGAACAACGCGCCATTCCAGGCACCGGTTCGTGTGGTGGCATGTACACCGCCAACACCATGTCGTCAGCCTTTGAAGCGCTGGGCCTGTCACTGCCCTACTCGTCCACCATGGCCAACCCCCATGATGAGAAAATGAACTCTGCCGCCGAGTCAGCCAAAGTGCTGATCGAAGCCGTGAAAAAAGATTTGAAGCCGCGCGACATCGTCACCAAAAAAGCGTTGGAAAACGCTGTGGCCGTCATCATGGCCACCGGTGGCTCGACCAATGCGGTATTGCATTTCTTGGCCATCGCCCACGCCGCTGGTGTGGACTGGACCATCGACGACTTCGAACGCATGCGCCGCAAAGTGCCCGTCATTTGTGACCTCAAACCCAGTGGCAAATATTTGGCAGTTGATTTGCACAAAGCCGGTGGCATTCCACAGGTGATGAAAACATTGCTGGCCGCAGGTTTGTTGCATGGCGATTGCATGACCATCACTGGCAAAACCGTGGCAGAAAACCTCAAAGACATTCCCGATGTGCCACGTGCTGATCAGGATGTCATTCGCCCCATCAACAACCCGATGTACGCCGAAGGCCACTTGGCCATTCTCAAAGGCAACCTCTCGCCCGAGGGCGCAGTGGCCAAAATCACTGGCTTGAAAAACCCTGTCATCACGGGCCCAGCCCGCGTGTTTGACGACGAGCAATCGGCCCTCCAAGCCATCTTGGACGGCAAGATCGTGGCCGGCGATGTGATGGTTTTGCGCTACCTCGGCCCCAAAGGCGGACCTGGCATGCCCGAAATGTTGGCCCCCACAGGCGCGCTCATTGGCGCGGGCTTGGGCGAGAGCGTGGGCCTGATCACCGACGGCCGCTTCTCGGGCGGCACATGGGGCATGGTGGTCGGCCATGTCGCTCCAGAAGCCGCTGCAGGCGGCAACATTGCGTTTGTGAATGAAGGCGACTCCATCACCATCGACGCCCACAAATTATTGTTGCAAGTCAATATTTCTGACGCAGAGTTGGCCAAACGCAAAGAAGGCTGGAAAGCGCCTGCCCCACGCTACACGCGCGGTGTGCAAGCCAAGTTTGCTTTCAATGCCTCCAGCGCCAGCAAAGGTGCGGTGCTCGACAACTACTGATTACAATTCATCCATCATCAATAGCTTATATCTCTGGAGACCCCATGAAACGCGCTTTGTTTGCTCTGATCGCTGCTGCCACTGTTTCTGCCCCCGTGCTGGCAGACCAAGCTTTGGCCACCGCCAAAAACTGCATGGCTTGCCACGCACTCGACAAAAAGTTGGTTGGCCCCGCCTACAAAGATGTAGCCGCCAAATACGCTGGCGACAAAACCGCCGCTGACAAGTTGGCCACCAAAATTCAAAAAGGTGGCGCTGGCGTTTGGGGCCCCGTGCCCATGCCCGCAAACCCACAAGTCAGCGAAGCAGAAGCCAAGAAATTGGCAGCCTGGGTGTTGAGCGTCAAGTAATCACCCACCTGCTGACAAGCAAAACCCGCTGTTCATGCAGCGGGTTTTTTTACGCCTCGCGAAGGTGCTCATGCCAACGGCAGTGCCAGCGACATCGTTCGCTCTGTCAAAGCTCGCAAGGTCGCCGCAAGACGCATTGAGTAAACTCACGCCAGTTATTTCTCTCACAGGACTTTGTCATGACCACGATCCGCCAAAACGACCTGATTGAATCGGTCGCCGCCGCACTGCAATACATCAGCTACTACCACCCAGCAGACTACATCGCTCACTTGGCCAAAGCGTATGAACGCGAACAAAGCCCTGCCGCCAAAGACGCGATCGCGCAAATTTTGACCAACAGCAAAATGAGCGCCTTGGGCCACCGCCCCATTTGCCAAGACACCGGCATCGTCAATGTGTTCATCAAAATCGGTATGGATGTGCGCTTAGAAGGCTTCACCGGTGGCTTAGAAGACGCCATCAACGAAGGCGTGCGCCGTGGCTACAACCACCCCGACAACATGTTGCGTGCCTCGGTGGTCGACGACCCACAATTCGCTCGCAAGAACACCAAAGACAACACCCCTGCAGTGATCTTCACGCAAATCGTGCCCGGCAACAAACTCGATGTGACGGTGGCAGCCAAAGGCGGCGGCAGCGAAAACAAATCGAAGATGTACATGTTGAACCCCAGCGACAGCGTGGTCGATTGGGTGTTGAAAACCGTGCCCACCATGGGTGCCGGTTGGTGCCCCCCAGGTATGTTGGGCATTGGCATTGGTGGCACCGCTGAAAAAGCGGTGTTGATGGCCAAAGAAAGTTTGATGGACGACCTCGACATGTACCAGTTGCTCGAGAAGTCAAGCAAAGGCGAAAAAATCAGCCAAGTCGAAGAACTGCGCTTGGAGCTCTATCACAAGGTCAACGCCTTGGGCATTGGTGCACAGGGCTTGGGCGGCTTGACCACCGTGCTCGATGTGAAGATCAAGATGTACCCCACCCATGCCGCCAGCAAACCCGTGGCCATGATCCCGAACTGCGCTGCCACTCGCCACGCACACTTTGTGATGGACGGCTCAGGCCCGGTTTACCTCGACGCGCCTTCGCTCGATTTGTGGCCCAACGTCAACTGGACACCCGACACACAAAAGAGCAAGCGTGTGGACCTCAACACCCTCACCAAAGACGAAGTGGCGAGCTGGAAACCTGGTCAAACGTTGTTGCTCAACGGCAAGATGCTCACCGGCCGCGATGCCGCGCACAAACGCATTCAAGACATGTTGGCCAAGGGCGAAAAACTGCCTGTCGATTTCACCAACCGTGTCATCTACTATGTCGGCCCTGTCGACCCCGTACGCGACGAAGTGGTGGGCCCCGCAGGTCCAACGACAGCGACGCGCATGGACAAGTTCACCGACATGATGTTGTCGCAAACCGGTTTGATTTCGATGGTGGGCAAAGCCGAACGTGGCCCCACTGCCATCGAAGCCATCAAGAAACATAAGTCAGCCTACCTGATGGCCGTGGGCGGCGCAGCCTACCTCGTGTCCAAAGCCATCAAGCACGCCAAAGTGGTGGGCTTTGCCGACCTGGGCATGGAAGCCATTTATGAGTTTGATGTGGTCGACATGCCCGTCACAGTTGCTGTGGACTCAGGTGGCACCAGCGCCCACATCACTGGCCCTGCCGAATGGGAAAAACGCATTGCCACCGGTGAGTTCAAAGGCATTGGGGTGACGGCGGGTTAAGCTTGTCGCGCACAACAAAAAACCGGCCTTGGCCGGTTTTTTTATTTTGAGCCAGCACGCTGTGAATGTGCTTCAGGCAAGTGCGAAGGTCAATGCAAATGACGCGGCTTGCGTCCACCGCCATGACCGCCTCCAAACCCGCCACCACCCGAGCCGCGCGGTGGCTTGCCCAAGTCGAGAGAGTTGACCAGTTCGTCAAAACGGTTAGAAAACAATTTATCAATCTCGGTCACCACGCCACCCAACTCGGCGCCATCGAAATGACGCTCCATCAAATGCACCACATCGTTGACCAACATGTCACGCTGTGCTTGCATGATGTCTGCGGGTGTCGGGCCCACAAACAACATCACAAAATCATCACGCGATTCGCGACCTGAGGCTTCGTCTTGGTCATCAAAATCGTTGTCGTAAAAAGTGACTTCAATCGCTGCGCCTGCGGCGGTCAGCTCGTTGAGGTTCATGCACATGTCGTCTAAGCATTGACGGAAATCGTCATCACCGGCCACGGTCCAACACATTTGCAAGATGTGTTCGTGGGCGTCCAATTGAATGCCGGGTTCTTCGGGATAGGCACTGGTGGCACCGTCTTCGAGTGACAGCGCACCGGCATATTGCCAAAGTGGGCGCAATGCGTCTTGCAGTTGATCCAAACTCACATCGTTGCGCAATGGCACTTGGCCATGGACATGAATTTCATACGCGGCGTTGTAGCGTGCCATGACGAAATCCTCCTGTGTAACTTGGTCAGTGTGTTGCCGCAAGGCAGAAAAAACAGGCTTTATTGTGCCACGGTGGGAAAGGGGGCTGATGGCTCAGCGCGCAATTCAGGCATATGCGCCCAAGTCATCAATTCCTTGGCACCAAAAGGCTCTGCACTCAACCAGGCTTCATGCAATTCAGGCGCAATGACCACGGGGGTACGTTTTTCGTCCCCTGCCTTATGAAATTGGCGCATCACCGGATGCTCGTCAGCGTTCACCGTCAGCATGGAAAAGCTGACCACCCATTCGCCTGAAACCTGATCCGTCCAACGGTCCCATAGGCATGCAATACCAAACGGTTCGCCAGAGGCAAGTTCAATTTTCCAGCGTACCGCCCTGCCCGTCTCGTAGTTTGGTTCGTAAAAATTGTCGACCAAAACGAGGCCGTATTGACGTTGCTTCCAAGCTGATCGGTAACTGGGCTTTTCAGCTGCGGTTTCACTTCTGGCGTTGTAAGTGTGTCGAGCAATTTTTTCGTCTTTGGCCCACGCAGGAATCAGCCCGAACTTGGCCAATCCGCAGGCGACTCTGGACGACTTGTGGCTCTTCACAACCACGGGCGCAGCAAAACCTGGGTAAGCCTCAGCTGGGTAATCTGCTGGCAGTTCTACCCCGAACTTTTCTTTGACCCATTCAGCGCGTTTTGTTGGCGTGAAATTAGTGCACACAAGCCATCTCCAAAGCCATCAGTGCTCTAGTCTTTGGGCAGGGTGCGCGTTTCGTGGACTTCACGCACCACCACATCTTCCACCACGACATTTTTGAAAGCGCTTTGCGGTGAATGCCTTTGCGACTCGTGCGATTGAACATCGCCGCCAGTAGCCCAAAAAGACCAACTTCTCATCTGCCCAGACTGCATGCCTCTGCGCATGCTTTGCATCTGTTGCCAGAGCAATAAAGCCTGAGGCTTTTGACCCGTGGCTAGCCAACGTAGGCTGGCAAAGACCAAATACAAAACCAACCAAACCAGCGCTGCCACGATGAACAGCGTGGCAAAAGCGATGCCAAACAATGTGAGGATCAGTCTGCTGAAAAGCGGCATGAATTGGGTTAGCTGAATGACGGTATTTCATGCTACCACCTGATATTGCATGCGCCAACAAAAAACCCGCAATGCCAGTAAACATGCGGGTTTTGAGGTTATTGGATACCGTCTGTTATGAACGGTTGGTGCCCGAGACCGGAATCGAACCGGTACGCCCGCTATTCACGAAGCGGCGGATTTTAAGTCCGCTGTGTCTACCAATTTCACCACTCGGGCGGTGTCATTTTTCAAATGAAAACGCCCCGCCTTCTCAGGTGGGGCTGGTTGGCAACATTTTACGCTACTGTCACGAAGGTCGGCTATATTTGGTAGCGATTTTTTGAGTGTTGCTAGCTCAATCGATCAAAATTTATACGAACTTTTTGGAGACACACATGAAAGCATCTTTCACCGGTTGGGTTGGCGCCCTGTTGTTGACCCTCACAGTAGGCGTGGTCCATGCGGCTGAGCCTGCCGAGCCCGCGGTCAAAAAGTCTGACACTGGCATTTGCCACGACAAAACGAGCAACTCTTACAGCAACACCAAAAAGTTCACCGCCTTTGGCTCGATGGACGAATGCATCAAGAGCGGTGGCCGCGCCCCCGCCTCCGCTGCCGCAGCAGAGCCAGTGGTGAAAAAATCAGACAGCGGCATCTGCCACGACAAATCGAGTCCCAGCTATGAGCGCACGCAAAAATTCACACCCTTCAAAACAGTGGACGAGTGCGTGAAGAGCGGCGGCACATTGCCGAAGAAATAAAGACCTCCATGCTTGTGCGCAACGCGCACGCATGAAAAAAGCCCCAGCAAGCGATTGCTGGGGCTTTGTGTTTGGAGCGGGAGACGAGTCTCGAACTCGCGACCTCAACCTTGGCAAGGTTGCGCTCTACCAACTGAGCTACTCCCGCATGAACAACATGTGTGTGTTGTTGCAAGCCTCAAATTATAAAACAATTTGAACCCCTAAAACGCGACATACCTTTTCTAGTGCAGTTGCAAAGCTTTTTCAATCACATGCCGTCCCACGGTGGGCTTGGGGCATTTGTTTTTGGGCAGATCAAACCAACTGCGCACATCTTCTTGCAAACCCACGCCATGCATGAAGTTGTAAATGGCTTTCTTCAACCCCTGCCCCAACATATCGTGATCAGTACCTGTAGGGTCCACAAAGGCCACATCGTTTTTGGCAAAGCTGGTGGGGGGCAAGGGCACGAGTGTTACGCCGTAGTCATCGGGGGTCTTGCCCACCGGTGAATGCACGGTGCACACAAAGCGGTGGAAGAAACCGCTTTGAATGCAACCGTTTTCAAACAACTGGCGCACATACTCCAAGGCATCGACCGTGTCTTGCAGGGTTTGCGTTGGAAAGCCGTACATCAAATACGCATGCACCAAAATGCCCGCTTCTGAAAAGCCACGGGTGACCTGCGCCACTTGCGCCACTGACACACCTTTTTGCATCAGTTTGAGCAAGCGATCAGACGCCACTTCTAAACCACCCGACATGGCAATGCAACCACTTTGCGCCAACAGCTCAGCCAACTCAGGCGTGAAGGTTTTTTCGAACCGAATATTGCCCCACCACGAAATATGCACTTGCCGGCGAATCAATTCTTCGGCCAAGGCTTTGAGCACTTTGGGCGGTGCCGCTTCGTCTACAAAATGAAAACCGGTTTGCCCTGTTTCTTGCACGATGCGCTCAATGCGATCGACCAACACACTGGCCGATGCTGTTTCGTAACGCGAGATGTAGTCAAGGCTGACATCGCAAAAGCTGCATTTCTTCCAATAGCATCCATGCGCCACAGTGAGTTTGTTCCAACGCCCATCGCTCCACAAACGGTGCATGGGGTTGAGCATGTCGAGCAAAGACAAATAACGGTCCAGCGGCAAACCATCCCATGTGGGTGTGCCCACCGATTCAAACGGCACATCCGGTTCAGACCATTGCATGAAACGCACTTGTTGTTGTGCATCACGCACAAAAGTGCGCACCAACCTTTGTACACCGCGTTTGCCTTGCAGGTGTTCTAACAATGCCAACAAGGGGCGTTCACCTGCATCGAGGGTGACGAAGTCGACAAAATCAAACACGCGGGGGTCTGAGAGTTCGCGCAACTCGGTGTTGACAAAGCCACCGCCCAAAACAATGTTCACCTCTGGAAATTCTGCTTTAATGGTTTGGGCCATGCGAAACGCGGCGTACACCGCACCCGGAAACGGCACCGACAGCAGCACCACTTGCGGCTGGTGTTTGCGCAACGCTTGGCAGGTGAGTTCGCGCAGCACATCGTCAATCAAGTTGGGCGCTGCAGCCAAGGCATTGGCCAATGGGTCAAAAGTGGGCTGACTGGCTGAGAGCGATTCGGCATAACGCACAAACTCGAACCGTTCATCGACCGCATCGCGCAGCACATCGGCAATGTCATTCAAATACAGCGTGGCCAAATGTCTGGCGCGGTCTTGTTGGCCCAAGGCACCGAAGGCCCAAGCCAAGGGGTCACCACTGCCATCGTCGTCATAAACATCCAAAGCGGCAAACCGTGGGCCTTCTGGCAAATAGCCTCGTCCTGCAATGCGATGGCTCAGAGTGCTGTCGCGCCCTTGTAAAAAAGTAACCGTGGTGGCTATTGTGTTTTGGTAACGCGCGAAGTGGTCTAAAAAATAATTCACACTGGCACTGCGTTGTGCTTCTGGCAGTTGCAACGCACGGTCACGCACTTGCAACAAACGCTCAGGTGTTAGCAGTGCCAACACCAACGCCAGTGCCAAATCTTCTTGTGCGGCCTCATAGCCTTGTTCACGCAAAAAACCCGTCAAATACGCTGTGGACGGATAAGGCGTGTTGAGTTGCGTCATCGGCGGGATGAGTCCGAGCACACGCAAAGCAGCTGTCGTTGAGGCAGTTGAAGGCAAAGTTGAATTCATTGGTATTCACAATTATCGGTTGTAACGCGTTGCTGCAAAAAATTTTGACCCCATGCGCTCAAGCTTGTAAATTAGCTGTCGACTCTGTCAACTAGCCCATGGCGCACGAAGCGTTCGCCGTGCTCTTATTTAATGAAAAAGGATTCGTTGTGACTGAACCTCTCTTGCATACCCCCGCCACAAAACTCGAACCCGCTGGTTGCATGTGCTGTAGCCCATTCAAATTGGCAGGTTCGACTTCACGTCGCAACTTCCTCGGTGCAGGTGCTGCTGCCGTAGCCGCCGGCATGATGGGTTTCATGCCTGGCAAGAGCGAAGCTGCAAGTGGCAACTATGAGTCCATGTTGGTGAACTGCATTGACCCACGCTTCACCACCCTCAGCTGGCAATACATGGGCTTGCTGCAAGGCGTGACCCGCGAAAAACTCACTGACAACTACAGTCAGTTTGTGATTGCGGGTGGCCCGATTGGTGCTGTGCACCCCAAGTTCACCGCTTGGCACAAAGCGTATTGGGACAACTTGGACATCACCGTGTCGTTGCACCACATCAAACGCGTGGTGGCGTTGACCCACCGCGATTGCGGCGCTGCCAAATTGGCTTTTGGTGAAGACAAAGTGGCCAACAAAGAAATCGAAACCGAATCGCATGCAGAAGCTTTGGCGCAATTCCGCGACCAAGTGCGCAAGCGTCAGCCTAAGCTGAGTGTCATCACTGGCGTGATGGGCTTGGACGGTCGCGTTGATTTGATCGGTTGATTTTTTCTTTCGATCTTTCGTTTCTCACTCAAGCCTAGCTTCTTTGCACCGATCTATAGGGTTCAAGGTTGCTAGGTTTATGACCGCTCTCGCTACCAGCCCAAATTTTCGCGGGCGCGTATGGACTCCTATCTATCGCCGGGAGCGGTCCCCTTTTTAAGCACCTCTTAGCGCGCCTGTTGCACAGGGTTTATGCTCTGCATTTACATGTCTCGCGCATCTACCACCCCTCTCGATTTGCGTTTTGTTTTCTGGCTGTCATGGGTTCAACTCATCAGTTGGGGCAGCGTGTTTTATGGTTTCTCGTTGTTCATGGCACCGCTCGAGCAAGAGCTTGGTATGAGCCGTGCGCAATCTTCGTTGGGTTTTAGCTTGGCTTTGTTGGCCGAGGGTTTGCTCGCGTTTTGGGTTGGGCGGCGCATTGACCAAGGCCATGAACGCAGCCTCATGACAGGTGGCTCACTGCTGATTGGTTTGAGCTTTATCGCGCACAGTTTTGTGACGGATACCAATGGGTTTTATTTGGCTTGGTTGGGTTTGGGCGTTGGGCTTTCAGCCACCTTGTACCCACCCGCATTTGCGGTATTGACCAGGCGCTTTCCCAATGATTTTCGGCGTGCCATCATCTTGTTGACCTTCCTAGGTGGCTTGGCGAGCACGGTGTTCATTCCGCTCATTGCTTGGTTGATGTCTGTCACCGATTGGCGCACAACCATGTGTTTATTGGGCGGTTTGCATTTGCTGGTGTGTGCACCCTTGCATGCTTGGTTGTTGAAACCCATGGCTACACAAAGCAACATCATTCACACATCGCAGCCTGAGGTGCGCGAAGTCACATCCATACGAACGCACATCCAGCACCCAAACTATTGGGCCTTGTCCTTGTTTGTGATTGTGCTGATGACTGTCACCACGGCATTGCCTGCGCACATGGTCAGTTTGCTGCGCGAGGCAGGTATGACACCGCAGTGGGTGTTGATCATTCCCGCGAGCATTGGGGTGTTGCAGGTGATGGGACGGGTGGGCTTGTTCACACTGGAGCGTCAGCTCGATGTGCATCAAACCAACCGCTGGGTGCCGTGTTTGATTCCACTTGGCATGCTGGCACTCTGGTTGGGGCAAAGCAGCCCCATCAGCGCACTGGTGTTTGTGGTGTTGTACGGTTTGGGCAATGGCATGCTGACGATTGTCAAAGGCACGGTCATGGCGCAATACATCAACCAAGAACATGTGGGAAGCCTCAACGGTTTGTTGGGCATACCGATGGCTTTTGCGAGAGCTTGCGCGCCTTGGTTGATGGGTTTGTTATGGTCCGAATCACATGGCTACAGCCAAGGCATTGCCGTGATGATTGGCTTGAGCCTTGTGGGCATTGGTGCACTGTGGTGGGCGCAAAACAATGCACTGCAACGCCTGCATGAAAAGGCCAGTTAATTCAAAGTTCTAAAACCCTCAAAGCGCTTAGACCAATAGCTGTTGTCTAAACGCTCTTGCCGCACGCCAGTGCGTTCGTTGGCCGCATGGATGAATTTACCAGAGCCAATGTAAATGCCAACATGCGAGTTAGGTGTGCCCAGCGTGTTGAAAAAAACCAAGTCGCCAGGTTGTGCCGACTGCGCGTCAATGGCTTGCGTTCTTTTGGCCATGTCAGCCGCACTGCCTTGCAAGTTAACACCTGCCGATTGTTTGTACACAAAGCTCACCAAACCAGAACAGTCAAAACCGGTGTGGAGTTTCTTGCCGCCGTAGGTGTAGTTGCGATCGAGCATGGCCATCGATTGAATCACCACATCTTGGCGTTTGTCTTGGCTCAAAACACCTC
>JBEGOM010000035.1:0-21083 GCA_041181985.1 Pseudomonadota bacterium | reverse complement strand
GTAAAGCGGCGTCTCATCCTGTCCACACGGCAGGGGAGAGCCGCTTTTCTTTTGGGTATCATCGGGGTAACTCTTAATTGCACTTCACCCTGCACCTCACTTAAGCACATCCATGGCTGATAAAAAAGGCGCTTCTAGCGAAAAAACACTCTACTGCTCGTTTTGCGGTAAGAGCCAGCACGAGGTGAAGAAACTCATCGCTGGACCGTCTGTGTTCATTTGCGATGAATGCATTGACTTGTGCAACGAAATCATCCGCGACGAATTGCCTGCCGACGATCTCGCTGCCAAGACACGCGGTGATTTGCCCACCCCTGCAGAAATCAAAGCCAACCTCGACAACTATGTGATTGGCCAAGAGCCTGCCAAACGCGCTTTGTCGGTGGCGGTGTACAACCACTACAAGCGTTTGAAGCACAAAGAAGGTGCCAAGAAAGACGATGTCGAGCTGACCAAGAGCAACATCTTGCTGATTGGCCCCACAGGTTCCGGCAAAACTTTGCTGGCGCAAACCATGGCGCGCATGCTCAATGTGCCGTTTGTCATGGCAGACGCTACCACTTTGACCGAAGCCGGTTATGTGGGTGAGGATGTTGAAAACATCATTCAAAAATTGTTGCAAAGCTGCGAATACGATGTCGAGCGTGCGCAGCGCGGCATTGTGTACATCGACGAGATCGACAAAATTTCACGTAAGTCTGACAACCCCTCGATCACCCGCGATGTATCGGGCGAGGGCGTGCAACAGGCTTTGTTGAAATTGATTGAAGGCACCATGGCGAGCATTCCGCCACAAGGTGGCCGCAAGCACCCCAACCAAGACTTTTTGCAAGTAGACACCACCAACATCTTGTTCATTTGCGGTGGCGCGTTTGCAGGGCTTGAAAAAGTCATTGAGGCCCGCACCGAAGCGTCGGGCATTGGCTTTGGCGCGACCGTCAAGAGCAAGCAAAACCGCAGCATCACCGAAGTGTTTGGTGAGGTCGAGCCTGAGGACATCATCAAATTTGGTTTGATTCCCGAATTGGTTGGTCGTATGCCCGTGGTGGCCACCTTGGCCGAGTTGACCGAAGACGCTCTGGTGCAAATCTTGACCGAACCCAAAAACGCCTTGGTCAAACAATATGGCAAGTTGTTGGCCATGGAAGGTGCCGAGCTTGAAATTCGCCCTGAAGCCCTGCGTGCCATCGCCAAAAAAGCCTTGGCGCGCAAAACCGGTGCACGCGGTTTGCGTTCGATCCTTGAACTCTCGCTGATCGACACCATGTTTGAACTACCGAATGCATCGAATGTCGAGAAGGTGGTGGTTGAACAAGCCACCATCGATGAAAACAAACCCCCCTTGTTGGTGTACCGAGAGGCCGCCAAAAAGGCTTAACAGATTGATCTCGGGGACAGAGCAGACAGCCTGTCCCCTTTTTACTGGAAGAGGCTGACCATGTCAGGACAACCCCCACTGCCCGCTACCCTGATCGAACTGCCACTGCTGCCTTTGCGCGATGTGGTGGTGTTTCCGCACATGGTGATTCCGCTGTTTGTCGGTCGTCCCAAGAGCATCAAAGCGCTGGAGTCGGCCATGGCCGAAGAGCGTCGCATCATGTTGGTGGCGCAAAAAGCTGCGGCCAAAGATGAACCTGCGGTGAGCGATATGTTTGAGGTGGGTTGCGTGTCCACCATTTTGCAAATGTTGAAGTTGCCCGACGGCACGGTGAAAGTGTTGGTCGAAGGCCAGCAACGCGCGCGTGTGAATGGCATTGAAGACGGCGAATCGCACTTCACCGCGCATGTCACACCGGTGGAAGTGGTGGCCTCGCAAACCGACAGCGAAGTGGAAGCCCTGCGCCGTGCGGTGATGCAACAGTTTGACCAATACGTCAAACTGAACAAAAAAATTCCACCCGAAATTTTGACCTCGATCAGCAGCATTGACGATGCCGGTCGTTTGGCCGACACCATTGCCGCGCACTTGCCGTTGAAGCTGGAAAACAAACAAGCTGTGCTCGATTTGTCAGATGTACGTGCGCGTTTGGAAAACCTCTACGAGCAACTTGAGCGTGAAGTGGACATTTTGAATGTCGACAAAAAAATCCGTGGTCGCGTCAAGCGCCAAATGGAAAAGAACCAACGCGATTTTTATTTGAACGAGCAAGTCAAAGCGATTCAAAAAGAATTGGGTGAAGGCGAAGAGGGCGCTGACATTGAAGAGATCGAGAAGAAGATCAAGTCAGCCCGTATGCCCCAAGAGGCGCGCAAGAAAGCCGAAGCCGAGTTGAAAAAACTCAAACTCATGTCGCCCATGTCGGCTGAAGCCACCGTGGTGCGTAACTACATCGATGTGTTGGTGGGTTTGCCTTGGAGCAAGAAAACCAAAATCAAACACGACTTGGGCAATGCCGAAAGCGTGTTGAACGAAGACCACTACGGTTTAGAAAAAGTCAAAGACCGCATTTTGGAATACCTCGCGGTGCAACAGCGTGTTGACAAAGTGAAGGCACCGATTCTTTGCTTGGTGGGCCCTCCAGGTGTGGGTAAAACCTCGCTCGGTCAATCGATTGCCAAAGCCACTGGTCGCAAATATGTGCGCATGGCCTTGGGGGGCATGCGTGACGAAGCCGAAATTCGCGGCCACCGTCGCACCTACATTGGCGCTATGCCCGGCAAGGTGTTGCAAAGCTTGACCAAGGTGGGCACACGTAACCCATTGTTCTTGCTGGACGAAATTGACAAGCTCGGCACCGACTTCCGGGGTGACCCCTCGAGTGCATTGTTGGAGGTGTTAGACCCCGAACAAAACAACAAGTTTGGCGACCACTATGTGGAAGTGGACTACGACTTGAGCGATGTCATGTTTGTCGCGACATCTAACTCGATGAACATTCCGCCAGCCTTGTTAGACCGCATGGAAGTGATCCGTTTGTCGGGCTACACCGAAGACGAAAAAACCAACATCGCGGTGAAATATTTGCTGCCCAAGCAGATGAAAAACAACGGCGTGAAAGACGCCGAGTTAGCAGTGGACGAAGCCGCCGTGCGCGACATCGTGCGCTACTACACACGCGAGGCCGGTGTGCGTTCGTTGGAACGCGAACTGTCGAAGATTTGCCGCAAAGTGGTCAAGGCCTTGTTGCTCAAACAAATGCAACCGCAAGTGAAAGTGACGGCAGACAACTTGGCCGATTTCTTGGGCGTGCGCAAGTACAGCTACGGCCGTGCCGAAGCGCAAAACCAAGTGGGCCAAGTGGTGGGCTTGGCGTGGACCGAAGTGGGCGGCGATTTGCTGACCATCGAAGCCGCCATCATGACGGGCAAAGGCACCATCACCCGCACCGGTTCGCTCGGTGATGTGATGAAAGAATCGGTCGAGGCTGCTCGCACGGTGGTGCGCAGTCGCGCACGCCGTTTGGGCATTGCCGAAGACTTGCTGGAAAAACGCGACATTCACATTCACGTGCCTGACGGTGCCACCCCCAAAGATGGCCCCAGCGCTGGTGCGGCCATGACCACCGCTTTGGTGTCTGCCTTGACCGGCATTCCCGTGCGGGCGGATGTGGCCATGACGGGTGAAATCACCCTACGTGGAGAAGTGACTGCCATTGGCGGTTTGAAAGAAAAACTGCTGGCGGCTTTGCGTGGCGGCATCAAGACGGTGCTGATACCCGAAGAGAATGTGAAAGACCTGCAAGAGATTCCCGAGAATGTGAAAAACGGCCTCGAGATCGTGCCGGTCAAGTGGGTCGACAAGGTGCTGGAAATCGCGCTAGAGCGCATGCCCACGCCGCTGCCAGACGATGAAGCGGTGCCTGCACCAGCGGCCAAGAAGGCGGCAGCCAAGTCGACCAAGTCACAAGCGGTGAAGCACTGAAAATTACGCTATAATTTCAGGCTCATGCGGGAGTAGCTCAGTTGGTAGAGCGCAACCTTGCCAAGGTTGAGGTCGCGAGTTCGAGACTCGTCTCCCGCTCCAAATTCGATAAGGGAAGCACCAGCTTCCCTTTTTCGTCAAAGACACGGCGCGATAGCAAAGCGGTTATGCAGCGGATTGCAAATTCGTCTAGCCCAGTTCGACTCTGGGTCGCGCCTCCACTTAAATCATTCATTTAGCCCTCCTCGTGAGGGCTTTTTGTTTCTTCAAGGCGTGCTAGTTCACCAAATGCTTTGAGTAATAGAGCGCTATGGGAGTTGACGTTCAAGGTGGTGAGGGGCATATTCGGTTTTCTTTTACAAAATGAAGTTGTGGTGCCCATCGCATGAGCTTTTTACCAACCGACGATCCCGATCGCTCTGCGCTTCATAACGAAGTTCACGCTAGACCGAGCGCCCGCATTCGGCTACCCGCTTTTATATTGTTAGTGGGTGTTTTCAACGAGGGCATCAGCCGCGAGCAAGAGTGTGAACACTTGCAGAAATTAAAACCCAGTTTGTCGCTGCAAGAAATGCAAGGCAATTTTGTGCGACTGAGGATGGATGAATACACCCTCAAGTGGGAGCGCCACACCGAATTCACCCGCTACTCTTTGGTGCAACCCCTGCCTTTAGAGGCTGGTTTGGACAGCCAAGACCCTGAGTTGATGTCGCACTTGATCTTGCCTCGGGCTTGGTTGGCGTCGATCCCGGGTAAAACATTTTCGGCCATCAAACTGGTCATGTTGCACGACGATTTGAGCAACCCGCAAGCGGCCTTGGACAAGGCCAAACATTGGTTTGGAGGGGCGCCGTTGATTGCCTCACGCATGGGCAACCCTGCACACTCTTTGGTGGCAACCGATTTCAAATTGCGTGAGAGTGGGTTCGAAAGAATGTTGGTGCTGGCACCCGAGGGCACCGGCAAAAGCCGTGCAGGGCGTGTGTCGCAACGTTTGTTGGAGTTAGAGACTTACCGCCTGATGGCACTGCGCGGATTACCAGTGGCAAAAGCCTTGAGTGCGCAACTTGGACAAGCCGAAATAGAGTTGGCCAACATCATTGAGTCGCTCGAGCAAAAAGACTGCGATGACCAAGCGTTGTTGGCGCGATTGATTGGTTTGGCGGCCAATGTAGAGCGCTTGACCGCAGAAAACGCTTACCGTTTTTCAGCAACTGCGGCTTATGACAAATTGGTGCGTGAACGCATTGCTGAGCTGAGAGAGTCTCCCATCAGCGGCACCCAAACCATTGGTGAGTTCATGAAACGACGCTTGTCTCCTGCCATGTCGACGGTGGCTGCTACCGCGCAACGCATGGCCTCTTTGTCAGAGCGCATCAGCCGCGCCAGCGCTTTGCTGCGAACCCGCGTGGACATTGCCACCGAGGAACAAAACCGTGTGTTGCTTGAAAAACTGACAGAAGGCCAAGAGTTGCAACTGCGCTTGCAAAGCACGGTGGAAGGTTTGTCCATTGCAGCGATTTGTTATTACGTCATCAGCCTTTTGCTGTATGCAACCAAGGCTGTGAAGGCTGCTGGTTTCAACATTCAACCCGAATTGGTGGCGGGTGCTTTCATTCCGTTGGTGTTGTGGTTGGTGTGGTCTGCGAGTAAGCGAATTCAAGACAAGCTGTATAAGAAAAAATGGCGCGATATGCGTTGAATCTTGTCTTGGTCGATTGAATTGTCGAGAACAAAACCTTAGGAAAAATCCTCATTTTCGTGTCAGTTCATCGGTTCAGAATGGGTCTCACCAAGGCCTGCAACGGTGTTGATTTACTTGGTTCCCAACGGTCATTTTGCCAATGGGAAATGAATGCAGAGCAATCAGGCTTGCATTTCACCAAGGATGGCTATGCGCCAAGAAAATCACAAAGTTCCTGAGCCGCTGTTGGAAGCACTTTCTCGGTATGTGATTCCGGCCATCTACAAAGAGGCGGTGCACGATGGTGCTCAGGCACACGACATATCAGCCAACCAGTCGCTGAGTTTGGCCAAGGCTTCTTTGAGTCACGACACGCAAGCCTGTGCGAGCATGGTGTTGGCATGGCACCAATTAGGCATACCCATCACGCATATTTTTGCCAAAGGTGTGCGCGATGCCGCAGCGCATTTGGGTGACTGGTGGCTGCAAGACCAAATTTCTTTTGCAGAAGTGACCTTGGCGGCCGAGCGGCTGCAGCACTTGGTGCTCAACAGCCAAGGCTTGTTTGGCAAACCGCTCCATGCGCAGCAGCAAAGCAATGGCTATGTGGTCGTCTTGGCAAAAGCAGTGCCTTGTCAACACACCTTGGGCATGTTGGTGGTGGGTGAAATTTTCAGGCAACAGGGGTGGTATGTGATTAGCCCCACAGGCTCAGACACAAGCTGGATGGACACTTTGTCGCAAAGCCATGTCCATTTGTTGGGCGTGAGTGTGGCGCACTCCGACCAAATGTCGGCCGCCCAAACGCTCATTGCTCATTGCCGAAGCTTGACCAAAAACGCAGAACTCAGCGTGATGGTAGGTGGCCCCTACGCCATGACTTGCGTTGATTTGGCCGCAAAGGTAGGGGCTGATTATGTGGCCCAAGACGCCAGCGAAGGCGAGTTGCAGGCGCGCCGCAGGGTGGATGCCTTGCGTCGTTCCACCTCTAGCAACCAAGCCATGTACGACCGACCCTCGATGCATAAGTCTGACTAGATTGTTGGGCTATTCGAAGAAATGAGGGTTTGTGGCAACTCTTGAAGAATAATAAGCACTCACTTAAACACTCTATGGAGATTGCTTTGAAGCCAGCCGACAAAACGACAACAGGACGTCGTCAATTTATTTTGCATTCAATCGCAGGCGCAGGTGCTTTTGCTTTGGCGCAACAAGCCAGCGCACAAGCGATGGTTGCTGACAATGACCCACAAGCCACCGCTCTGGGTTATGTCGCTGACGCCGCCAAGGTTGACAAAGCCAAGCAGCCCAAGTTTGCTGCCGGTCAAAACTGTGGCAACTGTTCTTTGTTCCAAGGCAAAGCGTCTGACGCTTCCGGTGGCTGCCCACTGTTTGCAGGCAAAAAAGTGGCCTCTAAAGGCTGGTGCTCAGCCTACAGCAAGAAGGCCTAAGCCTTTTAGCCTTGGCGCAGTGCACGCGAATGCGTGTGCACTGTGTCCACCAGCACAGCCACGCTTTCAGGCGGCGTGAATTGGCTGATGCCGTGGCCCAAATTGAAGATGTGCGTGGGGCCTGTGGTGGCTGCATCGGTGTGCGGCTTGCCAAACGCGTCTAGCACCCGCCGTGCCTCTTGTGCCACCGCTTCTGGCGGCGCAAACAAAGCATTGGGGTCGAGGTTGCCTTGCAACGCTTTGCCCTTGCCACCTACCTTGCCGCCTACTTCAGCGCGCGCAGTGCCTAAATTGACCGTCCAATCCAAACCCAACACATCGCAGTCGAGTTCGGCCATCTCGGGCAACCACAAGCCACCGCCTTTGGTGAACACAATGCTTGGAATCACTTTGCCTTCGTGCGAGCGTTTCAGCTGAGACAACACCCGTGCGGTGTAGGCCATGCTGAAGGTCTGGAACATGCCATCGGCCAACACACCGCCCCAACTGTCAAACACCATCACCGCTTGCGCACCGGCTTCGATTTGCGTGTTCAAGTAAAGCGCCACCGCATCGGCATTGATTTGCAGCAAGCGATGCATCAAATCGGGGCGGGTGTACATCAGGCTTTTGACATGGCGGTAATCGTCCGAACCACCGCCTTCGACCATGTAGCAGGCCAAGGTCCAAGGGCTGCCTGAGAAGCCAATCAGCGGCACCCGGCCGTTCAAGGCTTTGCGGATGGAGGTGACCGCATCAAACACATAGCGCAGCTTGGCCATGTCGGGCACGGCCAACGCCGCCACAGCGGCCTCGTCACGCACTTGTTTCTCAAAGCGTGGGCCTTCGCCTTGGGCAAAGCTCAAACCCAGGCCCATGGCGTCGGGCACGGTCAAGATGTCGCTGAACAAAATGGCGGCATCGAGCGGGTAGCGCTCGAGCGGCTGCAAGGTCACTTCGGTGGCGTAGTCGACATTGGTGGCCAAGCCCATGAAGCTGCCGGCCTTGGCGCGGGTATCGCGGTACTCAGGCAAATAGCGACCGGCTTGGCGCATGAGCCAAATGGGCGTGTGGTCGGTGGCCTGACGCAGGCAGGCGCGCAAAAAGGTGTCGTTTTGGAGTGGTGCAAACATCGTGTTCATCTGGCCGACAAGGCACAATAAAGTGGTTTGGATTGACGAATGATAGTGTCAACCCGCCCTAACGGTTAAAGTTGTCTCATGAAATCTTCACCTCAGTCGTTGTCTGGCCTGTTTCCTTTCCTGCGTCCTTACCGCTGGCCGATTGCGTTTGCGGGGGTGTTTTTGTTGCTCGCAGCAGGCACAACGCTCGCATTTCCGTGGGCTCTGCGTGTGTTGATTGACGAAGGTTTGGTGCAGGGCGCCAGCACTGAGGTGTTGGCGTGGAAGTTTTTCGAATTGTTTTTGGTGGCTGCAGCATTGGCACTGTTTTCGGCAGCGCGCTTTTACACCGTGAGTTGGTTGGGTGAACGGCTGACGGCTGATTTGCGCAATGCGGTCTATTCGCATGTGTTGCGCCAAAGCCCCACATTTTTTGAAACCACGCAGTCGGGAGAAGTGTTGTCGCGTTTGACCAACGACACGACCTTGGTACAAACGGTGGTGGGTTCATCGTTGTCGATGGGCCTGAGAAATTTGGTGATGGGCATGGGTGCCATCGTCATGCTGGTGTGGACCAACCCTGTGTTGATGTTGCAGGTCTTGGCGGTGCTGGTGTTGGTGGTGTTGCCCAGTGTGTATTTGGGGCGTCGGGTGCGTCGCTTGTCGCGCGCTAGCCAAGACCGTGTAGCCGATGCGAGTGCCATTGCGTCTGAAGTGCTCAACGCCATACCGGTGGTGCAAAGCTATAACGCGCAAGAGCGAGAGGCGCAACGTTTTGTGGAGTCCACTCGGCAAGCGTTGCTGACCGCGTTGCGACGTATACGTGCACGTTCGGTGTTGGTGGGCTTCATCATTTTGATGTCCAGCGCTGCTTTGTTGTGGGGCTTGTACTTGGGCACCTTGTCGGTGAAAGAGGGCACGACCACTGCGGGGCAATTGGGGCAGACGGTGGTGTATGTGATTTTGTTGGCCAGTGCGTTTGCGGTGCTGGGCGAGGTGTATGGCGATTTGCTACGCGCGGCAGGTGCCACAGAGCGTTTGATGGAGTTGTTGCACAGCCACAGCGATGTGGCGTCGCCTAAACAGCCCGTGCAAGTGCCTTGGCCGCAAGGAGGCGCGAGTTTGACTTTTGATGGGGTCGATTTTTCTTACCCATCGCGTCCACAAACGCTGGCATTGAAGGGTTTGAATGGTCAAGTGGGCAAAGGCCAAACAGTGGCCGTGGTGGGCCCCAGTGGTGCGGGCAAAACCACTTTGTTTGCATTGCTGATGCGTTTTCATGACCCACGCCAAGGCCAGGTGTTGATGGACGGTGTGCCTGTGAGCCAGATGGACTTGCACGATTTGCGGGACCGCATTGCTTTGGTGCCACAAGAGCCAGTGATTTTTTCCGGCACGGTGATGGAAAACATCCGATATGGCAAACCGTCTGCCACCGAACAAGAAGTGACCGAGGCCGCACGCGCGGCTTTTGCAGAAGAGTTCATTGCGCAATTGCCCCAAGGCTATGACACTTATTTGGGAGACCGCGGTGTGCGTTTGTCGGGCGGGCAACGCCAACGCATTGCGATTGCACGCGCGATGTTGAAGAACCCGCCACTGTTGCTGCTGGATGAAGCCACCAGCGCTTTGGATGCCAACAGCGAGCGCATGGTGCAAGCGGCACTCGAGACGGCGATGCAGGGGCGCACCACCTTGGTCATTGCGCACCGATTGGCCACCGTCAAACGGGCCGATGCGATTTGGGTGTTTGACCACGGCCAGTTGGTCGAGCGTGGCACCCACACTGACTTGGTGCAACAAGGCGGCTTGTACGCTCGCTTGGCGGCTTTGCAGTTCACCGCCGACACCTGACCCCCCTGGGGCGGGTTTTTCCTACGATTTTGAAGAAAAAAGCGATTTGTCCTTGACGAAATCCGTCTTCGTGTGTTAACTTGTAATTACACACGCAAATGTAAGTCTAGATTTACACGCGCGTGCGTGCGTATCCGTTCTGGATACAACTAGCTACGTGCAGTTTCAGCACGGTATTGGAGTACTTGCAAGGAGAAAACCATGTCAGATCCCCAAAAAGTTTGGCCTACCGGTTTGACCGAGGCTGAATCAGAGGAATTGCATAGACAGCTCATACAAGGCACGCAAATTTTCGGCATGATTGCCGCGCTTGCGCACTTGTTGGCCTATATCTATTCCCCCTGGCTCAAGTGAGGAGGTAAATCATGATTTACGGAAAAATGTGGTGTGTTGTCAAACCTTCGGTTGGCATACCTGTCTTCATTGCAGCAGTCGCAATTTCGTCGTTCTGTGTGCATTTGGCCCTCGTGACAAACACGACCTGGGTCAAGGCATTCTTGAACGGCAAAGCTGCTGCCGCACCAGAAGCAGTGATGGCCGTGGCCGGAGCGCCGCCAGCACAAGGGAAAAAATAAAATCCCTTCAAGCTAAGCCACGCAAGTGGCTTAGCTTGTTCTGGGGAAATGCACACGATGCAGCAAAAAATTTACCGAGCTTGGGCCGGCATGGCGCCACGCTTTTTACCGTTTGCAGATGCGGCCACGCCTGATTTGCCGCTGTCGCGTTTGTTGCGACTGTCTTTGTTCCAAGTGTCCGTAGGCATGGCCTTGGTGTTGTTGGTGGGTACGCTCAATCGGGTGATGATTGTTGAGTTGAAAGTGCCTGCCAGTTTGGTGTCGTTGATGGTGGCCATTCCGCTGGTGTTTGCACCGTTGCGCGCAGTGATTGGTTTCAAGTCAGACAACCACCGTTCTGAATTGGGTTGGCGCCGTGTGCCCTACATGTGGATGGGAGCCATGGTGCAGTTTGGTGGCTTGGCCATCATGCCGTTTGCGCTGCTGGTGTTGGCGGGTGCCGGGCAATCTGCCAATGCGCCGCAGTGGGTAGGTCAGGCCGCAGGGGCGTTGGCTTTTTTATTGGTGGGTGCGGGTTTGCACACCACACAAACCGTGGGCTTGGCGTTGGCCAATGATTTGGCCGCTGAAACTTCGAGACCCAAAGTGGTGGGGCTGATGTATGTCATGCTGTTGTTGGGCATGATGGTGAGTGCGGTGCTGTTTGGTTATTTGTTGCAAGACT
Organism: Pseudomonadota bacterium; assembly: GCA_041181985.1. Classification (GTDB taxonomy): domain Bacteria; phylum Pseudomonadota; class Gammaproteobacteria; order Burkholderiales; family Burkholderiaceae_C; genus Limnohabitans. The sequence continues at coordinate 9,893 of JBEGOM010000035.1, read as the reverse complement.
TCACACCCGGCAAATTGATACAGGTGATTCAAGGTTGTGCGGTGGCCACCTTGGTGCTCAATGTGGTGGCGCTTTGGAAGCAAGAAAGCCGCAGCCGAAACAGGCGCGGCAAGCCTGAGGTGGAACCTTCCTTCAACGAGGCTTGGCAAACATTGACCTTGGACCCACGCTCGAAACGCTCGTTGGTGGCGATTGGTTTGGGCACCATGGCCTTCACCATGGAAGATGTGTTGCTCGAGCCCTTTGGTGGCGATGTGTTGCATATGACGGTGAGTGCCACCACTTTGCTCACGGCCACATTGTCATTGGGTGGCTTGATGGGTTTTGCTTGGGCATCGCGGGTGTTGACACAAGGCGTTAATCCCTATCGCATGTCGCTGTGGGGTGTGATCATTGGGCTGCCTGCATTTGCGTGCGTGATGGCTTCAGCCTGGTGGCAATCGGACCTGTTGCTGAGTGCGGGCGTGTTTTTGATTGGTTTGGGTGGTGGGCTTTTCAGTCACGGCACATTGACCGCCTCGATGAATTTGGCACCGAAGGAACAAAGCGGATTGGCCTTGGGTGCTTGGGGTGCGGTGCAGGCGTCAGCCGCTGGCTTGGCCGTGGCCATGGGGGGTGTGCTGCGCGATGTCTTGGAAACAAGCATGGGCGTGGGGGTGGGGTACTTGACGGTGTACGGGGTGGAGTTGATTCTCTTGTTGTGCACTTGGGTCATCTTGCGTCCCTTGCTACAGTCGCGGCGTGCTCAAGGTAATATTGATTCACTTTCTTGATTAGGAGAATTGCATGCAGGTTCATCACATCTTGCTCATCCTTTGGTTTTTGGTAGCGTTTTTCTTGTTGCTCAACCATTTCAAATACAACAACAAACATCGCAAGTAACGGCGTTGATTCGCTGCGAATGACAGGCCTTCGGGCCTGTTTTTTTTTGCTCGGTTGAAAGGTGCGTGCAAAACAGGGTGTCATCGTCTATTGACAAGTCCGAGTGTATTGGTATATTTACATATAAATATGTCAATGTAAATTGACATTTACACATCAAAAGGCGGTGCCCCATGCGTTATCACAACCAAACCGAGCAAGCAATGCAGCTGCATGTGGAGCGCGCCATCGGCCCGAGCGCTCCCCCTCGGCTGATTGCGGCGGTGCGCCATGCGGTATTTTCAGGCGGGGCGCGGATTCGTCCTCAGCTTTGCTCGGCGGTGGCGGGTGCTTGTGGTGCCGATGCCCCCGAGCTGACACAAGCGGCTGGCGTGGCGATTGAGTTGATGCACTGCGCCTCGTTGGTGCACGACGACATGCCTGCGTTTGACAACGCTGACACCCGACGCGGCAAGCCTGCTGTTCACAAAGCTTATGGTGAGCCGTTGGCCTTGCTCACGGGCGACGCTTTGATTGTGATGGCCTACCAAGTGTTGTTGAACGCAGGCAAATCACACCCACAACGATTGATTGCATTGATGGACACTTTGTCCGCCTCTGTGGGCGTGCCCAATGGCATCGTGGCAGGGCAGGCATGGGAGTGTGAAAGCCGTGCCGATTTGGGGCAGTACCAACGCGCTAAAACGGGTTCGCTGTTTGTGGCGGCCACTTGCTCGGGTGCTTTGTCGGCTGGCGCTGACCCAGAACCTTGGCAGGCTTTGGGCGAGTGTTTGGGTGAGGCCTATCAAGTGGCGGACGACATTCGCGATGTGATTGGTGAAGCGCAAGCCTTAGGCAAACCTGTGGGCCAAGACGCGCAACACGCCAGACCGAGCGTGGCGCATGCGTTGGGTTTGGGCGGTGCCATCACTTACTTTGAATATTTGATTCAGCGCGCGGTGGATGCGGTGCCCGAGGGCCCGAGCAGCGAAGCCTTGCAACAGATCGTGCGACAAGAGTCAGAGCGTTTGGTGCCCAGCAGCACCTGTGTGGCGTATCGCCACAGCAATGTGGGTTTGGTAAAACAAGCAGGGGGTCAACATGCGACAACTTGATCTCTCCAGTCCAGACCCATCGCACGCCAGTTTTCCACGCTGGTTAGAGGTGTGGCACGCATGGTGCGACAAGTGGTTGACGCATCCAGCTTTGTATCGGTGGGCTTTGAGTAACCCGCTCACCTTGTGGTTCACCCGACACAGAACACGCCAAGTGTTTGATGTGATGGCCGGTTTTGTGCACACCCAAGTGTTGTTGGGTTGTGTGCGCTTGCGCATTTTTGAGCACCTCAAAGAGGGGCCCAAAACATTGGCCGAGTTGGCGCAGTTGTGTCACCAACCGCAGGCGGGTTTGCAGCGTTTGGTTCAATCTGCCATCACTTTGCGTTTGTTGTCGCACCGCAGTGGTTTTCGCTATGGCTTGGGGCCTTTGGGCAAACCCATTGCGAGCCACCCTGGCATAGCCGCCATGATCGAGCACAACCAATTGCTCTACCAAGATATGACCGACCCCGTGGCGATGTTGCAAGAGGACTGGCAGGGCAGCATGGCGGCGTATTGGCCGTATGCTGACCCCGAGACCGCCCAGTCATTGCAGCAGCGGGGATTGGCGCAGCGACAGGCGGCGCGTTATTCGGAGTTGATGTCGACCTCGCAAAGTTTTGTGATTCAAGAATTGTTGGCGGCTTACCCGTTTGACGAACACACCCGCGTGCTCGATGTGGGCGGTGGCAAGGGGCGTTGGTTGCTCGAGCTGGGGCGCACCTACCCCGCGCTCAACGCCATGTTGTTTGATTTGCCCCATGTGGTGGTCGAGGCGCGTGCGAACTTGACGCAGCATGGCATGCAGGACCGCGTGGCATTGCATGCGGGCGATTTTTTGAACGACGAGCTGCCCCAAGGCGCCGATGTGGTGACTTTGGTACGCGTGGCGCACGATCACCCAGACGATGTGGTGTTGGCTCTGCTGAAAAAAATCCACGCCAGCTTGCCAGCAGGGGGCGCCTTGGTGCTGGCTGAACCGATGGCCAACGAGCTGGGCGAACCTGAGCGCAGCGACGCGTATTTCCATTTTTACCTGCTGGCCATGGGCTCGGGCCGCCTGCGCACGCCCTCTGAGCTGTTCAGCTTGATGCGTCAAGCCGGTTTTGGCTGCCTAGAGGTGGCGCCTGGCCCGATGCCGGTGCATGCCAAGGTGCTGGTGGGCCGAAAACTAGAGACATACCCTCGGCCCCATTGAAAAAATGTAAATAAGAGTTGACACATATCAATGTAAACACTAAATTACACTTATGGATGCCCAAGCCGTCGTTTTCCAACAACCCAAGCAATTGTCGCTGCAGTCCTTGGCACTGCCCGAATTGTCTGACGGTGAGTTGTTGGTCGAGGTGAATTACAGCGGCATCAGCACAGGCACCGAGCGCTTGTTGTGGGACGGCAGTATGCCGGCCTTTCCGGGTATGGGTTACCCCTTGGTGCCGGGCTACGAAACGGTGGGTCGGGTGATGCGCGCTTCTGCGGGCGCAACACTGCAAGAAGGCCAAACAGTGTTTGTGCCAGGTGCGCAATGTTTCTCGGGTGTGAAGAGTTTGTTTGGTGCGTCTGCCTCGCACTTGGTGGTCAAGCAAGAACGGGTGATGCCGGTTCAAGAAACGCTCGGCGCACAAGCGGTGTTGTTGGCTTTGGCCGCTACGGCTTATCACGCGGTATCTGGTGGCGGTAAACGCGACAAGATCGTGCCGCCCGATTTGATTGTGGGCCACGGTGTGATGGGTCGTTTGCTGGCGCGTTTGACCGTGGCGTCAGGCGCAAAACCACCGACGGTGTGGGAGACACAAAGCCATCGCCAATCGGGTGCAGAGGGCTACGCGGTGGTGCATCCAAAAGACGATGACCGGCGTGATTACAAAGCGATTTACGAGGTGAGTGGCGACGCCAGCATCTTGGACCAATTGATTTTGCGTTTGGCCCCTGGTGGCGAAATTGTGCTGGCGGGTTTTTACAAAGACAGTTTGCAGTTTGCTTATGCCCCCGCCTTCATGCGCGAGGCACACATCAGAACCGCTGCCGAATGGAAACGACCTGATTTACAAGCCGTGACGCAATTGGCCCATGAAGGGCGTTTGTCACTGGACGGATTGATCACCCATTGCGAAACACCTGCCAAAGCCGATGCGGCTTACGGCGTGGCGTTTGGCGATGCCCTTTGTTTGAAGATGATTTTGGACTGGAGTGCAAACGCATGACAACGACATCTGGTGGTTCCACACAACCGATTCAATTTGTTGAGCGCCTGCGTCAAGAGGCCGCGGTTGAAACCAATGGGGTGCATTTGGGTGAGCCCACCAAAGAGACACAAATCATTGCGATTTATGGCAAGGGTGGCATTGGCAAAAGTTTCACGCTGGCCAATCTGAGTTACATGATGGCGCAGCAGGGCAAAAAAGTGCTGTTGATTGGTTGTGACCCCAAGAGCGATACCACCAGTTTGTTGTTTGGTGGCAAGGCATGTCCCACCATCATTGAAACGTCTTCGCGCATGAAGTTGGCGGGGCAGGCGGTGAGCATCAGCGATGTATGTTTCAAACGCGATGGTGTGTTTGCGATGGAGTTGGGTGGGCCTGAAGTGGGTCGTGGCTGCGGTGGTCGCGGCATCATCCACGGTTTTGAAACGCTTGAAAAACTCGGTTTTCACGACTGGGGTTTTGACTATGTGTTGCTCGACTTTTTGGGCGATGTGGTGTGCGGTGGTTTCGGTCTGCCGATTGCACGTGACATGTGTCAAAAAGTGATTGTGGTGGGCAGCAACGACTTGCAGTCTTTGTACGTGGCCAACAATGTGTGCTCTGCCGTGGAGTACTTTAGAAAACTCGGCGGCAATGTGGGCGTGGCAGGCATGGTGATCAACAAAGACGATGGCACCGGCGAAGCGCAAGCGTTTGCAGCCAATGCGGGCATTCCGGTGTTGGCGGCCATTCCTGCAGATGAAGACATTCGCCGCAAGAGTGCGAGCTATGAAATCATTGGCATTCCAGGTTCGCAGTGGGGCTCGCTATTTGAAGGGCTTGCGACACAAGTGGCCTTGGCACCACCGGTGCGACCCAAGCCACAAACACAAGATGAATTGTTGGGCTTGTTCAGCGCCGACACGGTGGGACGCAATGTGGTGCTCCAGCCTGCGACCACCTTTGACATGATGGGCCGCGACGATGTGGTCAAGCCCAGCCTTGAAGTGATTTACGACGAGGTCTAAAGCCATGACACGCACCATCCCAATTGCCAAAGCGCCTGCAGAGCAGGTGCCCAGCACCACCTTAGAGGGTGATGGCATGGGTTGTCATGCCGGTGGAGAAACTTTGCTGGCAGCTGCCAAGCAAGCGGGCAAATCGGAAGTGCTGGCGCAGTACGCCAAAGACTATCCGCGCAATGAAAACGCGGGTCCACACGATCAGCCCCAAAGCATGTGCCCAGCGTTTGGTTCTTTGCGTGTGGGTTTGCGCATGAAACGCACCGCCACCATTTTGTCGGGCTCAGCCTGTTGTGTGTATGGCTTGACATTCACCTCGCATTTTTACGGCGCACGCCGCAGTGTGGGTTATGTGCCGTTCAATTCTGAAACCTTGGTGACGGGCAAGTTGTTTGAAGACATCCGCGAAGCGGTGCATGCTCAAGCGGATCCTGAAAAGTTGGATGCGTTGGTGATCATCAACCTGTGTGTGCCCACTGCCAGTGGTGTGCCTTTGCAGTTGTTGCCCAAAGAGATCAATGGTGTGCGCATCATTGGCATTGATGTGCCTGGGTTTGGTGTGCCAACCCACGCAGAAGCGAAAGATGTGTTGGCGGGTGCGATGTTGCGTTATGCACGTCAAGAAGTGTTGTCAGGCCCTGTGGCTGCACCGCAAGGCGGACGCAAGGCATTGCCGAGTGTGGCGTTGTTGGGTGAAATGTTCCCCGCAGACCCCATTGGCATTGCGCAGTTGTTGGCACCCATGGGTTTGACCGCTGGACCAGTGGTGCCCACACGCGAATGGCGTGAGTTGTATGCGGCGCTGGACTGTGTATCAGTGGCAGCGATTCATCCTTTTTACACCGCCTGTGTGCGCGAGTTTGAAGCTGCTGGTCGATCGGTGGTGGGCTCTGCACCAGTGGGGCTCGAGGGCACACAAGATTGGTTGCAAAACATTGGCCAAGCCAGTGGCATTGCACAAGAAAAAATTGATGTGGCACGCAACCAAGCTTTGCAAGCGATGCAGGGTTTGATGATGGCCAAACCGATTCAAGGGCGCATCACATTGAGTGGGTACGAAGGCTCTGAATTGTTGGTGGGGCGTTTGTTGGTGGAGTGTGGTGCCGATGTGCGCTATGTGGGCACAGCGTGTCCTGCCACGCCATGGAACCAACACGACGCCGCTTGGTTGGCTGCCAAGGGTGTGCAGGTGCAGTTTCGCGCGTCACTCGAGCAAGACTTGGCAGCGATGCATGAGTACCAACCTGACTTGGCAATTGGTACCACGCCAGTGGTGCAAAAAGCCAAAGAGGCGTGCGTGCCTTCGTTGTATTTCACCAATTTGATTTCTGCCAGACCGTTGATGGGTGTGGCAGGTGCGGGTTCACTCATTCAAGTGGTGCAAGCGGCGATTGGTAACCAAAACAGGTTTGACCGCATGAAGTCTTTTTTTGGTGGCACAGGTGCAGGACACGCGACAGGTGTGTGGCAGTCGGTACCGGTGGATCGGCCAGAGTTTCGTGCTGAAACCAAGCGTCAATTGGAACGCTTGCAGAAAAAGCGCAAAGCCGAGGAGATGGGCTGATGCTGGTACTTGACCACGATCGCGCTGGCGGCTACTGGGGGGCCGTGTATGTGTTCACGGCCATCAAAGGTTTGCAGGTGGTGATCGATGGCCCCGTGGGTTGCGAAAACTTGCCCGTGACATCGGTGTTGCATTACACCGATGCTTTGCCACCGCATGAGTTACCGATTGTGGTGACAGGTTTGGCAGAAGAACAGTTGGGCCGCGAAGGCACAGAAGGTGCGATGAAGCGTGCGCATGCCACGCTCGATCCCGAATTGCCAGCGGTGGTGGTGACAGGTTCGATTGCCGAAATGATTGGTGGTGGCGTGACGCCAGAGGGCACCAACATTCAGCGCTTTTTGCCACGCACGATCGATGAAGACCAATGGCAATGCGCCAACCGCGCGATGTATTGGTTGTGGTCGGAGTATGGCTTGCGCAAAGTGCCAAAACGCGTGCCATTTGAAGATCGACCCGCGGGTGAAAAGCCCCGCGTGAACATCATTGGCCCTTGCTACGGAACCTTCAATTCACCCAGCGATTTGGCAGAAATCAAACGCTTGGTGCAAGGCATTGGTGCTGAAGTGAACATGGTGTTCCCATTGGGCAGCCACTTGGCCGATGTGTCGCGCTTGGTCGAAGCCGATGTGAACATTTGCATGTACCGCGAGTTCGGTCGCATGTTGTGTGAGGCGCTAGAGCGGCCTTATTTGCAAGCGCCGATTGGCTTGCACAGCACCACACAGTTTTTACGCAAGTTGGGTGAGTTGCTGCACCTCGACCCCGAGCCTTTCATTGAACGCGAGCGTCACACCACGCTCAAGCCTTTGTGGGATTTGTGGCGTTCGGTCACGCAAGACTTTTTCTCAACCGCCAGCTTTGCGGTGGTGGCGACAGAAACCTATGCGCGTGGCTTGAAAAATTTCTTAGAAGTCGAGATGGGCTTGCCCTGTCGCTTCAGTGTGTCGCGCATGTCAGGTGAAAAGACCAACAACGAAGAAGTGCGTGCGTTGTGTCATCAGAAAACACCGCTGATCATGTTTGGCAGTTACAACGAGCGCATGTATTTGTCAGAGGTGGGTGGTGCTAGCCCGATGCGCACCACATTCATTCCTGCGTCGTTTCCTGGCGCCATCATTCGCCGCCACACCGGTACGCCTTTCATGGGCTACAGCGGCGCCACCTATGTGGTGCAAGAGGTGTGCAACGCTTTGTTTGATGCGCTGTTCAATATTTTGCCGCTGGCTACAGAGATGGACAAAACCGAGGCCACGCAAGCGCGGGGTGTGGTGATGCCCAACACATCGTGGCATGAAGATGCGCAAGCGCTGTTGCGCGACATCATTCAATTGCAACCGGTGTTGGTGCAGATTTCTGCAGCTAAACAGTTGCGTGATCAAGCTGAAAAGTTGGCGAAAGCCAAGGGTGCGGAGGAAGTCCATGCCGAACATGTGAGTGCTGCCGGACGGGCACTGGGCATGGGGGTGGTGGCATGAATGTCGTTTATTTGAATGCATCAACACAGTTGTGTGCATTGACCGAATGTCGTGGCGATGTGCTGCGGCTACTCAAGCTGCGCGGGTTGAGCGCAGCAACGGCCGTGAGGCCTTTTTGTGAAGGAGCATTCATATGTCACAACGGACATCCATATCCGGTTTGACGGATGACGAAGCTCAGGAGTTCCATGCTTTCTGGATTCAAGGAACGGTCGCGTTCACGGCAGTCGCTGTGGTGGCCCACGTTCTTGTCTGGGCATGGCGTCCCTGGTTCTAAATCCGTTTTCTTTCATTTGATGGAGTAACTGTCATGTCTAACACCAGTCACCTGAATCAAGAGCATTTGCGTGCCGATGAATCACAAGCTTTTTGGACTATTTTTGCAATCGGATTTTCGATCTTCTTTGTCTTGGCTGTTTTGGCTTCCATGCTGGGCATCAATTGGAGAAGCTACTTTCCTGGCGCGGAAAGTACCAAAGGTTTGGTAGCTGGCGTGAAAACTGCCGTTTACACCTTCATGTCGCATATCACCTAGGAGAAAACACCATGTGGCGAATTTGGAAACTTTACGACCCATTGCGGGCAATGGTTGTTCAAGGCATTTTCTTGTTTGGTTTAGCAGCAATGATTCATTTGATTCTGCTGAGCACCAACAAGTTCAATTGGCTGGACGGCGCGAAAAAAGCAGGCACCTCATCAGCGCAAAACGCGCCGATGCCATCGCCTACACCGTCAGTGAAGTCTTAATTGACCCATTGACTTTTTCCGATGGGATGCCGACCGCGTGTCAGCTCCCATCCTTTCGATAGATAGATCCACACGAGAAGAGGGGCGCAATCATGGCCATGCTCAATTTTGAAAAAAAATACAGGGTGCGCGGTGGCACTTTGGTGGGGGGCGATCTCTTTGACTTCTGGATGGGTCCGTTTTATGTAGGATTTTTCGGGGTCACGACGGTCTTCTTCTCATTCTTGGGAACCGCGTTGATTTTGTGGGGTGCCTCACAAGGACCGACTTGGAATTTGTGGCAAATCAGCATTGCACCGCCTGATTTGTCGTATGGCTTGCGCATGGCCCCGCTGCTCGAGGGCGGCTTGTGGCAATTGATCACGGTATGTGCACTTGGTGCCTTTGTGTCGTGGATGATGCGCGAGATTGAAATTTGTCGCAAATTGGGCATGGGTTATCACGTGCCCTTTGCGTTTGGTGTGGCGATCTTTGCTTACTTCACATTGGTGGTGATTCGCCCTGTGTTGTTAGGCGCTTGGGGGCATGGTTTCCCTTACGGCATTTACAGCCACCTCGACTGGGTGTCGAACGTGGGCTACCAGTATTTGCACTTTCATTACAACCCCGCACACATGTTGGCGGTGAGTTTTTTCTTTGCCACTGTGTTTGCGTTGTCCTTGCATGGTGGCTTGGTGTTGTCAGCGACCAACCCGCCCAAAGGCGAAGTGGTGAAAACGCCTGACCATGAAGACACATTTTTCAGAGACACGATTGGTTACTCGATTGGCACCTTGGGCATTCACCGTTTGGGTTTGTTCTTGGCACTGGCCGCTGTGTTGTTCAGCGCCTTGTGCATCGTGATCAGCGGACCGTTCTGGAGCCGTGGCTGGCCCGAATGGTGGGGCTGGTGGTTGAACATGCCGATCTGGAAGTGAAGCAGGAGAAAACACCATGCAATA
>JBEGOM010000034.1:0-21527 GCA_041181985.1 Pseudomonadota bacterium | reverse complement strand
GTGGGTTCAACCAAACGGTTGATGCAACGGATCAGTGTGCTTTTGCCAGTGCCGCTGGGCCCAATGATGGCGGTGAGTGCGGCGCTGTCAAAACGCAAATCAATGCCACGCAACACCGGCTTGCCGCTGACATAGGACTTGGTGAGTCCGCGCAACTCCAAACAACTGGCCATGGTTATTTCTTCGCGGCTTGTTCGGCGGCTTTGTCGACGGTGCGCACGACATCCCAGTCTTTGGCGTAGTTGATGCTCACAAAGCGATCGGCGCCGTCAAAGTTTTTTTGCATGTCGGGTGGAAAGCGATAGTCGGCAAAACATTTCAACATTTTGCTGGCCAACTCTGGTGCTAAATCGTGTGCATACGCAAAGCTAGAAGTTGGAAAACGTTGGCTGCGGTAAATGATGCGAAAGTCTGCTTCTTTGATTTGTCCACGATCGGCCATGCGGTCAAACACATCGCTTGCCACATGGGCTGCGTCGTAGTCGCCAGTGCCCACACCCAAAATCGATTGGTCGTGTTTGCCAGAAAACTTGATCTCGTAATCTTGACCAGGCAACAACCCTTGACCTGGCAACAAAGCCAGCGGTGCCAAGTGACCTGAGTTAGAAGAGGGCGAGGTGTGCGCGACTTTTTTGCCTTTCAAGTCAGCTGGTTTTTGAAACGCGCTGCTGGCTTTGACGATGGTGATCAGGTTGTAGCCTTGAAACCCTTTGGCGTCGCCTTTCACCGCAAATGGAATCGCACCTGCTTTGTTGACCGCAAACACCGTGGGGCCAGTTGAGAAGCCACCCACATGCAAACGGCCTGAGCGCATGGCTTCAATTTGTGCGGCATTGTTTTGCACTTGGTAGAACACCACCCGTTTGCCTGTGCATTGAGCGAGGTGATCGGTGAAGGGTTTGAAAATGTTTTCGTATTTGGCTGGGTCTTCCACAGGCGTGTAGGTGAACACAAGGGTGGACGGATTTTTTTGTTTCGCAGGGTCTTTGGGTGTGTCGGCCAACAAGTCTTTGTTGGCGTCGCAATACATGGGGTCGAGATCGCCTCGGTTGGGGCACGCGTCTTGTGCTTGTGCCAATGTGGCACCTGCCAGCAAAGCGATGAGGGCAAGGGTTTTCTTCATGTGTGTCTCCTGATCGATACGAATCGTTTGGTTCGGATAATAAACTCAACAGCACTCACCTTCACCCAAGCCTTGACACATACGCGCATGTCCTTATTGCAACCTTTTGAATTATTCAGTCGCAGTGCGGCGCAATCGGTGCACACCGTGCTGACTGACATTGATGACACGCTCACCCACCACGGCCAATTACCAGCCAAGGCCTACGCAGCTTTGGAGTCGCTCAAAGAAGTTGGCTTACGGGTAATTCCGGTGACCGGAAGGCCAGCGGGTTGGTGTGACCACATCGCACGCTTTTGGCCGGTCGATGCGGTGGTGGGAGAGAACGGTGCTTTTTACATGTGGCACGACAAAGAGCACAACAAATTGAAAACGCGCCATGCACTGACATTGCTTGAACGACAAAACATGCAACAACGTTTGCAGCAGGTGCAACAACGTGTGCTTCAAGAGGTACCGGGATGTGCTGTGGCTTCTGACCAGTTTTGCCGTTGGTATGACTTGGCAATAGATTTTTGTGAAGATGTACCGTCATTGCCCCAGCAAGACATTGACCGCATCGCTGCTTTGATGCGCGAAGCGGGCATGACCGCCAAGATCAGTTCAATTCATGTCAATGGTTGGTTTGGCGATTGGGACAAACTCACCATGACCCGCACATTGATGCACGCGTTGTACAGCGTGGACCTGGACAAAGAAGCCCCGAATATTTTGTTTGTGGGTGATTCGCCCAACGATGCGCCGATGTTCGCGGCCTTTCCCAACGCCATTGGTGTGGCCAATGTGCTGGACTGCTTGGACCGTTTGGAGCACCAACCCCGTTGGGTCACGCGTCAGTCTGGCGGAGCGGGGTTTGTTGAGATGGCAGAGCATTTGTTAGCTCTAAAGAATTAGCACACTTCATATTTCTTGTATTTTTGAGTTGCCTTGTCACCTCTGCCGTAAATGTCCTATTGACAGGTCATTAAGACCGATACAAGATGTGTCTATGACAAGCAGCATGCCTTTGCCGAAATACCACCAGGTGTACTTGGTGTTGCGCGAGCAATTGCATGAAGGCAAGTTTGCACATGGCTTGCCCGGCGAAATGTCGCTGATGGGGCAGTTTGGCGTAGCGCGTGTGACGGTGCGACGTGCATTGCAGCAATTGGCCGAAGAAGGTTTGATCAGCCGTGAGCCAGGTCGTGGCACACGTCCAGTGTTGGCACGTACTTCAAATGGCAAACAACATTCACACACCTCTGAACAACAAGCGCGCTTGAGTGGGTTGTTGGAAAACTTGGTCACCATGGGCTTGCGCACCACGGTCAAGGTGTTGTCGGTAGAAAAATTGTTGGCCACGGATGATGTCGCACATGCCTTGGATTTGGCCGACGGTGCTTGGGTGCAAAAAGCCCAGCGCGTGCGCAGCACCAAAGAAGGTCCGCTGTCGCACATCACCACGTGGGTGCCGTTTGACATTGCGAAATCATTTGGGCGCAAAGAGCTCGCACAAAAACCGATTTTGGTGTTGCTCGAAGAGTCGGGTGTGAAGGTCGGGCGTGCGCAACAAACGATTTCAGCCAAATTGGCAGACGCGCATTTGGCGCAGCACTTAGATGTGGCCGTTGGCTCAGCTTTGCTGGCGGTGAAGCGCTTGATTTATGACGAAAACGACAAGCCGGTGCAGTGGTTGCACGGTTTGTATCGCCCCGATCGGTACGAGTACCAAATGCAGTTATCACGCGTTGGCGGCATTGACGCCAAGGTTTGGGTAAGCAAAGAGTTGTCAGCCAACTTTCATTGATCTTTTTCTAAGGAGCACATCATGACATCACGTCGTCAGTTCATTGAGCAATCAGCAGTCGCTGCATCTGCTTTGGCTTTTCCATTGGTGGGTGGCGCACAAGCCAAGACCGTGAAAGTGGGTGTGTTGCACCCCGTCACAGGTGCGTTGGCTTACTCAGGACAGCAGTGCCGTGAAGGTGCGTTGATGGCGATTGAAGACATCAACAAAGCGGGGGGCATCAAGTCGCTCGGTGGCGCCAAGATCGAAGCATTGTTGGCTGACGCGCAATCGACCCCACAAGCAGGTGCCGCAGAAATTGAAAAGCTGAATGAAGCAGGTGTGAGCGCGGTGGTGGGTGCGTTTGCATCTGCCATTTGTTTGGCCACCACACAAGCGGCTGCCAAATACAACTTGCCCCATGTGGTCGATGTCGGTGTGGCTGATCAAATTGTGGAGCGTGGTTTGAAAAACACTTTCCGCTTCGGCCCTGGCTACAAAAAATGCGCTGAAATTGCAGTGGCCAACTTGCATGTGTTGAACACGGCAGCAGGCAAGCCCGCACGTTCGGTCATGATCATTCACGAAGAATCGTTGTTCGGTACAGGCACAGCCAACTTGCTGGCGCGTGAGTTGCCTGGTTATGGCTACGATGTGAAAGAAATTGTGAAGCACGCCAACCCAACCCGTGACTTCAACAACATTGTGTTGCGCATGAAGCAAGTCAACCCTGACATCGTCATTCCTGCCAACTATTACAACGAATACGCCTTGTTGGTGCGCACCATGCAGCAACAAAAAGTCACACCCAAAGCCATTTACTCGGTGTTGGGTGGTGCAGCGTCGAGCTACAAGTTTGTCAAAGAGTTTCCAGAGGCTGCCAACGGCATCATCGACTGCAACCACTGGTTCAACCCCAAAGACAAGCGTTCGCTGGAGTTGAAGAAACGTGCCGAAGCCAAAGGTTTGTTCTTCAGTTACGAGTTGTTCATGACTTACACCTCAATGCGTTTGTTGGCTGACGCCATTGAGCGCGCCAAGTCGACAGATCGTGCTGCCATCATCGATGCATTGAACAAGAGCACCTTTGCAGATCACATCATGCCTTACGGTCCCACACAGTTTGTGAATGGCCAAAACATGGGCGCACAACCTTTGATGACGCAAGTGGTCAAGGGCGACATCAAGGTGATCATTCCTCGTGACTACCGCGAAGTCGAACCGATCTTTCCTCTGAAGGCCTGATGGCTTTAACGCTGTCTTCACAACACGCACAACGTCATGTTTGATTCTTCTATTTTGTTTGCATCGCTGCTCAACGGTGTCACCACCGGGGCGGTGTATGCCTTGATTGCGCTCGGACTGACATTGATCTACGGCGTGTTGCACATCATCAACTTTGCGCACGGCGCATCGTTGATGGTGGCGTTGTATGCGGTTTATTTTTTAAAAGAGCATGCAGGCATTGACCCTTATTTGGCTTTTCCTGTGGTGGTGCCAGCCATGTTTGTGTTGGGCTATGGCTTGCAGCGCGGCATCATCAACCGTGCCAGTCACGGCAAAGATGAAAACATTTTGTTGGTCACTTTGGGTTTGTCCATCGTGCTGGAAAACTTGGCGTTGTTGTTTTTCAAGTCAGACACGCGCAGCATTGAAACAGCTTACACCTTGACCACTGTGGCCATCGGCCCCGCCATGATCGCGCTGCCAAAGTTGGTGGCTTTTGCGGGTGCGTTGGTGGTGTCGGGTTTGTTGGTGTGGATGATGCGAGGCACTGATTTGGGTTCGGCCATTCGTGCGGTTGCCAAAGAAAAACAGGGCGCGCGTTTGATGGGCATCGATGTAGACCATGTGTACGCCATGTGTTTTGGTATTGGCTTAGCCTGTTTGGGTGCGGCTGCCTGCTTCTTGTTGCCTGCGTATTACGTCAACCCCATGGTGGGTAGCGGTTTCGTGTTGGTGGCTTTCACCATTGTGGTGTTGGGCGGCATGGGCAGTTTTGAAGGTGCATTTGTGGGCGGCTTGCTCATTGGCGTGGTGGAGTCCTTGGGTGGTTTGTATTTGGGTGAGTCGCTCGGGCAGGTGGGTATTTTTGTGATCTTCATTGCGGTCTTGTTGTTTCGCCCTCAAGGGCTCTTTGGAGCACGCGCATGAAAGACTTTCGCAATATTGTTTTGTTTGCCTTGTGCGTGGGCTTGATTCCATTTCTGACCGATTCAGGTGTGGTACTCAATTTTGTGATGATGGCTTTGTACGCCTGTTTGCTCGCCCAAGCGTGGAATGTGTTGGGCGGATTTGGCGGACAGTTTTCTTTTGGCCATGCGCTGTTTTTTGGCGTAGGTGCTTATGTGCATGTCATGGCGCAAGTGCACGGTGGATGGAACCCTTGGCTCGCACTGCCTGTGGCGATGCTGGCGAGTGCAGCAGTGGGTGCTTTTGTGGGGGCTTTGTCGTTTCGCTACGGTTTGAAAGGCTCTTACTTTGCTTTGGTGACCTTGGCGTTTGCAGAAGTGTTTCGCATTCTGGCTCTGTCGGTGTCGTTCACAGGTGCGGGCGTGGGCTTGATGTTGCCTTTGAGTGAATCGCTCAGCAATATGCAATTCACCTCGCGCGCAGGTTATGTTTGGTTGGTGTTGAGTTTGGTCACGCTGGCCTTGTTGGTCACAGCGTGGTTGCGTCACTCTCGCTTTGGTGCGTATTTGCAAGCGGTGCGTGACAACGAAGACGCTGCCCTGGCGGTGGGGGTGAATCCCTTTCGCATCAAGTTGGTGGCCATCGTGCTTTCAGGCGCGTTGATGGGTGCGGGCGGCGCGTTTTATGCACAGGTGTTTCAGTACATCGACCCCGGTTTGGCATTTGGTCCGCACACCTCTGTAGAGGCTCTGGTCGGTGCCATTGTGGGCGGTATGGGCACCTTGTGGGGGCCCGTGTTGGGGGCGTTGGCCTTGCATGTGTTGGCCGATGTCACGCGCAATTTGTTGGGCCAACTGCCCGGCATCAACATGGTGATTTACGGCATTGTGTTGATTGTGATTGTGATGTTCTTGCCACGCGGTATTTCAGGAGGACGCAAATGAGTTTGCTACAAGTGCAAAACATCTCGCGTGCCTTTGGTGGCTTGCGTGCGGTGCAAGATGTGAGCTTGCAAGTGCCTGTAGGCAGTTTGACAGCTTTGATTGGCCCTAACGGCGCAGGCAAAACCACTTTGTTTGCCTTGATGTCGGGTTTTCTCACGCCTGATACGGGCCGCATTGTTTTTGATGGTCATGACATCACCGGACAAACACCGCATTTGAATGCCAAGTTGGGCATGACGCGCACCTTTCAAATTGTGCAACCCTTTGCCTCGCAAACCGTGCGCGAAAACATTGCCGTCGGTGCGCACTTGCACCAAAGCCACCGAGGCCTGGCGTTGCGTGCTGCAGAAGAAGTGGCCGAGCGCGTGGGCTTGAGTGCACAACTCGACAAGCCTGCAAGTGATTTGACCGTTGCTGGTCGCAAACGTTTGGAGTTGGCGCGCGCACTGGCAACGCAACCCAAACTGTTGTTGCTAGACGAAGTGTTGGCAGGATTGAACCCGCAAGAAATTCATGACATGTTGCCCGTGGTGCGAGGCTTGGTCGACACAGGTGTCACCGTGCTCATGATTGAACATGTGATGCAAGCCGTCATGAGTTTGGCTGAGCATGTGTGGGTGTTGGCGCAAGGTCAGTTGATTGCGCAAGGCGCACCCTCTGAAGTGACGCGCGACACACAAGTCATTGAAGCTTATTTGGGCCATGGTGCTGCGACACGTTTGCGCCAAGCGGAGGTGAGCTCATGAGTACCCCGTTGCTAGAAGTCAAAGATGTGCGCTCTGGTTACGGAGCCGTCGAAATTTTGCGTGGCGTTTCCATGCAACTGCATGCCGGTGAGTTGGTGGCCTTGTTGGGCAGCAATGGCGCAGGCAAAACCACCCTCAACAATGTGTTGTCAGGTGTGTTGCCAGCTTGGGCGGGGCAAGTGCATTTCGATGGGCAGTTGTTGACTGGTCAGTCCTATACACAAGTGGTGCGTGCTGGTTTGATTCATGTGCCAGAGGGGCGCAAAATTTTCCCCAATTTAAGCGTGCTGGAAAACTTACAGCTTGGTGCTTACACCCGTGCGCGCGCACGACGCGAACAAAATTTAGAGATCGTGCTGGACACCTTTCCCCGTTTGAAAGAACGTTTGTCGCAATTGGCTGGCACCATGAGTGGTGGTGAGCAGCAAATGTTGGCCATTGGTCGGGGCATGATGGCTGAGCCCAAGTTGTTGATTTTGGATGAGCCTTCTTTAGGTTTGTCGCCTTTGCTGGTAGAAGAGCTGTTTGGTTTGATCCAAAAATTGCGCGCCTCTGGTTTGACCATTTTGTTGGTTGAACAAAATGTGGGCTTGTCCCTAGAAATTGCAGACCGTGCGTATGTGATGGAAAACGGGTCGATCCGCTTCAGCGGCACTGCACAAGAGTTACTCGCGAGTGACAGCTTGCGCCAAGCTTATTTGGGTGTGTGAGCATGTCTAAGCCATTCAGTGCGTTGAAAAAATGCGTGTCATGGTTTGTTGCTGCAAGCTGCGTTGGTGTGCTGCAAGTGCATGTTGCACATGCGCAAGTACTTGTTGCGCAAGCGCAAGTTGCAGCTACGCTACCGCCAGTCCGCATTTGGGTGGGCGCACCCGCAGGTGGCACTACCGACACCATGGCACGTGCTTTGGCGCAAAACCTCGGGCAACAACTGGACCGCGTGGTGGTGGTTGAAAACAAACCTGGAGCAGGTGGTAATTTGGCCGCTGACTTTGTGGCACATGCTGCGCCCAATGGCAACCATCTGTTGATGAGTTTTACCAGCCATGCCATCAACGCATCGTTGTATCCCACTTTGCCGTTTGATCCTTTGAAAGATTTCACACCTCTGACCAAAGTGGCCACATCGCCTTCGGTTTTGGTAGCGCATCCGTCCGTGCCGTTTCGCGATGTGCGTGGCTTGCTGGCGTATGCCAAAGCACAACCCGGCAAATTGAATTTCGCGATTGGTGCCTTGGGTTCCTCTTTGCATTTGGCAGGCGACGCTTTCAAAATGAAAGCAGGTGTGTACATCGTCAACATTCCCTATCGAGGCACAGCCCCTGCGGTGCAAGATGTGTTGGCAGGGCAAGTGCAATTGATGTTCGCGGCCGTTGGCAATGTGCAGCAGCACATTCGTTCGGGCAAGCTGATTGCGTTGGGTGTAACCAGCCCCAAACGCTTGCCGACTTTGCCTGATGTGCCTGCCATTGCCGAGGTGTTGCCCGGCTATGAATCCACCGCTTGGTTTGGTTTGTTTGCGCCCGCCAAAATGCCGCCCGAACTGGCCAAGCGGTATGCCGAAGCAGCGCGTGCCGCCGTGCAGTCGAGTGAGGTCAAGCGTCGCATCGAAGCAGAAGGTGCCACACCGGTTGGCAATGCTTCGAATGAGTTCGCACAATTTGTGGCCTCTGAAATTGTGCGATGGCGCGAAGTCGTGCAATACGCTGGAGTGAAACCCGAATGAACCAACCTCAAACCTTGGCGCAAAAACTCATCGCCAAAGCGGCGGGCGTATCGCATGTGAAAGTGGGCGAGGTGGTGACCTGCGATGTGGACCTGGCCATGTTCCATGATTCATCAGGGCCGCGACGCCTCAAACCGATGCTGGATGAGTTGGGTGCCCAACTGTGGGACCCCAACAAAGTGGTGTTGGTGTTAGACCACTATGTGCCCGCGAAGGATGCGGATGCCGAGCGCATTGTGCAAATCACACGCGACACAGCACGCACTTGGCGGTTACCCCATGTGATCGACTCAGAAGGCATTTGCCATGTCGTGTTGCCTGAACGCGGCCATTTGAAGCCAGGCATGTTTTGTGTAGGTGGTGATTCACATTCGCCAACTGGTGGTGCCTTTGGTGCTTATATGTTTGGCATTGGTGCCACCGAAATGTTGGGTGTGGTGGTAACCGGCAAAATTTGGGTGCAAGTGCCACGCACACTGCGCATGCATTGGCAAGGCAAGCTCAGTGCAGGTGTCAGCGCCAAAGACATGATGCTGCACATGATCGGTAAATTTGGCATGAACGGTGGGCAATATCAGGCCATCGAATTTGCGGGTGCGGCCGTGCAAGCCTTGTCCATGCAAGAGCGAATGACGCTTTCCAACATGAGTGCCGAGTTGGGTGCGCAAGCAGGTTTGATTGCCGCTGACGATGTCACGCGTGCGTATTTGCAAAGCGTGGGCGTATCAGAGGCACAGCTGAAAGATGTGACGCGTTGGCAATCTGACGAAGGTGCGGCGTGTGAATCGTATTTTTTTGATGCCAGCGCTTTGAGCCCGCAAGTGGCTGCACCGCACAGTCCGGCCAACACACAAGCTGTGGGTGCATTTCACGACACCACCATTGACATGGCTTACATCGGTGCTTGCACAGGTGCGAAGTTGGAAGACTTGCGCGCCGCTGCACAGGTGTTGAAAGGCCACAAAGTGCGTGAAGGTGTGCAACTGATGGTGGCACCTGCAAGTGCACGCGATCAAGCGCAGGCTGAAAAAGAAGGGGTGATGCAAATTTTGCGCGACGCAGGTGCGCAAGTTTTGCCCAACACCTGTGGTGCCTGCGCTGGCTACGGTGCCACCTTTGCAGAAAACACGACTGTGATTTCAAGCACCGCACGCAATTTCAAAGGTCGCATGGGGCCGTCTAGCGTGCAGGTGTATTTGGCCTCGCCGTGGACGGTGGCTGCCTCGGCCTTGCGCGGTCGCATCAGCGATGTGCGGGAGATGTTGCCATGAACGAAAGCTCCATACACGAACGCACATTCTCAAATGCCAAAGTGTGGCGTTTGGGTGCTGACATCGACACCGATGTGCTCGCACCCGGTGCGTACATGAAGCACAACATCGATGTCATTGCGCAACATTGTTTAGAAGCAGTGCGCCCCGAATTTGCCGCACAAGTCAAGCCGGGTGATGTGTTGGTGGCCGGCGCCAACTTTGGCATTGGTTCGTCACGCGAACAAGCAGCGGGTGCCTTGGTGCACTTGGGCGTGCGTGCGGTGATTGCGCCATCGTTCAGTGGTTTGTTTTTCAGAAACGCTTTCAATTTGGGACTGTTGTTGCTCACCTGTGAACAAGCCTTGCTTTTGCAAGAGGGCGACACCGTTGGCTTTGATGGTCAAAACATTTGTCGTGCACAAGGCGAGCCATTGCCGTGTGCCCCCATTCCCGATTTTTTGATGGACATGGTGCAAGCCGGTGGTTTGTTGAATGTGTTGAAGCAACACGCAAAGCAACCAACCCATCAAACTGGATTGCAAAACGCAAGCCCCTAGCGCCAATTTTCGAATCCATCATTTCAGTACATTCAAACCTCAAGGACACCTCATGTCTTCTCTCGATCCTGTAACGCTCGCTGTGCTCAAAGGCCGGCTCGAGCAAATTGCAGATGAAATGGATGCCACGCTGTATCGCAGCGCTTTCAACCCCATCATTGCCGAAGCGCACGATGCTTGCCATGGTTTGTACGACGCACAGTCCGGCGACACCTTGGTGCAAGGCAAATCAGGTTTGCCCGTGTTTGTAGGTGCCATGGCTTTTGCGGTGCGCGCGGCCATGAAAGCAGCCGCAGAACGCGGCGGCATGCAAGACGGTGACACCTGGTTGTTCAACGACCCGTATGAAGGCGGCACGCATGCCAACGATTTCAAATTGGTGCGTCCTTACTTTCGCAATGGTCAACTGTTCTGTTATCTAGCCTCTGCAGCGCATTGGCATGATGTGGGCGGTGCGGTGCCCGGCAATTACAACCCTGCGGCCACAGAGTGCTGGCAAGAAGCGGTGCAAATTCCACCGGTGCGCATTGTGCAAAACGCCAAACTCTCTGAAGATGTGTTGGCCATCTTGCGTGCCAACACACGTTTGCCCGACAGCTTGTGGGGCGACCTCAATGGCCAACTCGCCGCACTCGAGTTGGGTGCCAAAAGATTAGACGGTTTGCTCGATGAATGTGGTGACACCCAAGTGTTGCAAGCCATGGGTGAATTGCGTCAACGTGCATTGCGTTTGATGCGCGCGCACATTCGTGACTTGCCCGATGGCAAATACAGTTTTGAAGATGTACTCGACAACGACGGTGTCAGCGATGTGCCACTGACAATCGCATTGGACATGACGATTCAAGGCGATCGTTTGACACTCGATTTTTCGCGCACCTCAGCGCAATGTGCAGGGCCTGTGAATATTTCGCGTGCCACCGCCGTGGCGGCATGTTATGTGGCTCTGAAGCATGTGTTTCCAGATGTGCCCGCCAATGCCGGTGTGCTCGATGCGGTTGATTTCGTGTTGCCCGATGGTTTGGTCATCAGCGCCGCACGCCCACGGCCCGTGGGTGGTTACACCGAAACCATTTTGCGCATGATCGATGTGATTTTCAGCGCCACGGCCAAAGCCGATCCCAACCGTGCGGTGGCGCATGCGTACGGCACCATCAATGCGTTGTCTATTGCAGGGTATCGCAGCGATGCCGCGCGCAAAGGGCAACGTTGGGTGATGTTCAGTTTCTTTGGTGGTGGCCATGGTGGTCATTCGCAAGGCGATGGTTTGAGCCACGGCAACGCACCCATTTCAACGGCCACCATTCCACCGTTAGAAATTTTGGAAGCCGCGTATCCAGTGCGCTTCACCGAGTGGTCGTTGCGCGCCAACTCTGGTGGTGATGGCCAACACCGTGGTGGCTTGGGCGCGGTGTATGAAATTGAATTGTTGGAAGAAAGCGCAGAAGCCTTTATTTTTGGCGAACGCGGTAAAGCACCGCCCAAAGGCATTGCCCAAGGGGGCAATGGTTTGCCCAATGTGTTCCGTTATGAAAACAACGGTGAATGGCACACACCACCTATGGTGTCAAAAATGCGCGGCATTCAATTGAAAAAAGGCGAGCGCGTGCGTTTGGAAACCCCTGGTGGGGGTGGTTGGGGTGCACCGCAAGCACGCGACGCACAAGAGCGCGAACACGATGTGGCCATGGGCTATGTCACAACACAAGAAAAGAAGGTGCGCGCATGACACAAAAAAATACATCGCAGGCCAAAGGCCATTTGGTGGTGGGTGTGGATGTCGGCGGCACTTTCACCGATTTGTTTGTGCTCGATGAACGCCAAGGCACGGCACGCATTGTGAAAGTGCCATCGACCCGCGGTGAAGAATCACGTGGGTTCATGAACGGTGTGTTGCGGGTGGATGAATCGCAAAGCCAAAGCGACAAACCAGCGGCCAATTTGGCCACCATCGTGCATGGCACAACAGTGGGCACCAACGCGTTGCTCGAACGCAAAGTGGCGCGTACCGGCATCATCACCACACGCGGTTTTCGCGATGTGCTTGAAATGCGCCGCCGCGACCGTCCGCAAACTTGGGGCTTGCGCGGCAGTTTCACGCCTGTGGTGCCCCGCGATTTGCGATTAGAAGTTGACGAACGCGTGCTCGCCGATGGCACCTTGCACACAGCCGTCGATGTGCAACAAGTGCAGCAACAAGCCAAGGCGTTGCTAGCAGCAGGTTGCGAAGCGGTGTGCGTGTTTTTCATCAACGCGTATGCCAACCCCGTAAACGAACAACAAGCTGTGGCAGCCGTGCGTGCGGTGTGGCCCAACCCGTATGTCACATCGGCCACCGAAGTTTTGCCTGAGATTCGTGAGTTCGAACGTTGCTCTACGGCGACTTTGAACGCGTCGTTGCAACCTGTGGTCGGCAGTTACTTGTCGAAGCTAGACGATGACTTGCGGCAACAAGGTTTTGCAGGTGAGTTGCTGATTGTGCAAAGCAACGGGGGTGTGATGTCACGCGAAACCGCGTGCGATGTGCCCATTCGCACAGCGCTCTCGGGCCCAGCTGCAGGCGTCATTGCCTGTGCTGCGGTGGCGCGCGCTTCGGGCTTTCCCAATGTCATCACCGGTGACATGGGAGGCACCTCGTTTGATGTGTCGCTCGTGGCGAAAGGCGAAGCAGCACTGGCCGCACAAACATCGATTGAGTTTGGTTTGGTCGTGCGCTCACCGATGATTCAAATTGAAACCATCGGCGCCGGAGGTGGATCGATTGCCTCAGTCGATGCCAGCGGCATGTTGCAAGTTGGCCCTGAATCAGCGGGCAGCATTCCAGGGCCTGCATGTTATGGCCGTGGCAACACACGTCCCACCGTGACCGATGCGAATGTGTTGTTAGGTCGCATTGCAGCAGACCGTCCCTTGGGCGGTGGTTTGTTGCAAGCACTCGACAGCCATCTCTCCAAAGCAGCCATTCAAGAACATGTGGCCACGCCGTTGGGTTTGGATGTGTTGCAAGCTGCCGAAGCCATATTGACGGTGGCCAATGCCAAAATGGCCGGTGCCATTCGCGTGGTGTCGATCGAGCGTGGCCATGACCCACGTCAATTCGCATACATGCCCTTTGGCGGTGGCGGTGGTTTGCATGTCTGCGCCATGATGCGCGAAGTCGGTGTCACCACCGGCATAGTGCCGCGCTACCCCGGCGTCACATCGGCCTTGGGGTGTGTCATGGCAGACATGCGTCATGACGCGGTGCAAACCTTGAACAAATCGTTGAACGAACTCGATTTAGACCAACTCAAAAGCAAACTAAAAAGTTTGGCCGCGTCATGTCAGCAACGCTTAGATTCTGCAGGCGTGCAATTTGAATCGGTGCAA
This sequence comes from Pseudomonadota bacterium, assembly GCA_041181985.1. Taxonomy (GTDB): domain Bacteria; phylum Pseudomonadota; class Gammaproteobacteria; order Burkholderiales; family Burkholderiaceae_C; genus Limnohabitans. The sequence goes on along the minus strand of JBEGOM010000034.1, from coordinate 7,911 downwards.
GAAGTGGTTGCGTTGGACATGTTGTACATGGGGCAAACACACACCTTGCAAGTCACTTTGCCAGCGGGTGACATCACAAGCGACGGCATTCAAGCCGCCTTTGAGTCCGCCTACGCTGCAGCTTTTGGGCGCGTGCTCAATGGGTTGGTGATTCGCGTGATGAACTTGCGTTATGCGCGCATTGGTGTGCGACCCAAATTTGATTTGTCCGTATTGGCACCCACAGGCCCGGGCAGTATGCAACCTTTGGGTGTTCAGCGTGTGTTCCATGCAGGCCAATGGTGCGAAGCACAACGCTATGCACGTTTGGATTTGCCAGTGGGTGCAGTCGTTCATGGCCCCGCCATCTTGGAACAAGCCGACACCACGGTGTGGTTAGAGCCAGGTTTCACAGCGCGCGTCGATGCACTGGGAAACTTGTTGGTTGAAAAGGAAGCGGCATGAGTGCACAAAAAATACACCGCATCGGTTTGGTGATCGTTGATTTGCAAAACGATTTTTTGGCACCCGATGGTGCGTATGCGCGTGGCAAAACCGTGAGTGCCGAAGCCTTGTTGTTGCCCGAGCGCGTGGCCAAAGTCGCACAAGCTGTGAAAAAACACCAAGGTTTGGTGGCGGCCAGTTTGTTCACTTTGTGGCCTGACGCCAAGGGCGAACCCATGATTTCACCGCACCTGTTAGAGCGTCGCCCTTTTTTAAGCAAAGGCGACTTTGCGCCTGGCAGTCGTGGGCAAGCCAATGTCGATGCCATTGCACCACTCGTAGATGTCGCCGTGTGCAAAGTGGCGTACTCTGCATTCTTCAACACCCAACTCGATTGGGTGATGCGTCGCGCCGGCATTGACACACTCGCGGTGTGTGGCATCGTCACCAACGGTGGTGTGGCCAGCACTGTGCGCGATGCACACATGCGTGACTACCACACCATCGTGCTCAGCGACGGTTGCGCGGCATTCAGTTCAACCGCACACAACGCTGCGTTGACTGACATGGGCAGTGTGGCCGATGTCATGACCTGTCAACAATTCATCGCCAGTTTGTGATGTCAGCCAAGGTCTGTGATGCGTCGCAACTGCAGGTCACAGAGCATGTGCCTGTCGTCATCGTGGGCGGTGGTGCTTGCGGCTTGACCGCTGCCTTGGCACTGCATCGCTTAGGTGTTGAGTGTGTGGTGCTCGAGCGTGATGCAACGCCTTCGGGTTCAACCGCGTTGTCTTCGGGTTTTGTACCTGCGCCATGCACTCACACTCAAAAAGCAAAAGGCGTGGTCGACAGCCCCGATCTGTTCGCCAAAGACATACAAGCCAAGGCCAAAGGCACTGCGGCAGAGCACTTGGTACAAGCCTACAGCCAAGCGATTGGCCCAGCCCTCGATGCCTTGGCTGATGCACATGGCATCACATGGGAATTGCTCGACAATTTTTTGTACCCCGGACACAGCGTGCACCGCATGCATGCCGTGCCCGAACGCACCGGCGCCGCGTTGATGCAACGCTTGCAAGTGGCGTGCGACACCGCGGGTGTGATGTTGCTGACCCAAGCCAAAGTGACCGAGTTGTGGGCAGACGCAAAACACAAGTTGCACGGTGTGGGCTACACACGACCCGATGGTTCGATCGAGCGTTTGCGTTTCGATGCTGTGGTGTTGGCGTGCAATGGTTTTGGTGGCAATGCTGATTTGGTGAAGCAGTTGCTACCCGACATGGCAGATGCCATTTACGCAGGCCATGTGGGCAATGACGGCAGCGCCATTCAGTGGGCACAACAACTGGGTGCGCGCACCGCTGATTTGGGTGGCTACCAAGGTCATGGTTCGTGGGCCATGCCACAAGGCGCATTGATCACTTGGGCCGTGATGATGGAAGGCGGCGTGCAAATCAACGCACACGGCCAACGCTTTCACGACGAAACACAAGGCTATTCAGAAGCCGCTGTGCAAGTGCTCGCCCAGCCCGATGGCAAAGCGTGGAATGTGTTTGACAACCCATTGCTCGCCTTGGCACAAACCTTCCCCGATTTTTGCGATGCTCAAAGTGCAGGTGCAGTGAAATCATTTGATGATGTGACGGCATTGGCACATCACATCGGTTGTGATGCATCCACCCTTGGACACACGCTGCAAAACATAAAAGCAGGTGTGTGTGCGCAAACAGGTCGTGTGTTTCAGCGTGCCTTACAAGCACCGTTTCATGCGGTGCGTGTCACAGGTGCGTTGTTTCACACACAAGGGGGCTTGGACATCAATGCGCAATGCCAAGTGTTGGGCAACAACGACCAACAACCTTTGCCCAATTTGTTAGCAGCAGGCGGTGCCGCACGTGGTGTGTCTGGCAATGCTGTTTGGGGCTATTTATCAGGCAACGGGTTGCTCAGTGCCATCGCGGGTGGCCACATCGCGGCACACACAGCGGCACAACTGGTTGCCTCAAACACCAAGTCATCCCATCACCAGACATAATTTTTTTCGTGTCATCCAGCACATCACAAGGACAACCATGTCGCAGTTAAAACAACGTTTGCAACAAACACAAGCTTTGTTGGCCCCCGGTGTGTATGACGCACTCAGCGCCTTGGTCGCGCAGCAATCTGGCTTTGAAGCTTTGTATTTGTCAGGCGCCTCCATCGCTTACACCAAGCTTGGGCGATCAGACATTGGTTTGACCACCGCCACCGAGGTGGCACACACCTTGGCGCACATCACCGAGCGCGTGAACTTGCCCGTCATCGTCGACGCCGATACCGGTTTTGGCAACGCCTTGAACACCCAGCGCACCGTGCGTGAATTTGAACGCGCAGGTGCGGCCATGATTCAACTCGAAGACCAAACCTTTCCCAAGCGTTGTGGTCACCTCGATGGCAAAGCCGTGATTCCTGTGCAAGAAATGGTGGGTAAATTGCACGCGGCCTTAGATGCCAGACACAGCAGCGAAACACTCATCTTGGCGCGCACCGATGCGTTGGCGGTTGAAGGCATTGAAGCTGCGCTCGAGCGCGCCGAGGCTTATCTTGCTTGCGGTGTTGATGCCTTGTTCATTGAAGCTTTGCGCTCGCCAGAACAAATGAAGCAAGCCTGCGATCAGTTCTCGCATCGCATTCCCTTGTTGGCCAACATGGTGGAGGGCGGCAAAACACCCATTCAAAGCGCCAGTGAACTCGGGCAAATCGGTTTCAAAATTGTGATTTTTCCTGGTGGCACAGCACGCGCGGTGGTGCACACCTTGCAAGGCTATTACGCCAGTTTGCACCAACACCAAACCACGGCGCCATGGCAAAACCGCATGCTCGATTTCGATGGCTTGAATGCCGTCATTGAAACGCCGCAGCTGTTGGCCACGGGTAAAAAATACGAATAAATGGTTGGCACGCATTAAAGGAGTGCACTGCTTGATGAAATGGTTCGCTGTCTTTTTGATGGTTAGTGGCGTTGCACAAATGCACATGCAAGTTCAAGCACAAACACCAACACAAACACAAACACTCATTGCACCTCAAGCAACAACACCTGCCTTCAATGATCGCGTGCGTTTGGACGATCTCAACGGACTGTTCATCGACAAAACCGAAGTCACCATCGCGCAATTTGCCCGCTATGCCAAAGCCACGGGTGTGCAAACCCGTGCAGAAAAAGAAGGCGGTGGTTTTGAATATGTCGCCGGATGGCAGCGCCGCGCAGGTTGGACATGGCAACGCCCCGATGGTGTGCAGCCGAGCAGCCAAGATTTGCCAGCTGCTCACCTGACCTTTGCTGAAGCGCAGGCTTACTGTCAATGGGCAAAAGGTCGATTGCCCACGGCCAGTGAATGGCAACGCGCCGCGTTCACCGAGTTGCGCCGTGACCCACCCGCACCTTGGGTGCGCGGCAAAACCTATGCTTGGCCCACCGGCGACAGTCCACAAGGTGCTAACACCAGCGACCCCGACCCATGGCCGCGCGCTGCGCTCGTCACGCAAACCAAATCGGGCGTGAACGGTCTGCATGACATGGGGGCCAATGTGTGGGAGTGGGCGTCAGACGCACGTGGCGATGAACGCCGCACCATGGGGGGCTCGTGGTGGTATCCCGCGTACCAAATGAAAGCTGATGTTGAGGCCTGGAAGCCCGCAGACTTTTATGCGGTCTACATTGGTTTCAGATGCGTGTACGAAAAGTAGAAAGGTCGGTACAAAACAGGTGAAAATCAAGGGTTGATGTCAGGAACGATGTGTATACTGACTAAATTAGCATAGAACGACGAGACGACACCCATGCATTTCCTTGTTTCCTTGGCCAGAGTGAGCGCCATCTTGGCGGGCATTTTGCTCACCTTCATCACCCTCATGACCTGTGCCAGCATCATTGGCCGTGAATTTTTCAGCAACGCCATCTCTGGCGACTTCGAACTCTCAGGCGCTGCCACCGGCGCGGCCATTGCGATGTTCATGCCTTGGTGCCAAGCCAAGCGCGGCAACATCATCGTGGACTTCTTCACCACCAAATGCTCTGACGCTGCCAACGGCGCGATGGACCGTTTTGGTGCGGCCATTTTGTCGGTGTGCTTTGCCTTGTTGGCTTGGCGCACCGCCATGGGTGGCTTGAGTTCATACACCGCCAACTCTGGCACCATGATTCTGGGTTTTCCAGAATGGATTGTGTATGCCTGCATGGCGCCACCGTTTGTTTTAACCAGCCTGATTGCGTTAGGCCAGGTGTTTGTTGGCTTTGACGAGTCGTTGGGAGAAACAGCATGACCAGTTTGCAAGCCGTTGTGGCCATTTTTGGCATCATGCTCGTGCTGATGGCCGTTCGCGTGCCCATTGCCGTGTCGATGTTTGTGGCCGGTGCGTTTGGCTACATCAGCCAAACCGGTTGGATGCCGTTTGCCAACTTCTTGAACAACCAAGCGTTTGCGCGTTTTGCAAGTTATGACTTGTCGGTCATTCCGTTGTTCATTTTGATGGGGCACTTCGCCACACAAGGTGGCATCAGCAAAGCCTTGTTTGATTTCGCTGCCGGTGTGATGGGTCGCTTCAAAGGCGGCTTGGCCATGGCCGCAGTGTTGGCCTGCGCGGCCTTCGGTGCCATTTGCGGTTCTTCAGTGGCCACAGCTGCCACCATCACCGGTGTGGCGTTGCCAGAGCTCAAGCGACATGGTTATTCAGGCCGCTTGGCCACAGGCACCTTGGCCGCTTCAGGCACCTTGGGCATTTTGATTCCACCCTCGGTGCCCTTGGTGATTTACGCCATTCTGACCGAGCAAAACATTGCCAAACTGTTTGCCGCCGCCATGGTGCCCGGCATCATTGCCATGTTGGGATACATGATCGCCATCGCCATTTATGTGCGCGTGGTGCCCGGACACGCGCCAGAGGTGGATGATGTTTCGGGTTTGACCGCTGAATCCTTCAAAGGCGTGGCACCCATCTTGGCCATTTTTGTGATTGTGTTTGGTGGCATTTACACCGGCATGTTCACCCCCACAGAGGGCGCTGCAGTGGGTGCGGCCAGCACCTTCATGGCGTCGCTCTTCAAAGGCGAAATCACTTGGCCCAAATTCAAAGAATGTTTTTATGCCACCGCCGACAGCTCGGCCATGATCTTCTTGATCTTCATTGGTGCCGACTTGATGAACGGTGCTTTGGCGCTTTCACAAGCGTCTGCGTTGCTGTCTGACTTTGTCACCCATCTGGGTTGGGCGCCGATTTGGATTGTGGCGGGCATCTTGGTGTTCTATGTGTTCTTGGGCGCGGTGATGGACGAGTTGTCCATGATCTTGCTCACCATTCCCATCTTCTTCCCCATCGTGATCGGTATGGACTTTGGCATGCCCAAAGAATCGGTCGCCATTTGGTTCGGCATTTTGGTGCTGATGGTGGTCGAGTTTGGTTTGTTGGCCCCACCTGTTGGTTTGAATGTGTATGTGGTCAATGGCATGGCCAAAGATGTTCCGATTGCTGAGAGCTACCGCGGTGTCATGCCCTTCTTGATCAGCGATACCCTGCGCACCTTGTTGCTGTTGTTCTTCCCCGGTGTTTGTTTGTGGTTGGTGGCGTTGATCACTTAGATCACGCAGAGCTAAACCCATCAACAGACAGACACAAAAAAAGGAGGCCTAGGCCTCCTTTTTTATTGGCCCATGAGTGACTGTCTAGCCACTCACGGTTGAACCAACATCACTTGGTGTATTTGGCAATCAAGCCTTGTGCTTCGTGAACCAAGTTAGAACCGTTGTGGCCTTTCTTGTCCATGTCCGAAATCCACTCGAGGCTCAAGCCAGCAGAAGCGCGCTTCCAGTTGTCGAGTTCGGTTTTTGGAATGATGGTGATGGTGTGACCACCCGCAACCATTTTGGCTTTACCGGGCACATCGTTGCCAGCTTGCAGTTTGCCCAAAGTGGCAGACAGTTCGCGGCCAGAGTTTTTGTCGATCACCTTCTTCAAGTCAGCAGGCAATGAGTCGTACTTGGCTTTGTTCATCGGCACCACAAACACGGTGGTGTACAAAGCGTTTTCGCTGCGGTCTGTTTCAGCGGTGTAACGGGCCAGCTCTTCGATCTTCAGGGTTTGCGCCACTTCGTAAGGAATCACAGCACCGTCGATCACGCCTTTGGACAGCGCATCAGGCACGGCAGGCACAGGCATACCGACGGGGGTCGCGCCCATGCTGGCCAAGAGCTTGGTGGTCAAGCGGGTTGGGCCGCGCAACTTCAAGCCTTTGATGTCGGCCATGGTTTTGATTTGCTTTTTAGCCGTGAAGATGTTGCCAGGACCGTGCACATGCATGGCCAACACTTTCACATCTTTGAATTCGTCTTGCGCAAATTTTTCGTAATAGTCCCAAGTGGCGCGGCTGGTGGCCTCGGCATTGGTCATCATGAAGGGCAATTCGAACACTTCCATTTTGGGGAAGCGGCCAGCTGTGTAGCCAGGCAATGTCCACACCACGTCAGCCACACCATCACGTGCTTGATCGTAAAGTTGTGGAGGCGTGCCGCCCAACTGCATGGCGGGATAGATTTGGCATTGCAAACGGTTCTTCGAGTCTTTGGCGATGCTGTCACACCAGCCTTTCAACATGGTGGTGTGCTGAATCGAGGTGGGGCCCAAGAAGTGGTGCACTTTCAAGGTGATCACATCTTGTGCTTGCACAGCTGCGCTGGCGCCAACTATGGCGGCAGCAATGGCTGCACGTTTGAAAACTTTTTGCATTAGGGCTCTCCAAGTAAAAAAATCAACTTGAAGATATTAATCCGACCGAGCGGTCGGTTAATTAAGGGAAAACCCCCCAAGCCCGCCTAAACAATGTCGATTTGGTGCAGTTTGAACTGCTGCGCTTTGGCGTCGGCAAAGTAATGTTGCAGCGTTTCTTTGACCGTGCGAAACGCGATCTCGTCCCACGGAATGTCTTCTTCTGCAAACAAGCGCGCTTCCATGGTTTCGTGGCCGGGGTCAAACACATCGCTGGTCAAACGGGCGCGGTAAAAGAAATGCACTTGGCCCACACGCACCACATTCATCATGCTGAACAGTTCTTGCAACTCGAACTGCGCGCCTGCTTCTTCGGTGGTTTCGCGGGCCGCGCCTTCGGCCACGGTTTCGCCCAACTCCATGAAACCTGCGGGCAAGGTCCACTTGCCTAAGCGCGGCTCGATGTTGCGCTTGCACAGCAACACCTTGTTGCCCCACACCGGCACGGTGCCCACCACATTGAGCGGGTTTTCATAATGAATGGTGTGACACGCCGTGCAAACCGCACGCTCTTTGGTGTCGCCATCGTCGGGCAGGCGATACGCCACTGCTGCACCACAGGCTTTGCAATGTTGAATCAAAGGGCGGTGCAACATGGTCAACTCAAACCACTTTGACTTTGAGCTCACCCAAGCCCGCCACCGCACCCACCATGGTGTCGCCAGGCACCACAGCGGCCACGCCTTC
>JBEGOM010000033.1:0-22621 GCA_041181985.1 Pseudomonadota bacterium | reverse complement strand
CGTTGCGCACCAGTGTTTGTGCTTTTTGTATGGCTTGTGCGTCACCACTGTCGCGTGCACGCACCAGTTCTTTGTGCGATTCTTCTTCGCTGCGAAAACGCGCACTGCCAAACACCACCACCGTGTGCTCCACACCTTGTGCTTGTTGCGCGATGTCGGGTTTCATCATTTCCAGTTGAAACCGAATGCCGCGTGTTTCACGCCGCAATAAAAATTCGGGATCAGCAAACGCCAGTCGGTTCGACTCGGGTGCCATGATGTCGCCAACGCTTTGTTGCGCTCTGAGAATTTCCCAGGCTTCAGCCAAGCGTCGGTCGTGAGGGTCTAACATTCCATCCATAGCCCTGATGTTACTGGCATTGCGACAGTGGTTGTTATGTGAAAAACCCAAAGGTTCAGGGGTAATAAAAAAGGCTCCCGAAGGAGCCTTGATGTCGATATGCCTACAGACTTACACACGCTTGCGGTATTCACCGGTGCGCGTATCGATTTCCACTTTGTCGCCTTGCGCCACAAAAATGGGCACTGGCACTTCAAAGCCAGTGGCAATCTTGGCGGGCTTCAACACTTTGCCTGAGGTATCGCCTTTGACAGCAGGCTCAGTCCAAGTGATTTCGCGCACCACGTTGGTGGGCAATTCCACCGAAATGGCTTTGCCGTCATAAAACACCACTTCAGCGGTCATGCCGTCTTCGAGGTAGTTCAATGAGTCGCCCATGTTTTCGGCTTCCACTTCGTACTGGTTGTACTCGGTGTCCATCCACACATACATGGGGTCGGCAAAGTAAGAGTAGGTGCACTCTTTTTTATCGAGCACGATTTGGTCCATCTTGTCGTCGGCCTTGAACACCACTTCGGTGCCAAAGTTGGCGATCAAGCTTTTCAATTTCATGCGCACAGTGGCCGAATTGCGGCCGCCGCGGCTGTATTCTGTTTTCAGGACAACCATGGGGTCCTTGCCGTGCATGATGACGTTACCAGCGCGGATTTCTTGAGCGATTTTCATAATGTTCAGAGGGTGTGAATGGGCAACCCTGCATTTTAGCGTTTTTGACGGGTGAATTCGATCAGCTGCGTGGTCAGATCGGTCTGATGCATCAGCAACTGCTGGGTTTGGCGGCTCCAAACGCCCCAAGCGTCAAGCACAGCGCGGGTCAGCGGGGCAAGCGGGGTGGTCGTGATATGGTTCCAACGGCCCTGAAAAGCTTGCAAATCGGCGGGCATCTGCAGCTTGTCGCACAGGGCTTGCAGCTTGGCATGATGCGCCAAATCGTCTTGCGGGTAAATCTGCCACACCCAAGGCTTGCCCGCCCAAAGCGCGCGCACCAACGAATCTTCGCCCCGCACAAAGTTCATATCGCAGGCCCACAGTAGGTGGTCAAACTCGGTTTGGCTCATGTAGGGCAACCATTCAACGGTCAGAGAACCAGTGCTTTCAATTAATGGCAAAACTTCGCACACAGCTCGTTGCGCGCGACCTGCAGTCACCAACAAACGTGTGGGCGTTTGGTCTTGCGCCAGTTGTTGCAACAAGTCATTCAGCGCCTCGGGCTCGTAACAAAAGAGCGATATCAGCAGTTCATCATCTGCCAAGGGTTTGTTGAAGGCCCGCTGTTGCAGCCACTGCGTTTTGTCAAAAGCAGATTGGCGTTGTTCCAAATCTGGCTCGCGCAACAAACCACCTGTGTTACTTGAAAAACCAGGGTAAAAAAACCATTTTGTCGCGCCTTTGGCAGGCCCGTGCATCACAGGCGAGGGCAAACCATGCTGACGCGCTACATAGTCTTCAGCGCTTAGGTATTCCAAGTTGACCCACACCGTGTGCAGCGCATGGGCCATCAATTGTTGATAGTGTTCGGGCAATTCACAGCCAAAGGCCTCGACCACCACATCATGAGGCGAGGAGGCTTGTGCATGGTCTTGCCAGTGCATGACTTGCACATTCGAAGGTGTTGGAATGTTTGGCGCAATGCTGGTGTTTTCTACTTGTTGCGCACTTAAATCCTGAGGTGCCATCCACGAAAGAGCTGACACATCGTCCACCCACAACCGCACATCGTGTCCGCGTTGCGCCAAGTCGGCGCTCAAACGCCAGCAAACGCCCAAGTCGCCGTGGTTGTCGATCACGCGACAAAAAATATCCCACGAAGTCGGTGGGTGTTGGGGGTGTTGTAAAGGGTTTTCGGATGTCACGGCTGAGATTGTCCACAATATGGGCATGTCTGAAGAAAACGCATCGCGTCATCCCCCTGAGTTGTTGCAGCAAGTTGCGGCCTTGCCTGCGCTGCCGGGCGTGTACCGCTATTTCGATGCGCAAGAGCAAGTGCTCTATGTCGGCAAAGCCATTCATTTGAAAAAACGGGTCAGCAGTTATTTTCAAAAAGACCACGGTGGCACACGCATTGGTCATATGGTCAGCAAAATTGTGCGGCTCGAGACCACGGTGGTGCGTTCAGAAGCCGAAGCGTTGTTGCTTGAAAACAATTTGATCAAAACCCTCAAGCCCAAATACAACATCCTTTTTCGCGACGACAAAAGCTATCCGTATTTGAAACTGACTCGGCCTGTGCAAAAAACCGCTGCCAAAGGCGCATCTGCAGTCAAAGGCGGATCTCAAGCAGATGGTGAATCTGATGCGAATGATGAATCTCCTGCAAATGGCGCATTACTTGCCGAAGGCGTGACGCCAACGCCCTCTGTTTCAGGCGATCACAAACCAGTCGTACAACCCAGTGCCACCCAAGTGCCGCGCGTGGTGTATTACCGCGGCGCGGTCGACAAACGGCACGATTACTTCGGCCCTTATCCCAGCGTGTGGGCGGTGCGTGAAGCCATTCAGTTATTGCAAAAAGTGTTTCGCTTGCGCACCTGTGAAGACACGGTGTTCAATAACCGCACCCGTCCGTGTTTGTTGTATCAAATCAAACGCTGCTCTGGCCCCTGTGTGGGGCAAATATCGGTGGACGATTACCAACGCGATGTGGACAGTGCCATGCGTTTGCTGCGCGGTGAAACACAAGAGGTCATGAGCGCGATTGAACAACGCATGATGGCCCACGCCGACAAGCTGGAGTTCGAACAAGCCGCTGAATTGCGCAACCAAATGAGCGCGCTGTCCAAAGTGTTGCACCAACAAGCGGTGGACACCGTGGGCGATCAAGATGTCGACATCTTGGCCGTCAAAGTACAGGGCGGCAAAGCCTGCGTCAACTTGGCCATGGTGCGCGGTGGTCGCCACTTGGGCGATCGCCCGTACTTTCCGGTGCATGTGGACGATGCAGAACCAGTTGAAGTGCTCGAAGCGTTTTTGAGCCAACACTACCTGGATGTGCCGGTGCCGCCCGCACTCATCACCAGCCATGCGGTGGACAAAGAATTGATTCAAGCGCTGATCGACCAAACCGGTGTGCGGATCACAGCGGTGCATCAACCACGAGAGCAACGCCGTGTGTGGTTGGACATGGCGCAACAAAATGCAGACATTCAACTCGCGCGTTTGTTGGCCGAAGAAGGCTCGCAACAAGCACGCACACGCGCTTTGGTTGATGCGCTTGATTTAGCACCCGAAGACCTCGACAGTTTTCGCATGGAGTGTTTTGATATTTCGCACACCGCCGGTGAATCCACCCAAGCTTCGTGCGTGGTGTTTCATCACCACAAAATGCAAAGCAGCGAATACCGCCGTTACAACATCGATGGCATCACACCGGGTGACGATTACGCCGCCATGCGTCAAGTGCTCACAAGGCGCTACAGCAAGCTGGCCGAGGCCGTGCGGGCGGGTGAGGGCAAGCTGCCCGATTTGGTGTTGATCGACGGCGGCAAAGGCCAAGTGTCAATGGCGCGCGAGGTTTTTGAAACTTTGGGGCTCGATGTGTCGCGCATTGTGGGCGTCGAAAAAGGCGAGGGCCGCAAAGTCGGTTTGGAAGAATTGGTGTTTGCCGATGGTCGCGACAAAGTGTATTTGGGTCGCGACTCAGCCGCCTTGATGTTGGTGGCCCAAGTGCGCGACGAAGCCCACCGTTTTGCCATCACCGGCATGCGCGCTGCGCGTGCGAAGGTGCGTGTGGGCGGCAGCAAGCTAGAGGAAATTCCAGGCGTTGGTCCTAAAAAACGCGCCAGACTATTGCAACGGTTCGGTGGTGCGCGCGGTGTGGCTGACGCAAGCGTGCAAGACCTGTGCACCGTTGAAGGTATTTCTGAAGAACTGGCGCAAACGATTTACAACGCTTTGCGATAAAAAATCGTAGGTCTAAACTTTCACCACTTCAAGCAACCGATCCAACCCACCTTCATTGATCGCCACCATCGCCTGCTCACGCACTTTGGGCTTGGCGTGATACGCCACCGACAAACCCGCTTCGCCCATCATCAGCAAATCATTCGCGCCATCGCCCATCGCAATCGCTTGGCTTGAGCTGATGCCCATCTGCGCACAAATGTGCAAAAGCATTTTGCGTTTCTCAGCACCGTCGCAAATGTCGCCCCAAGCTTGATCCACCACTTGGCCGGTGAGCACATCGTTTTCAATGCCCAACACATTGCTGCGCGAAAAATCAATGTTCAGCATCTCACACACACGGTTGGCAAAGAAAGTGAACCCGCCACTCACCAACAACACCTTCATGCCGTGGGCTTTGCAGGTGTCCACCAAATTTTTTGCACCGGGGTTCAAGCGCAAGCGTTGTTCAAACACTTCGTGCAGAGCTGACTCAGGCACACCTTTGAGCAAGGCCACACGCCGGCGCAAGCTGTCTTTGAAGTCGGTGATTTCGCCCCGCATCGCCGCTTCGGTGATGGCCGCCACCTCAGCCTTACGACCCGCCGCATCGGCAATCTCGTCAATGCACTCAATGTTGATCAGCGTCGAGTCCATGTCAAACGCAATCAGTTTGAAATCTTTCAACGCCAGTGGCGCTTGAAAGCCTTGAATCACAAGGCCTTGAGAATATTCAATAGCGGTAGTCATGTCTCAAATTATCCTTGCTTCTCGGTGGACGCTGTTGCTGTTTCATTCGACTGCTTTTGCACCAGCGGCGTGCCCAACGATCGCAACACATCACGCACCATCTGAGCGCGCGCGTGGGGTTCTGGCAGCTCGCGCTCAATGCGCAAGCGGTCGTTGCCAGCCAATTTGATGTGTTTGTTTTTTTGCACCAACTCAATGATGCGCATCGCATCAAACGGCGGGTTGGGCTTGAAGCTGATGTGCGTCACACCTGGTGCGGCGTCTACCTTGGTCACGCCATAGGTGCGCGCCAACACGCGCAGGCGATGCACATCGATCAAAGTTTGTGCTTGGGGTGGCAGCTTGCCAAATCGGTCCACAATTTCTTCGAGCAGCGCATCGATTTGATCGGCCGTTTTGGCCGTCGCCAGTTTTTTGTAAAACGACAAACGCAAATGCACATCGCCGCAGTAATCGTCGGGCAACAACGCAGGTGCGTGCAAATTGATTTCGGTGGTCACACTCAATGGGCTGAGCAAATCAGGCTCTTCACCATTTTTCAACGCACGCACCGCTTCGCTCAACATTTCGTTGTAGAGCTGAAAGCCCACCTCCAACATATTGCCGCTTTGGCTCTCGCCCAGCACCTCACCCGCACCACGAATTTCCAAGTCGTGCATGGCCAAATAAAAGCCTGAGCCCAACTCTTCCATTTGCTGAATCGCATCCAAACGCTGTGCGGCTTGTTTGGTCAATCCTTCGGTGTCAGGCACCATCAAATAGGCATAGGCTTGGTGGTGGCTGCGCCCGACGCGGCCGCGCAACTGGTGCAACTGTGCCAAACCAAATTTGTCAGCACGGCTCATGATGATGGTGTTGGCCGTGGGCACATCAATGCCGGTTTCAATGATGGTTGAGCACAACAACACATTGAAGCGTTGCGCCACAAAGTCACGCATCACCCGCTCGAGTTCACGCTCAGGCATTTGGCCGTGCGCCACCGCAATGCGGGCTTCGGGCAACAATTCTTCTAAGCGTGCACGACGGTTTTCAATCGTGTCCACTTCGTTGTGTAAGAAATAGCATTGCCCACCGCGTTTGAGTTCACGCAAAACGGCTTCGCGAATCACGCCATTGCCTTCGTTGCGCACAAAAGTTTTGATGGCCAAACGGCGTTGCGGTGCGGTGGCAATCACGCTCAGGTCTCGTAAGCCTTCGAGGGCCATGCCCAAGGTGCGTGGAATGGGCGTGGCCGTGAGTGTCAACACATCCACCTCAGAGCGCATGGCTTTCATCGCTTCTTTGTGTCGCACACCAAAGCGATGTTCTTCGTCGATGATCAACAGCCCCAAGTTTTTGAACTTCACCGACTCGCTCAACAACTTGTGGGTGCCCACCACAATGTCCACCTGACCGTCTTCCAAACCTTTGGCTGCCGCCGTGATTTCTTTGGCCGAGCGAAAGCGGCTCATCTCGGCAATCTTCACCGGCCATTTGCTGAATCGGTCGGTCAGCGTTTGAAAATGTTGCTCCGCCAACAGCGTTGTGGGTGCCAAGAAAGCCACTTGTTTGCCCCCCATCACCGCAATGAATGCAGCGCGCAAAGCCACTTCTGTTTTGCCAAAGCCGACATCGCCACACACCAAACGGTCCATCGGGCGCGGGCTGATCATGTCTTGAATTACTGCGTGAATCGCACCGCGTTGGTCGGCGGTTTCATCAAACCCAAAATCGTTGGCAAAGGTTTCGTAGTCTTGTGGTGAATAGCGAAACGCATAGCCTTGCCTTGCAGCACGGCGTGCATAAATGTTGAGCAACTCGGCAGCCGCATCGCGCACTTGTTCGGCAGCGCGCCGTTTGGCTTTGTCCCATTGGGCTGAACCCAGTTTGTGCAAGGGTGCTTCATCGGCACTCACGCCGGTGTAGCGACCAATCAAGTGCAACTGACTCACCGGCACATACAACACCGCTTGATCGGCATATTCCAAATGCAAGAACTCTTGCAGGGCAGGGCTGCCGTCGGCATTTTTTTCGCCCAAATCCATATTGATCAAACCCCGGTAACGGCCAATGCCATGCGCGTTGTGTACCACGGGGTCGCCCAAATTGAGCTCTGACAAATCTTTGATCAGCGCTTCAACATCGCTGACTTGTTCTTGCTTTTTACGCCGACGCGTGGTTGCGCCCACCGCAAACAATTCGGTTTCAGTGACGAGGTCTAGGCCTGCTTCGGTCCAACTGAATCCCACTTGCAAGGCCGCGGTGGCAATGCCAATTTTTTCGTCACTGTTTTCAAACTCTGCCAACGAATCAAACGCAGGCGGATTGACTTGGCTCGAGCGTAAAAAGTCGAGCAAACTCTCGCGACGGCCATCGCTTTCGGCCAAGATCAACAAACGGTTCGATGTGGTTTGCAAATGCTGTTGCAAGCGTTGCAGTGGATCGGTGGCGCCACGCATCACTGTCAGGTCAGGCAAACTTTGTGCAAACGCGTTGTCAGGCACATCAGTCACCTGCGGGCGCAAGGCAAATTGCGCATAACGATTGGCGGCTGCAAAAAACTGTTCGGCGCTTAAAAATAAATGCGCCGGAGGTAAGGCGGGGCGCTCGGGGTCACCTTGCACCAAACGGTAACGGTCATTCGTGTCTTGCCAAAAGCGTTGAATGACGGGCTCTAAATCACCATGCAACACCACGGTGGCTGCTGTGCCCAAGTAGTCAAACACCGTGGCTGTTTCTTCAAAAAACAACGGCAAGTAATACTCAATGCCAGCGGTGGCCACGCCGTTGCCAATGTCTTTGTAAATGCGGCTTTTCGTCGGGTCACCTTCGAGCATCTCGCGCCACCGGCTGCGAAACAAGGCACGCGCTGCATCGTCCATCGGAAATTCGCGCCCTGGCAACAAGCGCACTTCAGGCACCGGATACAAGCTGCGTTGGCTGTCAGGGTCAAAGGTGCGAATCGAGTCAATCTCGTTGTCAAACAAATCCACACGGTAGGGCACCAACGAGCCCATCGGGAACAAATCGATCAAACCACCCCGCACCGCGTATTCGCCGGGGCTTACCACTTGCGTGACATGCGTGTATCCCGCCAAGGTCAGTTGCGCTTTCAGCTTGGCTTCATCGAGTGCTTGTCGCACTTTGAACTCAAAGGTGTAGCCCGCCAAAAAAGCAGGGGGTGCCAAACGGTACAGCGCCGTGCTCGCAGGGATCAGCACCACATCGGCATCGCCTTGCGATATGCGCCACAAGGTGGCCAAGCGTTCGCTGATCAAGTCTTGGTGCGGCGAAAAACTGTCATAGGGCAATGTTTCCCAATCGGGAAACAACACGCAGCGCAAGTCGGGCGCAAAAAACGCCATTTCGTCTTGCAAGCGTTGTGCATCCAGCGCATCAGCGGTGATGATCGCGATGCGTTGACGGTTCGTTTTCTCGCGTGAACTCAGTTGCGACAACAGCAAAGCGTCCGCCGAACCAACGGGGCGGGGCATGGCAAAACGTTTGCCGGGACTCAAAGAGGGCAAGTGCATTGGCACGATTCTAGAATGGGGGCTCGGATCTCATCCGAACCAGCACTTATGACCTCAAACACGCACAACGAACCCGCTCGCATTTATCTGGTGATTCCTTGCGCCGGCTTTGGTAGCCGCGCTGGCACAGCCCTGCCCAAACAATACGAGCCCATTGCCGGTGTGCCCATGGTGGTTCACACCCTCAAGGCCTTTTCGCAAGTGCCCCGCATCACACAAGGCGTGTTGGTCGTGGCGACCGACGATGAGTTGATGGTCGCGGTGCTCACCCAATACCCTCAGCCCTTGTACGCCTCGCTTTACCAAGGGGGCACAACCCGTGCGGCCAGTGTGAAGGCAGGCGTCACCAGTTTGTTAAAGCTCGGCGCGCAACTGACCGACTGGGTGTTGGTGCACGATGCAGCGCGGTGTTTGGTCACACCAAACCAAATCAATGATTTGATCGACGCCTGCATCGATGACGAGGTGGGTGGCTTGCTCGCCTTCAAAGTGGCTGACACTTTGAAGGCCGAAGTGAATGGACGCGTGGCACACACCGTCGATCGCACTGACAAATGGCAAGCCCAAACACCACAAATGTTTCGCATTGGCACCTTGTTAAAAGCCTTAGAGCAAACAGGTGAAACAGTGACCGACGAAGCCAGCGCGATAGAAGCCTTGGGTCTGTCGCCACTGTTGGTCAGCGCCGATGCGCACAACTTCAAAGTGACCTATCCGCAAGACTTCGCTTTGGCTGAAAGTATTTTGAAAATTCGCGCACAGGAAACCACATGACCACACCCACATTTCGAATTGGTGAAGGCTGGGATGTCCACGCCCTCGTCGAAGGTCGCCCACTCATGTTAGGTGGCGTTTTAGTGCCGCACACGCATGGGCTGTTAGGTCACTCTGACGCTGATGTGTTGTTGCACGCCATCACCGATGCCTTATTGGGTGCGGCGGGCTTGGGCGACATTGGCAAACATTTTCCAGACACCGACCCTGCGTTCAAAGGGGCGGATTCTTGGGTGTTGCTGCAACGCGCCGGTCAAGCCGTTGCGAAAGCGGGCTTTTCAATTGGGAACATCGACAGCACCGTGATTGCGCAGGCCCCCAAACTGGCACCGCACATTGGTGCCATGTGCGAGAGGATTGCCGCTGCTTTGCAACTGGATGTGACGCAGGTGAATGTGAAAGCCAAAACCGCCGAAAAAATGGGCCCAGTAGGACAGGGCCAGAGCATGGAAGCGCGGGCTATTG
Organism: Pseudomonadota bacterium; assembly: GCA_041181985.1. Taxonomy (GTDB): domain Bacteria; phylum Pseudomonadota; class Gammaproteobacteria; order Burkholderiales; family Burkholderiaceae_C; genus Limnohabitans. The sequence continues at coordinate 12,901 of JBEGOM010000033.1, read as the reverse complement.
CCTTGATTCAGCGCTGAGCGTGTCAGCGTTTTCTGGGTTGAGTGCGCACAAGCCTTCAACCACTTCACGCACCACTCGCCGATGTTCAGGCATGAGGGTGAAATAACGCGAGATCAAGCGCTGATCGACCAGGGTCACATTGGGCTCAGTGGACACTTCGTCAACTGGCATGTTGGGCGGTGTGCCAAACAACAAACCTTCTGGCGTGGTCTTGAGCCATTTAGAGAGCACGATCAGTTTGTCTTGCTTGGGGATGGACACCCCCATGAGCCAATTGCGTGCAGCGTGAGAGGAAATACCTTCCCCCCAGTAACGCAAGTTGAACTCGTTGGCAACCACGGTTGCAGATGCACGAACGCCAGCAGCTTTGAGTGCCGAACGAAGACGGTCTGCAAAAAATTTAGCTTGATTGGGTGGATTGAGTGTCATCGCAAAAGTAGAAGAGTTGGTACGACAGGAGACCCCATTTTATTAAAAAAATGAGTACTTAATAAGTATATTACTTATATCCTTAGCCCTGTCAATACCAAGCCCGCAACTTACTGCGCTGCCCAACCTCCATCCATGTTCCATGCAACGCCTCGAACATTTTTCGCAGCATCTGAACAAAAGAAAACGGCCAATGCACCCAACTCTTCAGGTGTGGTGAATTGCATCGATGGCTCCTTCTCGCCGAGCAGCAATTTGGTGGCCTCTTCATTGGAGATTTTCATCGCTGCTGCCTTGGCATCCACCTGTTTTTGCACCAGAGGTGTCAGCACCCAACCTGGGCAAATCGCGTTGCAAGTCACGTTTCGCGTTGCATTTTCCAGTGCAGTCACTTTGGTCAAACCCACAATGCCGTGCTTGGCAGCAACATAAGCAGACTTTTGCGCAGAAGCCACCAAGCCATGCACTGAAGCCACATTGATGATGCGCCCCCAATTTTTCTTTTGCATGTCAGGCAAGGCCAAACGGGTGGTATGAAATGCACTGCTTAGGTTGATGGCAATGATCGCGTCCCAACGCTCTACAGGAAAGTCTTCCACGGAGGCCACATGCTGAATGCCTGCGTTGTTGACCAAGATGTCAACGCCACCAAATGTTTGTTGTGCAAAAGCGTGCATGGCTTCAATGTCAGCAGGCTTGCTCATGTCAGCGGCGTGATAAGCCACTTGCACACCCAAAGCTTTGATCTCAGCCTGCGGGCCTTCGGTGTCGCCAAACCCATTCATCACAATATTGGCACCTTGCGCCGCCAAGGCTTTGGCGATTCCCAAACCAATACCACTGGTCGAACCAGTGACGAGTGCTGTTTTTCCAGAAAGCATGCGATCAGACATTTTTTAACTCCATATCCATTACGATGAGAACTGGTGACATTATGAAGTTTTCAGTTGTCACCCACCTGAATCCTTTGATTTTCGCGCATGACCCTCAGCTCGCTCTCGCCTTCACCCACCGTGCTCAGCCTCACGCAGGCCGGGGCTGAGCCTGCACAACCCCAAGTTTTGACGCGTGCGCGCGCGTTTGCCGAGCCCTTGTTGATCGATGCCTTGCTTGACACCGGTGAGCCTGTGCTCGCGCATGCTGACGGTGTGTCGGCGGTGTTGCAAACCATTGGTGCTTCTGACGACCTGCGCGCTGCTGGCTATTTGGTCTATGCCTGCGAGTATTTGAGCAAACCAGAAGAAGTCATTGCCAAAGCCTTTGGCCCGAGCTTTGCTGAACTCGCTGTGGAAGCCACGCGATTGATCAAGGTGCAACGGCAGGCGCGTTTGGTGGCATCAGACAACACCTCGGTGCAGGTGCAATCCGAAAATGTTCGCAAAATGCTGTTGGCTTTTTCGCGCGACCTGCGGGTGGTGTTGTTGCGCTTGGCTTCGCGTTTGCAAACTTTGCGGTTTTATGCGGCCAGCAAAAAAGCCGTGCCACAAGCCTTGGCGGATGAATCGCTTCATGTGTTTGCACCCTTGGCCAACCGCTTGGGTATTTGGCAAATCAAATGGGAAATGGAAGACTTGTCGTTTCGTTTTCTCGAACCTGACACCTACAAACACATCGCTTCTTTGTTAGATGAAAAGCGAACCGAGCGTGAAAACTACATGACGCAATTGCGCGAAACGCTCGAGAAAGATTTGCTCAGTCAAGGCATCAAAGCGAGCGTGCAGGGCAGGCCGAAACACATCTACAGCATCGTCAAAAAAATGCGCGGCAAGTCGCTCCACTTCGATCGCGTGTTTGACATTCGCGCTTTGCGTGTGGTCACACCCACCGTGCCCGATTGCTACGCCGCCTTGAGCTATGTGCACACGCAGTTCACACCCATCGTCGAAGAGTTTGACGACTACATCGCGCGACCCAAATCAAACGGCTACCAATCGTTGCACACGGTGGTGCGCGATGCACAAGCGCGCGCTATTGAAATTCAAATACGAACGCCTGAAATGCACGAGCACGCCGAACACGGCGTGGCTGCACACTGGGCCTACAAAGAAGCAGGCACCAAAGGTTACAGCGGTGTCGCCGCCAGCAGCGACTACGACGCCAAGATCGCTGTGCTGCGTCAATTGCTCGCATGGGAGCGCGATTTAACCGGTGCCGCAGACGGTGGTGACAAGCATCGCGCCACCACCGACGCTTTGAGTGATCGCATTTATGTGCTGACCCCCGACGCAGCAGTGGTCGAATTGCCACAAGGCGCCACGCCCATTGATTTCGCTTACAGCTTGCACACCAACCTTGGGCACCGTTGCCGTGGTGCGCGTGTTGATGGTGCCATGGTGCCTTTGAACACACCGCTGAAAAACGGGCAAACGGTGGCGGTCACCGCCATCAAAGAGGGCGGCCCTTCGCGTGATTGGCTCAACCCCGAGTTGGGCTTTTTGGTCAGCTCGCGAGCGCGCGCCAAAGTGCGCGCTTGGTTCAATGCACAAGCCATGCACGAAACCGTAGCGCGTGGACGCGAAGCGGTTGAAAAGCTTTTGCAACGTGAAGGCAAAACGGCCATCAAGCTCGAAGACTTGGCATCACAGTTAGGCTTCAAATCAGCCGAAGCGTTGTTTGAAGTGGTGGGCAAAGATGAGTTTTCGTTGCGCAACATCGAACAGTTGCTGCACCCACCCGCGCAAACTTTGGCGCCCGACGACTATGTGTTGTTGAAAAAATCGCGACACATCGAAAAAAGCCCCAAGGGTGGTGTGTTGGTGGTGGGCATCGATTCATTGCTCACCCAATTGGCGCGATGTTGCAAACCTGCTCCGCCTGACGACATCCGTGGTTTTGTCACAAGGGGCAAAGGGGTCAGCATTCACCGATCTGACTGCGGCAACTTTCAGCAAATGGCTTTGCGCGACAACAACCGCGTGATCGAAGTGGCGTGGGGTCAACCCAAAGCCGCCGACGCGCAGGTCTATCCGGTAGATGTGTCCATCGAAGCCTTTGATCGGCAGGGTTTGTTGCGCGATATTTCTGAAGTGTTTTCAAAAGAAAAAACCAATGTCATTGGCGTTCAAACCCAATCCATCAAAGACATGGCCTACATGACCTTCACGGTGGAGGTCAGCGACTCGCGCCGTTTAGAAAAGGTGTTGACCTTGGTGCGGGATGTCTCGGGTGTGCGGGCCGCGCGCCGGCGCTGAACAGAACGCATGACCGGCGCCCTGGGGGCGATATCTAAGTCTGCTACAATCACCGCTTCGAACAATTTAGGCGCGTAGCTCAGCTGGTTAGAGCACCACCTTGACATGGTGGGGGTCGTTGGTTCGAGTCCAATCGCGCCTACCAAAATTGATAGCTTCAATTTTTCCCCGTCCAGCCCGGTACTGTCTGATCAGTAACGGGCTTTTGTTTACCCACGGGAGCTGACCCATGAGCAGCGATAACGCAACCACGGCTGACGAAGCGATCGGCCGCATCATCAAAAAATACCCCAACCGCCGCTTGTATGACACCTCGTCATCCAGCTACATTGCTTTGGCGGACATCAAAGAACTGGTCATGCGTCACACACCCTTTGTGGTGCGCGATGCCAAAACCGGTGAAGACCTCACCCGAAGCCTCTTGTTGCAAATCATTTTGGAAGAAGAAGCTGCCGGCGCACCGATCTTGACCGAGCGTGTGCTGGCCAACATCATTCGCTTTTATGGCCACACATTGCAAGGCTATATGGGCACTTATTTAGAAAAAAATGTGCAATCCTTCATCGACATGCAAATGCAATTGACCGAGCAATCGTTGCCAAGCGCCATGTCCAATTGGATGGCTTTACAAGAGCAATTACAAGAACAAATGAAAAACAATTTGCAACAGCAAACCGATCACATGTTGCGCGTCATGGGGTTGAAAAAATCATGAGCACCACAGACACACAAGCCCCCAAAATTGGCTTTGTCAGCTTGGGCTGTCCCAAAGCGCTGACCGACTCAGAGTTGATCTTGACGCAACTCAGTGCCGAGGGCTATCAAACCACCAAAACATTTGCCGGTGCCGATTTGGTCATCGTCAACACCTGCGGCTTCATTGACGATGCGGTCAAAGAAAGTCTCGACACCATTGGCGAAGCCTTGGCCGAAAACGGCAAGGTGATCGTCACCGGTTGTTTGGGCGCGCGTTCAGGCGAAGCCGGCGGCAACTTGGTGTTGGAAACCCACCCCAGCGTGTTGGCCGTCACAGGCCCACACGCTACCCAAGAGGTGATGGACGCGGTGCATGCGCATTTGCCCAAACCACACGACCCATTCATCGACTTGGTGCCCAACGCGTTTGGTGAAGCCGGTGTGAAACTCACACCCAAGCACTATGCGTATTTGAAAATCAGCGAAGGCTGCAACCACCGTTGCACTTTTTGCATCATCCCTTCCATGCGTGGCGATTTGGTCAGCCGTCCCATTGGCGATGTGTTGAAAGAAGCGCAAGCTTTGTTTGAAGGCGGTGTGAAAGAATTGTTGGTCATCAGCCAAGACACCTCAGCCTATGGCGTGGATGTGAAATACATCACCGGTTTTTGGGATGGTCAGCCCGTCAAAACACGCACGCTCGAATTGGCGCAATCGCTGGCCAAGTTGGCCGAGCGTTATGGCGCTTGGGTGCGTTTGCACTATGTGTATCCCTACCCAAGTGTGGACGACATCATTCCGCTCATGGCCTCTGGACAAATCTTGCCTTACTTGGATGTGCCGTTTCAACACAGCCATCCCGATGTTTTGAAACGCATGAAGCGTCCTGCCAGTGGCGAGAAAAATTTAGAACGCATTGCACGCTGGCGTGAAATCTGTCCTGAGATCGTGATTCGCAGCACGTTCATCGCGGGCTTTCCCGGTGAAACCGAAGAAGAGTTTGAGCATTTGCTCAACTTTTTACGCGAAGCCGAAATTGACCGTGCAGGTTGTTTTGCTTACAGCCCAGTCGATGGTGCCACCGCCAATGAATTGCCCGGCATGCTGCCGCAAGAAGTGCGTGAAGCGCGTCAAGCGCGGTTCATGGCAGTGGCCGAAGAGGTGTCGATCAACAAACTCAAGCGTCGCATTGGATCGACCGTGCAGGTGTTGGTTGATTCAGCACCTGGCAATGGCCGCAAAGGTGGCGTGGGCCGTTGCTATGCCGATGCGCCTGAAATCGATGGCGTGGTGAAGTTGTTGCCTGCTGAAAAATTAAGCAAAGTCTTGAAAGTGGGTGAATTCACCCGCGCCAAAGTGGTGGCCACAGAAGGGCACGACTTGATTGCATTGCCCATTTGAGGCTTTGTTGAGGGGAAATGCGCTGATAAAACAGCGCAAAAAACACAAAAGCCACCGGTCGGTGGCTTGAATTTAATTTATATTGGTGGTGCCCAGGAAGGGACTCGAACCCCCACGATGTTACTCGCTAGTACCTGAAACTAGTGCGTCTACCAATTCCGCCACCTGGGCATTCAGGATAAGAGAGGCATTGTATCAAAAATATTTCAAAAACCAGCGGATTGCTGGAAGAGTTCGAAGGCAGCGTTGCAGGTCATCGCGATGGTCATGGCTTTGTACAACGCGACGATGGTGCACCAGATATCTATCTGCCACCCAATGAAATGCGTGCCGTGTTGCACCGTGATCGCGTCAAAGCACGCGTGGTGCGTTATGACCGCAAAGGCCGTCCTGAAGGCCGTGTGGTTGAAATCATCGAGCGTCCACCGCATCCCATCATCGGTCGTTTGTTACAAGAGAGTGGTGTGTGGTTGGTCGCACCCGAAGACAAACGCTATGGTCAAGATGTTTTGATTCCCAAAGGCGCTACCGGTCGTGCCATCACCGGTCAAGTGGTGGTGGTCGAGTTGACCGAACCTCCTAGTTTGTATGGTCAACCGGTGGGTCGCATCAAAGAAGTGTTGGGCGAGGTCGATGACCCCGGCATGGAAATCGAAATCGCAGTGCGCAAATACGGTGTGCCGCACGAATTCTCAGAAGCTTGTTTGGCACTTGCGCGAGGCTTGCCCGACAAAGTGCGTCCACAAGACAAAAAAGACCGTGTGGATTTAACCGATGTGCCCTTGGTCACGATTGACGGTGAAGACGCGCGCGATTTTGACGATGCGGTGTATTGCGAACCTGCCAAAGTGGGCCGTGGCAAAGGCTGGCGTTTGTTGGTGGCCATTGCCGATGTCAGCAACTATGTTGAAACTGGCAGTGCGATTGACATCGACGCGTATGACCGCGCGACCAGCGTTTACTTTCCGCGCCGTGTCATTCCGATGTTGCCGGAAAAACTCTCGAACGGTTTGTGTTCACTCAACCCCGATGTCGAGCGTTTGTGCATGGTGTGCGACATGCTCATCACCGCCACGGGTGAGATCAGCGCATATCAGTTTTACCCAGCTGTCATGTTCAGCCATGCGCGTTTCACCTACACCGAGGTGGCCGCTATTTTGAGCAACACGCGTGGGCCAGAAGCAGCGCGTCGCAAAGACCGCGTGGGCGATTTGCTCAACTTGCACGATGTGTATGGCGCCTTGCTCAAAGCGCGTCACCAACGCGGTGCGATTGATTTTGAAACCACCGAAACACAAATTGTGTGTGACGACAGCGGCCGCATTGAAAAAATCGTGCCGCGTGTTCGCAACGATGCACACAAGCTGATCGAAGAAGCCATGTTGGCTGCCAATGTGTGCAGTGCTGACTTTATTTTGCAAAGCAAGCACCCTGGTTTGTTCCGCGTGCACGAAGGCCCAACGCCCGAGAAAAAAGAAATTCTGCGCAACTACCTGAAAACCACAGGTGTGGGCATGAACATCAGCGACAACCCCCAGCCCGCTGAATTTCAAGCCATTGCCGAAGCAACGAAAGAGCGTCCGGACGCACAGCAAATTCATTCGATGTTGTTGCGCTCCATGCAGCAAGCCATTTACACGCCCATCAACAGCGGTCACTTTGGGTTGGCGTTTGAGGCCTACACACATTTCACCAGCCCGATTCGCCGTTACCCCGACTTGTTGGTGCACCGTGTCATCAAAGCGATTTTGCAAAAGCGCCGTTATCAATTACCGGTGTTGCCAACGCCCGGAGAAGCACATGCCAAATTGGCGCGTCGCTTGGCCACCAAAGTGCGTGAACCAGAACAAGGCTTGAAAAAGGCCAAGCCAGGTCCGGACCAGCAAGCATGGGAAGCCGCAGGTTTGCATTGCAGTGCCAATGAGCGACGAGCTGACGAGGCCAGTCGCGATGTCGAAGCATGGCTCAAATGCAAATACATGCGCGAACATTTGGGTGAGGAATACAGCGGGGTGGTGTCTTCTGCCACGGGCTTTGGTTTGTTTGTCACCTTAGACGCGATGTATGTCGAAGGCTTGGTGCACATCACTGAGTTGGGTGGCGAATATTTCCGCTTTGACGAAGCGCGTCAAGAACTGCGCGGTGAACGCACAGGCATCCGTTACGCCATTGGCACGCGCGTGCGCGTGCAAGTCAGTCGCGTGGATTTGGATGGTCGAAAAATCGATTTTCGATTGGTGCGTGATGGCGAAGAATTATTGCCACGCAATGGCAAAGACAAAAACACCTCGCGTGATGTGCCTAGCAAATTTTCAGCCACTTCGTCAATGCAAAACTTCAAAGCTGCGGTGAAGAAGGCGTATCACAAGGTGACGGGCAAGAAAAATGCAAAACCCGCTGCAGGTTCTGCGCGCGGTGGAAAAGCAGCTGCGAAGAAGAGTGCTAGCAAGAGCAAGCGGTCACGGTAATTTGTAAAGCAGCTGGTGCCAATGCTTAACGGATGGCAGTCACCAGTTGACTTGCCGTCAGGCTTGGCCCATCCTCTGGCCACGCATCCGCCAAAGCACCATGCCGATACACCGCGTTGCAAGTTGCTTCAAACGCGTCGTCGGTGTTGGCCAGTTGTGCGCCGATCAAACCAGCCAACACATCGCCGGTGCCCGCTGTGGCGAGCTTGGCATTGCCAGAGTGGTTGATGATGGGTGTGCGTGCGTTTTCAGCGATCACCGTGCCAGAGCCTTTGAGCACAACCACGCAGTTGCTTATCTCGGCCAAGGCTTTTGCTGCAGCCAAACGATCGCGTTGCACATCGGTTGTGCTGCGCTTGAGCAAACGCGCTGCCTCTAATGGATGAGGTGTCAGCACCGTGGTTTGTTTTTTGTTCGCGCGCTGTTGCAACAAATGAAAAAGTTGGCTGTCATTGGCCAAAGCGTTTAGCGCATCGGCGTCTAACACCAAGCGCGGTGCGGTTGACAAAACCCTTGGCAAAACTTCGCGCATGTCGTCACCGCCACCGCAACCGCACACCACCGTGGCGTGTTTGAAATCCAAGTGTTCAACATCTCGCACCATCAATGCAGGATGTGACGCCACAACCGCGGCATGCGCGTTGGTGTCTAGCAAGCCTGCATACACCCGACCTGCACCTGCATGCAAAGCGGCGAGGCTTGCCAACACGGCTGCCCCTGCCATGCCTGTGGTTCCACCCACCACCATCACATCGCCATAGCTGCCTTTGTGGCTGCTGTGCTGCCTATCGCGCAACAGATTCATATGCGTTTGCAGCCATGCGTTGGGCGGGGTGTGGCTGCTGTCTACGCCTAAGTCGTTGAACCAAACTTCACCGCACGCATCGCGCCCATCGGCAGTGAAGAGGCCAGGCTTGAGCGTCAACAAACTCAGCGTATGGCGTTTGGGTGCAGAGTTCACCACAGCAGGTTTGCCAAGCCATTCACCGGTGTTGGCCAACAAGCCTGAAGGGATGTCGATGTGCAACACAGTTTGTGAAGTGTGATGCAACCGTTGCAACCATTCTGCCAACACACCTTGAGGTGCGGTATGACAACCCATGCCGAGCAATGCATCCAACGCCAAATCAAATACATTGGGAGGTGTTTGTTCGAAACGCACGCCAGCTTGTTCTGCATGTTGCCAAGCGCGTTGTGCATCGGTTGGCATTTGTTCACGGGGTGTGGTGCAAGTGACGATGGGCGTTTTGCCCCACTGCTGCAGATGAACGGCAGCCTCTAGCCCATCGCCGCCGTTGTTGCCTGGGCCGCAGGCAATCCAAATGCGTTGGGCATGCGGTGCGATGGCCAATGCCAATTGTGCGCTGGCAAGACCAGCACGCTGCATCAAGGTGTTGAAGGGCAGGGCGCTTTGCGCTTGTTGTTCAATGTGCCGTGTGGCTTGCACATCATGCAAGGGCCAACATTTGGATTTGACAGAAGTGTCATGCCATGCACCCGTTGCCAAACCGCTGACACATTGTGTGATGGCGTTGGGTTGCAACATGTCAAAGGCTTAGGTTTTGAGTCGGCCCCATGCGAAGCCGTGCATGTCGATGTCGGGTTGACGCCCCGAGAGTTGGTCTGCCAAAGCTTTGGCACTGCCGCAAGACAAGGCCCAACCGCTCGAGCCATGTCCCAAGTTGACCCAAACGCCATCGGTGTGCGTTTGACCCACCAGAGGCGGACCATCGGGCAACATAGGGCGTGAGCCTTTCCACACTTGCAGGTTTTCTTGTGTGCGTGCCGCACCGGGAAACCAATCGTCCAACACTTTGTAGAGGGTTTGCAAGCTGCCGTTGTGATGCGCTTGTGTGTCACCACCGATTTCTGCGCCACCTGAAATGCGCACCCGTTGGCCCAAACGAGAAATGGCGACTTTGTAACGCTCGTCCATGATGCCGCTTCTAGGTGCATCTAAGGGTTCACGCACTGGCGCGCTGACCGAATAACCATGCACAGCCATCAGGGGAATTTTCACACCCAGTGGTTTCAACAGGCGTGCGCTGGCAAGACCCGCACACATCACCACCGCATCAAACGCGGTGCCTGAGTCGGCGGCTGAGGTGCGCACGCGTTTGGGCTGTGCGCTTGAAAAGGGTTGCACATCCGCATTGAAATGAAACTGCACGCCGCGTGCTTCAGCTTCGTTTTTCAACAGCAATGCAAACTGGCGGCAGTTGCCCACTTCGTCATCGGGAAAATGCAACGCTTGCACCATCGGCGTTTCTGGGTTCAGTGCGGGTTCAATCTCGCGCGCTTCTTGAGCCGTGATAGTTTTGAAGTTCAGCCCCGCCTGCCGCATGACCGAGAGGGAGGGTTGAACCAACTTGAGTTCGCGGTCACCCCGCAGCAGCACCAAATAGCCTTTGCTGTGTTCGTGGTCTAAGTGCAGGGTGTCGCGCAGTGTTTGCATGCGCATCAAGCTGTATTGCGACAGGTTGAGCAAATGCGCACGGTTGGTTGCGAAGGTTTTTTCGTTGCAAGCGCGCCACCAACGCCACAACCACCGCAGCTCATGCAGTTTGGGGCGGTGTAGCCTGACCGGTGTGTGCTTTTGCCACAGGTGCAACAGCACATGGCTGGCCATGCCGGGTTTGGCCCATGGCGTGACATAGCCGGGTGAACTCACACCGGCGTTGGCAAAGCTGCAGACCTCAGCAGCAGAGCCTGAGCGCTCGTACACATGCACTTCGTGCCCTTGGGTGGAAAGCTCGTAGGCCGTGGTCACACCCACGATGCCCGCGCCAATGACGGCCACCTTCATGCCAAGGCTCCTACAAACAGGCGCTGGCAGCAGGGGGATGAGGCGAAGGGATGTGCTAGAATCATTAGGTTTTTCTGGTAGCACCCAGCCTAGGGTTAAGCCGGATGAACATCACTCGCAAATCAGCCCATTCAAGGTGTTGCCAAAAAGCTTTCTGAAAACAGACAGTCTTGCGGCGATGACGGGCTGAATTTTAGACCCAACCTTCGGAGTTTTTACCATGTCAGTCACAATGCGCGAAATGCTGGAAGCCGGCGTCCACTTTGGTCACCAAACCCGCTTCTGGAATCCCAAGATGTCTCCATTCATCTTCGGTCATCGCAACAAAATTCACATCATCAACTTGGAAAAATCGTTGCCGATGTTCCAAGACGCCGTCAAGTTCGTCAAGCAACTGTCGGCCAACCGCGGCACCGTGTTGATGGTCGGTACCAAGCGTCAATCACGCGAAATCGTGGCCGCTGAAGCGCAACGCGCTGGCGTGCCTTATGTTGACCAACGTTGGTTGGGCGGCATGTTGACCAACTTCAAAACGGTCAAAACATCGATCAAGCGTTTGAAAGACATGAAAGCCCAGCAAGAAGCTGGCTTGGACGCTTTGTCTAAAAAAGAACAACTGATGTTCACCCGCGAAATCGAAAAACTCGAAAAAGATATCGGTGGCATCCAAGACATGGCCACTTTGCCTGACGCGATTTTCGTGATCGATGTGGGCTACCACAAGATTGCCATCGCTGAAGCCAAGAAATTGGGCATCCCAGTGATTGGCGTGGTGGACTCTAATCACTCGCCCGAAGGCATTGACTACATCATTCCTGGCAACGACGACTCTTCTAAAGCCGTCACTTTGTACGCCCGTGGCATCGCTGACGCGATCCTCGAAGGCCGTGCCAATGCGGTGAACGATGTGGTCAAAGCTGTGACCGAAGGCGAAGACGAATTCGTCGAAGTGGCCTAAGCCTTTTGCCCAGTGCAGAAAAGGGGCTTGTGTAGCCCCTTTTTTACACCTGAATTTGAATTGATATTGAACTGATACGGAGAATTAAAAATGGCTGCTATTACCGCAAGCATGGTCGCTGAGTTGCGTGCCAAAACCGACGCCCCCATGATGGAGTGCAAAAAAGCTTTGACTGAGGCCGATGGCGACATGGCCAAAGCCGAAGAATTGTTGCGCGTGAAATTGGGCAGCAAAGCTGGCAAAGCCGCTGCGCGCGTGACCGCCGAAGGCGTGGTGTCTAGCTTTATCGACGGCACTCACGGTGCCTTGCTCGAAGTCAACTGCGAAACCGACTTCGTGACCAAAAACGACAGCTTCTTGGCCTTGGCCAAAGCCGCCGCCGAATTGGTGGCCAAGCACAAGCCTGCCAATGTGGAAGCCATGGGCGCTTTGCCTTACAGCCAAGACGGCTTTGGCCCCACTTTGGAAGATGTGCGCAAAGGTTTGATTGGCAAGATCGGCGAGAACATGAGTTTCCGCCGTTTCAAATTGTTCTCTGGCGGCAACAAACTGGCCGCTTACTTGCACGGCACACGCATTGGCGTGGTGGTGGAGTTTGACGGTGACGAAGTGGCCGCCAAAGATGTCGCCATGCACGTTGCAGCCATGAAGCCTGTGTCATTGACCAGCGCCGATGTGCCTGCTGACCTGATCGAAAAAGAGCGTTCAGTGGCCACGGCCAAGGCTGCCGAGTCTGGCAAGCCTGCTGACATCGCTGCCAAGATGATCGAAGGCTCTGTGCAAAAGTACTTGAAAGAAGTGTCTTTGTTCGACCAGCCTTTCGTGAAGAACGACAAGCAAACCGTGGCGCAAATGCTCAAGGCTGCCAACACCAATGTCAAAGGTTTCACCTTGTATGTGGTGGGCGAAGGCATTGAAAAGAAAGTGGACGACTTTGCGGCCGAAGTGGCTG
>JBEGOM010000032.1:0-22920 GCA_041181985.1 Pseudomonadota bacterium | reverse complement strand
AGAAGGTTTCTACCGCGTCAAAAACGGTTTGGAACAAGCCATCAGCCGTGGCGTGGCCTACGCCCCTTATGCTGACTTGGTGTGGTGCGAAACCGGCACACCTGACCTCGGCTTTGCACGCGAATTCGCACAAGCTGTGCACGCTGCCAGCCCAGGCAAGTTGTTGTCTTACAACTGCTCACCTTCTTTCAACTGGAAGAAAAACTTGGACGACAAGACCATTGCTGCGTTCCAAGACGAGTTGTCTGCATTGGGCTACAAGTACCAGTTCATCACTTTGGCTGGTATCCACATCAACTGGTACAACACCTTCCAGTTTGCACATGCATACGCCAACGGCGAAGGCATGAAGCACTATGTCAACATGGTGCAAGAGCCTGAGTTCGCAGCACGCGACAAAGGCTACACCTTCGTGTCGCACCAACAAGAAGTCGGCGCTGGCTACTTCGACGATGTGACCACCGTGATCCAAGGCGGTTCATCTTCTGTGAAAGCCCTCACAGGTTCTACTGAAGAAGAGCAGTTCCACTAAGCACCTGTTTGCTTTTAAGAGATGACCCAAGAGGGTTGTCTCTTGGTTTGATCGAGGTTTCAACCACCTAGCGCGCAAGCGTTGGGTGGTTTTTTTATTTACCATGCACACAGAACAGAATTTGAAAGATTCCACGCATGAAAATCAAAGCAGTTGTCTTCGACGCCTATGGCACCCTGTTTGATGTTTATTCGATCGGCGCGTTGGCTGAACAGTTGTATCCGGGGCAGGGTAGCGCCATCTCTACTTTGTGGCGCGACAAACAAATTGAATACACGCGTTTGATCACCTTGTCTGACCCCAATCCAAACGGCGGCAGCAAACATTACCAGTCGTTTTGGGATCTCACGCAATGTGCGTTGCGCTACACCTTGGCGCGGCTCAAATTGGATGCGAATGAGACGAACACTGAAACGAACATCAAGTCCCTGATGGGGCAATACGCGCACCTCGCCCCATTTGCTGAAAATTTAGATGTACTCAAGCAACTCAAAGCCGCGGGCATGACAACAGCCATTCTCTCGAACGGCAGCCCCGACATGTTGCACTCGGCCACCCAAAGCGCCGGCATGACAGGGTTGATCGACCACATTCTGTCCGTTGACGGTATTCGGCTTTTCAAAACCGCACCTCAGAGCTACGGACTGGTTCTCGATGTGATCGATGCCAAGCCAGAGGATATTTTGTTTGTCTCCAGCAATGCTTGGGACGCTCTAGGCGCTACTTGGTTTGGCTTCACCACCCTGTGGGTGAACCGCCAAGGCTTGCCGTATGAAGCCATTGGCCCAAAGCCGAATTTCACCAGTGCTGATTTGACGGGTGTCTTGCAGGCATTAGGCCGGCAATAGATGGCCGTTCAAGTGTCAAAAAAAGTTGGCACGCATCCTGCATAACTAGCTGTGTAAAGCTATTTTCAGGAGAAAAACATGTCAGTTCTTTACCCATCTGCGGCCACCAGCACCACGCTGTCGCTGGATGACCTGATCCGTTCTGCCGACATGCTGCAGCAAGCCGGCAAGTCGGACGAGGCGATCAATTTGTACCGTCAGTGGCTGCAACACGCCCGTGACGACCAGAAATATTTGGCTTGGTTCAACTACGGTTGGTTGCTGCAAAAGGCCAACAAAGTGGACGAAGCATTCAATGCCTATGACCAATTGATTGGCAACTACGCCAACTATTTGTCGGGCAATTCCGCGACAGCTTAAGTCTGCGCACAATCTTCGTGTTGCATCGCAACGCGGGGCATTTTCTCTGTTGTTTCTCCTCGAGCGCTGGGGCGCGTAAAATCACGCCCCAGCGTTTCAACATTTCTTTGAGCGCGGACTTAAATCAGTTAAGCCGCGCTTTTTTACATTCAAACCATGGTTCAGATCACTCTTCCCGACGGCTCGCAACGAGAATTTCCAGCACCCGTGACGGTGGCCGATGTGGCCGCGTCTATTGGCGCAGGCTTGGCCAAAGCCGCTTTGGCGGGTAAGGTCGATGGCAAGGTGGTGGATACCAGTTACACCATTGACCGTAACGCCAATTTGGCCATTATCACGGCCAAAGACGCTGACGGTCTAGAAGTCATCCGTCACTCCACCGCCCACTTGTTGGCGTATGCGGTGAAAGAGTTGTTTCCTGAAGCGCAAGTCACCATCGGCCCAGTCATTGACAACGGGTTTTATTACGACTTTTCCTTCAGCCGCGGCTTCACCCCTGAAGATTTGACCGCTATTGAAAAACGCATGACCGAGCTCGCCAACAAAGACGAACCCGTGGTGCGACGCGTGTTACCGCGTGACGAAGCGGTGGCGTATTTCAAAAGCTTGGGCGAACACTACAAAGCTGAAATCATTGCCAGTATTCCGAGCAACGAAGATGTCAGCTTGTACCGCGAGGGCAATTTTGAAGATTTGTGTCGCGGCCCTCATGTGCCAAGCACCGGCAAGCTCAAGCATTTCAAACTCATGAAGGTGGCGGGCGCTTATTGGCGCGGTGACCATCGCAACGAAATGTTGCAACGCATTTACGGCACCGCATGGGCCAGCAAAGATGACTTGCAGCAGTACCTCACACGCTTAGAAGAAGCTGAAAAACGCGATCACCGCAAGTTGGGCCGTGAGCTCGATTTGTTCCACATCGATGAGCATTCACCCGGCACTGTGTTTTGGCATCCCAAGGGCTGGACCGTGTGGCAAGAGGTGGAGCAATACATGCGCCGCGTGTACCGCGACAACGGTTACCTCGAGGTGAAAGGCCCGCAAATTCTCGATCAGAGCTTGTGGGAAAAAACAGGCCACTGGGACAAGTACCGCGAGAACATGTTTGTCACCGAATCGGAAAAGCGTGACTACGCGTTGAAGCCGATGAACTGCCCTGGCCACATCATCATCTTCAAGCAAGGCATCAAGAGCTACCGCGATTTGCCATTGCGCTTTGGTGAATTTGGACAATGCCACCGCAATGAACCCAGTGGCGGTTTGCACGGCATCATGCGTGTGCGTGCGTTCACCCAAGACGACGGCCACATTTTTTGCACCGAAGACCAAATTCAAAGCGAAGTGGTGGCCTTCACCACCTTGCTGCAAAAGGTCTACCAAGACTTTGGCTTCACCGACATCATTTACAAACTCTCCACCCGTCCCGAGCAACGCATTGGCACCGAAGAGAGTTGGGACCGCGCCGAAAACGCTCTAGCCGAAGGCCTGCGCGCTTCGGGTTGCGAGTTTTCATATTTGCCGGGCGAGGGCGCTTTTTATGGCCCGAAAATCGAATACACCCTGAAAGACGCGATTGGCCGCGAATGGCAATGTGGCACGATTCAGGTCGACCCCAACCTGCCCGAGCGCTTAGACGCCGAATTTGTGGGCGAAGATGGCTCACGCCACCGCCCCATCATGTTGCACCGCGCGATTGTGGGCAGCTTGGAGCGTTTCATCGGTATTTTGATCGAACAGCACGCTGGCGCGCTCCCTACATGGTTAGCGCCCACTCAGGTTTCGGTGCTCAATATCACCGATTCACAGGCCGAATATGCCCAAGAAGTTGCGAAAACGCTGAAAAATCAAGGGCTTAGGGTCGATTTAGACCTCCGAAACGAGAAAATTACATATAAAATACGCGAGCATTCGATGCAAAAGCTCCCTTACATCTTGGTCGTTGGCGACAAAGAGAAGGAAGCAGGCGCCGTCGCAGTGCGCGCCCGAGGCAACCAAGACCTCGGTGTGATGTCTCTCGAAGCCTTCTCCCAAAAGATCGCCTCTGACATCGCCCTCAAAAGCTGATTTCACTGAGAAATTGCCAAGAGTTGTGCGTTGCACACCTGTGTCGGTTTGTTTTTGATTTTTTAAGGATAGTTACCATCGCTACAGAATTTCGCGATCGCCGCCAGCGCGAGGAACGCAAACACCGCCTTAACCGGGAAATCATGGCCCCGGAAGTCCGTCTCTCCGGTCCTGACAACGAACCCCTGGGCATTGTGAGCTTGGCAGAAGCCTTGCGCATGGCCGGTGAAATCGATGTTGACTTGGTTGAAATCGCTGCCACGGCTGTGCCGCCGGTTTGCCGATTGATGGACTACGGTAAGTTCAAGTACCAAGAGCAAAAGAAGGCACACGAAGCGAAGTCCAAGCAAAAGGTGATCGAGGTCAAGGAAGTCAAGTTCCGACCCGGTACCGATGATGGTGACTACAACATCAAGGTGCGCAACATCAAGCGCTTCCTGGATGACGGTGACAAGTGCAAGATCACGCTGCGTTTCAGAGGCCGCGAGATCACGCACCAAGAAATCGGTATGGCGCTGTTACAGCGCATCCGTGATGAGTTGGCGGACCTGATCGTTGTTGAGCAGTTCCCCAAACTCGAAGGGCGTCAAATGGTCATGATGATCGCGCCTGGTAAGAAGAAAACGGGTGGCGCCGCCAAACCCGCTGCAGAAGCTGCTCCGGCAGAGTCTGCATAAATTGGCAGCGCGGCATGCAGCCGCGTTTGAAAGGCAAAGCAAATTCGTGACTCGGGGCTAACAAGACAGCACATCGGTGTGCTGGCGCCTCACGAGCACAAATAAAAGGAGCATTTAAATGCCCAAAATGAAGACCAAAAGCAGCGCCAAAAAGCGCTTCCGCGTTCGTCCAGGTGGCACCGTCAAGCGCGGTCAAGCCTTCAAGCGTCACATCTTGACCAAGAAGACCACCAAGAACAAGCGTCACCTGCGTGGTGCAGTGGCTGTGCATGAGACCAACATGGGTCACATGGCGCAGATGTTGCCCAAAGCTGGCCTTTAATCATCTGACGAACAAGGAGAAAAAATATGCCTCGCGTTAAACGTGGTGTTACGGCCCGTGCCCGTCACAAAAAAGTTCTGGCTTTAGCCAAAGGTTTCCGCGGTCGCCGCGGTAATGTGTTCCGCATCGCCAAACAGGCGGTGATGAAAGCAGGTCAATACGCATACCGTGACCGCCGCACCAAAAAGCGTGTGTTCCGTCAACTGTGGATCGCGCGTATCAACGCTGCTGCACGTCAGTGCGGCCTGACCTACAGCCAGTTCGCCAATGGCTTGAAGAAAGCTGCGATCGAAATCGACCGCAAGATGTTGGCTGATTTGGCAGTGCATGACATGGCTGCTTTCAGCCACATCGTGGATCAAGTCAAAGCCAAATTGGCTGCTTGATACCCGCTGACGAGCGTTAGCTGATCAGCAAAGGGGTTGAGGCTTATTCGGCTTCAATCCCTTTTTTCATTCTTCATCTGCGAACACCTATGAACGAGTTGGACTCTTTGGTTGCCAGTGCCAGTGCTTTGTTTGCACAAAGCAGCACACCGGCAGATCTTGAAAACGCCAAGGCCCAGTTTTTGGGCAAGTCAGGCCGCATCACCGAGATGATGAAAGGCATGGCTGCACTGAGCGTGGAAGAAAAGAAAACACACGGCGCTGCCATCAATGTGGCCAAGCAAGCCATTGAGGCCGCACTCACCGCGCGCCGTCAAGCCTTGGCCGATGCCGAGCTAGAGATTCAACTCAAAGCCGAAGCACTCGATGTGACCTTGCCCGGTCGTCAGCGAGCCAAAGGCGGTTTGCACCCTGTGTCGCTCACCTTAGAGCGCATTGAAAACATTTTTGGCTCAATGGGTTTCGAAGTGGCGCAAGGCCCAGAGATCGAAACCGATTGGTTCAACTTCACCGCACTCAACACACCCGAAGACCATCCTGCGCGTTCGATGCACGACACCTTCTATGTCGAGGGCGGCACACCTGAAGCGCCGTTGCTGTTGCGTACTCATACCAGCCCGATGCAAATTCGCCATGCGGTGCAACATGTCAAACGCTACAAAGCGCACATCGACAGCGGCCAAACCATGCCCGAGATTCGCGTCATTGCACCGGGCCGCACTTACCGCGTGGACAGCGATGCCACGCATTCACCCATGTTTCACCAATGCGAAGGTTTGTGGATTGGTGAGAATGTGAGCTTCAAAGATTTGAAGGTGGTGGTGACTGATTTTTGCCGCACCTTTTTTGAAAGCGACGATTTGGTGTTGCGCTTTAGGCCTTCGTTTTTTCCGTTCACCGAACCCAGCGCGGAAATTGACATTCAGTTTCAAACCGGTGCTTTGGCCGGTCGTTGGTTAGAGGTGGGTGGCTCAGGCCAGGTGCATCCGAATGTGGTGCGCAACATGGGCCTCGACCCTGAGCATTACATTGGTTTTGCCTTTGGTATGGGCACCGACCGTTTGACCATGTTGCGCTATGGCGTCAACGATTTGCGTTTGTTCTTTGATGGCGACATTCGCTTCTTGAACCAATTTCAATAACGCAACGCAGACACGAGAGTCATCATGCAATTTCCAGAATCTTGGTTGCGCGAATTTTGCAACCCACCCCTGTCCACACAAGCTTTGGCTGACACACTCACCATGGCCGGTTTGGAGGTTGAAGAACTGCAAGCTGTGGCCCCGCCGTTCACAGGCATTGTGGTGGGCGAAATCAAAGAAGCGGTGCAGCACCCCGATGCCGATCGCTTGCGCGTGTGCCAAGTCGATGTGGGGCAGGGCGCATTGCTCAACATCGTGTGCGGTGCACCCAATGCGCGCGTGGGTATCAAAATACCCTGTGCGATGGTGGGCGCAGAGTTGCCACCCGGTGAAGATGGCAAGCCCTTCAAAATCAAAGTGGGCAAACTGCGTGGCGTTGAAAGCCAAGGCATGTTGTGCTCAGCCAAAGAATTAAAAATCGCAGACGACCACGGTGGTTTGCTTGAGTTGCCCGCCGAAGCACCCTTGGGTCAAAACATTCGCGAGTACCTCCAGCTTGACGACACCTTGCTCACCCTCAAGCTCACGCCCAATTTGGCACATTGCTTGAGCGTGTATGGCATTGCGCGCGAGTTGTCCGCGTTGACCGGTGCGCCGTTGAAACCACCGGCCTATCCAACGATCAAGGCCACACACAACGACACATTGCCAGTGAAGATCAGCGCGCCTGATTTGTGCGGTCGTTTTTCGGGACGCATTGTGCGAGGTGTGAACACGAAAGCCAAAACACCGCAGTGGATGGTGGACCGTTTGGCTCGTTGCGGTCAACGCAGTGTGAGCCCTTTGGTGGATATTTCGAACTATGTGATGTTCGAGTTGGGCCGTCCTTCGCACATTTTTGATCTCGACAAAATCAAAGGTGGTTTGGATGTGCGCTGGGGCAAAGCCGGCGAACAACTCAAGCTGCTCAATGGCAACACCGTGACGGTAGATGACAAAGTGGGTGTGATTGCCGATGACCACCAAGTGGAATCGTTGGCAGGCATCATGGGTGGTGACGCCACTGCGGTGAGCGACGACACGCAAAACATTTACATCGAAGCAGCGTTTTGGTGGCCCACATCCATCGCGGGTCGTTCACGCCGTTTCAATTTCAGCACCGATGCAGGACACCGCTTTGAGCGTGGAGTTGACCCACAACTCACGGTGGAACACATCGAGCGCATCACGCAATTGGTGATCGACATTTGCGGCACCCCAAGCACCACGGTGGGCCCCATTGACGACCAACAAGTGAACATGCCCATTGCCAAACCTGTGACCTTGCGCGTCGCGCGTGCCGTGAAGGTGATAGGCATGCCGCTCACACAAACACGCATTGCTGATGCATTGCGCGGTTTGGGTTTACCAGTGATCGAAACCGGCAACGATGCCACCTCGGGTGGTGGTGCGGTCACCGTCACACCACCGTCGTTCCGTTTTGATTTGCAAATCGAAGAAGACCTGATTGAAGATGTGGCCCGCATGGTGGGCTACAACAATTTGCCCACCACGCCACCCGTGGCGCCCATCACCGCCAAAGTGCGTGTGGAGTCGCAACGCAGTGCACATGCAGTGCGCCGTCAGTTGGCAGGTTTGGGTTATCAAGAAACCATCAACTTCAGCTTTGTCGATGAAAAGTGGGAGCACGAATTGGCGGGCAACGCCAACCCGATCAAACTGCTCAACCCCATTGCCAGCCAAATGAGTGTGATGCGTTCGTCGCTCGTCGGCTCACTGTTGAATGTGGTGAAGTTCAATGTGGACCGCAAAGCCAGCAGTGTGCGTGTGTTTGAAATCGGACGCGTGTTTCACAAAGATGCATCGGTGAACAACACCGACACGACGGTGCAAGGTTTTGATCAGCCCATGCATGTGGCAGGTATGTCGTACGGCCATGCTGCACCTTTGCAGTGGAGCACCAAAGAACAGGCCGCTGATTTTTATGACATCAAAGCCGATGTCGAAGCTTTGTTGTCACCTGCCGTGGCGAAGTTTGAACCTGCTGCGCATCCTGCCATGCACCCCGGGCGTTGTGCGCAAGTGGTGTTGCAAGGCAAAGTGATTGGCCATGTGGGTGAATTGCATCCGCGTTGGCGTCAGGCTTGGGATTTGACGCAAGCCCCTGTGGTGTTTGAATTGCTCCTCGACCCTGTGCTGGCGCACGCTGTGCCTTTGGCCACTGGCGTCGCGAAGTTTCCTTCGGTGGAGCGTGACATTGCGGTGATCGTGAAAGACAACATCACCCACGCTGCCTTGATGGCATCGGTGCATGCCGCCCCAACGCAAGGCTTGTTGAAAAACGCGGTGTTGTTTGATGTGTACCGCGCTAAAACAGAAAATGCGTCGATGGCGCTGGATGAAAAAAGTTTGGCGGTGCGCTTGACGCTCAACAGCGAAGAGGGCACTTTGACCGATGCGCAAATTGAAGCGGCTGTGCAAGCGGTGGTGCAACAATTGGGTCAACAACTGGGTGCGCGTTTGCGTGCTTGACTTTAAGAAGCGAGTCTCTGATGGAACTGTCGTTTGAAAGTTTAGAAACCCCAGCGCTGACCAAAGCGCAGTTGGCGGACCTGTTGTTTGAACAAATCGGTTTGAACAAGCGCGAATCGAAAGACATGATCGACGCGTTTTTCGATCTCATCGCGCAAAGCTTGGTGGATGGCAACGATGTCAAGATTTCTGGCTTTGGCAACTTCCAAATTCGCACCAAGGCGCCCCGTCCCGGGCGCAACCCCCGCACCGGCGAGGCCATCCCCATTCAGGCCCGCCGCGCGGTCACTTTTCACGCCAGCCATAAGCTAAAAGAACAAATTCAGGGCGATGCCGCCCCCAAAGCTGACGCGTAAAACCCACATCAGGGGCTGAGAACACAAAAAAATGTTCTCAAAACTCGCAAAGTAAGCGACGGCGGGCCAATCTTCGTGTAACCTCTGCGGTCCCGTCTACAAGCCTCTGATTTTTATGGAGAATTCTCTCCCTTCCATTCCAGCCAAACGCTACTTCACCATTGGTGAGGTGAGTGATTTGTGCGGCGTCAAGCCGCACGTGCTGCGCTATTGGGAGCAAGAATTCACGCAGCTGCGGCCCATGAAACGACGCGGCAACCGCCGCTACTACCAGCACCACGAAGTGCTCATGATTCGCCGCATCCGCGACCTGCTGTATGACCAAGGTTTCACCATCAGCGGTGCACGCAACAAATTGCAAGAATTGGTGCATTCCGAACGCGAGCGCCGACGCGCCAATGGCGAGTCGATGATCGACATCGATCTGGCAGACGACGATGGCTTAGAAGACAAACTGCGCGATGACGCACAAGCCGTTGCAGATGGTCCTGTGTTGGCCTTGAATGCCAGTGGCGAAACCTTGCAATTGCTGCGCTCCGAGTTGAAGCAAATCAGCCATTTGCTCTCTGAAGACCACTAGATACGCGCTATAATTTGCGCTTTACGGCGTGTAGCGCAGCCTGGTAGCGCACTTGCATGGGGTGCAAGGGGTCGCGAGTTCGAATCCCGCCACGCCGACCAAAATGACAAGGGTTAGTAGATTTCTCTACTAACCCTTTTGTCTTTTGTAAACCCGAATTAAGCGCGTGCTTTGCGACGTGCAGCTGTTTTACGAGCAGGTTGCTTGGCAGCGGCTTTGACAGCAGCCTTAGGGGCATGTGCCTTCAACTTGGCCAAGCTTTCTTGTGCCAAGGCAGCTGATTGCTTGGCTGTTTTGCGGGCTTCGGCAATGGCTTTGTTACCAGCATCGATAGCAGACTTCACAGCGGCCACAGCCACTTCAGAGCCTTCAGGTGCTTTCTTGAGGTTGTCATTCAAAGCTTTGTTGGCAGCAGCGTGTGCGTGGTCGAAATGTGCTTCGGCAAAAGCAGTGGTTTCAGCTTGGAATTCTTGGCTCAATTCAAAAGCAGTGGCGGCCAAACCAGCAAAGCTCTTCACAGAGTTTTCCAATTGTTCTTTGATCAACTCGATGGCAGCGGCTGGGTCTTTCACTTCCACAGCAGCGTGAATTTGGTCTTGCAACAACTCGGCGTTCACTTTGGATTGCGCGAGAGCCAACTGTGTCAAACGCTCGACTTGCGAGAACGACAGGTTAGCGAGTTCGTACGCAGCTTCGACAGAAGCTTCCACTTGGGGCTTGAATTGGTTTTGCATGGCAGTTCCTTGAAATAAAAAAATCAGATAAGGAAATGTTAATGAGTGAAAGCCAATTTTCAACAGACAAGCCCGCTTTTAGAGACGGATCTCTAAATCCTAAATGAGTGGGTACTTACGGCTTTTGGCTTGTCAAAAGGGGTGCGTTCAATTTAGTTGCGTGCGCAACTAAATTGTGTATGATGGCTCTACTGACCTGTGTTGCCGCGAGGAAAAAATGCAGCTAGACCGTTCCTTGACATATCGCTTACACCTGTTGCACAAGGTGTCTGACCACGAAAGCCATCAAGAGTATCTGCAGCGCCTAGGGCTTTCCTTGAGCGAAGCACGCTGTTTGGCCACCATCGGCTCGTTCCAGCCCATGTCGGTCATGGACTTGGCCGACAAAGGCAACTTGAACAAAGGGCAAGCCAGTCGCGCGGCACAAATCTTGGTGGACCGAGGCTGGATTGAAAAGAAGAGCAACCCCGACGATGGCCGAGGTGTGACGCTTTCACTGACTGCACAAGGCAAAAAGCTGTGGCGACAAACCATGGCTTTGATCGAGGAAAGAAATGAAAATATTTTTGCTTGCCTGAGCCTCGCCGAACGGAACACCTTGAGTGCCTTGCTAGACCGTTTGATCGCGCACAACAACCCAATCCAAGTGTTTGAAAGCTAAACATGCATCAACCATCTACACAGCCGCGTCCATCCATTTATTACAACTACCAAGTGCACCAGCCTTGGTTGGCGTCGCAGCATGGCCCACAAAAAAGACAGCAGGTGGTGATCGTGGGCTCTGGCCCTGCCGGCATGGTGCTCGCTTTGGAGTTGGCGCGGCATGCCGTGCCCAGTGTGATCTTGACCTCAGAACTGCAAGTGTCACAAGGCAGCCGCGCGATTGTGTTCACGCGACGCTCTATGGAAATATTGCAGCAGGTAGGGGTGGCTGATCGTATGACGCAGCATGGTTTGCCTTGGCGTTTTGGCAATTCGTTTTACCGTGGTCAGCGTGTGTTTCGCATGGAAGCACCGCATGATGCAGACGATCGGTTCTTTCCCATGCTCAACATCCAACAACAATACATGGAAGAGTATTTGTTAGATGCATGCGAAGCTTCTGGGTTGATCGAATTGCGCTGGGGCAATAAGGTTACACATGTGGCGCAAGAAAACGGTTTTGCAGTGGCCACGGTAGACACACCCGAAGGTGAATACCAACTTGAAAGCCAATGGTTGGTGGCAGCAGACGGTGGACGCTCGGGCATTCGTTCGCAAATGAATTTAGAGATGGAAGGCACTTCGTATGAAGGCTTCTTTGTCATCGCTGACATCAAAATTGATTTGCCGTTTCCCACTGAGCGCTTGGCCTATTTCGATCCAGACTGGAACCGTGGCAATACCATTTTGATGCATCGCGAGCCACACGGCATTTGGCGGGTGGACTATCAGTTGCCCCCCGGCGAAACACCCGAGCAAGCTTTGACGGTTGAATCGTTGACCACACGCATCAATGCGCAGCTCGACATGATTGGTTTCGGTGGCACACCCTGGGAGCTCGATTGGAGTTCGGTGTATTCAGCCCGAACGCTGACGCTGCCTGACTTTGTGCATGGCAATGTGATTTTCACTGGCGATGCGGCGCATTTGCTGCCCATTTTTGGTGTGCGTGGTGCCAACACAGCGTTTCAAGACGCGCAATCGTTGGGTTGGCATTTGGCATTTGTGGTGAAGGGGCTGGCCAGCGAACAACTGTTGCGCAACCACAGCAACGAGCGTTTGGGTGCAGCGCGCGAGATCATTGAAGAGGCAGGCAAAAGCACGCGCTTCATGACGCCACCAGAGGGCGGGTTCACTTTGTTGCGCAACGCAGTGTTGTCTTTGTCGTTGACGCAAGAATTTGTGCGACCTCTGTACCACTGGCGTACTTCGCGCCCGCATGAATACACCCACTCGTTGCTCAACAGCATGGGTGATGACAACGCCTTGTTCAAGGCGGGTCCGGCCCATGGTGCACCGCCACAAAACATTTGTTTGTCAGCCGACAATTATTTGCTCGACCATTTGGGCGGTGGTTTTGATTTGCTGTATTTCACCGAACACGATGCTGTGCCCCAAGCTTTATGCAATGTGGTGCAAGGTGTGCGTCAACAAGGCATACCTGTGCGCATCGTGGCCGTGGGTTCGGGACAAATCGTGGCAGGGGCTGACACAACTCTGAGTGATGCCGATGGCCATTTCCGCCAACGCTATGGTGTTGTGGCCAGTGGCGCTGGTTATTTGCTGCGCCCCGATCAACATGTGTGTGCCCGTTGGCTCACGCTCGACGCACATCGCTTGCAGGCGGCCTTTGATGCGGCCTTGTTGCGTTCACACACAGCTTAAGGAATTTTCACATGACAAACAAACAACCAACCGCGCTGAGCATTGCAGGTTTAGAAGAAGTGTATGACGCGCTCGCTCGGGCGATTGACACAGCAGGCCCCGACAAGACAGAGCTTTTTTTGGTGAAACTGGCTTTGCTCAATGCAAATGCATTGGGGGACGCGGCATTGTTTCAACAGCACCTGAGTGCTGCATTGCAAGACTTGTGAGCCTTGCAATAGCAACGGTTTAAGTGGGGTCGTAACCGTCGACCATCACAAGGTGTCCGGTTGAATTGTTTTTGCGGTGTTGCAAGATCGATTGGTAGGCTTCGCTGTTGTACCAAGCTTCAGCCTGCTCGCGGCTGGGAAATTCAAGCACGATGTTGCGCTCGCCATGGCTGCTGCCTTCAATTTGCTTCGATGCGCCACCGCGAACCAAATAGCGACCACCAAAGTCAGAAATGGTTTTAGGCACATGCTGCTGATAGAGCGCATAACCCTCTGGGTTGGTGACGGTGATTTGTCCTACCAAATATGCTTTTACCATGTTGTCTCCTTGCTCGTTGAATTTTTCGAATGATAGAGGAAGATGCTTCTGTTCACGCTTGACGGTTAAAATTGACCAGTTGACGCAAGCGGGACTTTAGGCGAACCCGAAGCGGCAGTGCAAAAGAAGGAAGCAAATGAAGGTCGTGGTGGTGGCAAACCCCAAGGGTGGTGCGGGAAAATCGACGCTGTCGACCAACATCGCTGGGTATTTTGCGTCGCGAGGCCACGCCGTCATGTTGGGCGATGCGGACACGCAACAATCTTCCCGACTGTGGTTGCAGCAACGCCCAGACATTTTGCCCAAAATTTCAACTTGGGAATACCAAGCTGATTTGGTGTTGACGGCCAAACCACCTGAAGGCACCACCCATGTGGTGATTGACACACCTGGCGGCATGCATGGATGGCGTTTGAAAGAAGTGATTCAACGCGCACACAAAGTCATCATTCCTGTCATGCCCAGTGTGTTTGACATGTCAGCCACCAGCCGTTTTTTGGTTGAACTCAAAGAAATTGCCGCTTCGTTGCCCACACAAATCAGGGTTGTGGGTAACCGCGTGGATGCACGCACTATTTCTGCGGCCAAGTTGCACCAGTTCACCGATTCGCTAGATGTGCAGGTACTGACCCATTTGCGTGACACACAATATTATTTGCACATGGCAGCGCATGGCTTGTCGTTGTTTGACATGACGCCTTCTAAAGTGCCCAAAGACTTAGAGCAATGGGCGCCCATTTGCGAGTGGTTAGACCAATAACAAATTCACGGCTTCAATCGCCGCAGTGACACATGGCTGATGAGGCCGCACAAAGCAAAACCCATCATCATGCAGCCCAAATTGACCGCGTTGTCGTTGGACAAAAAGCCAATCAAATAACCACCCACACCACCAGTGATTTGTTGCACCACTCCTGCAAACCCGGCGGCAGAACCGGCCAGTGCCGGAATCACAGCCACTGTACCTGCCAGAGTGGGCGGGACCAACAAGCCATGGCCAAAACCCAGAAAAATCAATGGCAAGCTAAAGGCCAAAGGTGTGTGCACGCCCGCCAATGCCAAGCTGAGCATGATGGCAATGCCCGATAGCGTGAGGAGTTGTCCCCATTGTGAAATGGTGCGTTCGCCAAATCGATGGATGAAACGGCTGGTGATGTAGTTGCCCACAAAATAAGACAACGGAATGGTCATGATGTAAAAACCCACTCCCTCTGGTCCCACTCCATAAGATTTCAAGACCAAAGGTGCACCACCTAAAAAAGTATAGAAGGTGGCTGTGGTGACAGCCAAGATGATCAAGTAACGGATGAAGATGGGCGATTGCAACAAACGCTTGTAGGCAACCCAAAAGGTGATGACCTCGATCGAGGGGTCGTTTGCAACAGGCTGAGGTGCTGGCAACGCACGCCAAGCCCACCAGGTAAGAAGAACGGCCAACAACATCAACAAATAAAAGTTGGCGTGCCAGCCAAGATGCACATGAATTTGACCGCCGGTGATGCTGGCCAATGGCGGCACACAACCCAGCGACATGCCCACATAGGCCATGACCTTGGTGCGTTCTGGGCCCTGAAACAAATCTTGCACCATGGATCGCCCCACCACCATGCCTGCAGCGCCGCCAGCGCCTTGGATGAAGCGGCCCAAGAGCAATATTTCAAGCGAGTTTGCAAAAGCTGCAATCGTGGCGCCTACGAAGAGTGTGACCAAACCAATCAGCAAGATCGGTTTGCGACCGTAACGGTCAGACATGGGGCCATAAATGAGTTGAAACCCACCATATGCCAACACATACAAACTAAAGGTCAGTTGCACCGCACTTTGCGACGCTTGAAAAATATCGCCCCACTCTTGCATGGAGGGCAGGCACAAGGTCATGGCCAACAAGCCAAATGCCAATTGCGCGATGAGATTGGCCACGAGCAGGTTGCGTGCGCGTTTCATACCAAGAGCTCCCTCACGGCATCGACGGTGAGTTTGATCGAGAGAATAAAAAGCCCCAATTGAATGAATCTGAAAAACCAAACATCCGAAATGCGTTTGGTGAGATAGGCCCCAGCGAAGGTGCCTATTAATGCAGCAGGTATCAACAGGGCAGAGTTGATGAGATCGTCGTATGTATAGGGTCGTAGATTTTGATAGGGAATGATTTTTGCAGCGTTGACGACAGCAAAAAACAAAGTGGTCGTGCCCGCAAATTGAATCTTGGGCAACTGCTGCGGCAACATGTACACCTGATAAGGCGGTGCACCAGAGTGAGAAATAAAACTGGTAAAGCCTGACAAGGCCCCCCAGAAAGTGCCTTTGAGGCGATGCACGGGTTGCTGCGCGAGGGTTTGGTTTTTTCGCAACCACATGTTGAGGCAAAAACTCAAGCCAATGAGACCGATCAGCAACTTCACAGCGGTGTCTGACACCACAGACGCAGTGAGCCAACCCAAGAAGATACCCAAGAGACCGGCAGGAATGAGAATTTTCAGATTGGTGGTGTCAAAGCTTTTGCGATAAAGCCAGATGCCCACCATGTCTGACACCACAAAAATAGGCAGCAACAACACCGCTGCCTTGACGGGTGACATCACCAGAGACAACAGGGGAACCCCCAGCATGCCGATGGAAGACAGTCCGCCCTTGGATAGCCCAACACAGAAGGCCGCTAGGCTGGCTAAGATGAGATAACTGTTGAGTTCCACCGTGCATCAATAAATATTCGCAAAGGTGGATCCTAATGCAATTACTGTCTTAGTCGCGTCACGCTGGTTTCTGTCCAATTTCAAAGTTAGACAGTTTTTCCAAGGCGCGCACCATGGCCGAATGGTCCCAGCCCGAGCCACCATGCGCAGCGCAAGCGTTGAACAATTCTTGTGCCGTGGCGGTGTTGGGCAAGGACACGCCGAGTTCGCGTGCGGTGCTCAAGGCCAGGTTCAAGTCTTTTTGATGCAATGCAATGCGAAAGCCAGGATCAAAGGTGCGTTTGACCATGCGGTCACCGTGTACTTCCAGAATTTTGCTGGAGGCAAAACCACCCATGAGGGCAGCACGAACCTTGGCTGGGTCAGCGCCTGCTCGCGCTGCAAACACCAAGGCTTCAGCAACCGCTTCGATGTTGAGCGCCACAATGATTTGATTTGCTACTTTGGCCGTTTGCCCATCGCCATTGCCACCCACATGGGTGATGTTCTTGCCCATCAATTCAAACAAAGGTTTGGCTCTTTCAAATGATGCTTCAGAGCCGCCCACCATGATGGAGAGCGTTGCATTTTTGGCACCGACTTCGCCGCCTGAGACGGGGGCATCTAAATACTCGCAACCCAAGGCCTGAATTTTTTGAGCAAATTTTTTGGTGGCTGTGGGAGAGATAGAGCTCATGTCCACCACCAGCTTGCCAGCCGACAAACCTGCGGCCAAGCCTTGTTTGCCAAACAGCACCTCTTCAACATCAGGGGTGTCTGGCACCATGGTGATGATGATGTCTGCGCGTTCGGCCACGCCTTGTGAACTCAGGCAGATGGTGACGTGTTTTTCTATTAGGTGTTCGGGCAGTTTGCCAAGGGTGTAAACAAACAAGTGGTAGCCCGCATCGATCAAGTGTGTGGCCATGGGGGTGCCCATGATGCCGAGGCCAATGAAACCAATTTTTGTGCTTTGAGTGATCATTTTTTAAACAGTGGTTGATGAAAGAGGTACATGCGAAAAGCGGTCTAGCCAAGCCAAGCCCGCTTGCGTTTGGCTGGCGGGTTTGTATTCACAACCGATCCAGCCGGTGTAGCCAATGCGATCGATGTAGGGCAGCAAAAAGTCGTAGTTGATTTCGCCGCTGCCTGGTTCATGGCGACCTGGGTTGTCAGCGAGCTGGATGTGCGCAATGCGATGCAGGTTTTTTTCCAGCGTGTTGGCCAATTCGCCTTCCATGCGCTGCGCGTGATAGATGTCGTATTGCAAAAACAGGTTGTCGGCTTTGACCTCATCGATCAAGCGCAGAGCCTGGGCGGTGGTGTGGATGTAGAAATGCGGTATGTCAAAGGTGTTGATGGGCTCGATCAACAAACGCAAGTTGGCGTCTTTCAATGTTTTGGCTGCAAAGCGCAAGTTGTCGACGAGTGTGGTGTGCAGCACCACATCTGCCAAATGTGTGGGCGCTTTACCAACCAAGCAATTGAGTTGCTTCACGCCCAAGGCCTGCGCGTAGTCGATGGCGCGTGTGACGCCCGAGCGAAACTCAGCGGTTCGATCAGGGTGACACGCAATGCCACGCTCGCCATGGTCCCAATTGCCAGCTGGCAAGTTGTGCAGCACCAGTTGCAAGCCGTTGTCGTCTAAACGCTGGCGAATGTCTTGCGCGGGATGGTCGTAGGGGAACAAAAACTCGACCGCTTGAAAGCCTGCTTGCGCGGCGAGTTCGAACCGATCTAAAAAAGGCACCTCGGTGAACAGCATGGAGAGATTGGCTGAAAATGTTGGCATGGTGTGTGTCCTTGATCAGTCGAGCAAACCCGCCAGCTCTAAGCCTTTGAGGCCATCGGGGTGTTTGCAGTCGATGGCTTCAAATTCGTTGATTTGGTTGATCTCGGTGCCCATGGAAATGTTGGTGACTTTTTCCAAAATGACTTCAACCACCACAGGCACGCGGTACTGCTTGGCCATGGCTTGTGCTTGCACCAAGGCATCGCGAAGTTTTTCTGGGTCCGTCACACGCAACGATTTGCAACCCAAACCTTTGACGACCGCTTGGTGGTCAACGCCATAGCCTTTGAGCGATGGGTCATCGACGTTTTGGTTGTCAAAAGCGAGTTGCACGCAGTAGTCCATCTCGAAGCCGCGTTGGCTTTGACGGATGAGGCCCAAATAGCTGTTGTTGACCAACACCTGTACATAGGGCAATTGAAACTGAGCACCCACAGCCAACTCTTCCATCAAAAACTGAAAGTCGTAGTCGCCTGACAAACCCACCACGGTGCGCGTGGGGTCAGCAGCGACCACGCCCAGTGCCGCAGGAATGGTCCAGCCCAAGGGGCCGGCTTGACCACAATTGATCCATTGCCGCGGACCGTACACATGCAAAAACTGCGCGCCTGCAATTTGGCTCAAACCAATGGTGGACACATACACGGTGTCGCGTGGGAACGCGGCGTTCATTTCTTCGTACACGCGCATGGGCTTGATGGGCGTTTCGGTGTAATGCGTTTTGCGATGCATGAGTGTTTTGCGCTCGCTGCAACGCTGCACCCAGTCGCTGTAGTTTTTCAACTGCGCTGCGGCTTTGCGTTCGCGCGCGACTTGTACGAAAAGCTCTAGCGCTGCTTTGGCGTCCGACACGATGCCCAAATCGGGCATGAACACGCGGCCAATTTGTGTGGGCTCGATGTCGACATGCACAAACTTGCGACCTTGGCAATACACCTCAGGCGAGCCGGTGTGGCGGTTGGCCCAACGGTTGCCAATTCCCAGGACGAAGTCGCTGGCCAACAGCGTGGCATTGCCATAGCGGTGACTGGTTTGCAAGCCCACCATGCCTGCCATCAGCGGATGGTCGTCTGGCAATACGCCCCAGCCCATGAGCGTGGGAATGACAGGCACTTGTATCAACTCAGCAAACTCAACCAACAAATCGGCGGCATCGGCATTGAAAATGCCACCGCCCGCCACGATCAGTGGCTTGTCAGCAGCTTGAAGCATGTCTAGTGCTTTTTCGATTTGCTTGCGTGTGGCCGCAGGTTTGTAAACGGGCAGGGGTTCGTAGGTGTCAATGTCGAATTCGATTTCTGCCATTTGCACATCGAAGGGCAAATCGATCAACACCGGACCGGGGCGACCGCTGCGCATGAGGTGAAACGCTTGTTGAAACGCGCGTGGCACCAAGGCAGGTTCACGCACAGTCACGCTCCATTTGGTGACAGGTTTGGCAATGCTTTCAATATCTACCGCTTGAAAGTCTTCTTTGTACAAGCGTGCACGCGGTGCTTGACCGGTGATGCAAAGAATAGGAATGGAGTCGGCAATGGCGGAATACAGTCCGGTGATCATGTCGGTGCCAGCGGGGCCGCTGGTACCAATGCACACGCCGATGTTGCCGGCTTGTGCACGTGTGTAGCCTTCGGCCATGTGCGATGCACCCTCAACATGGCGAGCCAAGATGTGCGAAATGCTTTGGTTTTCGCGCAAAGCGGCATATAAAGGATTGATGGCGGCACCTGGGACACCAAAGGCCTGTGAGACGCCTTCTTTTTGCATGACCAACACGGCGGCCATGGCGGCTTTCATTTTTGCCATTGCGTTCTTTCGTGAGTTGAAGATGGCTTGAATTCTGTTGTCCAAGAGACTGGAGGGGAACCACCAATGGCTGAAAAATGGTTATTCCGAAATGGAATATGAGAGTGGTGGCGCGCATGTTTTAATGGGTTTTATGGATCGCATACAAGGTTTCAAACTTTTCATTCGCGTGGTTGATTTAGGTTCTTTCAGCAAAGCCGCTGCTGAAATGGGCATGAGCCAATCGTCTGCCACCAAGCAAGTGGCACAACTTGAAACGCGTCTCGGCTCTCGTTTGTTGCATCGTTCAACACATGGTGTGACGCCCACCGAAATTGGCTTGTTGTTTTACGAAAAATGCAAACTCATCGCGTATCACATCGATGAAGCTGATTCAGCGGCTGCGTTGATGCAATCACAAGTGCAGGGCAGTTTGCGCATCAGCACCTCGGTGGCGTTTGGTCGACGGGTGTTGTCACCTTTGGTGATGTCGTTCATGCGCGCGCATCCCAAATTGCACATTGAGTTGAATTTTGAAGACCGCTATGTGAATTTGGTGGAGCAAGGCGTAGATGTGGCCGTGCGTATGGGTCGCTTGGCAGATTCAACGCTGGGGTCGCGCTATTTGGGCATCAACCCCTGGGTGTTGGTGGCTGCGCCTGAGTATTTGTCAGCGCATGCGCCGGCTGCTTCACCGCAAGACTTGGCACAACACAGTGCTTTGATTTACAGCACGGTGCAGGGCGACGCGCGCTGGGTGTTCACGGGGGCGGATGGTCAAACGCAAGTGGTTTCGGTGCAAGGGCCTTTGCGCTCAAACAATTTGTCTGCGTTGTTGTCAGCCGCGCGCGGCGGCATGGGGGTGGCGGCCTTGCCTTGGTATGTGGCACACGAGTCGGTGCAGACGGGGGCGGTGAAGGTGTTGTTGCCCGAATGGGCCTTGCCGTCCCAAGAAATTCATGCTGTGTTTCCATCGCCACGGTTGGTGCCGACCAAGGTCACCCAATTCATTGAATGGCTGCAACAGCAGATGGTGACCGATTGGTGGACGCAAAGCCATTGAGTGGCTGGCGTTATTTTTTCTCAATGCCAGTTCAGCAAGTGTTTATCAGCGAATGTATTGCTCGCAGCTCTTGCGTTTTTTCTCGTCGTTGATGCGTTTGCAAAACTTCACATCGTTGTTGATTTTGGCCAAGCATTTGCTTTGTAGATCGTTGTTGCCAATCTTGCTACACAGGTCTGCTTTGTTGGCGTCTAAGGCGATGCAGTAGGCTTTTTTGTCGTTGTCTTTGATGCCGTTGCAACCCTCGTAGGCTTCTTTTTGTGCGTAATCTTTTTGTGCTGCATTGGCGCTCAGGCACACACAGAAAAATAGGGTCAGAATGAATCGCATAAGGCCTCCTGTTTTTTTATAGCTTTTCGCTTTCACCAGCTTTGGGTTGCCATTTCATGAGCTTGTGTTCGATGTGTCCCACCAACCCGTCGATGAACAAGGCGAAAGCTGTCAGTACCAATATTCCCGCCATCACGGTGTTGATGTCAAATGTCCCCTCGGCTTGTAGGATCAAATAACCCACACCGGCGCTGGAACCTAAGTATTCACCGACCACCGCGCCCACGAACGCCAACCCGACTGAGGTGTGTAAAGAACTGAATACCCAGCTGGTGGCGCTGGGCAAATAGATGTGTCGCAAGAGCTGACGCTGGTTGGCACCGAGCATGCGGGCATTGGCCAGTACCACCGGGCTGACTTCTTTCACGCCTTGGTACACATTGAAGAATACGATGAAAAAAACCAAGGTCACGCCGAGCGCGATTTTGGAGCCCATGCCCAAACCAAACCACACCGAAAAAATAGGCGCCAAAATGATGCGTGGCATGGCATTGAAGGCTTTGATGTAAGGCTCCAAAATGGCCGAGGCCATGGGTGACAGCGCCAACCACAGTCCGCTCAAGAGGCCGGTGCTCGCGCCAATGGCAAAGGCTAGCATGGTTTCGATCAGGGTGATGTAGAGGTGTTTGTAAATATCAGCATCGACCACAAACCAAAGCCAAATGCGCTGAAAGATTTGCAGTGGTTCACCGAAAAAGAAAGCAGCCTGTCGATCGTTGTCGAACATGAAAGGGGGGATCAAGCCCGGCAGCGTGAGCACATGCCAAAGAACAAAGAGCGCTACCAACAAACACAGTTGCCACACGCGCAAATTGTTGGGTTTGGGTTTTAAGAATTGCCACATATTGGGTTTTTCCTCAAGCCACTTTTTCTAACTGTTGCTGATAACCCTTGAGCACTTCATCGCGTAACACGCCCCAAATGGCTTGGTGCAGTTCGATGAAGCGCGGGGTCATTTTGATTTCAGCCACATCGCGGGGGCGAGGCAGGTCGATGACGAACTCGCCCATCGGTTTGGCAGCAGGCCCTGCGCTTAAGATGACCACACGGTCGCTCATGGCGATGGCTTCGTCTAGATCGTGGGTGATGAAGAGCACCGCTTTTTTCTTGGATTGCCACAACGACAACACTTCGTTTTCCATCAGTTGACGGGTTTGAATGTCGAGTGCTGAAAAGGGTTCGTCCATCAAGATGATGTCTGGGTCCATCACCAAAGTTTGAGCGAGGCTGGCACGTTTGCGCATGCCACCACTCATTTGGTGAGGGTAACGGTCACCAAAACCGCCCAAGCCGACGCGGCGCAACCAATCTTCGGCCAAGGCTTTGGCTTGCGCGGTGTCCATGCCTTTGAATTGCAAACCAGCCATGACATTCTCGAGGGCTGTGCGCCAAGGCATGAGGCTTTCTGCTTGAAACATATAACCCGCATTGGGGTTGATGCCATTCAAAGGTTTGCCTTGTATGAACACTTGCCCTTGGCTGGGTTGCAACAAGCCCGCAACCATGTTGAGCAAGGTGCTTTTGCCGCATCCGGTGGGCCCGACTACGCTGACGAATTCGCCATCGGCAACGGTGAGCGAGACATGCTCTACCGCTGTGTAGCGTTGATTGGGTGCATCGGCGCTGACGAATGTGCAGGCGACATCTCGCAGCTCAATCGAGGGGGTGGACACATCAACCTTTCGGGTATTTGGCGTTGGCAACCTTGACGAACTCGTTGGTGTAGATGGCATTCAAGTCAAGCTTTGCAGCTGCCATTTTTTCGTCAACGCTAGCCAAAGCACGGAATGCGGTTTCGGGCCCTTTGGCGGGAAACATGCCGTCAGGTGACATGGCTTGTTTGGAGGCCAAGAAGCCGTCGATATAGATGGCGCGGTCACCCAGCAAGTAGCTTTCGGGCACCACTTTGA
>JBEGOM010000031.1:0-23988 GCA_041181985.1 Pseudomonadota bacterium | reverse complement strand
CCTGCGTTGAACATGATCGTGAGTGGCGAGCCCATCAAGAGCGAAATGCTCGCCATGTTGCCCGGCCAAAAACTGTTCGACAAAATGGCTGCATCGCCTGAATCGTTGATGGACGAAGCGATGGCCTATGCCCGCGAAATCGCAGATGTGCGCCCCTTGCCCAAAGTGCGCGACTTGCCTTGCAAACACCCACAAGGCGATGCTTACTTTCAGTTCGCACGCAACATGGTCAAGGGCATGGCGAAAAACTATCCCGCGCCACCCAAGTGTGTGGACGCCGTCGAAGCCGCCACCAAGAAAAAGTTCAACGATGGCATGACCTTCGAGCGCGAGATTTTCATCAACCTCATGTGGACCCCTGAGTGCCGCGCCTTGCGTCATTTGTTCACCGCACAACGCGCGGCTTCCAAAATTGCCGATGTGCCAGACACCACACCGGTGCGCGACATCAAGAGCGTGGCCGTCATTGGTGCAGGCACCATGGGTGGCGGCATCACCATGAACTTCTTGAACGCGGGCATTCCCGTCAAGATGATCGAAACCAAGCAAGACGCTTTGGACCGTGGCGTGGCCACCATCAAGAAAAACTACGAAGCCCAAGTGAAAAAGGGCAAACTGAAAGAAGACAAATACGCGCAACGCATGTCTTTGCTCAGCACCACGCTCAGCTATGACGACATCAAAGACGCTGATCTGGTGATCGAAGCGGTGTTCGAAGAAATGGGCGTGAAAGAAGCTGTGTTCAAACAACTCGACGCGGTCATGAAACCCGGCGCGATTTTGGCGTCCAACACCTCCACACTCGATGTGAACGCGATTGCCAACTTCACCAAGCGTCCGCAAGATGTGGTGGGCATGCATTTCTTCAGCCCCGCCAATGTCATGAAGTTGCTCGAAGTGGTGCGTGGTGCCAAGACCGGCAAAGATGTCATGGCCACCGTCATGGCGATTGCTAAGAAAATCAAGAAAACCGCTGTGGTCTCAGGCGTGTGCGATGGCTTCATCGGCAACCGCATGATCGAACAATACGGTCGCCAAGGCGGCTTCTTGTTAGAAGAAGGCTGCACCCCACAACAAGTGGACAAAGCCATCGAAAAATTTGGTTTTGCCATGGGCCCATTCCGCATGGGCGACTTGGCCGGCAACGACATTGGTTGGGCGATTCGCAAACGCCGCTATGTTGAAAAGCCACACATGAAGTACAGCAAAACCGCTGACCTGTTGTGCGAGATGGGCCGCTTTGGTCAGAAAGTCGGCAAAGGCTGGTACGACTACAAGGAAGGCAAACGCGACGCGATTCCCAACAAAGAAGTGGAAGAGATGATCGTCAAGCACCGTGCAGCATTGGGCATCACGCCACGCAAAATCAGCGACGAAGAAATCGTGCAACGTTTGGTGTTCTCGCTGGTCAACGAAGCCGCACACATTTTGGAAGAGGGCATTGCTTCTAAGGCCAGCGACATCGACATGGTCTACATCACTGGTTATGGGTTCCCCATCTTCCGTGGTGGCCCCATGTTGTATGCCGACCAAGTGGGCCTCTTCAATGTGGTGCAAACCATGCACCGCTTTGCCGCCAATCCGCTCGATGACGCCGAGTTCTGGAAGCCAGCCCCCTTGCTGGCCAAGCTCGCCGCCGAAGGCAAGACCTTTAACTGAATCGCATCGAAGGAATTCTCATGACCAACGCTGTCATCGTCTCTACCGCCCGCACCCCGCTGACCAAAAGCTGGAAGGGCTCTTTCAACATGACCCACGGCGCAACGCTGGGTGGTCATGCCATTCAACACGCTGTGGCCCGCGCTGGCATCGACCCTGCTGAGGTGGAAGATGTCATCATGGGTTGCGCCAACCCAGAGGGTGCTACCGGTTGGAACATCGCTCGCCAATGTGGTTTGGCCGGTGGTCTGCCTGTGAGCGTGAGTGGTGTCACTGTTAACCGTTTTTGTTCATCGGGTTTGCAAACCATTGCCATGGCAGCGCAACGCATCATTGCAGGTGAGGGTGATGTGTATGTGGCCGGTGGTGTGGAAAGCATTTCGTGTGTGCAACAAGAAATGAACATGCACATGTTCCAAGACCTCAACTTGCTCAAAACCAAGCCTGAAATTTATTGGAACATGCTGCAAACTGCTGAGAATGTGGCCAAGCGCTACAACATCAGCCGTGATGTGATGGATGAGTACGGTGCAGCCAGCCAACAAAAAGCGTGTGCAGCAGCAGCAGCCGGCAAGTTTGACGACGAAATTGCCCCCATCACCGTCAAGGCAGGTGTGATCGACAAAGTCATGGGCTTGATGACCAAGCAAGTCACCGTCAGCAAAGACGAAGGCATGCGCGAAGGCACCACGGTAGAAGCCATCAGTGGTTTGAAATCAGCCATGCCCGGTGGTTTGGTGACTGCAGGCAACGCAAGTCAGTTCTCCGACGGCGCTGGTGCTTGCGTGGTGATGAGCGAAGAGCTCGCCAGCAAGCGTGGCTTGAAACCATTGGGTCGTTTCTTGGGTTTTGCGATAGCCGGTTGTGAACCCGACGAAATGGGCATTGGCCCGGTGTATTC
Organism: Pseudomonadota bacterium; assembly: GCA_041181985.1. Classification (GTDB taxonomy): domain Bacteria; phylum Pseudomonadota; class Gammaproteobacteria; order Burkholderiales; family Burkholderiaceae_C; genus Limnohabitans. The sequence continues at coordinate 21,428 of JBEGOM010000031.1, read as the reverse complement.
GGTGCCCAAAGTGTTGAAGCGTTTGGGCCTCACAGTGAACGACATTGATTTGTGGGAACTCAACGAAGCCTTCGCGGTGCAAGTGCTGTATTGCCGTGACAAGCTGGGCATCTCAAACGACCGTTTGAATGTCAACGGCGGTGCGATTGCTTTGGGTCACCCCTATGGCATGAGCGGTCAGCGTTTGACAGGCCATGCACTCATCGAAGGCAAACGCCGTGGCGCCAAGCGCGTTGGCGTGACCATGTGCATTGGTGGCGGCATGGGTGCCACCGGCATTTTCGAAGTGTTGTAAACCATGGCATTGCGCGACACCGTTGATTTTTTGCTCTACGACTGGTTAATGGTTGAGCAACTGAATCAACGAGAGCGCTTTGCCGATCATTCACGCGAAACTTTCAATGCGGTGCTCGACACCTGTGAGCGCATCGCACGCGAAAAATACGCACCGCACAACCGCACTGTCGACATAGAAGAACCGCAGTTTGACGGTGAACGCGTCATCTTGCCGCAGGCCACGCATGACGCACACGCGGCCTACGCAGCCTCAGGCATGCTCAGTGCCGCGCAAGACTACGACATCGGTGGCATGCAGTTGCCCTACACAGTCGAGTCAGCCGCCAATGCATTTTTTGCCTGCGCCTCGGTCAGCATTGGCGCCAACATGCTCACGGTGGGCAATGCCAATTTGTTGATGGCGCATGGCAACGATGTGCAAAAACAAGTGTTTGCACACAAAGAGTTTGCCGGCGAATGGGCGGGCACCATGTGCTTGTCAGAACCACAAGCGGGTTCGTCGTTGAGCGACATCGCCACCAAAGCCACGCCCGATGGCGATGGCTTTGATGCTGACCCACTGGGTCAGCGCTATCGCTTGAAGGGCAACAAAATGTGGATCTCCACCGGAGACCACGAGCTCACCAACAACATCGTGCATTTGGTGTTGGCCAAAATTGCCGATGACAAAGGCCAAACCATTCCTGGCGTCAAAGGCATTTCTTTGTTTGTGGTGCCGAAAAAATTGGTCAACCCACAAGGCGAGCTCACAGGTGAACGCAACGATGTGGCACTCGCTGGTTTGAACCACAAATGCGGTTGGCGTGGCACCGTCAACACGCTGCTCAATTTTGGTGAAGGCAAATACCCCGTGCACGGTGCATCGGGTGCCATTGGTTATTTGGTGGGCCAACCAGGTGAAGGTTTGCGTTGCATGTTCCACATGATGAACGAAGCACGCATTGGGGTGGGCATGGCTGCGACCATGCTCGGACTCGCCGGCTATTACGCATCGTTGGACTACGCGAAAAATCGCCCACAAGGCAGGCCCATGACAGCGGCGGGCAAAGACGCCACATCGCCACAAACGCGCATCATTGAACATGCCGATGTCAAACGCATGTTGTTGGCGCAAAAAGCTTATGGTGAGGGCGCTTTGGCACTCGAGTTGTATTGCGCACGCTTGGTCGATGAGCAACGCACAGGCAGCAAAGCGTCTGTTAACGAAGCGCGGTTGTTGTTAGAAGTGCTCACGCCCATTGCCAAAAGCTGGCCGAGTGAGTGGTGCTTAGAGGCCAACTCACTTGCCATTCAAGTGCATGGTGGGTATGGCTACACACGTGACTATCCGGTTGAGCAATATTGGCGCGACAACCGTTTGAACATGATCCACGAAGGCACGCACGGCATTCAAGGCATGGACTTGTTGGGTCGCAAAGTGCTGATGGAAAACGGCATGGGTTTGCAACTGCTGGCCCAACGCATCAACACCACCATCGAGCAAGCCTTGCCATTGGGTCATGACTTTGCAATGCATGCCAATGCACTCGCACAAGCCCTGCAAAGCGTCGGCCGTGCCACCAAAATGGCTTGGAGCACGGGTGAACCGCGCGAAGCGTTGGCAAATGCTGTGCCCTATATGCAAGCCTTTGGACACACTGTGTTGGCGTGGATGTGGCTTGAGCTTGCATTGGCCAGCCAAGACGATGGCGATGCACATGTTGGCCGGCGTGCAGCAGCGCGGTATTTCTTTCACTACGAATTGCCCAAAATTGACGCGTGGCTCAATGTGGTGCAAGCGCGCGACATGACCTGTGCTGATCTGCCAGAAAACAGTTTTTAACGGTCTTACCCACAAAGGTGATTTATGCAAGAAAGTTTTGGTGCCTACATTCCCTTTGTTGAAATGCTTGGGTTTGAGATGGTGTTTTTCGATGACGGTCAATCCGAAATTCGCTACACACCCGAAGCAGAACACATGAACTCTTTCAATGTCACGCATGGCGGCGCCATCATGACCTTGCTCGATGTGTCCATGGCCACCGCCGCACGCAGTGTGGACAAAGCCTTGGGCGTGGTGACCGTTGAAATGAAAACCTCGTTCATGCAACCCGCGCGCGGCAACTTGACGGCCAAAGGCCGTTTGATGCATCGCTCCAAAAGCATGGCATTCACCGAAAGCACTTTGTTTGACGAAGCCGGAAACGCCTGCGCGCACGCCACAGGCACTTTCAAATATGTGAACAAAGCCCCAGACACACACCACACGCAACAAGGCTTGCACGAAATTTCAACCGACTGATTTCACTTTTTTCACTTTCTATTTCAACTCGTAAAACAAAGAGACAAACCATGCCTACCAACCAACAAATCTTGCTCGACAACCGTCCCACAGGCGAAGCCACCACCGCCAATTTCAAACTCGTGTCGGTGGACACACCTGCTTTGCAAGACAACCAAGTGTTGGTGCGTCACCATTACTTAAGCCTCGACCCCTACATGCGCGGTCGCATGAACGAAAGCAAAAGCTACGCTGTGCCTCAGCCCTTGGGTGAGGTCATGATTGGTGGCACCGTGGGCGAGGTGGTTGACAGCAAACACCCCAAATTCAAAGTGGGCGACCAAGTGGTGGGCATGGGCGGTTGGCAGCTCTACAGCGTGGTCGATGGCAATGCGCCCGGCATGCTGCGCCGTGTCGACACCACCCATGTGCCTCTCAGCCATTACTTGGGCGCTGTCGGCATGCCCGGTGTGACCGCTTGGTATGGCTTGGTCAAAATCATTGAACCCAAAGCAGGCGAGACCGTCACCGTGAGCGCGGCCAGTGGTGCGGTGGGCAGTGCCTATGGCGCCTTGGCCAAAGCACGCGGCTGTCGCGTGGTCGGCATTGCCGGTGGCAAAGACAAATGCGACTATGTGGTGAAAGAACTCGGCTTTGATGCCTGCATCGACTACAAAGAACACAAAGACTATGTGTCGTTGTCCAAAGCATTGCGTGAAGCTTGCCCCAACGGCATCGACGGGCATTTTGAAAATGTGGGCGGCATGGTGCTCGATGCCGTCATGTTGCGTACCAATGCCTTTGCTCGCATCGCCGTGTGCGGCATGATCGCGGGCTACGACGGTGCGCCATTGCCCATGACCAACCCCGCGTTGATTTTGGTCAACCGCATGAAAGTGCAGGGCTTCATCGTGAGCGAGCACATGGAAATTTGGCCCGAAGCGCTGCAAGAGCTCGGCACCTTGGTGGGCACTGGCAAATTGCGCCCACGCGAAACCGTGGCACAAGGTTTGGCTGCTGCCCCTGAGGCGTTCTTGGGTTTGCTCAAAGGCAAAAACTTTGGCAAGCAATTGGTCAAGCTCATTTAACAAAGAAACGCCATGTCCAACATCTTGCTGCACCATTACCCGTTGTCGCCGTTTGCCGAAAAAATTCGGCTCATCCTGGGCTACAAAAAACTCAACTGGCAAAGCGTGCACATTCCCATGTACATGCCCAAGCCCGATGTGGTGGCCTTGACCGGCGGACACCGTCGCACACCCTTCATGCAAATCGGTGCAGACATTTATTGCGACACCAATTTGATTTGCGATGTGCTTGAACACATCGCACCCACACCCACGTTGTATCCCGATGCTGTCAAAGGCACCGCACGCATCGTGGCGCAATGGGCTGACAGCTTGGTGTTTCCGGTGGCCATGGCCTACAACTTTCAACCTGCAGGTGCAGCCCATGTGTTGGCCAACTGGTCGCCCGAAGATGTGAAAGTGTTTGTGCAAGACCGCACCACCATGCGAGGCGGTGCGCCGCGCATGCCAGCTGCTGACGCCATTGGCATGTACAAAAGCTATTTGCGACGTTTGTCGCACATGCTCGAGCAGCATCCGTTTCTGTTGGGTGATGCACCTTGTGTGGCCGACTTTTCTGCGTATCACCCCACTTGGTACACCTTGCGTCAAGTGCCACCCCTGGCGGATATTTTGGACCTCACGCCCAATGTCAAAGATTGGTTGTTGCGCATGGAAAAGTGGGGGCATGGCACGCACACCGACATCTCCTCTGCACAAGCACTGCAAATCGCACATGACAGCACACCCGAAAATGTGTCTGAAGAGCCTTTCATCGATCACCACGGCATTGCCTTGGGCTCGCAAGTGGTCATCACGGCTGAATCGTTTGGTCTTGAACCGTCAGCAGGCGAACTGATGGCCGCCACACGCACACGCTACACCATTCGCCGACATGACCCACGCGCTGGCACAGTGCATGTGCATTTCCCGAGGGTTGGCTTTGTATTGAAAAAGGCAGACGCATGATTGCCAACTTCAAAGGTAAAACCGCCGTTCTGACTGGCGCAGGCTCTGGTTTTGGTTTGGAGTGCGCGCGCATTGCTGCGCACAACGGCATGAAAGTGGTGCTGGTCGATGTGCAAAAAGATGCACTCGACGCCGCCAAAACCGAACTCGAGGCCACGGGCACACAGGTGATGGCGCGTTTGGTCGATGTGTCTAACGCTGCACAAATGCAAGCCTTGGCCAATGATGTGCAACAACAGTTTGGCGCGCCACACTTTGTGTTCAACAACGCCGGTGTCGGATCAGGTGGTTTGCTGTGGGAAAACACCGAAGCCGATTGGCAATGGGTGCTTGGTGTGAATGTTTGGGGTGTGATTCATGGTGTGCATTTGTTCACCCCCATGATGTTGGAAGCCGCCAAAAAAGACAGCAACTACCAAGGACACATTGTGAACACCGCCAGCATGGCGGGCTTGCTCACACCGCCCAATATGGGTGTGTACAACGTCAGCAAGCATGCGGTGGTGGCGTTGACCGAAACGCTTTACCAAGACTTGAAGTTGGTGACAGACCAAATCAGCGCCAGTGTGTTGTGTCCCTACTTTGTGCCCACCGGTATCAGCCAAAGCCATCGCAATCGTCCATCAAGCTTGAAGGCCGACAAGCCCACCCAAAGCCAGTTGATCGGTCAAGCCATGAGCGACAAAGCCGTCAGCAGTGGCAAGGTGACGGCCGCAGAAGTGGCGCAGTTGGTTTTCGATGCCATGGCGCAAGACCAGTTCTACATCTACAGCCACCCACAAGCTTTGGGCAATGTGCAAAGCCGCATGGAAGCCATCGTGCAGCAACACAATCCGCCTGATCCCTTTGAAGCGCGCCCTGATGTGGGAGAAAAACTGCGGGCGCAATTGCGCGGGTTGAACTGAGGCACCTTTACGTGAGGGTGGCGCAAGTTAGACCGAAGTTACTTCGTTTGGGATGCTGCCTGATACAGAGAGCCTCAGGCCAGAAGCGTCAAGGATGAAAGTGACCCTCAAAGCAATGTCGCAGTTCGTGGCCTAACACCACATGCGACACCACACTGCCCGTGACGATGTGACACTCTTGTCTTTGTACAGACCAGACGGCACAAGCGACATGCGTGCCCTGAACCGAAACACCTTTGTCCAATTGCCGCTGTTTGCAAAATTCAGCGGCATCTTCTCGCACTTGCCAAGTCACCTTTATTTTGTTCATTTGCCGTTGCGAATTGTCCAACGGGGTGAATTCTGCGTATTCATGCGGAGAAATTGAGGCGCACCCCACGACCCCTGTCAGTGCAAAGCACAGCAGGGAAAAGACGAAGCGTTGATAGGCATTGGCTGACATGATTCGGGATCGTAGACTTCCCCTAACAAGCTGCCTAGATATCAATTAGTACACCTTTTGGAACCGACTTTCAATCGAGTCACTATTAAAGTATCTATAGAACCTTCGGTATCAAATATTATGAATACCTAGGAACTAATAACATATGAACACAAAATAGCGACTATGACTCATTTTTTTAGCGGTAGTTACTTACTTTTTTAGTTGTGCGACACTTTCAGGCTTTGCCAAGAAACAATTAGAAGAATGGAAAAAATCACCCGCCAACTCGCCAGTGAAATCAAAATTGCCGAGTCCCAGGTTCGCGCTGCAGTAGAACTACTCGACGGTGGCGCCACCGTGCCTTTCATCGCCCGTTACCGCAAAGAAGTGACCGGTGGTTTAGACGATATTCAGCTGCGTGAACTCGAAGCCCGTCTGAGTTATCTGCGCGAGTTAGAGGACCGCCGCGCCGCTGTGTTGAAAAGCATTGAAGAGCAGGGCAAGCTCACCCCAGAATTGCGCGCTGCCATTGAAGCAGCCCCCACCAAACAAGAGTTGGAAGACTTGTACTTGCCCTACAAGCCCAAGCGCCGTACCAAAGGCATGATCGCCAAAGAGGCGGGGTTAGAGCCCTTGGCGGACAAACTGTTTGCCGACCCCACGCTCGACCCCAACACCGAGGCGCAAGCTTTCATCTTGCCCGCAGGAAAAATCGAAGGCGCTGACTTCACAACTGTTGCTGCTGTGCTCGACGGCGTGCGCGACTTGCTCAGCGAACGCTGGGCCGAAGACGCTGGTTTGGTGCAAAGCCTGCGCGAATGGTTGTGGGCTGAAGGTTTGTTTCGCAGCAAACTCGCCACGGGCAAAGACGAAAACAACCCCGATGTCGCCAAGTTTCGCGACTACTTTGAGTATGACGAACCGATTGGCCGCGTGCCATCACACCGCGCGCTGGCCGTATTTCGTGGCCGTGCCTTAGAAATGCTCGATGCCAAGCTCATCTTGCCAGTCGAACCAGAACCCGGCAAACCGAGTTTGGCCGAGGGAAAAATTGCAGTGCATTTGGGATGGAGCCACAAAAACAGGGCAGGGGACGACCTCATTCGCAAGTGCGTGGCATGGACCTGGCGTGTGAAGTTGAGCCTCTCCACCGAGCGCGATTTGTTCACCCGCTTGCGTGAAGAAGCCGAAAAAGTCGCCATCAAAGTGTTTGCCGACAACTTGCGCGACTTGTTGCTCGCCGCCCCCGCGGGCCCCCGCGTGGTGATGGGCCTCGACCCCGGCATTCGCACCGGCGTGAAAGTGGCGGTGGTCGACGCCACCGGCAAATTGGTTGACACCGCCACTGTGTACCCCCACGAGCCACGCAAAGATTGGGATGGTTCATTGCACACCTTGGCCAAACTGTGCGAAAAGCACCATGTGAATTTGATCGCCATTGGCAACGGCACCGCCAGTCGCGAGACCGACAAGTTGGCCGGTGAACTCATCAAACTGTTTGCTAAACACGATGCCAGCAAAGTGATTGACAAAGTGGTGGTCAGCGAAGCCGGTGCCTCGGTGTACAGCGCGAGCGAATACGCCAGCCAAGAAATGCCCGATGTCGATGTGAGCTTGCGCGGTGCTGCCAGCATTGCCCGTCGCTTGCAAGACCCATTGGCCGAGTTGGTGAAGATCGATCCCAAATCGATTGGCGTGGGTCAGTACCAACACGATGTGAACCAAAGCGAATTGGCACGCACCCTAGAAGCCGTGGTGGAAGACTGCGTGAACGCTGTGGGGGTCGACCTCAACACCGCCAGCGTGCCGTTGCTCACACGTGTGTCGGGGCTATCGACCACCACCGCCAAAGCTGTGGTGCGTTGGCGTGAAGCCAATGGTGCCTTTGCCAACCGACAACAGTTGTTGAAGGTAACTGGCTTAGGCGCCAAAACATTTGAGCAAAGCGCAGGCTTCTTGCGCATTCGCGGTGGCGACAACCCACTCGACATGACAGCGGTTCACCCCGAAACCTATGCAACGGTCGAGCGCATCATGGCGCACACGGGTAAACCGGTGACCGAATTGATGGGACGCGCCGACATGCTCAAAACCTTGAAGCCAGAGTTGTTTGCCAATGACACCGTCGGTGTGATCACCATCAAAGACATTTTGAGTGAACTCGAAAAACCAGGCCGTGACCCACGCCCTGATTTCAAAGTGGCCAAGTTGCAAGACGGGGTAGAAGACATCACCGACTTGAAGGTTGATATGGTGCTAGAAGGCACGGTCAGCAATGTGGCTGCCTTTGGTGCCTTTGTCGACTTAGGCGTGCACCAAGATGGCTTGATTCATGTCAGCCAACTCAGTCACAAGTTTGTGACCGACGCGCGCGAAGTAGTGAAGACTGGTGACATCGTGAAAGTCAAAGTGCTAGAAGTCGATGTGCCACGCAAGCGCATCAGCCTGACCATGAAACTCGATGCCGCGCCTGCACGCAAAGATGGCCCGCGCGACAACCGCTTTGAGCACGCCAGTCGCGACAACCGTTCACGCCAACACCAAGGGGGTTACACAGCACCCCCTGCACAAGGCTCGGCCATGGCCAGTGCTTTTGCCAAACTGCAAGGCTTGAAAAAATAAACATGCAAGCCCTGCGCATCTATGCAGGCCCCAAAGCCTTGGCGCATATTCGCGCCAATGGCTTGAAGCCCGAACACATTGATGTCATCCCCGGTGCCGCAGGTGGACCAAAGGGTTTGATCTTGGGCCCGCTCGATCGCTTTTTGTTTGGTGAGTGGTTGCCGCAAAGCAATCAACCCATCGATTTGGTGGGTGCATCGATCGGCGCATGGCGCATGAGCACCGCATGTTTGAACACACCGGTTAAAAGCCTTTTGCGTCTAGAGCACGACTACATTCACCAACATTACGATGTGCCCGCTGGACAAAAATGGCCCACTGCACAACAGGTGAGCGAAGAATTTGGTCGCAGCTTGCAAGCGTTTTATGGTGGGCGAATCACAGAGGTTTTGCATCACCCACGCTATCGTTTGCATGTGGTGACTTCGCGTGGCAAACACATTTTGCAGCGTGAACACCCGTTGTTGACGCCCTTGGGTTACGCCGGTGCTTATTTGAGCAATATGGTGCAACGCCGTTGGATGGGGGCTTGGTTAGAACGCGTGGTGTTTTCGTCTGCCAACACATTGCCCTTCAACCCCAACGACTTTGCCACACAACAATTCGCACTGACCGAGCACAACTTCATGCAAGCCGTGCAAGCAAGTTGTGCCATTCCGTTTGTGTTGCAAGCGGTGCATGACATCACGGGCGCACCCACAGGAGCGTATTGGGATGGCGGCATCACCGACTACCACTTGCATTTGAACTACAAAGGCTTGGTGCTGTATCCGCACTTTCAACAAGCAGTGGTGCCGGGCTGGTTAGACAAAAAATTAAAGTGGCGACACAAAGCCACTGCATTTTTAGACAACACGATTGTGTTGGCGCCCAACCCGGAGTGGGTGAAAACCTTGCCCAATGGCAAGTTGCCTGACCGCACTGATTTTTTCACCTACGGTTCAGATTTGTCAGCGCGTGTGAAAGTTTGGAACACCGCTGTTGCACAAAGTCAGCAGTTGGTCGATGAGTTCAATATGTGGCTTTCAAAGCCCGACTTGCGACACGTGCATTCACTCTGATTTTGTTGCGGCAACAGATTGCGTAAATGGATTGCGCCAATGACATCGTCACAAGTGCCTCACATCGACGCTTCCAGCATCGCCACATAGTCCGCATGACTCGCCAAGCGCGGATTGGTTTTGTGGCAATGGTCGGCCAGGGCGCCTTCAATGATCTTGTCAAACCATGCGCGTTCCACGCCCATGTCGGCCAAGCCTTTGGGCAAACCCAAACGCGCGTTCATGTGCACGATGGCTTGTGCCACAGCTTCCGCAGCATCGACAGCACCTTGAATGTCGCCCAAGCCCATGGCGTAGGCCATGCGCTGCATGCGCTTGTCGCGTTGCACCGATTCAGCTTGTGCGTTGAAGCGAATGACGGCGGGCAAGAACATCGCGTTCAATGTGCCGTGGTGCAAGCGCGGATTCACACCGCCCAAACTGTGGCTAAGCGAATGCACGCAGCCCAAGCCTTTTTGAAAGGCCATGGCGCCTTGCATCGAGGCACTCATCATGTTCAAACGCGCATCACGGTCTTGGCCATTTTGGGTGGCGCGTTCGATGTAGGTCCAACCGCGCGCTAAACCATCCAAGGCAATGCCGTCAGCAGGTGGGTTGAATGGCGCCGCCATGAAGGTTTCCATGCAATGCGCAATCGCGTCCATACCAGTGGCTGCGGTCAGGGCAGGAGGCAAACCGAGGGTGAGCTCGGGGTCTAGCAAAGCGGCTTTGGGCACCAAATGCCATGAGTGAAAACCCAGTTTGCGGCCATCGTCCACGATCACAATCGCGCCGCGGGCGACTTCGCTGCCGGTGCCTGCAGTGGTGGGCACCGCAATCAGTGGGCACACAGCCGGAGTGATTTTCAGCGAGCCACCTTCGATGGTGGCGTAGGTTTTGAGCGGGCCTTCGTGCGTGGCTGCAATCGCCACGCCTTTGGCGCAGTCGATCGATGAGCCACCGCCCAATGCGATCAAACCATCGCATTGGTGTGCGTGGTACACCTTCACTGCCGCGCGCACGGCGGCTTCGGTGGGGTTGGAAGGCGTGCCGTCAAACACCGCCACGGGCACACCGGGCAATGCATCGAGCGCTTTTTGCAAAATGCCGACGGCTTTCACACCTTGGTCGGTCACGATGAGTGGGCGGTGGATGTTGGCTTTTTCGCACTCAGCAGCCAAAGTGCCGAGCACGCCAAAGTCAATTTGAATGTTGGTGAGGTAAAGAATTTGAGCCATGGCACACTATAAAAGCTAACACGAATAATTTCATGCACCATGAGTCACCCACGCAACCCACAAAGCCTGCTCACCCCCGAAATGCGCCAAGTGCTGCATGCGATTGCCAAAGCAGGGCGTCCGCCCATCGCCATGCTCAGCGCACAGCAGGCCAAAGAGTCTTATGCCTTGGGCGCTGGCGTGTTAGACATCAGCGCCCACAAAATGGCACGCGACGAAACCTTGCATATTCCCTCGCGCGACGGTGCACAACTGCGTGCCAAGTTGTGGGCGGCTGAACGGCAAGCCAACGCGCCGGTGTTGCTTTATTTTCATGGCGGCGGTTTCACGGTGGGCAGCCCCGAAACGCACGAGGTGTTGTGCAAACACTTGGCGCATTTGGCCCACTGCACCGTGGTGTCGCTCGATTACCGCTTGGCCCCTGAACACACTTTTCCCACCGCGCACAACGATGCCTTTGACGCATTGCAATGGTTGGTGCAAAACGCCAAAGAGCTCGGGGTGGATGCTGAACGCGTAGCCATTGGCGGTGACAGTGCAGGGGGTACTTTGACCGCAGCCACTGCCATTGCCGCGCGTGACGCTGGCATTCAACTTAAATTACAAATGATGTTTTACCCCGGCGTTGCCCCCGAACACATGCCCTCAGTGCACACTTTCGACAAAGGCTTTTTGTTAGAGAAAGTCAGCATCGATTATTTTTACAGCCACTACTTGCCCAACGCCAAGGACCGCCAAGACCCACGCTTTTCGCCCTTGTTGGCCGATGTGCACCAAGTGGCGCCCGCGTGGATCGGTTTGGCCGAATGCGACCCGTTGGTAGACGAAGGTGTGGCCTATGCCGACCATTTGCGCTTGGCTGGTGTCAGCGTTGATTTGGAAATTTACAAAGGCGTGGTGCACAGCTTCATTCAAATGGGACGTGCCATTCCCGAAGCTTTAACAGCGCACAACGATGCAGCGCGTGCGCTCAAGCACGCTTTTGAAAAATGATCAACCAGTTCATTGAAAGAAAGAAACACAAGTGATGAAACGCGATGACTTTCGTTTGTTGCACCGACTGCGCGTGCGCTGGGCCGAAGTGGACATGCAAAAAATTGTGTTCAACGGCCACTACCTCATGTATTTCGACACCGCCATGGCCGACTACTGGCGCGCGTTGGCGTTGCCCTACGAAGCCACCATGCACGCCTTGGGCGGCGATTTGTATGTCAAGAAAGCCAGCGTGGAATACCACGGCTCAGCGCGTTATGACGATCAGCTCGAGGTGGGGTTGAAGTGCCAACGCATTGGCAACTCGTCCTTGCAATTTGTGGGTGCGATTTTTTGTGGCGATCAATTGCTGATCACCAGCGAGTTGATTTATGTGTATGCCAACCCCGCCACGCAAACCTCTTTGCCCGTGCCTCAAAGTTTGCGTGACATCATGCTGGGCTTTGAAGCGGGCGAAGCGGTCACCACCTGCCAAGTGGGCACTTGGCAAGACTTGCAAGACAGGGCACAAACCATGCGCACCGATGTGTTTGTGAACGAGCAAGGCATCAAAGCCGAAGACGAGTGGGACGCAGCCGACGCCACCGCCGTGCATGCGGTGTTGAGTAACCGCTACGGTGTGCCTTTGGGCACGGCGCGTTTGTTGCAGTCCGAGACGCAAGTGGCGCAAATTGGCCGCATGGCTGTGACCCGTTTGATGCGCGGCTCAGGCTTCGGCCGTGCGTTGGTCGACGCATTGATGCAAGTGGCCAAAGAGCGCGGCGACAAAGAAGTGCGTTTGCATGCACAACGCAGCGCCGAAGGTTTTTACAAGCGCCAAGGCTTTGTGGTGCACGGTGAGCCGTTTGACGAAGTGGGCATTGCGCACATTGAAATGCGAAAGCTTCTGTGAATTAAATATCGTCGCGCAGAGCGTAAGGCAACGGCAACAAGGTCAGCAAAGGCCCATCAGACTGCCCCACATGCAGCGTGTTGTTTTCTGTGGCGCTGAGTTGCAACTCGGCAATCGCCATATGTTGGTTGTCAAACGATGCGGCTTGCGCCACCAAGCCACAGGGCTGCGAGGCGTCTTGGCTTGAAAACACTTCTTGCCCAGCGCTCAGTGGCACAGGGCTTTGCACGATGAACGCGCGCCGCTTCAAGGTGCCACGAAACTGGCTGCGCGCCACCACCTCTTGTCCGGGGTAGCAGCCCTTTTTGAAGTTCACACCGTCGACCGATTCGTAATTGAGCATCTGCGGCACAAAGGCTTCGAAGGTGGCTAGCTCTACCCATGCAATGCCACTCATGACTTCACCCAGTGCCCAAGCATGCGGCGATAGCTCAGAGCCTAGGTGCGTTGGCAGCGCTGCATCTTTGGGAGCTAGCCACAAGGCGCGGGGCTGGTGGAGGGCGGGGTAGAGGGTCAACACATCGGCACTAAGGGCAACATCAGTGGCAGCGCCGCTTTGCTGATCCTCAACAACTGGTACAGCCACGCGCTGCCAAGGCAAAACCTCCGCGTTGTCAGCACCCACAGCCTTCAACACAGCATCACCTGCCAAGCCCATCAAATGAAAATCTTCGGTGGCGTCGCTCAGCTTCACTTTGGCCCGCAACACAAACATCGACAAACGCTTGAGGGTTTGCGCCATCAAGTCACGCCGACAGACCAACAACACCTCTTCCTCGTTGCGCTTGTAATAAACGAAGCTGGCTTGCATTCGCCCTTTGGCATTGCAAAACGCCGCCAAGCGCGCCTGTGTTGGCTTCATCAACAACACATCGTTGGTAAGTTGGTTGTGCAAAAAATTGGCCGCGTCAGGCCCTGCCGCGCGCATCACGCCCAAGTGGGGGAGGGGGCTGATGCCATGGAGAGAAAGCTCGGTGGTGAATGAAGTCATGCTTGGATTATCCCGCGACCATTCCCTACAGTTCATGGGGAATTTTTGAAATCCTTGGCGACATCCCTAGAATGCAGCCATCGATGGGGAGTAGCTCAATCGATGCGTGTTCAGAACTTGGCCAACGCCGCACACATCGATCAACCAGTCGTCATGACGAAGCGAAAGCTTCCGGCGGGTTGGGCATATAACTGATTCATTACAAGCAAAGCAAGACCTTCGATCCGTGGCTCTCATGTGAGGGCATTGATCGATTTATTGAAGGTTTTGCTATGGAATTGTTCTCCGTTCCGTGGTGGTCGGCACTGCTTGCCATCATTCTCATCGACTTGGTTCTGGCTGGCGACAACGCCATTGTGATTGCCTTGGCCGCCCGCAAACTCCCACCACACCTGCAACGAAAAGCCATTCTCTGGGGCACAGTTGGCGCCATTGCTGTGCGCTCGCTGATGACTTTTGCAGTGGTCTGGTTGCTGCAAATACCTGGCCTCATGTTGGTGGGCGGCTTGGGCTTGTTTTGGATCGCCTACAAACTCATCGCAGGCGATGAAGACAACGATCACGGCGATGTTGGCGCGTCCACCTTCTGGGGTGCCATGAAAACCATTGTGGTGGCTGACGCTTTGATGGGCATCGACAATGTGTTGGGCGTGGCGGGTGCCGCCGGTGGCTCTTTTGAATTGGTTGCGCTGGGTTTGATGATCAGCATCCCCATCGTGGTGTTTGGTAGCCAAGTGGTTTTGAAAATGGTGGAGCGTTGGCCCTTCATCATTTCCTTGGGTGGCGCTGTGCTTGCGTTTACCGCTGCGCAAATGGTGGTCAACGAACCGCTGCTTGACAACATTTTTGACGGTGCCACATGGGTGCACGACTTGGCTCGCTGGTCGGTACACGCCTTGTTCATCGCTGCCATTGTGGTTTTGAGCTGGCTGCATCACAAGCGCCAAAACAGCTCGAACACAACCCAAAACCTGGAAATGGTTTAACCCCCCCTCACATGCAATAACTAGGAGCGCATCATGGAAACATTTGTGGTCTACATCAACGACAAATCGCATGCAATGAACCAAGTTCTTCCCTTGTTGGAAGAGTCCCATGCCACGCAATGGGTTCTGGTGGCATGTCCACCTCGGCTGAATCGGCACACGGGCAAATGGTTGACCCAGAGGGCACAACGCAAGTTTCGCGAAGATTGGGCACAAACCAACCTCAAAGATTTGCTGGAGTTGTTGACTCAACGCAACCAATCGGTGGTCACGCGCGTGGCGCATCAGTCTTTGCTGCAATTCACGAAGGCCTTGCGCGCAGAGTTTGGGCATATTCGCATCGTTGATGCACGCCGTCCCCGCGCCATTGAGGGTTTGCCTGCGGTGGTGGCCGAACAAAAGCAAGAGGCACGTCCTTGGGCCATTCCTGTTGGCGCTGTGGCGTTGGGCGCGGCGGTGACGCTGGCCGTCGAGTAAGGCTGCCAGCCTGACCTACTTGCACCTGCCTGCGCTGCCTCTGACCAAGCAGCGCAGGTCAGCGTGAAAACCCGATAGATATAATTTTTGGGCGAACCAATTCGTCTGTTGGCGCGCAACAGAACGAGGGAAAAGGTTGTGCTCAAACGATTGTTGTTGTGGTTGGTGCTCATCAGCGTAGGGCTGTTGGGGGCATCTGCGTATTGGGTGTATCGCCCCTTGCCCCTGACGGCTGAAACGGTTGATTTGTCCATTGAACCCAACACCTCTGTGCGCGGCATTGCCAAGGCGGCGGTGCAAGCGGGGGTAGAGGTCAGCCCCGATGTGCTGTTTTTGTTTTTCAGACTCAGCGGCCAATCCCGCTTTTTGCGAGCAGGCAGCTATGAAATCAGCAACGGTGCCAACGCGCTCGATGTGCTACGCAAACTCACCCGTGGCGAAGAAAGCCTGCGTGCGGTCAGTCTGATCGACGGCTGGACCTTCAGACAATTTCGCGCTGCACTCAACAAAGCCGAGGGCCTCAAGCACGACAGCCGCGAGCTCAGCGACGAAGCCATCATGGAAAAACTGGGCTTGGCGGGCATCGCCCCAGAAGGCCGGTTTTTCCCCGACACCTACACCTACGGTAAAGGCAGCTCTGACCTGCGCATCTTGCAGCGCGCCGCCAATGCCATGACCAAACAGTTGGGCGCCGCTTGGTCGCTTCGTGCAAAAGATATTCAGGTTCAAACCATCGACGAAGCCTTGATCTTGGCCAGCATCGTCGAAAAAGAAACCGGCCGTGAAAGCGATCGCACCACCATCAGCAGCGTGTTTCACAACCGTTTGCGCATTGGCATGCCCTTGCAAACCGACCCGACCGTCATTTACGGTTTGGGCGAGAGCTTTGACGGTAACCTGCGCCGTGCCGACTTGCGCACAGACCATCCTTGGAACACCTACACCCGCAAAGGCCTGCCCCCTACACCCATTGCCATGCCCGGAAAAAACGCTTTGCTGGCCGCCGTGCAACCCGCCACAAGCCAAGCCCTGTATTTCGTGGCGCGTGGCGACGGCACCAGCCAATTCAGCGCCACATTGGA
The DNA here is from genome assembly GCA_041181985.1 of Pseudomonadota bacterium. GTDB lineage: Bacteria > Pseudomonadota > Gammaproteobacteria > Burkholderiales > Burkholderiaceae_C > Limnohabitans. The sequence continues at coordinate 5,185 of JBEGOM010000031.1, read as the reverse complement.
CGAGCACAACGCCGCGGTGAACCGCTACCAGCGGGGCATCAAGTCGCCGAACAGTGAAGAGGCAAAATAGCGGGTTCACAGCGAGGCACTATGGCAAACACGGGTCTGTTCATCAGTTTTGAAGGCATTGACGGTGCGGGTAAATCCACCCACATCGCAGGCCTGGCCGAGACCTTTCGCAACCAAGGTCGCCAAGTCACCCTCACGCGCGAGCCCGGTGGCACAGCACTGGCAGAGCAACTGCGCGAGATGGTGCTAAACCTTGCCATGGACCCGCTGACAGAAGCCTTGTTGATTTTTGCAGCACGGCGCGACCACCTCAAGCAAGTGATCGAACCAGCCTTGGCCAGAGGCGATGTGGTGCTGTGCGACCGCTTCACCGATGCCACCTTTGCCTACCAAGGCGGGGGCAGGGGGTTCGACTTGAATGTGTTGAAGCAACTCGAACAATGGGTTCAGGCGCAGCCTGACCAAACTCTGCGCCAACCCGATCTCACTTTTTGGTTTGCGCTTGACCCAGCCATTGCCGCCGAGCGTTTGGTGGGTGCGCGGGTGCCCGATCGGTTTGAATCACAACCCGTGGATTTTTTCAAGCAAGTGCACCAAGGTTATGAAGACCGCGCACAAGCGCAACCGCAACGGTTTGCCCGCTTGGATGCCGCGCAAACCCGCCATGCGGTGTGGCAACAAATCACCCGTGTGTTGGTAGCCCGTGGCTGGATGTCCATCATGGTGCCGGTGCCAGCCGCGTTGTCAGGCGCTGCGCCATGAGTGCGAGCAACGCAAGTTTGGCCCCGTGGCTGCAAACGCAACTGAGCGCATTGCTGCAACGGCGAGGCCATGCTTGGTTGTTGCAAGGGCCGTCGGGTTTGGGGCAATACACACTCGGGCTGGCATTGGCGCAAGCATGGTTGTGCGACCAACCCACACCGCTGGGCGCTTGCGGTGTGTGCAAAAGCTGTCATTCGGTGCAGGTGCGCACGCATCCCGATTTGTGCACCCTGATGCCCGAAACCTTGGCGCTTGAACTCAACTGGCCTTTGGATGAAAAAACCCAAAAAGAGTTAGACGATAAAAAACGAAAGCCCAGCAAAGAAATTCGCGTGGAAGCCGCGCGTGAGATGGTGAGCTTCACCCAGCACACCCGTTCGGGTGGCGCCACCAAAGTGGTGCTGGTGTATCCCGCTGAGCGCATGAACCATGTCACGGCCAACACGATTTTGAAAACGCTCGAAGAGCCCCCTGGTGAAACGCGCTTTGTGTTGGCCAGCGAAGCGGCGCATCAGCTGTTGCCCACCATTCGCAGCCGTTGCCAAACCCACACGCTGACCTGGCCCGACACCGAAGAATCATTGGCCTGGTTGCAAGCCAACGGTGTGCCTGCCGCAGATGCAGCCACCTTGCTCAAAGCCGCTGGTGGTCGCCCAGAGGATGCCCTAGCGCTTGCCGTTCAAGGTATGCAAGCCAAACATTGGTCGGCCTTGCCCAAGGCCGTGGTGAAGGGCGATGTGTCTGCGTTGTCTGAGGGAACGCCGGCACAAGCCATTGCCATGTTGCAAAAGCTCTGTCACGACTTGCTGGCCACACGCGCAGGTGCCAACGCGCGTTTTTTTGCTGAGCAAGACCTGCCCAGCGGTGGCACTGTGCAGTCACTCACCCAATGGTCCAAAGACCTCATGCAAAGCGCACGCACCGCAGAACACCCGTTCAATGCGGGCTTGATGCTCGAGGCTTTGGTGGCCCGTGCGCGAACCGCTTTGCGCGCCAAATAAACTTGCCAAACCCCATCGGCTCCCCAACCCGCTCCTGACTCAAGATGTTCACCGATTCGCATTGCCATTTGAATTTTCCTGAGCTGATGCAAAACATAGGCAAGATTCGTGACGACATGGCTCAAGCTCAAGTCACCCGGGCCTTGGTCATCAGCACGTCGCTTGAGCGTTTTCATGAAGTGCATCAACTGGCGATGGACTATGACAACTTTTGGGCCACGGTAGGTGTGCACCCCGACAACGACGATGTGCAAGAGCCCACGCTTAACGATTTGCTCACCCGCAGCCAGTTGCCCCGCGTGGTGGGCATTGGTGAAACAGGCCTCGACTACTACCGCTTGGGCGAGCGCAGCGTGGCGGACATGGCTTGGCAACGCGATCGGTTTCGCATTCACATTCAGGCGGCACAACAAACGCAGTTGCCGCTCATCATCCACACGCGCAGTTCTTCTGACGACACCATTGCCATTTTGAAAGAGCAGGGCGAAGACGGCTCAAGCGGCAGTGCAGGGGGCGTGTTTCATTGCTTCACCGAAACAGCTGAGGTCGCGCGCGCGGGGCTTGACTTGGGCTTTTACATTTCGTTTTCAGGCATTTTGACTTTCAAGAATGCGCAAGATTTGCGCGATGTGGCTGCTTTTGTGCCGCTCGATCGCATCCTCATTGAAACTGACAGCCCGTATTTGGCGCCGGCACCGCACCGCGGCAAAACCAACAACCCGTCTTATGTGCCTTTTGTGGCCAAGCAAATTGCAGACATCAAGGGGCTAACGGTAGAGGCCGTGGCCGAAGCCACCAGCCATAACTTTGACCGATTGTTCAGCGCGGTATCCAAATGAAAAATTACTTTCGATTTTTTATTTTTCTATATGTTTTCGTTGGGTATTCCTTCGCGCATGCTGGTGCTTATGAGGACTTTTTCAAGGCCATTCATTTTGACCAAGACCAAGAGGTGGCACGCCTCATTGCGCGCGGCATAGACCCCAACACGCCTAACGAAAAAGGCATACCTGCTTTGATGGTGGCGCTGACCTCTGAGGCTCCCAAGTCAGCACTTGTGTTGGCCAAGCACCCCAACACCAAAATTGAGTTTGAAAACCAAGTTAGCGAGACCCCTCTGATGATGGCGGCGTTTCACAACCAATTGGCGGTTTGCGAAGTTCTGATTGAGCGCGAGGCGGCCGTCAACCGCAAAGGTTGGACACCCCTACATTACGCTGCCACCAAAGGCAACATTGCCATCATGCGTTTGTTGCTGCAAGAAAACGCCTACATCGATGCTGAATCGCCCAATGGCACAACGCCCTTGATGATGGCCGCGTACTACGCATCTCCGATGGCAGTTAAATTGCTGCTGGAAGAGGGCGCTGACCCCAATTTGCGCAACCAAGACCAAGCCAGCGCACTCGATTTGGCATTGACCGCTGAGCGTTCAAAAAATGCCATGTACATCAGAGCTTTTATGGAAGCTTGGCAAGTGCAAGAGATCCGCGAACGGGAAGCGGCAGAGGCCGAGTCGCGCTGACATCAAAACCTAGCTTAGCGCGGTATGCGGCTCTCATTGTTTTTCTGAGCTTCAGATGCCCAACCCTTCTCAATGACTAGGATGATTCGTGATCACGAAAACACACACTGGTCAGGTATTTATGGATCAATCAAATTTCCCATTGGCCATCAACGCACAAGATGCACCCCCACGATTAACACCTTCAAATTACCCGCTGGAATTCAGGAATAGGGTGGTTGGGCGCCGAAAACAGCCGCTGGGAGATTTGTTCGGGATTAACAACTTTGGCGTTAATCTGACGCGTCTTTCACCCAAAGCAGTGTCTGCGTTACGCCATGCACATAGCCGTCAAGATGAGTTTATTTTTATTCTTGAAGGTTACCCCACGCTTATCACTGATGCTGGTGCGACCGAGCTTTCACCAAATATGTGTGCGGGCTTCAGAGCTGGAACGGGTGATGGACATCAGCTCATCAATATGACCGATCAAGATGTTGTCTACCTTGAAATCGGTGATCGAAGTGCAGGGGATACGGCAACTTATCCGGATGACGATCTCAAAGCTTTATTGGGTGTGGACAAAAAATGGCATTTCGTCCACAAAGACGGCTCTCCATATTGACTAACTTGCCATCACCTCGACAGTACCTCTGACAGTCAGATGCACGCCATTGCGAAGCGAATTCACGCCAATCACGGAACGCACATGAACACCCGCTGAACCGAATACTTCGACCAATAGGTCCGACGCGCCATCAAGAACCTTTGCATGTTCCTCAAAATCCGGGGTGGCATTGATAGCGCCGTGTATTTCGACAAACCGTGCAACTTTGTCAAGTGAGCCAAGCTGATGTTTCAAAACAGCCAGCAAGTCAACGCATGCTGATCGGGCCAGATCGTAGCCATCATGGGTTGAAAACTCTCGCCCCAGTTGTCCCTTTGGAGCTCTACCATCGATTGAAAGCGGCGCTCTACCAGAGATAAAAACGAGGTTTCCGGACTGGATGGCAGATACATAGTTTCCTGCGGGAGCACTACCCATCGGAAGCGAAATTCCAAGTTCAAAAATGCGTTGTTCTGCGCTCATATTTAACTTAACATAATATACATCGTATCAAATAACATAGGCTTCAGAGCCATCCAAATAAGCCGTGATGATGTCCTGCAACCCAGCTTTGGTGAAAGGTTTGGTCAACAAAGCATTCATACCGGCCTGCAAGAACTTTTCTTTGTCAGGCTGCATGGCGTTGGCGGTCAAAGCAATCACGGGTGTGTGCCGATTCGGTCCAGGATTGTTTCTGATGTTTTGTGTGGCCACCAAGCCATTCATCACGGGCATTTGGATGTCCATAAAAATAATGTCGTAGATTTTGTTTTGCGCAGCCTCAACAGCTTCTTGTCCATTGACGGCCAAATCACCGGTGCCGCCAATGCTGGTCAACAACGCTTTGGCCAACAATTGGTTCACCGTGTTGTCCTCAACCAATAAAAAAGTGAACGCTCTCACAGGCAAAGAAGCCGTCATTGCTTGGTGTCCAAGCGCCGTTGGCAAAACTTCAGTTTTACCAGCCGTTTCAGCAAAACGAACTTCATTGGCAGTCACCAATGGCAACTCAAACCAAAAGGTGCTACCTACACCCAACTTACTGTCAACACCAATGCGTCCATTCATGCCTTCCACCAAACGCTTTGAAATGACCAACCCCAAGCCGGTACCACCGTATTCGCGCGATGTTGAGGTGTCTACCTGCGCAAAACTGCTGAACAGTCTAGGCAAGGCGTCTTCGGGAATGCCAATGCCCGTGTCTTTCACCTCGAAATGCACGCCCGTAGGACACGGCTTGACATGAAATGACACCGAGCCGCGTTGGGTGAATTTCAAAGCATTGCCAATCAAATTGAACAG
>JBEGOM010000030.1:0-24248 GCA_041181985.1 Pseudomonadota bacterium | reverse complement strand
TCGGGCTTGGAACATCGTTTGATGAGCGTGATCGTCTCGCGTCAGATGAACCCAACGTCAATCTGACCTCGCCCACCTGAACCCCGGTTCAGGATGCCGGCCTTGAGGCCCTTGCAGACACCTTTTCATATTCGCACAGGCTTCAGACTCATGTCACCAGAAATACAACTGATCATCGAACTCGCTGTGCTTGGCATTTGCACCGGTTTTTTAGCGGGCTTGCTCGGCATTGGCGGCGGCATGGTGATGGTGCCTTTCTTAACCATCTTGTTATCACAGCGCGGTGTACCAGCTGATTTGGGCGTGAAGATGGCGATTGCCACTTCCATGGCCACCATCATCTTCACGTCCATCTCAAGTGTGCGTGCACATCACAAACGCGGTGCGGTGCGCTGGGACTTGGTCAAAGGCTTGGCCCCCGGCATTGTGTTGGGCAGCATGATCGGTAGCTTAGGCGTGTTTGCCATTTTGAAGGGCGCTTACTTGGCCATCTTCTTTGGTTTGTTTGTGGGCTTTTCTGCCACGCAAATGTTTCTCGACAAAAAACCTTCACCCTCACGCCAAGTGCCAGGCACCGCAGGTTTGATGGGCGCGGGCGGCGCAATTGGTTTTCTGTCTGGCTTGGTGGGTGCAGGTGGTGGCTTCATCAGCGTGCCGTTCATGGCATGGTGCAATGTGGCCATTCACAACGCGGTGGCCACAAGTGCTGCTTTGGGCTTTCCGATTGCAGTGGCCAATGTGGCCGGCTACATCATCAGCGGTATGTCGGTGGAAGGTTTGCCCGAGGGAGCGTTTGGCTACATCTGGGTGCCAGGCTTGGTGGTGATTGCCGCATGCAGTGTGTTCACCGCACCGCTAGGGGCCAAGGCAGCGCACAAATTGCCTGTGAAAAAACTCAAGCGTATTTTTGGCAGCGTGTTGTATGTGCTCGCGGCTTATATGTTTTACAAAGGCTTGAGCAACTGAGTTCAGTGCGTCGATGAACTACCAGGAATTTTGTCTATTTTCTGGTTGGTTTCTTCAATTTCAATGTGAATCAGTCGACGCAACTCGACCAGGGCTTCGTGGTGTGTTTCAAAATTTTGAAGCATCACGAAGGTATTGGGGTCATAGGTGCACATCACTTCGTGCGATACGGCCTCATACCGATTGTGTCGCTCAATCACATACCAAGTGTTTTCAAAATTCATAGGTCACCCCTGCTTTGGGTTCATTCACTGGCCAGCAAATTGAAATTTTTAAAAGCCTTCATCAACCCTTCACGACCGTCTTTGCTGATGCGCATGAGCGGCGGTCGAACCCATTCCCATTCGGTTTGACGGTAATGCATTGACATGAATAGTTTCAGCGATGCCACCAAAGGCTGCTCGCCCATGATGGTTCGCAACTCGGTCACGCGATCGTCGGGACTTTTGACTTTCATGCCGCTGATTTTGGTGGTTTGCACCGGCAGGTCATTGGCAAGAATGTGTTTGATCACTACCGGCATCAAATTGGCCATGGCAGACAAAGTCACAGAGGGTTTCAATACCAACAAATTGGCTTCGTTGGTTGGTGCCACGATCAACTGAGACCCAAAAGATCGCATCAAATCGAGCGTGTGCGAAGGATGCACATCTTGATCAACAATGCCCGTCACGACAGACGGAAATTCGCGACGCAACTCTGCAAGTGTGGCTTCTGCCACATCGGCACGAAACACACCGCCGAGTTGATGGAAGTACAACTGCCAATGCGGCAAATTGACCTGCCCAATCAGTTGCTGAAAAAAAGCCAACATGGCGCTTTGCCCGATGGGTTGGTAGTGCAATGGTGGCGCCACCAAAAATCTGCGCACGCCAAGCGCATGGGCAGTTTTGATCAGATGAACGGCGTCTGCAATCGCGGTGGCAGTCACGCCGAGCATGAGGTCAGATGCAGACACGCCCGACTTGATCAACTCTGACAATGCTTCTAGCTTTTCTGAATTCGAAAAACAAGGGCCCTCGCCTGCAAAACCAAACACCGTGAAATGCGCTACGCCTTTGGCAGAGAGATTGCGGACATGGGCGCAAAAGCGTGCGGCATCTAGTGTGAGGTCAGCTTTGAGTGGGGTCAGCACATCTGCCCAAACACCTGACATATCGTTCGTCTGCGTTACTGGTTCAACCATGCGTGGAACCCCACTTTCGTTTTAAAAACGGAATTATGCGTCAGCCTGCACCTTGGCATCTTTGATCACCTTGGCCCACTTTTGGGTTTCGCTGCGAATGAATTCCGCAAAACGTTCGGGTGTGCCACCGCCGTCTTCTGCACCGTATTGATCAAACTTCTCCATCACATCGGGCATGGCCATGACGCGGTTCATGTCTTCGTTGATGCGCTTCACAAACGATGGGTTCATCTTTGCGGGGCCAACCAAGCCATACCAAGTGGTGGCATCAAAGCCTGCGAAACCTTGCTCGTCCATGGTGGGCACATTGGGGTGACCCTTGGCACGTTTGGGGCGTGTTTGTGCCAACGCAATGGCTTTGCCACTTTTCACATGCGGTGTGGCAGAGGTCATGGTCTCGAAACAATATTGCACTTGTCCACCTATCAAATCGGTCAATGCAGGGCCTGAGCCTTTGTAGGGCACATGCAAGGCATCAATGCCGGCACGCAGCTTGAACATTTCAAGCGCCAAGTGTTGTGCTGAGCCACCGCCTGCAGAAGCAAAACTGATCTTGCCCGGGTTTTGTTTGCACAACGCCACCAAATCTTTCACGGTTTTTGCGGGTTGCGTCTCGTTGCAAATCAACAAGTTGGGGGTGACACCCACCAGGCCGATGGGTGTGAAATCGCGCTCGACGTTGTAAGTCAACTTGGGTTGCAAACTGGTGGCGAGTGCATGGCTGTTGATGTGGGCCATCAACAAAGTGTTGCCATCATTGGCTTGCTTGGCCACATGGTCAGCCGCAATCACACCGGCAGCACCTGCTTTGTTGTCGATCACGATGGTGATGTTCCACATGGCTTGGAGTTTTTGCGCCAGCACGCGGGCCAGTGCATCGGTACCACCACCGGGCGGGAAGCCCACCACAATGCGAATGGGGCCGGTGGGCAAACTTTGCGCTTTGATCATCGGCGCGGCCAATGTGACAGCAGACGCTGCACCGGCTTGCAAAAGGGTTCTGCGTTTCATGTTGTCTCCTGTTGTTGTCTAACTTTCTTTCTGTCTGACTGAAAAATTCAAACGAGGCTCAAGGCCTGATCAGCGCAGGAATGGGATGGGCTGAAAAATAATCCATCGCTGCTTGTACACCTGAGCCTGCCAACTTCACACCGCTGAGCTTCAAACCCATTTCGCAGGCGGACAATGCCGCGATCAATGTGAGGTCGTTGCAGTCCCCCAAATGCCCAATGCGGAACATGCGGCCTTTGACTTTGCCCAAACCGGTACCCAAAGAACAATCGAAGCGTTCGTAAATGAGTTTGCGCACCGCATCGGCGTCAATGCCTTCGGGTGTCATCACACCGGTCAGGATGGGCGAATACAAAGCGGGGTCAGCGCACTGCACTTGCAAGCCCCACGCCTGCACCGCCGCCACCGCACCTTTGGACCAACGCTTGTGACGCGCAAACACCACCTCTAAGCCTTGTCCCAAAATCATGTCGCAAGCTTCGCTCAGGCCATACATGAGGTTGGTGTTGGGGGTGTAGGGGAAGTAACCGGTTTTGTTGATCTCCAACATTTCGTCCCACGCCCAAAACGATTTGGGCAAGGTGGATGTTTTGCTGGCCTCAATGGCTTTGGGCGACAAGGCGTTGAAGCTGATGCCCGGCGGCAGCATCAAACCTTTTTGTGAACCACTGACGGTCACATCGACGCCCCATTCGTCGTGACGGTAGTCAGCCGAGGCCAAACCTGAAATGGTGTCGACCATCAACAAGGCGGGGTGTTTGGCATTGTCGATCGCACGGCGCACAGCGGCGATGTCACTGGTCACACCGGTGGATGTTTCGTTGTGCACCACGCACACCGCTTTGATGCTGTGACCCGTGTCAGCTTTGAGGCGCTGCTCAATGATGTCTGCCTTCACACCCTGTCGCCAACCTTCGACGCCGGGCAAACCAATGAACTCGGCTTTCAAGCCCATGCGTCCCGCGAGTTTGTTCCACAACGAGGCGAAGTGACCGGTTTCAAACATCAACACATGGTCACCTGCGCTCAAGGTGTTGACCAAGGCTGCTTCCCATGCACCGGTGCCTGAGGCGGGGTAAATCACCACCGGGTGTTGGGTTTGAAAAATCTTTTGCATGTCTTTCAACACCTTGGTACCGAGCACACCAAACTCTGGGCCGCGGTGGTCGATGGTGGGCAAACTCATAGCGCGCAAGATGCGGTCTGGCACCGGCGAAGGCCCCGGAATTTGCAAGAAGTGGCGGCCAACGGGATGGAAATCGAGAGAAATCATGCGCAAGGTGCTCCTGTGAGTTTTGCTTATTTTTTGCATACAAATTGAGAATGTCAACCCTGTTTCACCCTTAATAATCCTATTGACCCCCTCATTTTTTGCATACAAAATACAAGAATGACCGCAGACAGTTTGTCCATCCCGCGCCCCGCCTTGCACGACCAAGTCACCCACCGGCTGCGCCAAATGCTGGTGGAAAACCAAATTCCACCCGGTGCCAAGCTCAATGAGCGGGCTTTGTGTGAGGCGCTGAATGTGTCGCGCACGCCGTTGCGTGAAGCCATCAAAACCTTGGCCGCCGAGGGCTTGGTGGCCTTGTTGCCCAACCGTGGTGCAGTAGCCGCGAGTTTGAGTGAAGACGATGTGCGCCACACCTTTGAGGTGATGGCGGGCTTAGAAGCTCAGTCGGGTTGGTTGGCCGCAGAGCGCGTGACCGATGAAGAGTTGGTCGAAATCAAAGCCATGCATTTTGAAATGATGGCGGCCTTCACACGGCGCGATTTGTCCAACTACTACCGACTCAACGCTGCCATTCATCGTGCCATCAGCGCTGCCGCTAAAAACCCGGTGCTCAGTACCACTTACGACCAAGTCAATGCGCGTTTGCAAGCCTTGCGTTTCAAGTCCAACCAAGACGAAGAAAAATGGAAAAGTGCCGTCAAAGAACACGAACAAATGATTGACGCACTGTCGCGCCGCGATGCGCAAGGCTTGCAAGATGTGTTGCTCCAACACTTGCACAACAAACGCCATGTGGTGATGGCGCAATTGCAAAACAACTGAATGTCCTCAGACACCCCTCACACCCTATGAACGCTCCCCTGCCCCGACAAGTCACAGAATCAGCCGCACACACTTATGAGCGCGTGTCGCACAGCTTCAACGAAGTGGCCGGCAAACTCGCCGCCCGATTGCGCACAGAAACACAAGGCGAAGTGTTGTTCAGCGCCGCTGATCGCGGACGCTATGCCACCGACGCATCGATTTACCAAGTGTTACCTGTGGGCGTTTTTGTGCCGCGCCATGCACACGAAGTGCCCATCGCCATGGCTATTTGCCGCGACTTGGGCGTGCCCATCGTGCCACGAGGCGGTGGTACCAGCCAATGCGGTCAAACCACCGGCGCAGGTTTGGTGATTGACCACAGCAAATATGTGCGCAATGTGCTGCACATCGACGCAGAGCAACGCACCGCTGAAGTAGAACCAGGCATGGTGCTCGACCATTTGAATGCGGCGCTGAAAAAACACGGTCTGTGGTTTCCTGTTGATGTGTCCACCAGCGCGCAAGCCACCTTGGGCGGCATGGCAGGCAACAACTCGTGCGGCAGTCGCTCGATTGCCTACGGCAACATGGTGCACAACGTGCTCGGTGCAAATGCATGGTTGAGCGATGGCAGTTTGCTGCCCTTCGGGCGCTTCGACCAAAGCACCGGTCGCGCCAAAGCGATAGGTGAATTTGTGCAACAACTCGCGCATGCTTTGCGGCCTGAACTCGAAGCCAACTGGCCCAAAGTGATGCGCCGAGTGGCGGGTTACAACCTCGATATTTTTCACAACCAAAACGAGCGCCCTTACACCCGCGATGGTTCGGTCAACTTGGCGCATTTGTTGATTGGCAGCGAAGGCACGCTGGCCATGACGCAATCGCTCACCTTGCAACTGAGTGAATTGCCGCGTGCCAAAGTGTTGGGCGTGGTGAACTTCCCCAGCTTTTACAAAGCGATGGATGCAGCGCAACACCTTGTGAAGTTGGGTCAAGGCCATTTGACGGCGGTGGAGTTGGTCGATCGCACCATGATCGATTTATCACTGCAAAACCCTGCCTTCGCACCCACCATTCGCACGGCATTGATTGGCGAGCCACAAGCCGTGTTGTTGGTTGAATTTGCCGGTGCTGACAAAGCCAGCTTGTTGCCCCACATGCGTCAGTTGGTGGAGTTGATGGGCGATTTAGGACTCCCCAACAGCGTGGTCGAAATGGTGGACGATGCACCGCAGAAAAATTTGTGGGAAGTGCGTAAAGCGGGCCTCAACATCATGATGAGTTTGAAGGGCGACGGCAAACCGGTCAGCTTCATCGAAGACTGCGCTGTGCCACTCTTGCACTTGGCCGAATACACCGACGAGCTCACCCAAGTGTTCAAACGCCACGGCACCAAAGGCACTTGGTATGCACACGCTTCGGTGGGCACTTTGCATGTGCGCCCTATCTTGGACATGCGCCGCGAGGGTGCGCGGCACATGCGTGACATCGCCGAAGAAGCCAGCGCATTGGTGCGCAAATACAAAGGTGCCTACAGCGGTGAGCATGGCGACGGTTTGTGTCGCGGTGAATGGATTGAGTGGCAGTTTGGCCCACACATCACGCAAGCGTTTGCCAGCATCAAGCAACACCTCGACCCGATCAACTTGTTGTCACCGCAACGCATCGTCAATCCACCGAAGATGGACGACACCACGCTGATGCGTTTTGGCAATGACTACAAAGTCATCCCCATACAAACTGCGCTCGACTGGCGTGCGTGGGATGTGCAAAACAACCCCGCCACTGAAGAAACCACTGCATTGGGCACCAGTGGTGACCCTGCACAAGGTTTTGCCAAAGCCGTGGAGATGTGCAATAACAACGGCACCTGTCGCAAGTTTGATGCAGGCACCATGTGCCCCAGCTACCGCGTGACACGCGATGAACAACACCTCACCCGCGGTCGCGCCAACACCTTGCGTTTGGCCTTGAGTGGTCAACTCGGTGCAAATGCATTGAGCAGCGACGAATTGCTCCACACCCTGGACCTGTGTGTGGGCTGCAAAGGTTGCAAACGCGATTGCCCCACCGGTGTGGACATGGCGCGCATGAAAATTGAAACCACGCACCATTTCAAAGCTAAGCATGGCTTCACTCTGAAAGACCGTTTGATCGCACACCTGCCCCGCTACGCACACCACGCCGCGCGCGTGTCGGGTTTGCTGAATATGCGCAACCGTTGGCCTTGGTTGGCACGCGTGGCTGAGCGCATGACAGGTTTGTCTGCACAACGCAGTTGGCCCACTTGGCAAGCCTCACATTTCTTCAACGCACCCACTCAAGGTGTGACCCGCGAACAAGTGTTGCAAGCCACCAAACCGGTGGTGCTGTTCGTCGACACCTTCAATGGTTTTTTCGAATCAGACAATGCGCATGCGGCCCTGCGTGTGTTGCAAGCGGCAGGTTACAGCGTGCATGTGGCGAGCAAAGAAGGCTTGCGCAACAGCACCGGCTCGCAACACCTGTGCTGTGGCCGCACCTATTTGGCCAACGGCATGGTCGACATGGCACGCGAACATGCGCGCGAGTTGATCGATGCGCTGCTGCCTTTTGCTGAAAAACAAATTACCATCGTGGGCTTAGAGCCTTCGTGCTTGCTCACCTTGCGTGACGAAGCGCTGGTGCTCGGCTTGGGCGACGCAGCACACACGGTCAGCCAGCAGGCCATGTTGCTGGAAGAGTTTTTAGCGCGTGAAAACAAACACAAGCAACTGGAAAGCTTGAAAGAAAAATTAAAGCCTGCACAGCAGCCTATTTTGTTGCACGGCCATTGCCATCAAAAAGCCTTTGGTGTGATGACACCGGTGATGGAAGTGATTGGCTTGATTCCCAATGCCCAACCCGAATTGATCGACAGCAGTTGCTGTGGCATGGCGGGCAGCTTTGGTTACGAAGCTTCACACCTTGAGGTGTCGATGCAAATGGCCGAACTCAGTTTGTTGCCTGCGGTGCGTGCCAAGGCTGACGCCATCGTGGTGGCCGATGGCACGAGCTGTCGCCATCAAATTCACGATGGTGCGCAGCGTGAAGCGATCCATGTGGCGCAACTGTTGAGCCAACATTTGCGTTGAACAAAATGGTGGCGCTTTACTGCGGCACCAAACACCAAGGCGCTTGGTATTCCATCAAGCCCATCCACAACGCCCACGCAGAGCTAGCGGCCAAGGCCAAGCCCGCCAAACGCACGCCCCATGCACCTGTGGGGTCACCGCCGGGTTGAAACTTGTGCAAGCGCAACCACAACCAAGGCCCGATGGTAAGCACCAAAGCGCTGCCCAAAGCAAACAAGGCCATCACACCCGCACCTTCGAGTGGGCTGTTGCTCAAAGCGGCCACCAACAAAGCGGCATACAACAAACCGCAAGGCAGCAAAGACCACAACGCACCCAACACCACCGCACCGCCATGTCGCAAGCGCATGTGCGCCGTCATGTTTTGCACGCGCCGCCAAATCGCACGGCCAAATGTTTCTAACCAAATGGGTTGCTCTGCACGCCACAACAACAGCACGCCGACCATGAAAGCGAACAAATGAAACAAGGTCCACACCGGACGAAACGCGGCGGATTGTGTGCTCAACCAACCCACCCCTTGCATGGTAGAGGCAGCCAAGGCACCGAGTGCTGAATAGCCGATGATGCGCCCGAGTTGGAACAAAAGCATGGCAGAGGTGCCTTGCGAGGCACCCTGCTTTTGCGCCGCACGGCCAATGCCAGCGCAAGCCGCGCCACACATCGCCAAACAATGCGGCCCACCGCCTAAACCCATGAGCAAAGCGGTGAGTGCCAAAGTGGTGTTCATCAGATGATTTTAGAGAACCTCGCGCGGTTTCGGTCAGCCTGCAAATATTTGTCAAACACCATGGCCACGCCACGCACAAAAAACCAACCCAACTCGGTCACATGCACGCCTGAAGCATCAACCACCACCAAGCCTTGCGCTTGCATGCCGTTGAGCTGTGCCATCTCGTTGGCAAAGTAAGTTTTGAAGTCGATCAAGTGCGCCAGCTCGACGGACTCAAACAACACACTGCCCTGACACATCAAAGCCATGATGACCGAGCGTCGCACCAAATCGTCGCGCGACAAGGCCAAGCCACGCTCGATCGGCAAACGGCCTTGGTTGAGCAAGTCGTAGTACTCGTCCAGCGTTTTCACATTCTGGCTAAAGGTCGCGCCCACGCGCCCGATGGACGACACGCCCAAGGCCACCAAATCGCAATCGGGTTGTGTGCTGTAGCCCTGGAAATTGCGATGCAATCGGCCCTGACGCTTGGCAATGGCCAAGGCGTCGTTGGGCAGGGCAAAGTGATCCATGCCCACATACACATAGCCGGCGTCCATCAAAATTTTGAGCGCGCTCGACAGCATGGCCAACTTCGATGCCGCAGGTGGCAAATCTTGCGCATGAATGCGCCGTTGCGGTTTGAAGCGCTCGGGCAAATGCGCGTAGGCATACAAAGCAATGCGATCGGGTTGCAGATCAACCACTTGGTGCAAGGTGCGCTCAAAGGTTTCGGGCGTTTGCATGGGCAAGCCGTAAATCAAATCGACATTGACCGAATCAAAACCCAAGTCGCGTGAAGCCGCGACCAAATCAAACACTTGGTTGGCGGGTTGAATGCGATGTACGGCTTTTTGCACCGCAGGCTCGAAGTCTTGTACACCAAAGCTCAAGCGGTTGAAACCCAACTCTGCCAAATGCGCCAAGCGCTCGCGGGTGACGGTGCGCGGGTCTACCTCGACCGAATATTCGCCACCGGGCGTGAAGTTGAAACTGCGGCGCAACATGGCCATCAAGGCCTTGAGTTCGTCGTCGCTCAAAAAGGTGGGGCTGCCGCCACCCAAGTGCAGCTGCGACACAGTTTGCCCCTGCCCCAAATGCCCCACGGTTAACTCGACCTCACGTGCCAAGTAACGCAAGTATTCTTCGCCACGCGAATGGTGTTTGGTGATGATTTTGTTGCACGCGCAGTAGTAGCACAAAGATTCGCAAAACGGGATGTGCACATACAGCGAGAGCGGCATGGCCTTGGCGCCTAAACCCTCTCGACGTTGCTCTAAGGCCTGCAGATATTCAGCCTCGCCAAAGGCCTCGACAAAACGGTCAGCCGTGGGGTAAGAGGTGTAGCGCGGCCCCGCCACGTCATAGCGGCGCAGCAAGTCGGGGCTGATGACCAACTCGGCGGCAGAAGTGGCTGGAGAAAAAATAGCGGACATAAGCGCTCACTGTTAAATACAGCCGATAATGTGCCCTGAACAGAATTTTTTCACCTTGACCTGTGTCAAGACACATTCTTTCAAACACCATGAATCCCAACAGCATCAAAGTCGCCTGCTCCAACTGCAACCTGCGCGAGCTGTGCATGCCCATGGGCCTCAACGATGACGAGATGAAGCGCATCGACGAGGTCGTGGCCACCCGCCGCAAAATCCCCCGTGGCGAGACCTTGTTCAGAAACGGCGAAAAGTTCAACGCCTTGTACGCCATTCGTACTGGTTTTTTCAAAACCTGCATTTCTTCAGAAGACGGTCGCGACCAAGTGACCGGCTTTCAAATGGCCGGTGAAATCATTGGTCTAGACGGTATCGTGAGCGACCAACACACCTGCGATGCGGTGGCGCTTGAAGACGCTGAAGTGTGCGTCATGACCTTCGATCGCATTGAAGAACTCTCGCGTGAAATCAACGCCCTACAACGGCATGTGCACAAAATCATGAGCCGAGAAATCGTGCGTGAACACGGCGTGATGTTGCTCTTGGGCAGCATGCGCGCCGAAGAACGCTTGGCAGCGTTTTTGCTCAACCTGGTGCAACGCTTGCATGCGCGCGGTTTTTCGCAATCAGAGTTGGTGTTGCGCATGACGCGCGAAGAAATTGGCAGCTATTTGGGGCTCAAGCTCGAAACCGTCAGCCGAACGTTTTCAAAGTTTGTGGAAGACGGTATTGTGGAAGTCAAACAGCGCCATGTACGCATTTTGAACACCGACGCGCTCAAGCAGTTGGTCAACCCACAGGTTTGCAACTGACCGTCACATCAGTCAGGTTGCATTTGAATCAAGTTGTAACGGGCTGATCGCAACACTTTTCTTGCTTGGGGCAACCGTCGGGGCGGGCTGTGGGCTCGAGCGGACAGCGGTTCAGCTCAAAGGGTGACAGCGTCAACAAAGTGGTGAGCGCACTCGATGCCGCAGTGACCACCCAAAACACAAAGAATGACAAGGTGTAAATGCCTTGGCGTGACAACTCAATGGGCTGACCAAACCATTGCATGTCTTGTGGATCGACCACCGCAAACACCAGCATTTCTAAAACGCCTGCCACCAAAAAAGCAGGCCATGCAATCCACATCAACCGTTGTGCCAACATGTTTGTTACTCCCCATGCAAAGCGTTTAGTGAAAGTCTATGGCAGATCAACACCCTTAGATCATGGGGTTTTCGTGGGGGCAACGGGTTCAGGCGTCACCACATGGTTGCGTGTTTGCATCGCAGGTGCGAGTTGTTTGGCTTTTTCTTCGGCCAAGGTTTTGTTCATCTCTAAACCACGGCGGTAATAGTCTTGCGCCAACACAGGGTCAGGGGCGCTCATCGCGATGTAGGCGGTGATCACACCGGCAATGATCACAATGATGGGACCTGCCAAAACAAGCCATACATGGCCATATTGCCACCAGGGTTGGATATCGTGAGATTGATCAGCCATGGCATTCACCTCGGAACAATGAAAACAGATTTTTCGACCACCAAGTCTTTCGAGTCTTTGGCCTGAATCAAGAACTGAATTTTGTGCGAACCTGCTTCGGCTGAGCCATATGGTATGTCCGCTCGCAGCACCACCCACCGCGACTGCGCAGCTTCGACCAACACTTCGGTGTCGGTTTTGATTTGCAAATTGGGCAAGCCCCTGATTTGTAAATCGTAGGTCTGGGCCGTTTCGTTGGCGTTCATGATTTGCAAGCGGTACACATTTTCAAGCGTGCCATATTCGGTGATGCGCGCCAACGACGCGCGATCGCGCACCACATCCACCTTGAAGGGTGTGCGCAAACTCAGCGACATCAAAAAACCCACCACCAAGCCGGACAAAATGAGTGTGTACACCTGAATGCGCGGACGACGCAAACGCGCCCAGATTTGGGCAGACGACCATTTGTTGCTGATGGCATTTTGGGTAGAGTAGCGCACCAAGCCACGGGCATAACCCATTTTGTCCATCACGGTGTCGCACACATCGGCACAGGCACCACAGCCAATGCACTCGTATTGCAAGCCATTGCGAATGTCAATACCAGTGGGGCACACCTGCACACACAACGAGCAATCCACACAGGCACCCAAATTACTCTCAGCCAATGCGACTTTTCTGGAGCGCGGGCCACGGGGCTCACCGCGTTCGGTGTCGTAAGTGACGATGAGGGTGTCATGGTCAAACATGGCACTTTGAAAGCGCGCATAAGGGCACATGTACTTGCACACTTGCTCGCGCATGAAGCCAGCGTTGCCATAGGTGGCAAACGCGTAAAAGAAAATCCAAAAGAGTTCCCATGAACTCATCGTGGTGAGGAAAAACTCCATCGTCAAATCACGGATGGGCGTGAAGTACCCCACAAAGGTGAAGCCAGTCCAGATGGAAAAGAAAATCCAAACGAGGTGCTTGTACCATTTCTTCACCAATTTTTCGAGTGAAAAGTCAGCATCGTCCAAACGCATGCGGGCCGATCGATCACCCTCGATCTTGCGCTCAATCCACAAAAATATTTCGCTGTAAACCGTTTGCGGGCAGGCGTAACCACACCACAAACGCCCCGCCACTGCCGTGAACAAAAACAAAGCCAGCGCAGAAATAACCAACAAGCCGGTCAGGTAAATGAAGTCTTGGGGGTACAAGACCAAACCAAAAATATAAAAACGACGCGCGCCTAAATCGAACAGCACCGCTTGTCGTGAGCCCCAATCAAGCCAAGGCAAACAATAAAAAAGAATTTGTGTGAGCCAAACAAACACCCAGCGCCAATAGGCAAAGATGCCTTCTACAGAGCGTGGGTAGATTTTTTTACTGGCAGCATACAAGGAAACCATCACCTCGTCGTCAGCGTCAGGTGACGCTGCAACGATGGGGATGGTTTTGCGCTGCGCGGGGTCAGCAGAGTTCAATTGAATTACTTCGCGTTAGGTATGTTGGCGGCTGCCACTTGTGGTTTGTTCGACATGCCCCACACATAAGCGGTCAACACATGAATTTGTGATTCGGTCAAACGGCCTTCTTGCGCTGGCATTTGATTGGTTTTGCCTCCGTTGATCATGGCAGCAATCGCCTCTTCGCCCCAACCGTGCAACCAAATTTTGTCAGTCAAGTTGGCAGAACCCATGGCTTGGATACCTTTGCCGTCTGGGCCGTGACATGCAGCGCATGCACCGAATTTTTCTCTGCCCAAATTGGCGCGCACAGAATCGTGCGGGCTGCCAGACAAGCTCAACACATAGTGCGACACATTGCGCACATCTTCCGCGCCACCCACAGCAGCGGCCATCGGAGGCATCACACCAATGCGACCTTTGGTGATGGTCTCTTTGATTTTGTCAGTCGTGCCACCATGCAACCAGTCGTTGTCGGTCAAATTGGGAAAGCTCTTAGAACCGCGCGCATCCGAGCCGTGGCATTGTGCGCAGTTGTTCATGAACAAACGCTCACCAATCGCCATGGCTTTGGCGTCACCCGCCAATTGCTCGGGCGGTTGTGCGTTGAAAGCGGCATAAAGAGGTTCGAGTTCTTTGTTGGCTTTGGCCACTTCCGCTTCGTATTGGCCTTGCGAAGACCAACCCAACTTGCCCTCGTAGCTACCCAAACCTGGATAAGCCACGCCATACACCACGGCAAACACCATGGTGATGATGAACAGCCACAACCACCAACGGGGCAATGGGTTGTTCATCTCTTGCAAGTTTTCGTCCCACACATGACCGGTGGTGCCGTCTTGTGGGTTGTGTGAATTGACCTTCACTTTGGACGAGAACCACAACAAGACCGCGCAGTACACAATGCTGATGATGGAGACGACGGCCACAAAGACCGACCAAAAATTACTTGTGAAATCACTCATGATTCGATTCCTTTACAGAAGCTTCTATCGGCCTCAGTCTTGATCGAGCGGCAACTTGGCAGCCGCATCGAAATCTTCTTTGTTACGCTTAGAAAAGGCCCACACCAAGATGCCAATAAAAACAGCAAACGACATCACTGTGGTCACGACACGCAGATCATTGACATCCATGGGGTGTTCTCCTGTTACTTGAGCGCGCGGCCCAACGATTGCAGATAAGCAATGACTGCTTCCATTTCGGTTTTGCCTTTGACGTCGTCTGCGGCTTTGGCGATCTCTTCATCGCTGTATGGCACGCCCACTGTGCGCAACGCTTTCATGCGTGGTGCGGATTGGGTCTCGTCCAAAGTGTTTTTCAACAACCATGGATAAGCTGGCATGTTGGACTCAGGCACCACATCGCGTGGGTTGTTCAAGTGCACACGCTGCCACTCGTCGCTGTATTTGCCGCCCACACGCGCCAAGTCAGGACCGGTGCGCTTGCTGCCCCACTGGAAGGGGTGGTCATACACCGACTCACCTGCCACCGAGTAGTGTCCGTAGCGCAATGTTTCGGCACGGAAGGGACGAATCATTTGCGAGTGACAGTTGTAGCAACCTTCACGGATGTAAACATCACGACCTGCCAATTGCAAGGCGGTGTAAGGTTGCACACCAGTCAAAGGCTCGGTGGTTGATTTTTGGAAAAACAAAGGCACGATTTCAACGATGCCACCAATGGCGACAGCAATCAAAATCAACACGATCATCAAAAAGTTGCTGGTCTCCACGCGTTCGTGGGAGAAGCCTTGAGATTTGTTATCTGACATTTTTTATTCTCCTCAGGCGTGTGCAGGTGCAGGAATGGCGACGGGCGCAGCCTGACCGTTGGTCGCTGTTTTGAGCACATTCCACAGCATGATGACCATGCCACCCAAATAGAGCAGGCCGCCCAACATGCGAATCACATAGAAGGGGTAAGTGGCTTTGACAGACTCCACGAAGGTGTAGGTCAAGGTGCCATCAGCGTTGATGGCACGCCACATCAAACCTTGCATCACACCTGCAATCCACATCGCAGCGATGTAGAGCACGATGCCAATGGTGGCCATCCAGAAATGCACTTCAATGGCTTTCTTGCTGAACATTTCTTTTTGACCAAACAACTTAGGAATCAAGAAGTAAATCGAACCCATCGACACCAAGCCCACCCAACCCAAAGCACCTGAGTGCACATGGCCCACGGTCCAGTCGGTGTAGTGAGACAAAGCGTTCACTGTCTTGATGGCCATCATGGGGCCTTCGAAAGTGGACATGCCGTAGAACGACAACGACACGATCAAGAAACGCAAGATAGGGTCGTCACGCAATTTGTGCCAAGCGCCAGACAAAGTCATGATGCCGTTGATCATGCCGCCCCAACTAGGTGCCAACAACACCAGCGAAAACACCATGCCCAAGGACTGTGTCCAGTCAGGCAACGCGGTGTAGTGCAAGTGGTGCGGACCCGCCCACATGTAGGTGAAGATCAAAGCCCAAAAGTGCACGATCGACAAACGGTACGAATACACAGGGCGACCTGCTTGTTTGGGAATGAAGTAATACATCATCCCTAAGAAACCAGCCGTCAAGAAAAAGCCCACCGCGTTGTGGCCGTACCACCACTGCACCATGGCGTCTTGTGCGCCAGCGTAAGCAGAGTAAGACTTCATGAAGCCTGCAGGAATGGCTGCGCTGTTGACGATGTGCAGCAAAGCCACCGCAATGATGAACGCACCAAAGAACCAGTTGGCCACATAAATGTGTTTGACCTTGCGTGTACCCACCGTGCCAAAGAACACGATCGCATACGCCACCCAGACCACCGCGATCAAGATGTCGATAGGCCACTCGAGTTCAGCATATTCTTTGCCTTGGGTGAAACCCAATGGCAAGCTGATAGCCGCGGCCACGATGACCAACTGCCAACCCCAGAAGGTGAACGCAGCGAGCTTGGGCAAGAACAAAGGTGTGTGGCAAGTGCGTTGCACCGCGTAGTAACTGGTGGCAAACAAAGCGCTGCCACCAAACGCAAAAATCACCGCGTTGGTGTGCAAGGGGCGCAAGCGACCATAGGTCAACCAAGGAATGCCAAAGTTCAGTTCGGGCCAAGCTAGTTGCGACGCAATGATCACGCCAACCAGCATGCCCACAACGCCCCAAACCACCGCCATGATGGAAAACTGTCTGACAACGGTGTCGTTGTAAACAGCGCTCTGTGATGAGTTCATCGTTCACCTTTCATTTTTCAACCAGTATCACCAATAACGGTTTGCTTGTTATTGATGCAAATCAATCGTCACGAAGAATCCGCTCGCCTTCTTGCTCAATGTTGTCAAATTGCCCTCTGTTGATGGCCCACCAGAGGCCACCCAAGATGAACAACACCAACAGCACCGACAAAGGAATCAATAAGTACAAAATATCCATCACATATCCTTTGTCAGACGCAAAGCGTTTAAGACAACGCCTAACGAACTCACCGCCATGCCTAGCCCTGCTAACCAAGCGGGTAACCAACCCACCACAGCCAACGGCACACACACCGCGTTGTAGGCCGCAGCCCACACCAAGTTTTGTCGCACCACACGCAAGGTGTGCCGCGCCAAACGCACGCTTTGTGCGACCACTTGCAACTGCCCGCCCATCAGCACCAAGTCTGATTTGGATTGCGCCAGCGGCACCGCATTGCCAAAAGCCATCGACACATGCGCACCCGCCAACACCGGTCCATCATTCAAACCGTCACCCACCATCGCCACACGCGCCCCTTGGGCTTGCGCGGTTTGCATGCGTTGCAACTTGTCTTGCGGTGTGCAATGCCCCACCGCATGGCTGATGCCGACTTGCTGCGCCACATGCGCCACAGCAGAAGCTTGGTCACCCGACAAGAGCCAGACATCCAAGCCCATGCCTTTGAGTGACGCCACCGTGGCAGCTGCGTCGTCGCGCACATCTTCTGACATGTGCCAACTGGCCAACCAGTGGCCATCAGCGGTGAGGTGCACCTGAGCTTCGGTGCATTCTAAGGGTATACCCTTGGTAGTTTCCTGACAAAAAGCTGTCGAGCCGAGGCGGAAATTATTATATTCGCAATTACTTATATAGCCTTCTAAACCTTGTCCGATGGTTTCAAGGACATCCACCTCATGGGTGTTTATTTCTTGCGTGCTTTTTTCGTGCGCTGAAGCCTGCTGATCTGAAACGTGCGGTATCGCGCTGTCATGCGCAGCCACCAGTGCACGCGACAGCGGGTGAATCGACTGTCGCGCGATCGCTGCACCCCAAGCCAAGGCTTGCTCTTGCGTGATGCCATCAGCGGTCCACACTTGGTCAATGCGCTGACCATCGCGCGTCAAAGTACCGGTCTTGTCAAAAATCAGCGTGTCCACTTGGGCCAATGCTTCTAGGGCTTGCAGTTGACGCACCAACACGCCGCGTTTGGCCAACGCTCCTGCTGCAGCCAACATGGCGGCAGGCGTGGCCAGCGACAGAGCACAGGGGCATGTGACCACCAACACCGCCACCGCCACCATGAGCGCATGCCCTGGGTTGGAGGGCCACCAATACGCAGCGGACAACACCGCCATGACCAACACGCCCCACAAAAAAGGTTTGGCCACACGGTCTGCCAATTGCGCCAAGCGCGGTTTTTGCAACGACGCGTTCTCCATCAACGACACGATTTGCGAGAACTGCGTGTCGTTGCCCACGCGCTCTACTTTCACCAACACAGCTGACAGTAAGTTGTGGCTACCTGCCACCACTTGCTCGCCCTCGCCTCTGGGTTGTGGACGCGATTCACCGGTCAGCAACGCTTCATCGGCCAAAGTATTGCCTTGCAGCACCACACCATCGGCAGGAAAACTCTCACCAGGCAACACACGTATCACATCACCTGCCAACAGGCGTCGCACTGCCACGCGCTCAAAACTGCCATCGGCGAGTTGTCGCTCGACGCTGTCGGGCAAGCGGTTCATGAGGGCTTCGAGTGCGCCTGCGGTGCGGTCACGCACGCGCAGCTCGAGCCATCGACCCGTCAACAAGAAAAACACAAACATGGTGAGCGAATCGAAATACACCTCAGCGCCAAACATGCCATGGGGCTCGAAGGTGGCCGCTGTGCTCAGCATGAAGGTGATGGCCATGCCCAAGGCCACTGGCAAGTCCATGCTGATTTGACGCAAACGCAAATCGCGCAAGGCATTGCTGATGAAGGGACCGCACGAAAAAAATACCACCGGCAAAGTCAGTACCCATGAGGCCCAACGCAACAGGTTGACCATGTCAGGTGTGATGTCGCCCTCGCCCGCCACATACGCGGGGTAGGCGTACATCATGACTTGCATCATGCAAAAGCCCGCCACCAACCAGCGCCACAAAGCTTTGCGTGTTTCATCCAAACGCGCTTGACGCAAAGTGCTGTCCGCTGCAGGCAAAGCGTTGTAGCCCACCCTTTCAATGGCCGCCATCCACACAGAAGGCAACACATGTTGTTCAGACCACACCACTTTGGCACGATGCGTGGCCGCATTCACTTCGACCGACTGCACACCTGGCACGGCTTTCAGAGCGTCTTCGATGGTGAAAGCACAGGCCGCGCAGTGCATGCCTTGTATGACGACCTGTGAGTCCCACACACCTTCGTTGTTGGGCAACGCATTTGTCCCCTGCTGCTGGTTACCGTGCTGATGACTAAAGCGCAACCACTCCTGACGGTCATCAAGCAGTTGGGAGGTGGTGAGGACGGCCGGCATATGTGGTGTGTAGCGTAAAGGATAGATCTTGCAAGAGTTTGACATTCATCAACACTTGAATGCATTCATCCGTTAAGCTTGTCTACCACACAAAGGAGATAGCCATGTACAAACGCATTTTGGTCGCCACAGACGGTTCTACCCTGTCTAAAAAAGCTGTCACCAGCGCCATTTCTTTGGCCGCGCTTTGCGGGGCTGAATTGGTGGCGGTGAAAATCACGCCGCGCTATCCACAAAGTTATTTCGAAGGCTCGTTGCCATTGAGCCAAACCGAAGTGTCCAAAATTGAAAAGCAATGGGCCGACACAGCGCAAACGCAGCTCGACGCGATTGCAAAATCAGCGAAGGCCAAAGGTGTGAGCGCAAAGACCGTGGTGGTGAAAGCTGACATCGTGTCAGACGCACTCATCGCCACCGCCAAAAAACACAAAGCAGATGTGATCGTGATGGCCTCGCACGGTCGTCGAGGCATCAAGCGCTTGCTGTTGGGCAGCGAAACACAACAGGTGCTGACCCACGCCAGCATTCCTGTGTTGGTGTTGCGTTAAATCGCCAACCGTTGTTTGGCCGCTTGATACTCGCGTTTCAAGCGTGCCACCAACTCGGCGGCAGGCACCACCGCTTTCACCGCGCTGATGCCTTGGCCGCAACCCCAAATGTCTTTCCAGGCCTTTTTGGCATCGCCACCAAAATTCATTTTGCTAGGGTCGCTCTCGGGCAAGTGGTCGGGGTCTAGACCTGCGTTGCGAATAGAAGGTGCCAAGTAGTTGCCGTGCACACCCGTGAACAAGTTGCTGTAAACGATATCGTCTGACGACGCATCGACTACCGCTTGTTTGTAGTTGTCCGCCGCACGCGCTTCGTCGGTCGCAATGAACGCTGAACCAATGTAAGCAAAGTCAGCGCCCATGGCTTGTGCTGCGAGCACTGCGTCCCCCGTGGCGATCGAGCCACTGAGGGCGATGGGGCCGTCAAACCATTCGCGAATTTCTTGGATCAACGCAAACGGGCTTTTCACACCCGCGTGTCCACCTGCACCGGCGGCCACAGCGATCAAACCATCGGCGCCTTTTTCAATCGCTTTTTTGGCGAACTTGTTGTTGATGATGTCATGCAACACCACGCCACCGTAGCTGTGCGCTGCGGCATTCACATCTTCACGCGCACCGAGCGAGGTGATGATGATGGGCACTTTGTATTTCACACACAAAGCCATGTCGTGCTCAAGACGGTCATTGCTTTTGTGCACGATTTGGTTGATCGCAAACGGCGCCGCCGGTTGATCGGGATGGTCTTGGTTGTGCTTGGCCAAAGCCTCGGTGATTTCAATCAACCACTCTTCCAACTGTTCCGCAGGACGCGCGTTGAGTGCGGGCATCGAGCCCACCACGCCCGCTTTGCATTGCGCGATCACCAACTTTGGATTGCTGATGATGAACAGCGGCGAAGCGATGACTGGAAATTTCAGTTGTTGCAGCACCGGTGGTAGTTTGGACATGGTTCGCCTTTGATTGATTTGTATAAAGCCAGCGAAACTTAGAAAGCTTCCAAAGCCATCTCGCACACACTGTCAGCACCTTGCACAATGCTGTCGCGCATGCCGGGCACTTTCACCAAAATGTGGTCAGCATAAAAACGCGCTGTGGTGATCTTGGCTTGCATGAAAGCCGCGTCGTCACCTTTGGTCAACGCATATTCAGCCACCAACAACGCGCGGGCCATTTGCCAACCGGCCATCAAGTTACCCGTCAACATCAAATACGGCACGCTGCCTGCAAACACCGCATTGGGTGACGATTTGCTGCCACCCACCACAAAGTCGACCACATTCAAAAATGCCTCACGCGCTGCTTTCAGACGTGCGGCCATGGCTTTGGCATTCGCACTGCCGTGTTGGTTCAACGCAGCTTCTGTTTTTTCAATCTGTGCGGCAATCGCTTTGGCAGTTTGGCCACCATCGCGACCGGTTTTGCGACCAACCAAATCGTTGGCTTGAATCGCTGTTGTGCCTTCGTAGATGGTCAAAATTTTGGCATCGCGGTAATGTTGTGCAGCACCGGTTTCTTCAATGAAGCCCATGCCACCATGCACTTGCACGCCTAGGCTTGTCACTTCCAAACTCATCTCGGTGCTGAAGCCTTTGACCAATGGCACCAAAAATTCGTAGAACGCCAAATTCTCTTTGCGCGTCTCGGCATCAGGGTGGTGATGCGACGCGTCATACGCCGCTGCAGCCACAGTAGCCATGGCTCGGCAACCTTCAATGTGCGCACGCATGGTCATCAACATGCGACGCACATCGGGGTGGTGAATGATGGGCGCACTGGTTTTCATGCTGCCGTCCACGGGGCGGCTTTGCACGCGATCACGCGAGAACTGCACCGCTTTTTGATACGCACGCTCGGCAATCGAAATGCCTTGCACACCCACCGCATAACGCGCAGCGTTCATCATGATGAACATGTATTCGAGGCCGCGGTTTTCTTCGCCCACCAAATAGCCCACAGCACCGCCATGGTCGCCATACTGCAGCACCGCGGTGGGGCTGGCTTTGATGCCCATCTTGTGTTCAATGCTGACGCAATGCACATCGTTGCGGTCGCCCAAAGAACCGTCTTTGTTCACCATGAACTTAGGCACCACAAACAAGCTGATGCCCTTCACACCTTCAGGTGCGCCCTGCACACGCGCCAACACCAAATGAACGATGTTCTCGGCCATGTCGTGTTCACCATAGGTGATGAAAATTTTGGTGCCAAAAATTTTGTAAGTGCCATCGGGCAAAGGCTCGGCACGAGTGCGCACCGCTGCCAAATCAGAACCCGCTTGTGGCTCGGTCAAATTCATGGTGCCGGTCCACTCACCTGAAATCAATTTCTCAAGATAGATGGCTTTGAGTTCGTCTGAACCTGCGGTCAACAACGCTTCAATTGCACCGTCGGTCAACATGGGGCACAGTGCAAAACTCATGTTGGCAGAGTTGAGCATTTCGCCACAAGCGGCACCAATGGTTTTGGGCAAGCCTTGACCCCCAAAATCAGCGGGGTGTTGCAAACCTTGCCAGCCGCCTTCGCAATACTGTTGGTAAGCCTCTTTGAAACCTGCGGTGGTGGTGACCACACCGTCTTTCCAGCTCGATGGGTTTTTGTCACCTTCCCAATTCAACGGTGCCACCATGCCTGCTGTGAATTTGGCGCTCTCTTCCAACACAGCTTGCGCAGTGTCAAAACCAGCGTCTTCAAAACCTGGCATTTGTGCAATTTGGTCGATGTTGGCCAAGTGCTGAATGTTGAACAACATGTCTTTGACGGGGGCGTTGTAACTCACGGTGTGTCTCCAAAAATCAATTCACAGCAAACAATGCAAAGCAAAAAAAAGGCACCCCACAGAGTGCCTTTTCAAAAACATCAAAGCGCTGACACCAGCTCAGGCACAGCAGTGAACAAGTCAGCCTCCAAACCGAAATCAGCCACGCTGAAGATCGGTGCTTCGGGGTCTTTGTTGATGGCCACGATCACCTTGCTGTCTTTCATACCAGCCAAGTGTTGAATCGCACCGCTGATGCCGCAGGCCACATACAACTGAGGCGCCACGATCTTGCCGGTTTGACCCACTTGCCAGTCGTTGGGCGCATAGCCAGCGTCCACCGCCGCGCGGCTGGCACCGAGAGCAGCACCGAGTTTGTCGGCCAACGGTGTCATGACTTCGTTGAACTTTTCTGACGAGCCCAAGGCGCGTCCACCCGACACAATGATCTTCGCAGCGGTCAATTCAGGGCGATCGCTCTTGGTCACTTCGCGGCCCACAAAGCTGCTCTTGCCAGAGTCGGTAGCAGCCGCCACAGTTTCCACTGCAGCAGAACCACCTGACGCTGCAGCGGCATCAAAACCCGTGGTGCGCACGGTGATGACTTTCACGGCATCGCTTGATTGCACAGTGGCAATGGCGTTGCCTGCATAAATGGGACGCTCAAAGGTGTCAGCGCTGTCCACCTTGGTGATGTCGCTGATTTGGCCCACATCCAATTTGGCGGCCACACGCGGTGCCACGTTTTTGCCGTTGGCAGTGGCGGGAAACAAAATGTGCGAATAGTTCGACGCAATGGCCAACACTTGTGCCGCGACATTTTCAGCCAAACCATCGGTCAAAGACGCGCCATCGGCGTGAATCACTTTGCTCACACCGGCAATTTGCGCGGCAGCGGCGGCTGCAGCACCTGCGTTGTGGCCAGCCACCAGCACATGCACATCGCCACCGATGGCGGCAGCGGCTGTGACGGTGTTCAAAGTAGCGCCTTTGATAGACGCGTTGTCATGTTCTGCAATCACGAGAGATGTCATGTGTATTTCTCCTGCGTATCTAAATTAAATGACCTTGGCCACGTTCTTGAGCTTGTCCACCAAAGTGGCCACATCAGGCACTTTGATACCGGCGCTGCGTTTGGCGGGCTCGGTCACTTTGAGGGTCTTGATGCGAGGCGCAACATTCACGCCTAAGTCTTCGGGCTTGAAGGTGTCGAGTTGCTTTTTCTTGGCCTTCATGATGTTGGGCAAAGTCACATAACGGGGCTCGTTCAAACGCAAATCGGTGGTGATGACTGCGGGCAAGTTGACAGAGAGGGTTTCCAAACCGCCGTCCACTTCGCGTGTGACGCTGGCTTTGTCGCCATTGATTTCCACTTTGGAAGCAAAGGTGGCTTGAGGCAAATCAGCCAAAGCAGCCAACATCTGACCGGTTTGATTGCAATCGTCGTCAATCGCTTGTTTGCCCAAGATGACCAAACCAGGTTGCTCTTTGTCAATCAAGGCTTTGAGCAACTTGGCCACGGCCAAGGGTTGCAATTCTTCAGCGGTTTCCACCAAGATGCCACGGTCTGCACCGATGGCCATGGCGGTGCGCAATGTTTCTTGGCACTGGGCCACACCGCAAGACACGGCGATGACTTCGGTCACAGCGCCCTTCTCTTTCAAACGCACTGCTTCTTCGACAGCAATTTCATCAAAGGGGTTCATGCTCATTTTCACATTGGCGATGTCCACGCCCGAGTTATCCGACTTCACGCGGACTTTGACGTTGTAGTCCACCACGCGTTTGACTGCGACCAAAACCTTCATGGCAATTGCTCCAT
>JBEGOM010000029.1:0-26379 GCA_041181985.1 Pseudomonadota bacterium | reverse complement strand
TGGGACGCAACCCGCGTTCCGGCGAAAGCGTGGCGATTCCTGAAAAACGTGTGCCCCACTTCAAGCCCGGCAAGGCCTTGCGCGAAGCGGTGGACACACGCACGCAGGCGATGATGGCGGACGGATCGTTGGACAAAACCTTACCCAAAAATTAAGCTGTTTTAACAGCACCCTCAAGGGCTAAAATTCTCCTCGTCACAGAGGAGTCACCTTGAAAAACCTCATGTGGCTGCTTCAGTTGGTTCTGAAGGCAGCCATTTTTTTTACCTTGTTTGCATTCGCGCTGAATAACCAGCACGAAGCAGTGGTGCATTTCTTTTTTGGCACCAGCTGGCAAGCGCCGTTGGTGTTGGTTGTGCTGCTCGCCTTCGTGATGGGCGTGGCCGTGGGTGTGGTGGGCATGGTGCCGCGTTGGTGGCGTCAACGTCGTGTGGCACAAAAGGCTTTGCGAGATGTACCCGAAGAAACCAATGCATCTCGCGTGGTGATGAGCCCTGCGGTTTACCAAGACAGCGACCGTCCCAACAAAAAACCGTCACGCGCTGTGACCACAGAAGAACCGCCACATGGAATTTGACCTGAGTTGGATTTTGTTGGGCCTGCCCCTTGCCTTTGGTTTGGGGTGGTTGGCCTCTCGCATGGATTTGCGCCAACTCCGTTTGGAAAACCGCCAAACCCCCAAAGCGTATTTCAAAGGCTTGAACCACTTGTTGAACGAACAACAAGACCAAGCGATTGACGCCTTCATTGAAGCAGTACAACACGACCCCGACACGTCTGAGTTGCATTTCGCGTTGGGCAATTTGTTTCGCCGCCGTGGCGAATACGAACGTGCGGTGCGTGTGCACCAACACCTGTTGTCGCGTGGTGACTTGAGCCAAACCGACCGCGACCGCGCACAACATGCGTTGGCGTTGGATTATTTGAAAGCCGGTTTGTTAGACCGCGCCGAAGATGCACTGAACAAACTCGAAGGCACCGCGCATGCAGCGCAAGCGCATTTGGCGTTGTTGAGCATCTATGAGCGTTCGCGTGATTGGGCCAAAGCCT
This sequence comes from Pseudomonadota bacterium, assembly GCA_041181985.1. Lineage (GTDB taxonomy): Bacteria > Pseudomonadota > Gammaproteobacteria > Burkholderiales > Burkholderiaceae_C > Limnohabitans. Next base: position 25,329 of record JBEGOM010000029.1, on the reverse strand, counting down.
CGATCATCGCGCAAAAACTCAGCGATGCAGGGCAAGGCAGTTTTCAAGGACGACAAGCGCACTACTTGTGCGAACAAGCCGAAAGTTTGGATGTTCAACAACATGCTGATCAAGTGATCGCGTTGTTGCAACAAGCAGTGGACGCGGCACCACAAGCGGCACGCGCACGCATCGCGATGGCAAAGGTTTACGCCACCACAGGGCGTGCGCCGCAAGCCTACAGCACACTCGAAGCCTTGGCGCAACAAGTGCCAGCATCGTTGCCATTGCTCGCCCCCCTGTTGGCTGAACTGGCGCAAACATTGAACCGCACCGACGATGCATTGCAGTTGTTAGAAGGCGTGTATGCCAAAACCGCGTCACTGGATGTGCTCAATGCCATCGTGCGATTGCGCATGAACCGTGGTGAAGCTAACACCAGCCAGTGGTACGCGAAACACTTAGAGCGCGAACCTTCTTTGGTGGCAGCCACACAATGGATTGCCAGCGAAAAATTTGAACATGAACAATTTCACCCACAAGTGCAACGCGCACTCGAGCGCGCGGCCAAACCTTTGCAACGCTACCGTTGCGCTGCCTGCGGCTTTGAAGCCAGCCAACACTTTTGGCAATGCCCTGGTTGCCAATCGTGGGACAGCTACCCCGCACGTCGCGTAGAAGAACTCTGAACATGACACACACCGAACTCTCCAAACCTCAACTCGACCAAGCGCATGTGTTGGTGGTCGGCGATGTCATGCTCGATCGCTACTGGTACGGTGCGGTGGACCGCATCAGCCCCGAAGCCCCCGTGCCGGTGGTGCGCATCACCAAAGAAGAAAACCGTTTGGGTGGCTGCGCCAACGTGGCCTACAACGTGGTGAGCTTGGGTGCACATGCCAGCTTGTTGTCGGTGGTGGGTGACGACGACGCCAGCCATTTGCTCGAAGCCTTGGTGCAAAAAACAGGCATCTCACCGCACTTTGGTCGCGATGCACTCCTCAAGACCACCGTGAAGTTGCGTGTGATTGGTCGCCAACAACAACTCATCCGTGTGGACTTTGAAAACACACCGCAAACCGAGGTGTTGGCCTCGCAATCAGACACTTTCAAAGCTTTGTTGTCGCAGCACAAAGTGGTGCTGTTTTCTGACTATGGCAAAGGTGGTTTGGCGCATGTGTCAGACATGATTGCCGCAGCCCGTGCCGCAGGCAAAGCGGTGTTGATCGACCCCAAAGGCAGCGACTTTTCACGCTATGCAGGTGCCACTTGCATCACCCCCAACCGAGCCGAATTGCAACAGGTGATTGGCGAGTGGTCGAGTGAAGCTGAGTTGAACCAAAAAGCACACGCCTTGCGCCAACAATTGAATTTAGAAGCCTTGCTGCTCACCCGTAGCGAAGAAGGCATGACGTTGTTTGACGCACAAGGCGAATTGACAGTGGCGGCACAAGCCCGTGAAGTGTTTGATGTCACCGGTGCCGGTGACACCGTCATTGCCACCTTGGCCGCCGCTGTCGCCAGCGGATTGAGCTTGCGCCAAGCCATGCCCTTGGCCAACCGTGCCGGTGGCATTGTGGTGGGCAAGTTTGGTACGGCCACCGTCAGTTATGAGGAGTTGTTCGCATGAAGATTGTCGTCACAGGTGCTGCGGGCTTCATTGGCAGCAACATCATTCAAGGTTTGAATGCGCGCGGCATTGACAACATCATTGCAGTCGACGATTTGACCGAAGGCGATAAGTTTCGCAACATCGCCGATTTGAAAATTGCCGACTACCTCGACAAAGATGTGTTTTACGAATTGTTTGCCGAAGGTGCGTTTGGAAAAGTCGAAGCTGTGTTCCACGAAGGCGCGTGCAGCGACACCATGGAGAGTGACGGCAAATACATGATGGACAACAACTACACCTTGTCGTGTGGTTTGTTCAACACCTGCCAACGCGCTGGCACGCGCTTGTTGTACGCATCGTCAGCAGCCACCTATGGCGGCAGCGACACCTTCAAAGAAACACCGCAATTCGAACTGCCATTGAATGTGTATGGCTATTCAAAATTGTTGTTTGACCAACGCATGCGGCGCGAATGTGGTGACAATTTCAAGAAGTTCAAACGCCAAGTGGTGGGCTTTCGTTACTTCAATGTGTACGGCCCACGCGAACAACACAAAGGCCGCATGGCCAGCGTGGCGTTTCATGAGTTCAATCAATTCAAGGCCGAAGGTAAAGTCAAATTGTTTGGTGAATACGGTGGCTACGGCAACGGTGAACAAATGCGCGACTTCGTGTTCATCGACGATGTGGTGGCCGTGAACCTGTGGTACTTTGACCATCCTGAAATTTCAGGCATCTTCAACTTGGGTACCGGCCGCGCACAGCCTTTCAACGATGTGGCTTTGTCGGTGGTGAATGCCTTGCGCGGTGAGAAGCTCGATTTGGCCAGCGCAGTGAAAGCGGGCTTGATTGAATACATCCCCTTCCCCGACGCCTTGCGTGGCAAATACCAGTGCTACACACAAGCTGACCTGACCAACTTGCGCGCCAGCGGTTGCGACCATGTGTTTGCCGATGTGCAAACCGGTGTGTCAAAGTACATGACCAATTTATCTGCCGCTTAAACACAAAACTTGAGCAGTTTGTAGACTGCGCAAATGGGTTACCTCAAGCGCTGTTCCATGCTTTTGCTTTTGACAGCAGCCTCGTTCATCAGCACACAAGCATTGGCTTTGGATTTGAACCAAGCCAACGAAGCTGAGCTCGATGGTTTGAAAGGTATGGGGCCCTCGCTCAGTCGCAGAGTGCTGGCGGCACGGCGGCACCAACCCTTTGCCAGTTGGGCTGATTTTCTTCGGCGCGTATCTGGCGTGGGCACGGCCAAGGCCAAGCTATTTTCTGAGCAAGGCCTCACCATTGAAGGTCAGGCTTTTGTGTCAACTCAAACCTTGCCGTAACCACCACCACCGGGGGTGTGGATTTCAAACACATCACCCACTTGCATGTCGGCTTGTGCGATGTGTTGCAACTCTTCCACTTGGCCATTCGCGCGCACCACACGGTTGATGCCTCGCGCACCCGCTTGCCCACCCGCCGCACCAAAGGCTGGGTGCACGCGGCCGTTAGACAACATGCTGGCTGTCATAGGCTCTAAAAATTCAACCCGACGCACACCACCATTGCCACCATGCCAACGGCCTGCACCCCCTGAGTGTTCGCGAATGGCATAGCTTTGCAAACGCACTGGAAAACGGAATTCCAACATTTCAGGATCGGTCAAACGCGAATTGGTCATGTGGGTTTGAACCACACTGGTGCCATCAAAACCTTCCCCTGCACCACTGCCACCCGAAATGGTTTCGTAATACTGGTACTTGGCATTGCCAAAAGTGAAGTTGTTCATGGTGGGTTGGCTGCCCGCCATCACACCCAACGCGCCATACAAAGCGTTGGTGATGCAACTCGAAGTTTCGACATTGCCCGCCACCACCGATGCCGGTGGGTTGGGGTTGAGCATGGAGCCTTCTGGAATGATGACCTTCAAAGGTTTCAAACAACCTGCGTTGAGGGGAATGTCATCGTCCACCAACGAACGAAACACATACAACACCGCAGCCATGCACACCGCTGTGGGGGCGTTGAAGTTGTTGGTCTGTTGCGCGGATGTGCCAGTGAAGTCAATTTCTGCAGTACGCGCTGGTGCATTCACGCGAATCGCCACTTTGATTTGCGCACCGTTGTCCAACGGCAAAGTGAAGGTGCCGTCTCTCAATTGGGTGATGACACGGCGCACCGACTCTTCGGCGTTGTCTTGCACATGTTGCATGTAGGCTTGCACCACGGGCAAGCCAAATTGCGCCACCATCTTGCGCAACTCTTGCACGCCTTTTTCGTTGGCGGCAATTTGCGCTTTCAAGTCAGCGATGTTTTGCGCGGGGTTTCGGCTTGGGTGTGCACCGCTTTGTAGCAAGGCCACCATCTCGGCCTCACGCAACACGCCGCGCTCCACCAACAAAAAGTTGTTGATCTGCACACCCTCTTCTTCAATGCGGGTTGAAAACGGTGGCATCGACCCCGGCGTGACACCACCAATGTCGGCATGGTGCCCGCGCGAACCCACATAAAAATCAGGTTGCGCGGAGCCGTCCAAATACACGGGCGTGATGACGGTGATGTCGGGTAAATGCGTGCCACCGTGGTAGGGGTCGTTCAACACATACACATGCCCGGGTTGCATGTGGCCTGTGTTTTCGCGAATGACGGTTTTGATGCTCTCACCCATCGAGCCCAAATGCACTGGCATGTGGGGTGCGTTGGCAATCAAGTTGCCTTGCGCGTCAAACAACGCACACGAAAAGTCCAGCCGCTCTTTGATGTTGACCGAATGCGCGGTGTTTTGCAGTTGCAAACCCATTTGCTCGGCGATGTTCATGAACAGGTTGTTGAACACTTCCAACAAAATCGGATCAACCTGAGTGCCCACTGCAAAGCGCACATCGCGGGGCACACGGCGCTCGAGCATCAAATGGTCTAGGGCAGTGAGTTGCGCATGCCAACCGGGCTCGACCACGGTGGTGGCATTTTTTTCAGCAATGATCGCTGGGCCCATCACTTCGTCACCGGCTTGCATGTCTTCGCGCACCACCAAGGCCGCGTCATGCCATTGGCCTTCGGCATACATGCGCATACGCTCGCGCACAGGCACATCGCGTTTGGCGTGTAGCGCATGGTGTTGTTCTTTCGGTGCATCGCCTGCGAGCAGTACTTCGACCGACACCGCTTCGACCATCAGGCCTTTGTCTTTCATCAAAAAAGCAAACCGTTGTGCATAGGCTTTTTCAAACGCTGCCACGATGTCTGGCAAATCACCAAAGGGCACCACTAACGCGGCATCGCTGCCGAGGTAGCGCACATGCACGCGTTGAAACACGGTCATCTCACCGGCGTTGACTTGTTGGCGCAGCAACTCCTCGCTGGCATTTTTTTGCAACGCAGCAAGCGTGCTTGCAATTTGTTGCATCGACGCAATTGCCAATGGCAACTCGATGGCTTGTTCACGAATCACATTTTGATCGGCCAACCCCATGCCATAGGCAGACAAAACGCCTGCCAACGGGTGTACCAACACACGCGTCATACCTAAGGCATCGGCCACCAAACACGCATGCTGCCCACCGGCACCGCCAAAGCATTGCAAGGTGTAGGTGGTGACGTCGTAACCACGCGCCACCGAAATTTTCTTGATGGCGTTGGCCATTTGTTGCACCGCAATTTGCACAAAGCCTTCGGCAATGGCTTCTGCGGGGCGTTGCATTTGTGCGGTCAATGCGTTGAACTGTTGCACCACAGCTTCGCGATTAAGTGGCTCGTTGGCCTCGGGGCCAAACACTTTGGGAAAGTAATGGGGCTGAATTTTGCCCAGCATCACATTGGCATCTGTCACCGCCAAAGGTCCCCCACGGCGATAACTCGCAGGCCCCGGATTGGCACCCGCACTTTGTGGCCCCACACGCAAACGCGCACCGTCAAAGCTCAAGATGGACCCACCACCTGCCGCCACGGTATGGATGCTCATCATCGGCGCGCGCATGCGCACACCGGCCACCTGTGTTTCAAATTCACGCTCAAACTCGCCCGCAAAATGAGACACATCGGTGGAGGTGCCGCCCATGTCAAAGCCAATCACTTTGACGCTTTGTGTGGTCGATGCCTCAGTCACCTCAGACACCTCATGCGCGAGTTGCGCGGTGCGCGCCATGCCCACAATGCCACCTGCAGGCCCTGACAATATCGCGTCTTTGCCTTGAAACGCGCGCGCGTCGGTCAAGCCACCCGACGACTGCATGAAAAACAAAGGCACACCTGGCATCTCGCTGGCCACTTGGTCCACATAGCGACGCAAGATGGGCGACAAATACGCGTCGACCACCGTCGTGTCACCGCGGCTGACAAACTTCATCAAGGGGCTGGTGCCGTGTGAGGTGCTGATTTGCGTGAAGCCCACTTCTTGCGCCAACTTGGCGGCCGCTTGTTCGTGCGCGCTGTAGCGATAACCATGCATGAACACAATCGCCACGCTGCGCAAACCACGCGCAAACGCAGCTTGCATGGCACTTCGCAAATGCGCCATATCCAACGCTTGCACCACATCGCCATGTGCGCCCATGCGCTCGTTGGCTTCAATCACTTCTTGGTACAACAACTCGGGCAACACAATGCGCCGATCAAACAAACGCGGGCGGTTTTGGTAGGCAATGCGCAATGCGTCTTTGAAGCCTTGTGTGGTGACCAACAAAGTGGGCTCGCCTTTGCGTTCAAGCAAAGCGTTGGTGGCCACCGTGGTGCCCATCTTCACGCAAGCCACTTGTGTGGTGGTGATGGGTTGGTTGGTTGGCAAGCCCAACAAATGGCGTATGCCTGCCACCGCCGCATCGCGGTATTGCTCGGGGTTTTCAGACAGCAATTTGTGGGTGATCAACTGCCCGTCAGGCCGCTTGGCGACGATGTCGGTGAAGGTGCCGCCACGGTCGATCCAGAATTGCCACTTGGCGTCAACAGTCACATCGGTTCCATGGGAAGGGGCCACATTGCGCATAGAAAATCACAGGGTTTAACTAGAAAGCATTGTAGGAAGCTGATGCCCATTTTTCGCAAAAATCTGTTTAGGTTTCTAGAAATCAGCCAGTTTTAGGTAGACTGTCTCGTTGGTACTTTGTCCACTGATCAGGAGATTTCACATGCTACGTCGCAGCTTTCCTTTGTCCGTCTTGGCCCTCGCCATGTTTGCCGGCAGCGCCTTCGCCCAAACCAAGTGGGATTTGCCCGCCGCCTACCCTGCGACCAACTTCCATTCTGAAAACCTGATTCAGTTTGCCAAAGATGTTGACACCGCCACAGCCGGCAAATTGAAAATCACGGTGCACGCCAACGCGTCGCTCTTCAAGGCCAACGAAATCAAGCGCGCCGTGCAAGGTGGTCAAGCTCAAATTGGTGAAGTGTTGTTGGTGAACTTCGAAAACGAAAACCCCATTTTTGGCGCCGATGGCATTCCTTTCTTGGCCACCAGCTATGCAGATTCGAAGCGTTTGTACGACGCACAAAAACCGGTGCTCGACAAATTGTTGGCCGCTCAAGGCATGAAGCTGTTGTACGCCGTGGCATGGCCATCACAAGGCATTTACACCAAGAAAGAAATCAACTCGGTGGCCGATTTGCGTGGCATCAAATGGCGCGCTTACAGCCCAGCCACCGCCAAGATTGCAGAGCTGATTGGCGCACAACCGGTCACCATTCAAGCGGCTGAACTCTCGCAAGCCTTGGCCACTGGTGTGGTTGAGAGCTACATGAGCTCTGGTTCAACAGGCTTTGACACCAAAACTTATGAGAGCTTGAAATACTTCTACGACACACAAGCTTGGTTACCCAAAAACGCCATCATCGTCAACAAAAAAGCGTTTGATGCACTCGACCCCGCGACACAAACAGCGTTGAACAAAGCAGCAGCAGAAGCTGAAACACGCGGTTGGAAAGTCAGCGCTGAAAAAGACGGCTTCTACAAAAAAGCATTGGCTGAAAAAGGCATGAAGATCGTGACCCCATCGCCCAAGTTGATGACCGACATGAAACAAGTGGGTAGCATCATGTTGGCCGATTGGCAAAAACGCGCTGGTGCGGATGGTGACGCCATCATCAACGCCTACAACCAGTCGGCTAAAGCCAAGAAGTGATGCGTCGCTTCTTAGACCGTCTCTACTATGCAGCGGGCGCCTTGGGCGCCCTCTTCATTGTGGCGATTTGCATGTTGATGATTGGCCAAAGTGTGCTGCGTGAATTTGGCGTGCGCACCGGTGCTGTCAACGATGTGGTGTCTTGGTTTTGTGCAGCCGCAGCTTTCTTCAGCATGGCGCACGCTTTCAAGCATGGCGACTTCGTGCGCGTGACGTTGTTGCTCGAAGCAGTGTCTGCCGCCACACGTCGCAAGCTCGAAATTTTGGCGCTTGCCATTGGCTCGGTAGCCGTGGCGTATCTGGCTTGGTGGGCCTGCAAGTTCACTTATGAAAGCTGGGAATTCAACGACATCGCGCAAGGCCTGTTGCCCATGCCCATGTGGATTCCACAACTGAGCTTTGCCATGGGTTCGTTGTTATTGCTGATCGCCATCGTGGACGAATTGCTCTTGGTGCTGCAAGGCCAAGTGCCCACCTATGTGCGTGAAGTCGAAGAACGCCATGCACGCGGCGATTTTTCTTCCGATGTTTAACCCAACCACAGAAAAGCAATCATGGATATTTTGATCGTCGGTGGTTTGTTGTTGTTCATCATGATGCTGTTGCTCTCAGGCGGCGTGTGGATTGCGATGACATTGGCCATTTGCGGCTGGGTGGGGCAAGCATTTTTCACCGAAACACAACCGGGCAAAAACCTGTTCAGCGCGTTTTGGGAAAGCAATGCCAGCTGGGAACTCGCGGCCCTGCCCCTGTTCATTTGGATGGGCGAGATTTTGTTTCGCACACGTTTGAGCGAAGAAATGTTTGAAGGCCTGCGCCCTTGGCTCAATCGCGTGCCCGGCCGTTTGATGCACACCACCATTTTGGGTTGCGGCATTTTCGGCTCGGTCTCAGGTTCGTCTGCGGCCACCTGCGCGACCATCAGCAAAGTGGCGTTGCCTGAATTGCTCAAACGCGGTTACAGCGAAAAACTTGCGCTGGGCTCGTTGGCCACGGCAGGTACTTTGGGTATTTTGATTCCACCCTCTATCACCATGGTGGTGTATGCGGTGGCAGCGGATGCATCGATCATTCGCATTTTTTTAGCAGGCTTTTTGCCTGGCCTGTTGTTGATGGTGCTGTTCAGCGGCTACATCATGTGGTGGAGTTTGCGTCACCCCGACCAAGTGCCACCCGCTGATCCGCCCACCACATTCATGGAGAAAATCAAACTCTCACGCAACCTCATTCCGTGTGGCGCCTTGATTGTGTTTGTGTGTTGGGTGTTGATTGCAGGCTACGCCACCGCCACCGAATGTGCCGCCTATGGTGTTGTCGGTTCGCTCGGCTTGGCTGCCTGGAGCCGCAGCCTGACATGGTCTAACTTTTGGGAAGGCTTGATGGGCACCGCGCGCTCAAGCTGCATGATCATGTTCATCTTGGCAGGCGCTGCGTTTCTCACCAAAACCATGGCCTTCACAGGCATTCCACGCGAGTTGGCCGAATGGGTCAACGCCATGCAACTCTCGCCCTTGGCATTGATCGGTGTGTTGACAGTGGTCTATTTGATTTTGGGCACTGCATTAGACGGCATCAGCATGATCGTGCTCACCAGCGCCGTGGTGCTGCCCATGATTCAAAAAGCCGGTTTCGATTTGATTTGGTTTGGCATCTTCATCGTGCTGTTGGTCGAGATTGCCGAGGTCACACCACCGGTGGGTTTCAATTTGTTTGTGTTGCAAAACATGACCGGCAAAGACAGCAACACCATCGCTCGCGCTGCACTGCCCTTCTTTGCTTGCTTGGTGGTGTGCATTGTGTTGATCACCGTGTTTCCAGAAATCGTCACCTATTTGCCGGATCGCATCATGGGGGCTGACAAGTGATGAGTTCATCCATCGCCGCTGTCTTGGCGATTTGCATAGGCGCCTGCGTGGGTGCTTTGGCAAGGTGGCAATTGGGCTTGTGGCTCAACACCGGTGAAGCGCTGTTGCCTTGGGGCACCTTGGCGGCCAATTTGATTGGGGGCTACTTGGTTGGATTTTGTGTGGCCTTGTTCAATGCACAACCCGAACTTGACCCCGCATGGCGTTTGGCCTTGATCACTGGTTTCTTAGGCGCGCTCACCACTTTTTCGAGCTTCTCCTCTGAAGTGGTGGCCATGTTGAGTCAAGCGCGTTATGGTTTGGCCGTGTTCACAGCCAGCGTGCATTTGTTAGGTTCGTTGGCTTTAACCGTCGCAGGTCTCAAGACGTTTGATTGGCTTGCAAAATAAGCACCGCTTCGTCGCGCCAGTAGGTGGCGGCAAACAAAAAACTTTCCCACACACAACCATTGCAACCGCGCCCACAACAAGTGGTGGGCTCAGGCGGTGGCACACGCAAGCTGCTGCCTTGGCGCTCGGCCAAGGCAAGGCCCATCGCAAACATGGTCTGCGCGCTTTGCGCGTCGTCCACTGGCAAACGCACAAACGATTCAACACACATCACTTACCGGCATTGGGAAAGAACAAAGCCTCGCCGCCAATTTTGTAACTGGCGATGTTGGCTTGCCCTGCGGGCGAAATCACCCAGTCCACAAACTTTTGTGCCAACTCGGTTTTCACATGCGGGTGCTTGGCAGCATTGACCACCATCACACCGTATTGGTTGAACAAGCGGTTATCCCCCTCCACCAACACTTGCAAATCTTGGCGGTTTTTAAAACTCAACCAAGTGCCACGGTCGGTCAACACATACGCGCCAGTTGAAGCCGCCATGTTCAGCGCAGGCCCCATGCCACAGCCGCATTCTTTGTAGCCGCTGCCTTTGTTGTCCAAGCCTGCTTGTTTCCAGTAGCGCAACTCTGCGGCATGGGTGCCGCTTTTGTCACCGCGTGAAATGAACGCCATTTGCGATGCAGCGAGTTTTTGCAAAGCGGCCACGATGTCTTTGCCTTTTGCTTTGGCTGGGTCATTGGCAGGCCCCACCAACACAAAGTCGTTGTACATCACAGTAAAACGCTTCACACCAAAACCATCGGCCACAAATTTTTCTTCGGCGGTTTGGTCATGCACAAACAACACATCGGCGTCCCCACGACGTCCCATGTCTAACGCTTGACCGGTGCCCAATGCCACCACCTTGATGTCAATGCCCGTGGCTTGTTTGAACGCAGGCAGCATGTGTGCAAACAACCCCGACTGCTCGGTCGATGTAGTCGAAGCCATCACGATGCTCGGCGCTTGCGCGTTCGCCAGCGTGAGCGTGGCACCTAACAACCAAGCACCGATCAACGATGTGGCGAACGAAACCATGTGTGAACGACGTGTCATCCCAACTCTCCTTTTAAAAACAAATGTGCCTCGGGGTGGCTGTCCACCAAAGGCTGATTGAAAAAATGGTCTACAGGCAAATCAGCCAACACACGGCCCGCTTCCAAATACAACACACGCGTGGCCAAGCGTTTGACTTGGCCTAAGTTGTGACTGCTGAACACCAAACATTTGTTCGCCGCGTCTTCCTCGACCCACGCATGCACCAAACGCTCCACATCGCGTTTGGCATGCGGGTCCAAACTCGAAGTGGGTTCATCAAGCAGCAAGCAATTCGGTTGCAGCGCCAACGCGCGCGCCAAGGCCACGCGTTGTTGTTGCCCACCCGACAATGTACGTGCCGATTGCGACGCCAGTTGCGACAAACCCACAGCATGCAAGGCCTGCGTTGCACGCTCATTTGCATTCGCCTGCGAAGCACCTTGCAAACGCAAACCCAAAGCCACAAAGTCGAGCACGGTGGTGCGCAACATATGAGGCCGTTGAAACAACATGGCTTGCTTCACTTCGTTTGACAGTGTGACCTGCCCTTCACTCACCGGCAGCAAACCATGCACCACTCTCAGTAAGGTGCTTTTGCCGCAACCATTGGCACCAACCAAAGCCACACGCTCGCCAGCATGCAATTGCACATTGACTGAGCGTAACGCCCAGTGCTTGCCAAAACAAACACCCACCGATTGCAAAGACATCCACGCCTGTGTCATAGCGCCCCCGCACTTTGCACAGGCATGGCAAAAATGCCATCCACACGCATGCGCCAGCGGCGTACCGCAGAAATCAACACATTCAAAAACAACACCACTGCGAGCAGCACCAAACCCAAAGCCAGCGCCAATGGCAAATCACCTTTGCTGGTTTCTAATGCAATGGCCGTGGTCATGACTCGGGTGAAGCCCTCGATGTTGCCTCCCACCACCATGACCGCCCCCACTTCAGACACTGCGCGACCAAACGCTGCCAACACCACGGTCAACAAGGTATAGCGCTCATCCCACGCAATCAACATCGCCCGTTGCAACCGCGTGGCCCCCAACGATTGCAACTGCTCGCCATGCGCGCGATCCGCGTCTTGCACACATTGACGGGTGAGCGCCGTGACCACCGGCAACACCAACACCGCTTGTGCCAACACCATGGCCTTCAAACTGAACAACCACCCTAATGCACCCAAAGGCCCGCTGCGCGACAACAGCAAGTACACCAACAAGCCCACCACCACCGAGGGCAAGGCCAACAAGGTGTTGAGCAATGTCAGCACCGCGTCGCGACCTGCAAAACGCGCCACGCCCAACCATGCGCCCAGCACCATGCCCAAACCACACGCGATGGCGCAGGCCAATACGCTGACCCACAACGAACGCGCCACGATGGACCAAAGCAGCGGGTCAAACTGCAGCAAAAGAATCAGCGCAGACAAAACGCTTTCAGACAGTGACGACACAATGGAGGTATCTCGACTCAAAAAATCATCGGGTATCGTATCGACCTCGGCTATTTCCGAACATATGAATTCTTGTGCATAGCGTTAATCTCCACTACAGCCTGACCCACCGCGCCGACAAGCCGGCGGTGGCAGATGCGCCGTTGCTGCGCCATCCTTTGATGGACTTGTTGCAGGCCGTGTCGCAGCACGGCTCGATTTCGCGCGCAGCGAAGCATTTGGACCTGTCTTACCGCCATGTGTGGGGCGAACTCAAGCGCTGGGAAACGGTGTTGGGCAACGAGTTGATCATTTGGGAAAAAGGCCAATCGGCCAAGCTGACCGAGTTTGGCAACAAGTTGATGTGGGCGGAGCGACAAACCCAAGCCCGACTCACGCCACAAATCGAAGCCCTGCGCGCCGACCTCGAGCGCACCTTTGCTGTGGCGTTCGACCCACAAGCCCATGTGCTGACGATGTACGCCAGCCACGATGACGCCTTGCCACGCTTGCGCGAACACGCCAGTGAACTGGGCTTGCATTTAGACATTCGGTTTTGCGGCAGTGTCGACGCCATTCGCGCACTCAACGAGGGGCGTTGTACCTTGGCTGGTTTTCACACCCAATCACAACCAGGCATCGACACGCATGCAGCCAAGGCTTACCGTGGTTTGCTCAAAACAGGTCACCACAAAATCATTGGCTTTGCACAACGCACGCAAGGTTTGATGGTGGCGCCCAACAACCCGTTGCAACTCAAAAATTTGCGCGATGTGGTGGCACGCCAAGCACGGTTTGGCAGACGCAGTTTAGGCACCGGTACCCGTGTGCTGCTCGACGATTTATTGGCACAAGAAAAAATAGATGCTTGGACCATGCCCTGGACAGCGCAAGACGAACCTTCGCACACCGCGTTGGCTGAAGCGATTGCATCAGGCAATTGCGATGCGGGTTTGGGTTTGGAGAGCACAGCACGCGCCAAAGGGTTGGGCTTTGTGCCTTTGGTGCAAGAGCATTTTTATTTGGTGTGTTTGAAATCCACCCTCGACACACCACCGATGCAAGCATTGCGCAACATTTTGCAAAACAACGATTGGGCCCGACAGTTGACATCGCTGCCGGGCTACAGCAACGACCATGCAGGTCAAGTGCAATCGTTACGCCACCTGCTGCCTTGGTGGACTTTCAAACGCGCCAAAAAGTAATGCAGCACCCCGCATAATCGGTGCATGAGTACTTCGCAAACAAACACGCAACCCCCTCGACTGACCTCACTCTCACATGGCGGTGGCTGCGGCTGCAAAATTGCCCCGGGTGTGTTGCGCGACATTTTGCAAAGCACGCATGGCATGGCCGTGCCCGAACAACTGCTAGTCGGCATTGAAACCGCTGACGACGCTGCGGTGTACCAACTCAACGAGCACCAGGCGCTGATCGCCACCACCGATTTTTTCATGCCCATCGTCGACGATCCGTATGACTTTGGCCGCATTGCCGCCACCAATGCCATCAGCGATGTGTATGCCATGGGTGGCACGCCCATCATGGCGTTGGGCATTGTGGGCATGCCGGTCAATGTGTTGCCTTTGCAAACAATCGGTCGCATCTTGCAAGGCGGCCAAGATGTGTGTCGCGATGCTGGCATTCCGATTGCCGGTGGTCACACCATCGACTCGGTCGAACCCATTTATGGTTTGGTGGTCATGGGCTTGGTGCACCCATCGCGTGTGAAGCGTAACAACGGCGCACAAGTGGGCGATGTGTTGGTGTTGGGCAAACCAATCGGTGTGGGTGTGTTGTCCGCTGCCTTGAAAAAAGAAATGCTCGACGATGCGGGCTACCAAGAGATGTTGCGCTTCACCACCCAACTCAATCGCCCCGGCACTGCGCTTGCGGCGTTGGAAGGTGTGCACGCACTCACCGATGTGACGGGTTTTGGTTTGGCAGGTCACGCACTTGAATTGGCGCGTGGCGCTCAGTGTCAAGTTGAAATTGACTGGCCAGCAGTCTCATTTGTGACGCAAGCACGCGCGTTGGCACAAAAAGGGTGCATCACCGGTGCATCCGCACGCAACTGGGCCAGTTATGGGCACGAGATTGAACTGCCACAAGGCTTTTCAGCCGTTGATCAGGCCTTGCTGACCGACCCGCAAACCTCTGGCGGTTTGCTGGTCAGCTGCGCACCTGAACGCGTGACCGAGGTGCTCAACATCTTTCACACCGCAGGTTTCTCTCAAGCAGGCGTTGTGGGACAAGTGCAAGCGGGCACGGGCTTGAAAATCAAGGGGTAATCCCTTGCAGTATTGAAGTATTTTCAAAACACCCCCTCTAAAGTTCAAATTTTCACGCTCAGTCAGCACTCCGATCTTGGTAGGATCGCAGACTAGGAAAATTCTGGAGACACACTGTGTCAAAACTACTTAAATTTGCATTAGGCGTTGACCGCATCAGCGAACAATTTGGCCATTTGGCTGCGTTCACGGTGTTGGCAGCCGCCCTCATCTCTGCAGGCAATGCCTTCATTCGCTACGGCTTTGATGTCAGCTCCAACGGCTGGCTTGAAATTCAGTGGTACTTGTTTGCCGTGACCGTCATGTTGGGCGCCCCCTTGGTGCTCAAGCTCAACGAGCATGTGCGCGTTGACATTTTTTACGGCAAGCTCAAAGGCAATGGCCCGGTCTACATTGACCTGTTTGGTCTGATTTTGTTTTTGTTGCCCGTCATGGTGACCTTGGTTTGGCTGAGCTTCCCCCTCTTTTTGAAGATGTACCTCACCAATGAGATGTCTAGCAACGCGGGTGGCCTCATTCGTTGGCCTGCCATGTTGTTGCTGCCCTTGGGTTTTGCTTGGATGCTGCTGCAAGGCTTGAGCGAAATCATCAAACGCGTCGCGTATTTGCAAGGCAAATACGAAATGGACACGCATTACGAAAAGCCAGTGCAATAAGGACTCACGATCATGCAAATGGAAAACTTCGCACCCATCATGTTCGCAGGCCTTGTGCTCACGATGTTGATTGGCTTCCCCGTCGCCTTCTCTCTGTCTTTCTTAGGGCTGGCCTGTGGTTTCTTAGCCATCAGCTTGGACTGGTTCCCCGCCAGCTTCATGGCCAACTTGCCCTTGAACATTTTTGGCATTCTCAGCAACGACTTGTTGCTTGCCATTCCGTTCTTCACCTTCATGGGTGCCATTCTTGAAAAGTGTGGCTTGGCCGAAGACATGCTCGACTCGATGGGCCAATTGTTTGGCACCGTCAAAGGCGGCTTGGGTTACTCGGTCATCATCGTGGGCTTTATTTTGGGTGCCATCACAGGCACGGTGGCTGGTCAAGTGATTGCCATGGCCCTCATCTCGCTGCCCGTGATGATTCGCTACGGCTACAACATGCGTTACGCCACTGGCGTGCTGGCCGCTTCAGGCACCATCACCCAATTGGTACCCCCTTCACTGGTGTTGGTGGTGATGGCTGACCAACTGGGCCGCTCTGTGGGCGACATGTACAAAGGCGCTTGGGGCCCTTCGCTCATGCAAGTGGGCATTTTTGCGCTCTACACCTTTGCACTGGGCATTTTCAAACCGCACTATGTGCCTGGCATTCCCAAAGAAGCCCGCACCATGAACGGTTTGCATCTTTGGCTGAAATGTTTGCGCGGCATCATTCCATCAGCCTTCCTCATCTTTGCGGTGTTGGGCTCGATGGGCGGCTTGCCCGGCATTGACACAGCCATTGCTACTCCGACCGAAGCCGGTGCCATGGGTTGCGTGGGCGCCTTGATTTTGGCGGCCATGCACAAACGCCTCGACAAAGACTTGATTTGGGAAGCCATGCACAGCACCATGCGCCTAACAGCCATGGTGGTGTTCATCTTGATCGGTTCACGCGTGTTCTCCATGGTGTTCCAAGGGGTCGATGGCGCCAAGTGGGTAGAACACTTGTTGTCCGGACTGCCTGGCGGTCAAGTGGGTTTCTTGATTGTGGTGAATGTGTTCATCTTCTTCTTGGCCTTCTTCCTCGACTTCTTTGAAATCGCGTTCATCATCTTGCCTATGCTTGGCCCCGTGGCTGACAAGATGGGCATTGACATGGTGTGGTTCGGCGTGCTGTTGTGCGTGAACATGCAAACCAGCTTCATGCACCCACCGTTTGGCTTTGCGTTGTTCTATTTGCGTGGCATTTCAGACACCTTGTTCAAAGAAGGTCGCATTGAAAAACCCGTCAAGTCGAACGACATCTACATGGGTGCCATTCCTTGGGTGATCATGCAACTCATCTTGGTGGTGATCGTGATCTTCGTACCCGAGAGCGTGACCATGTTCTTGGACAAAGAAGAAAAAGTCGATCTCGACAAAGTGGTGATCGACATGCCTACCGAGCAAGAGGTTCCCAACGCAGAACTCAAGATCGATGGCCCAGCTCCCACTGCCGCCGAGAGCGCGGCCGATGAGCAAAAGAAAATCGACGATTTGTTCAAAAAATAATCACAGTGATTGAACCTCAGCCCCTCCGCTCAAGCGTGAGGGGCTTTTTATTTACTCAGGCAGACGGTCACCATGTCCACACCATCGCAAGCTTCAGAAGAGCAAACACAAACGTCCCCGCTGCAGCCCTTAGGCCCCTCGCCCTTTCGTTTTGAACCCCGCGACGGTAGCGTAGAGGGCGCAGCCTTCTCCCGCAGTTTCCAAGCAATCACCTTGCTGACCGTGGTGGGCTCTGGCTATTGGCTGCTCAGCCTGTGGCAGCAGGGCAAGTTTGGGGGCAGCACCGGCTTTGAAGGTTTGCGCGCTGCAGGCTGGTTCATATTGGGGTGGTTCTTGCTGGCGTGGACCGCCTGGCATGTCCTGCAAAGCCGCGCCTGTTTAGATGCCAAAGGGCTTCACCAAACATGGATCTGGGACAAGCACATGGCCTACGACGAATTGGCCTACGCCAAACTCATTCGCATCCGTGGTTTGGAATGGTTCATGGCGCCGCGGTTTTATGTTCGCACACTGGTGGGTAAATTTGCCGTGTTTTATGTGACTGATGCAGCCGTGCTTGAAGAGTGTGAACGCCTGTCAAAAGAGTTGCAAGCTTTTAGACAGTTTTAAAAAACAACAACCTGACGCCACAGGCATACCTGACCACAGACATAAAAAAACCGCGCCGAAGCGCGGTTTTTTGTTCGGTTAAAAACTGTATTACAGTTTTTGTGCTTGCATGAAAGAATCAAAACGGGCTTCAGTGAAGCGGAACCACAGGTTTTGGTCTGCGCGGAACTTGGAGTAGTCGGCATAAACCTTTTTCCAGCTTTCGTTCTTGGCAGAAATTTCTTCGTAATAGGCCATGGCTTCTTTGAAGGCAGCGGCCATCACATCTTTGGGGAACTCGCGCAACTTGGCGCCAGTACCTACCAATTGCTTCAAAGCTGCAGGGTTGCGAGCGTCGTACTTGGCTTGCATGTCTGAGTGCGCTTGGGCACAGGCTGCTTCCACAATCGCTTTGTACTCAGGTGTCAGTGCGTTGAAGGCCTTGTCGTTGATGTAGAAGTCCAACTGAGGACCGCCTTCCCACCAGCCGGGGTAGTAGTAGAAAGGAGCCACTTTGTTGAAGCCCAACTTCAGATCGTCATATGGACCCACCCACTCGGCTGAGTCAATCGTGCCTTTTTCCAAGGCGGGATAAATGTCGCCACCAGGAATGTTTTGTGGCACGCCACCAATGCGCTCGAGCACTTTGCCACCGAAGCCACCAATGCGCATCTTCATGCCTTTGATGTCAGCCAATGACTTGATTTCTTTGCGATACCAGCCGCCCATTTGCGCGCCTGTGTTACCGCCTGGGAAGTTCACGATGTTGTACTTGGCATAGAACTCGCGCATCAACTTCATGCCGTTGCCTTCGTACATCCAAGCAGACATTTGACGGCTGTTCAAACCGAAAGGAATGGCGCAACCCAAAGCAAAAGTTTCGTCCTTACCGAAGAAGTAGTAAGGGGCTGTGTGGGCCATCTCGACCGAGCCTTGTTGCACACCGTCCACCACACCAAATGCGGGCATCAATTCGCCTGCAGCGTGCACAGACACTTCGAATTTGCCGCCAGACATGGCTTTGACGGCCTTGGCAAACACATCTGCAGCGCCGTGAATGGTGTCGAGCGACTTGGGGAAGCTCGAAGCCAAGCGCCAGCGGATAGCTGCTTGCGCGTGCACTGCAGGTGCTACGCCAGCAGCCAAAACACCTGCAATACCTGCATTTTTAATAACGGAACGACGGTCCATGAATGACTCCCAAGAGTTGTTGATAACAGATCGTGTTAAGCCTCACTCAAACAAAAGTGAACTTACAGCGATGGGGCATTGTATGCACGCCCTTAGGCTGTTTTCCTCGGGTTTTCCCCTGAAGTATTGGCGATCAAAAAAACTTCAACAACCTTGAAATGGCTTCAAGCGCACAGCGCGAGAAAACGCTTGCGAACAGATGCTTCAATGCCTGCAGCATCCAAGCCCAATTCAGAGAGTAATTTCGCAGGGTCGCCGTGCTCGGTGAACACATCGGCCACGCCTAAAACCAACACAGGTTTTGTGGCTTCTAGTTGCTGCAATGCCTCCAACACAGCAGAGCCTGCGCCGCCCATGGTGGCGCCCTCTTCTACAGTGACCAAAGCGTCATGGTCAGTCGCAATTTTCGCCAGCAACTCGGTATCTAACGGTTTGGCCCAACGCATGTTCACCACAGTGGCATCCAAGGCTTCAGCGGCCTTCAATGCGGGGTACAACATAGTGCCAAACGCCAAGATGGCGATGCGTTGACTGGAGCGCTGACTCTGACGGCGCACTTCGCCTTTGCCAAATGGCAAGCCTTGCAACCCCGCTTGCACCGGCACACCCACACCCGCACCGCGTGGGTAGCGCACCGCCACACAATGGTCTTGCTGGTATGCGGTGGTCAGCAACTGACGGCATTCGTTTTCGTCCACCGGACAGGCCACGCTCACATTGGGAATGCAACGCAAAAAAGGAATGTCATACAGGCCCGCATGGGTTGCGCCATCGGCCCCCACAATGCCTGCGCGGTCCAGCGCCAACACCATGGGCAATTTTTGCAATGCCACATCGTGGATCACTTGGTCATACGCGCGTTGCAAAAAGGTGGAATAAATCGCCACAACAGGCTTCACGCCCTCGCAAGCCAAGCCAGCCGCGAATGTGAGCGCATGTTGTTCAGCAATGCCCACATCGTGATAGCGGTCGGGAAAGCGTTTGTGAAATTCCACCATGCCCGAACCCTCGCGCATGGCGGGTGTGATGCCCACCAGCAACGGGTCTTGCTCAGCCATGTCGCACAACCATTGACCAAACACTTGGGTGAAGGTGGTTTTGGCAGGTGTCGTAGACGGCACCAATCCCACCGCAGGGTCAAATTTACCTGGGCCGTGATACGCCACCGGATCGGCCTCAGCCAATGAGTAGCCCTGACCTTTTTTGGTGACCACATGCAAGAACTGAGGGCCCTCTAAATTTTTGAGGTTCTCCAGCGTGGGAATGAGAGAGTCGAGATCATGCCCGTCAATAGGGCCGATGTAGTTGAAGCCAAATTTTTCAAACAGCGTGGCTGGCACCACCATGCCTTTGGCATGTTCTTCAAAACGCTTGGCCAATTCAAACAAGGGCGGCGCACCTTTGAGCACTTGCTTGCCCACATTTTTGGCTGCCGCATAAAACTGACCGCTCATCAGTTGCGCCAAATAGCGGTTCAACGCGCCCACAGGCGGGCTGATGGACATGTCGTTGTCGTTCAAGATGACCAACAAACGCGCATGAGACACACCGCCGTTGTTGAGCGCTTCAAACGCCATGCCAGCGGTCATGGCACCGTCGCCGATGACAGCGATGGCATGACGATGCTCACCTTTTTGTTGCGCAGCAACGGCCATACCCAGAGCCGCAGAAATGCTGGTCGATGAATGCGCGGTGCCAAACGCATCGAATTCACTTTCATCGCGACGCGGAAAACCACTCAAACCATGGCGCTGACGCAAGGTAGCCATTTGGTCACGCCGTCCGGTCAAAATTTTGTGTGGGTAGGTTTGGTGCCCCACATCCCACACCACACGGTCATGCGGCGTGTCAAACACATAGTGCAAAGCAACAGTGAGTTCAACTGTGCCCAAGTTAG
This sequence comes from Pseudomonadota bacterium, assembly GCA_041181985.1. Classification (GTDB taxonomy): domain Bacteria; phylum Pseudomonadota; class Gammaproteobacteria; order Burkholderiales; family Burkholderiaceae_C; genus Limnohabitans. The sequence continues at coordinate 4,760 of JBEGOM010000029.1, read as the reverse complement.
AACTGAGGTGCCCACCGGTTTGTGCCACGCTGTTGAGTAAGTAGGTGCGCAATTCGTCGGCCAGCGTTCCAAGTTGTGTGCGCGACAACGCCCGCACATCGGCAGGCGATTCAATGGTGGACAACAAAGTAGACATGGTGTTTAAGTGTTCCGATTCACCACACGCTGCGCCAAAGCGCGCAAAGTATGGGTCTGCGACAAGCCTGATTGATGCAAGGCATGCAGCGCTTCATCTAACAAAGTTTGTGCGTAATGTTGAGCCTTGTCGAGTCCCAATAAGGAGACATAAGTCGGCTTGTCGTTGGCAGCGTCTTTGCCCGCAGTTTTACCCAGAGTGGCAGAGTCGGCAGTGACATCCAAAATATCATCCACCACTTGAAAGGCCAATCCGAGGGCTTGTCCATAAGCTTGTAAACCTGAGAGCGCTTGGGCTGAGGCTTGACCGCATGCAGAGCCCATCATCACGCTTGCTTCTAGCAAGGCGCCGGTTTTCAATCGGTGCATTTGACGCAATTGGTCTTCTGTGAGGGTGCTCCCCACGCTGGCCAAATCAATGGCTTGGCCACCGGCCATGCCCTCGTGCCCGGCTGCCTTGGCCAGTAAGCGACACAAACGCGCTTGCACACGGTCGTCGATCGCAGATGCATCGGGTGTGAGCAACTCAAACGCCAAAGCTTGCAAGGCGTCTCCCGCCAACAACGCTTGGGCTTCGCCAAACTGCACATGCACAGTAGGTTTGCCACGGCGCAACACATCGTTGTCCATGCAGGGCATGTCATCATGCACCAACGAATAAGCATGGATCAATTCGGCAGCACATGCTGCGCGCAGGGCGGCCTCGTCTAACGCGGCGTCCGCCACACCTGAGGCCACCGCCTCGCGCGCAGCCAGCACCAACAAGGGGCGTAAGCGTTTGCCACCGTCTAGCACGGCGTAGCGCATGGCTTCGCCCAAACCGGCGGGCGCTTGAGGGCTGATCCAACGGGTCAACGCCTGCTCTACCCGCTGCAGTTGGGCGTCACTCCAAGCGTCTAAGTTGAATTCGGTTGTCAGGCTCATGCGTCATTCCAGGTCTTCAATACACCGTTGTCCAATACCTTGATCTGCTGCTCCACCGCATCCAACTGGGCACGGCAGTAGGTCAAAAGTTCTGCACCACGAGCATAACCTGATAATAATTGATCTAGCGGTAGCTGCCCTGACTCCATTTTCAAAGTCAATGCTTCGAGCTCCTGCATGGCCGCTTCATAGCTGGCGGGCGTGGCGTCAACCGCACTGGAACTGGACTTGGCCTTGGACATAGAGAAGCTTTCTGAATGACATTGATTCAAATAACCTGCCATTTTAGGTTGCTTCACTGGTGTTTCGCTACCCCGTGGGTACAATGCCTGTCCCTTCCTCAGTCATGTGGCTGATTTTTTCCACTCATCTCCCTGTGGGGAGTCTTTAGGTCAGGTCATCTATGTCTGATTTAAGTCTTCAACTGCAGCAGGCTTCTAGCCAACTACCAGTTACCTGTTATTTCGACGAAGCGCTGTTCAAGCGCGAGCTGGAGACCATCTTTCAGCCAGGGCCCCGCTATGTGGGGCATCAACTGGCCGTTCCCAATGTGGGCGACTACTACGCCCTTCCCCAAGAGGGCGAAGGCCGTGCTTTGGTGCGCTCCGCCAAAGGTGTTGAACTGATCTCCAATGTGTGTCGCCACCGCCAAGCGGTCATGCTCAAAGGCCGTGGCTCGTTGCAAGGCCAAGGCCCCGCGTCAGCAGGCGGCAACATTGTGTGCCCCTTACACCGTTGGACCTATTCGGCCTCTGGTGAGCTGCTTGGTGCGCCCCACTTTTCGCACGACCCATGCTTGAACCTCAACAACTACAAACTGCGCGAGTGGAACGGCTTGCTGTTTGAAGACAACGGTTTGAACATCGAAACCGACTTGGCCAACATGGGGCCACGCGCGGCACTCGACTTCACGGGTTTCGCCCTCGACCGCGTGGAAATGCACGAATGCAACTACAACTGGAAAACCTTCATCGAGGTGTATCTCGAGGATTACCATGTTGGCCCCTTCCACCCGGGCCTCGGTCACTTCGTCACCTGTGACGATTTGAAATGGGAGTTCAAAGAAAACTACTCGGTGCAAACCGTGGGCGTGTCGTCTAGCTTTGGCAAACCCGGTTCAGAGACCTACAAAATTTGGCACGACATGTTGCTGAAATACCGAAACGGTGAACTGCCTGACCGTGGTGCCATTTGGCTTACCTACTACCCACACATCATGGTCGAGTGGTATCCCCATGTGCTAACCGTTTCTACCCTGCACCCCATCAGCCCAAACAAAACAATGAACATGGTGGAGTTTTACTACCCCGAGGAAATTGTGGCCTTTGAGCGTGAGTTTGTAGAAGCACAGCAAGCCGCTTACATGGAAACATGCATTGAAGACGACGAAATTGCCGAGCGTATGGATGCTGGTCGTAAGGCACTCATGCAACGCGGTGACAACGAGGTCGGCCCTTACCAAAGCCCGATGGAAGATGGCATGCAGCATTTCCATGAGTGGTATCGCAACAAACTCGATCTGTAACGCAACATGCAAGCCCTGTGGATGCTGCTCGGCGCAGCCTTTTTTGCCACCATGGGCGTTTGTATCAAGTATGCATCGGCGCATTTCAACTCAGCTGAGTTGGTGTTTTACCGTGGCGCCATTGGCATCTTGTTTTTAGGCGCAATTGCGCGCCAGCAAAAAGTATCGTTGCGCACACGGTACCCGGGCATGCACATCTGGCGTGCCGTCATTGGCACGCTGTCCTTGAGCGCATGGTTTTATGCGATTGCCCATTTGCCATTGGCCACGGCCATGACACTCAACTACATGAGCAGTGTGTGGGTAGCGGCATTTTTGGTGGGCGGCACTTTGATCCACTGGCAACCACAAGAAGGCAAAAGTCCTTGGTCGCAAGGACCCTTGGCATTGACCGTCATCGCGGGTTTTGCAGGCGTGGTGATGTTGTTGCGTCCCACCATGGAACAAAACCAAATTTTTGCAGGACTCATCGGTTTGTTGTCAGGCTTTGCAGCTGCATTTGCCTACATGCAAGTCATGGCTTTGGGGCGCGTGGGTGAATCCGAAACCCGCACAGTGTTTTATTTCGCCATTGGCACGCTGGTGGCAGGTGCCATCGGCATGGGCTTTGCAGGTGTGTCCGAATGGGATTGGCAATTCGCTGTGTGGTTGATACCCGTGGGTGTGTTTGCGTCGTTGGGGCAGTTGTGCATGACACGCGCCTACAGCCAAGGCGCCACTTTGGTGGTGGCCAACTTGCAGTATTCAGGCATTGTGTTTGCAGCGCTCTACAGTTTGTTTTTGTTTGGCGACGACATTCCCATGCTCGGCTGGGCCGGCATGGCCTTGATTGTGGCGAGCGGCATTGTGGCCACCTTGCTGCGTGCACGCGCAGCGCCCAATGCACCGGCAGAAGAACATTGAAAGTTGAAAAGGTTTTTTATGTACACCACTCTCATTTCTGTTGCACAACTTCAAGCACTGCACAACAGCGCAAATGTCAAAGTGTTTGATTGCACTTTCGACTTGATGCAACCTGCGCTGGGTCATCAACACTATTTGGAACAACACATCGCCGGTGCATTGCACGCCGATTTAGATGCGCACTTGGCCACGCACGATGCCGACAAGCGCGTCAATGGTGGCAGACACCCCCTGCCGCAACGCGAAGTGTTTGCGCAGTGGTTGGCGAGCGTAGGTGTGAGCAATGACACACAAGTGGTGGTGTACGACCGCAATGGCGTGAACTACTGCGGGCGTTTGTGGTGGATGCTCAAGTGGTGCGGCCACGATGCCGTGGCCGTGCTCGATGGTGGTTTGCAAGCTTGGGTCAGCGCAGGTGGTACCACCACTACAGGCGCTGAAGTACCCTCCGCCAAAGGCCACTTTGCGTTGAAAGAGCCGCTGATGCGTTTGTTAGACACACACACCGTGGCTTCGCATTTGAAAGACGGTCAACAAACCTTGGTGGATGCGCGCGGTGCGCCGCGTTTTCGTGGCGAGGTGGAACCGCTAGACCCTGTTGCAGGTCACATCCCAGGTGCACTCAACCGCCCGTTCAACACCAATTTGAACGAGCAAGGTTTTTTCAAACCTGCTGCGCAGTTGCGTGAAGAGTTTCAAGCACTGTTAGGTTCGCGTGATGCCGCTACCGTGGTGCACCATTGTGGCAGTGGTGTCAGCGCAGTGCCCAATGTGCTGGCGATGGAAGTGGCTGGCTTGGGTCGCACCGCCCTATATGCTGGCAGTTGGAGCGAATGGTGCAACACACCTGGTTTGCCTTGCGAAAAGTCTTGAACTAGATATTCGCCATCAACCGAATCTTCAAACTGCCATCAGTGCTGCACCCATTCACCCAGCGCAGCCACCAACACAATGCCTGAAAAAAGCCAAGCCACTTGCGCGGCGGTGGCACTTGGGCTCAAGCGTTTTTGCAATTGGGGAATCAAGTCAGCGAGCGCCACATAAATGAAGCTGCTGGCAGCGACCACCAAGAAAAAAGGCAAATAGTCGTGCATAGCACCGACCAACACATAGCCCACCACGCCGCCCAAGGCTGTCACGCTTCCCGCCAATGACAGTTTGAACAAAGCGCCACGCGGGTTGCTCAAAGTTTGTCGCAATACCACCAAATCGCCAACATGGTGAGGCACTTCGTGCGCCATGACAGCCGCAGCAGCGGCAATGCCCAAACGCA
>JBEGOM010000028.1:0-28031 GCA_041181985.1 Pseudomonadota bacterium | reverse complement strand
TAGGTAATCCAAATTGGAAAGCTACGCCTCCTGACGCAGTCCTCGTTAGCGATGCATGCAAAAAGCCCCAAGCATTTCTGCCTGGGGTGTTGGCTAGCGCGACTTAGGCGATAGCAAGACCCGGTAAAGCTTGCTGACATTGTGGCCAGGGCGATATGAATAAATTTGTATTGTAAATCTGTTGACAATCAAAAATCCTTACTTTAAAGTAAGGAAAAGGAATTGACCTATGACCACCGCAACACTGACGACCAAAGGACAGATCACCATTCCTGCTGAAGTGCGTAACGCACTCAAAGTGGATGCTGGGGATCGGGTCGAGTTCGTGCAAATTGCACCTGATCGATTCGAGTTCGTGGCGGCCAACCGCAGCATTACGGAACTTAAAGGCATGTTCGGCAAGCCGACCATGAAGGTCTCGATTGATGACATGAACAAAGCCATCGCCAAACGCGGAGCCAGCGCACGATGATCGGTCTCGATACAAATGTCCTGGTGCGCTACATCATGCAAGACGATGCAAAGCAGTCTTCCAAGGCCTCAGCCTTGATCGAGTCATTGGATGCCGACCACCCCGGCTTCATCTCGCTCGTCACGGTGGTTGAGCTTTATTGGGTGCTCACTACTTGCTATGACCTGACAGGCTCGCAGGTGAAAGAGGCTCTTGAGTCCTTACTGCGTGCCAAACAAATTGTGGTGGATCGAGCTGACCAGGTGTTGCGTGCTCTGCGCGTCTTTGATGGTGGTAAGGCTGACTTCGCAGACTGCCTGATCGAGCGCACTGCCTCAGGTGCGGGGTGCTCTGAGATCATGACTTTTGATGCTCGTGCCGCCAAGCATGCGGGCATGACATTGATTCACTGAAGGGAGAGAAGCATTCATAAGGTCTTGGCGGATAACTGGCGAATCACATTCGAATTCATTGGCGAAGATGCCAGCAACATTAACTTGGAGGACTATCACTGATGAGGTCTTTACGCAATCCAAATCGCAAACCAACGCACCCAGGAGCCGTCCTTCGGGAGGATGTGTTGCCAGAGATTGGCTGGACGCAAACTGAATTCGCCACTCGTTTGATGGTGAGTAGACAAACCGTGTCAGATTTGTTGCATGAAAAAAAATCGGTGACAGCAGAAATGGCTATTCGAATTGCCAGAGCAGTAGGGGGGACGCCTGAAAGCTGGCTTCGTATGCAAGAAGCCTTGGATCTTTGGGCTGCGGAAATGAAATTCAAAAACAATCCCAAACTAGCGCCAAGAGCAATGGTCGGCTAAATACAAAAAGCCCCAAGCATTTCTGCGTGGGGCTTCTTTAATTTGGCTCCTCAACCTGGGCTCGAACCAGGGACCTACGGATTAACAGTTCGATTTAATCCGAGGAACTTTTCATTATATCTTTATTTTATGCGGTTTTCAAGACCTTAATTCCAAAAGTATCTAAGTGAGTATCTAACTTTTTAGCCTCTCGTTGTATGCTCTAGTATGGGCAAAACAGTCGCCATCCCATCATCCATCCAGACCATCACTAACTACCCCAAAAAGTTAGTCGTCTACCTCACGCCGTCCTCAAAGTTCTACTGGGCTCGTGTCTTCTACAACGGCAAATACTTCACCAAGACTACCAAAACAACCGATATCGCACAAGCCAAAAAGTTCGCCGTTTCCTTCTACGAACAAGTCCTCGCCAAGACCTACATCGGTCACACAGGCAAGAAATCACAAGCCTTCGCCTATGTTGCCCGTCAATACCTTGCATCAATCCAAGATAACCAACGCAAAAGCGCCTACGACAACGACAACTCCCGCTTCGAAAACGGCATCCTCCAGTTCTTCAATGAACAAGACATAACCACCATCTCCAACGCACAAATCAGCCAGTTCCTGAGCCAACTTGTCAAGCGAGGCTTATCACCCGCCACGCAAAAGCACTACATCGTTGTGTTGCGAAAAATCATGAAGTTTGCTGTTGCCAATGACCTGATGCAAAAGATGCCGCTTTTCCCCAAAGTCGCAGGTAGCCTCCAGACTGAGCAAAAGCGTGACTATTTCACCTTTGAAGAATACAAAGAACTCGTAGCCGCAGCCGAGCGTCTTGCAGAGTCCAAAATTGAAGTGCGTGGAGTGCTCCTCACGCTTGAGATGAAGTTTCTGATTCAGTTCATGGTCAACTCATTCATTCGACCGTCCGACCTGCGTGTCATCAAGCACAAGCATGTCAAGCCAAGAATAGAGGAGGGGGAGGAATGGGTGACTCTTTCTCACCCAGCGACCAAAACAACTGCCACCGAAGTCCAAGCCATGCCAGCCACAGTGGGCATCTATAGACAACTTTGTGAAGTTCACGAAGAGTTTGAGCAACCTCATAAGCCTGATGACTACATATTTTTCCCGACATACAAGAACAGGGATACAGCCATGGCTGTCATTGCCCGTCAGTTCCGTGAAATTTTGAAAGAATCTCAAATCAATGTTGAAACAGGAAAGAATCTGACACTTTACTCATTGCGTCATACAGCCATCATGCTTCGTCTCATCAAGGGCGATGTAAACACCTTGACGCTGGCAAGAAATGCTCGAACCAGTCAGCAGATGATTGACCGCTTCTATGCTGCCCACTTAACTACAGAGCATGTGAGACGACAGTTACATGGCTTCTTGCCCAAACCAGTCAAAAAAGCAGTTTCAGCAAAAAAATCAGACTTGCCTGTCAAAGAAGCCAAGAAAGCGACTGCGAAAGCCGCTCCAAAAGCCGTAAAACCCCGTTCTAAACGCAAAACCAAGTCTATAAATGGCTAGATGCCAGTGACGCTCAAAAATCGCTGGTGGACATTCATAGATGTTTTTTAATCAAGAAAGTGATTTTGATAAATGATAAAAATTTGTATTGGGAGCAGTTACAGTGCATTTCGAAAATATCTAATAACAGCTATATTTTTAAGCTCTACTAATATTTTCGCACAAGATATTCAACTTGAATGCGATGTCGTAACCAGTCTGACAACGACAGGAGTAGGCACAGCCGAAACAAAAAAGAAACTGACTTTAAGAATAAATCAAATTACAGGTGTTTTAGAGGGGGGTATCGCAGGAGCACTTTCAAAGTTAGATAATTACCATCCAAAGTTAAGTGAAAAAAAGTTTTCTGGGACTGGGTCAGGATTCTATGAGCATGAAAAAGACCTCTATGTTCCAGTCGCCAACTACGAAATAGATAGGTACTCTGGAACTTATAAAGCAAACTTGACATTGCTTGCCTACGGCAGACTTCAGCAACAAGAAGAGGTTGGTCACTGCAAGTTGGTAGATAAAAAATTTTGAAGCAGCCGCTTTGTAGAACATTGACGCATAAATAATCGTATGACGACAAAGCAATTCAAAGAGCGCCTGACTAAAGCATCAAACAATGCGATGCTTGCGCTTTTGAACGAATACTCAAATGCGAGATATGACATTGGTACTTGGAACAAAGTGAAGTTGCGAAAAGCACTTGCTTTAACCAGCGATTTCCAACTTGCGACCAGAACACTTCTTGATGAGAAAGTTCACGCAGAGCATGCTGAGCGAATGTCTACTAAGTTCATCGCTAAAGCCGATGCATTAAAAAAGTCTTTATCGCCAATCGTCAAAAACAAAGAAAGCGCCGTTACTCAACGCTGTAGATTCTTGACGCTACTTCATAGCGTTGAGGTGTTAGATGTTGAAAAGACAGTCGCTGAAGTCAAAAGATTCAAGCAACTACTTGAATGTGCAATCTATCAAAGCAAAGGTATCTGGTGTGCTGGCGCTATAGAAATTGAAGTTGTATCGCTTGAGTTAATGCACAAAGTTCAAACTGAGAACGGCGTAAGCGAAAAGCGTAAATATGATGCATGCCAGTTGCTTTCGAAACAACTCAAGAAATCTGAGAGAGCACACGCCTCGCATTTTTTACTACACTTTCATGGCGTTGTGTTCGCAAGTAACGAAGACAGATTTCGAGAATTCGAATCACTTCTAAAAAACTTCAAAGTAAACAACAAGCGCATCTGGTCAAAAGTTGACAGACAGATACTGTTCAAGTCCATCGCCAAACAGTTCGCAGGTAAGAAAAAGACGCTGAATGCAAATCTGAAAGATATCGCTCGCTACATTACAAAAGGTGGTAACGATTGGTTTGCAGGAAAAGCATATCTTCAATACAAACTTGCATTTGAGAACGATGATGTTCTCTCCGAAGATGAGTGGGTTCAAAAAAACTGGCGCCGTAACAAATCGTTGCGCCAAGAACACACCGAAGATGGCATTGAATCTGTGCTGTCGCTGACTAAAGCTGAAATCATTTGCCTTGCTCAGACTATTGACGCCATGATGAATCTGAGCCGTAACCGTCTTGGCTACATGGTCCAAGCGTCAAGCAGCCCCAAGAAAGCGGCAGAAAGTGCTTCCATTCTTACCAATGCTGAAGCTCCAAGACTGCCGATTTGACCTGTAGTAATGAGTTTTTCAGTCTCTCAAGCCTAGAAATACCAAGCCATACAGCTCATACCAGACAAAACGCTGTAGTAATGAGTTTGCCAATACAGGTATTCGAATCTCAGCACAGCACTCAGCTCATGCACTTCAGCAAGCATCTGAGTGAACTGCTGTAAATCATGCAAGCATCAATTAAATATAAAAGAAGAGCAACGAGCGAAGCGAGACATCTGAGTGTAAGCGAAGATGAATACAAGATATGAACCAGTTACCAGAAATACCAGTGCTAGAGACTGAAGAGATGTGGTCGCAACGAGCGATTGATACACCAGAAGTGGTGCTAGAAGAACTCAAGAAACTTAATGAGCACCACTTATCAGTTAGAAATATAGATTCCTCAGCTCCCTGTTAATCATTCAAAAGTTCATGGATAAAAAAACCATCCAATGGAGCACCCTTAACAGGACTAATAAAAACTACATTTGAACCCGAATCTGATTCCACTCGTATGTCATTTAAGAGTTCAGATGAAAAGTCTCTATTTCTGAGCATATTCATAAGCTCATCAGTTGTCATGTCAAAGTGGAAGACATTCGTGCACCTTGCACTGTTGGGTGCATCCACGAAGTCTTCCCAAATTGCTTTGAAATTCAGCTTAAGAAAAAACTTACCAGGAATCACATAAAAAGATAAAACTGATTTGGCTTGGTCACCAGACATACTGCACTCCTTAAGTTGATACGAGTTTATTTTGATGAAAATTAATTTATTGGTCAATGCCCAAGTGAGACAAATTGCTACTGCAAGCGCACTACCAATTCCAAAGAATAAATACAACGAAAAGGAATCACCTCATGAACACATCAAAGCCAACGCTAGACCAGTCGCTTCACCTGCGTGTCAGCAAGCAGTTTGAGCAAAAGTTGACACAAATTGCACAACAAAACGGTCTCAAGACCTCATCACTTGCTCGCCATATTTTGACGAAGCATCTGCAAGAGTTCAGCAATCCATCAATACCAGCATGGATGCGCTAAGCCATGAACAGCAAAGAACTTGAATCACTCAAAAAGCAGTCATTGCATCATGTGACGCTGTCGCCGAACACGAAGACCAATATTGTTTCAACAGACCTGATGAAGTTGAGCGCAAGCATCAAGAAGCAACTTGCATCAAAGCGTGATGTTGCTGTTGTGGTGTTAGAAATTAAATGCTGACGATTTTTAGACCTGTCCCAAATTGCTTTTTCTGAATTATAATAATAGAAGCAAAAAATTTGATTATGTTAATAATCTAGCAATAATTTAAACTAATTAGATAATTCAACTTATGAATGAATTTGACGATAACTACTTGCGAATTCATTGTAGGAATTGCTATAAAGAAGTTAGAGCAACCGATCCCTCTCCTAGTTGTTTATGTGACAACTTTGAAGAAGCGGCACTTACTTCCCGGATTCGCCCTATTAATGAATACGCCTGCAATTTTTGCAAGGAAAACATAAAAATTGACGCAACAATTTGTCCTTATTGCGTTTCGAGAATACCAACTGGTATCATAAATGCTGAGATAAAAAAATATGAAGCAAGAAAAATAGAGGATTTAGAGTATGAACGATTGTCGGCAGAAAAACTTTATAACCGCCTGCAAGAACATAGTGAGCGACAGACTCTCGAAATGATAGTATTTGGAGCAATATTTTTTTATATCATCTACTGGATTTGGACTGCGTTTCGCCATTAGCGCCTTCCGTGAACAACTTTGAAACAGTTGGCGTAACTTGTAAATCATTTTGAGCGTAGCGATGTGGTTCTGTAAACCATCTGCATAAAAGTCACGATTTACTACTCAAATGCAGTTCTGAAATGACCTCAATAAAGCATTTCAGAAAAATTTCTAAAACACTTATTTGCAGAATTCGTCAGGCTGTTGCAGCCATCTCAGCATCAGCCTCACGCACTATCTTGTAGTAAGAATAGCAGCCGATTTTCAGCAAAGAGCAGATTCGCTTTGGACCCATACCTTTCGCCTTCAACTCTAGAACAGCAGTCTTAACGCTTGAGTTGATAGTCGTAGGTCTACCCAGTTTCACATTGTTCGCTTTAGCCTTTGCCAGACCAGCGACTACACGCTCACGAATCAATGTGCGCTCAAACTCGCCGATAGCACCAAAGATTGAGAACATAAGACGACCACCGTTTGTTGATGTGTCTAGATTGTTCTGTAGCAACTGCAAGTCAACATCAGCAACTTGAAGTGCTTTCATCGTCTCAAGCAAATCTGGTAATGAGCGACCAAGTCTCGTGATATCAAAGCAAACGACCTTATCGAACTTACCAGCGCCAGCATCTTTAAGCATCTGGTCAAGTGCAGGACGCTGTTCACGACCTTTAGCGCCAGAGATTCCTTCGTCAGAATAGACCTCAACGAGCAAATCACCAGAGCGTTCTATTGATTGTTTGATTGCTAGTAACTGAGAGCCAGTGTCCTGCGTTGCTGTTGAGACACGCACATAAGCGCATACACGCTTCATAAAAAAATCTCCTATGTAGACTTAACTACATAGGAGATTAGCAGGACCTTGGAGGAGGTCAAGAATTAATTATCTTTTACCTCTTATGCCAACTATCCAACCGTCATATGTTGTTCCGGTTGGTGATTTAATTGACTGAATTGACCACCCAGACGGAGATCCAATTGCCACAGACTTATGTCCGGTGCTTAGTGTCAGAAATCCAAATCCTTTAGCAGGCGTGTCAAGGTAACTTGTAACTGTCGTTGTTGTTCCATTACTTGAGGATGTGTAAGAGTTATTGCTTGAATCAACGGTCTCAATTTTTATTGCCGATGTTAAGCCGGCAACTACCGTATTGCTGCCGTTATCTACTCCGGTATACCAACCATAGCCCGCAGCTTGAGTGTCTCCAGCTTTAGGTAATTGCATCGTTGGCGCCTTATTCATAACCATTAGTCCGCCGAATCTATAAATGCCACTAGACATATTTGTAACAGCCATGAACATCGTAGCCTGATTGCCTGTTAGATACAAAATTGCTGTGGCAGATAAGCCGGCGGGAGATGTGCAAGACAGAGTTCCATTTGACTGTGCTGTGCAAGTGGTTTTGTCACCCGATGCAGTGGTTGCAGTCAAGCAATCTGGCTTTGACTTTGTTAAATCGCAGGTGTAACCATTCATCTCACCGTTTGAATCAACCACAAAATTGAATGGCATTGCATCTCTATATCCCAATGTTTTTTCCCGTAGGAAAGCCATTGTGGGGTAGGAGCCGATAAAGCCGGCTTTGTTCAATGCATTACTCTTCTGAACAGGAACCGTGATACCAAAATCATTTGCTTGGGTCCATGCTCCAATGCCACTTTCAGAAACCCTAAATTCCACTGATGCACCACCAACAGTTGCTGTAAATGCACATGGAACAACGGCATTGGCAGAATTACGCTTGAAATTTATAGCAGATGTAGTGTTGTCTGCCAGCTTCGTCAAAACCATCGTATTGAAGTTGACATTGAAGGATGCGGGCGCAGTACCGATGAAATCAAGCACCCATACATCACCACTTCTTGCGTATGGACAGCTTTCTAAAGAATATTTAGCAGAGCCTACGACAGAATTCAGAGTAGTTGCCGCACCTGTGGTGTTGGTAACGGCTTTCAGCTGAGCTGATAGTTCAGCAATAGTCTTATCTGAAGCAGCCAATGCAGCCATCAATGCATCAATTTTCTTATCGCTTGCATCGCCCGCAGCATTGGCTGTCGCAGGGGTAAAGTTGCCTTTCATGATGTCAACCGATGACATATCAGCATCTGTCCCTAATTCAGCAGTTAGAGCTTTGATATTGGCAACTGCAGTAGTGATATTGCTAGATGTAATTTTTTGTTGATGCGTTTGCGAAAAATTTGAAAAGGCAGTTGTTGGATCATCGCCCACTGCATTTGCAACAACAAGATTAGTTATTGGCGTAATGTTTGCAGTTGTTGAGCCTGCATCAAGTAATGAATGCAGTTCTAATTTAGAGACAGGATCAGTTGCTTTGAGTATGCAGGGCTGTGCTGCATTTGAAACCGACAATGAGTAACTTCCATCGGCATTCGTTGTTGCTGATCCAGTTACTGTGCTTGTGGTGGCAGCGCTATTTGGTGCCGCGACACATTTTGCTTCAACTGCTCCGCCTGAGATAGCTGCACCTGTTGCAGCAACGCCGGACACAGTTAGAGATGTGTTTGTAGCTCCAGTTGAGCCACCGCCACCGCCACCGCCACCGCATGCCGCAAGTAAAGAAGTAATCGCAAATGTGCAAATAAGCTTGATGTTTTTCATCCTGAAACCCTTTCTTTAGTTTCATTTTGTAAACATTTATGCAAATTGTCAAGGCAATAAGAAATGTCGGATTCAATACTATAAAAGAAAACTTTAAGGTTCATTATAGTTGGAGGAAATCGCTTGAATGGAGTGTTAGAGCCATTCTCAAAGAGTTTACTTTTTGAGAAATGCATGACTGTGATGACAAGTGCTGTCAAGACTTGTTCATCTTCCACTCGCACATAGTCTGGATAGTTTTTGGAGTGGTTTTGTATGGCTTTTATTGGCTACGCAAGAGTTTCGTCTTATGGTCAATCATTGGAAATTCAGCTAGAAAAGCTGAATCATTGCGACAAGATTTTTCAAGAAAAAAAGTCAGCTAGAACTGACGAAAGAAGGCAGCTGCAGCAATGCCTTCGACATATTCAGTATGGTGATTCACTGGTAATCACAAAGTTAGACCGCCTTGCAAGGTCAACCAGAGATTTACTCAACATCATGCAGCGACTTGAGGACAAAAAAGTCAAACTTGTCGTCTTGGATCAACAGATTGATACCTCCACTGCCACTGGGATGTTGTTATTCACGATGCTGGGTGCCATTGCGACTTTTGAAAACGACCTGCGCAAAGACCGTCAGATGCAAGGCATTGAACACGCTAAAAGAAAGGGCGTTAAATTTGGTCGAAAGTGCGCACTAAGTTCAGAGCAAATCAGTGAAATTCGTTCAAAACGAGAAAGTGGTGTTTCCGTCGCTGACCTCGTGCTGCAGTTCCAAGTGAGCAGGGCGTCTGTCTATAGAGTGTTGTCTTCCGCAGCCTCTGCCTAGAGTTCGCTTTTACGCATAAAACGGTTTTGAATCGAATTTTTGTTGGGTGTAGGGTAGCGCTTAGAGCAAGAAAAAACCCACAGCACTTGCGTGTTGTGGGCTTCGTCTTTTTGGTCCAAAAAGTATCTAACTCGTTGGTTAGATACTTTGCTCAACTTTTAAGCATCTAAGTTAGTGTCTGCTTTCGCTGAAACTCAATAGATACGCTAGAAATTTGGCTCCTCAACCTGGGCTCGAACCAGGGACCTACGGATTAACAGTCCGGCGCTCTACCGACTGAGCTATTGAGGAATGTTCGGTGGGGAAAACGATTGCTCGTTTCTCACAGCCACGCAGTATAACAAAAAAATGGCGGGTTTTGAACTGGAGGGAAGCCTTTTTTGAGATGGAGCAAGCAGCCCTGAAATGCTGATTAAGCCCAATCTTAGGGCTATGCCAAAATTATTTAAGGGAGGCGTTTATGCAGTTACGCAGGTTCATGGGGCGCTTATGCCAAGTTGATGTGTTTAAGTGGTTTGCGCTCTCGCTCATGTTGATAGGTCTTACGGGATGCCTTGCTACCTCGCAAAAAGTTTCGGTGATCGAGTTGCACAATCGTAAGCCAGTGGAGTTGAACACTCAGCTGCATGTTTTAGAGAATAAAAAATCACCAACAGTCATCCTTTTGCATGGCTGTAATGGTCCAGACTCAATTCATATGAACAAATGGGCTTCACAACTGAACGCTTGGGGGTACAACGCGGTAATTGTGGATTCCATCAGTGCCCGCGGTGCCAAACAAATTTGTAACAAACCAATATTGATTGCAACACCAGAGCAGCGAAGCAAGGACGCTTACGATGTTGCTAAGTGGATTCAATTGCAACCTTGGGCAACGCAAAAGGTTGGCGTGGTTGGATTCAGTCACGGTGGCAGTGCTGTCATTTACTCAGCAGCAACATCGTATGTTGAGAGAAATTTTGGAACACAAGTGATCTCCGCAGGAGTTGCCTTGTATCCCGGCTGCGATCAGTATTTGATATCCGACAAACCTGCAATTCCAATACAAATGCACACAGCAGGACGCGATCAGTGGACGCTGGCATCGCTTTGCAAAAACCTGGCAAGAGGTTGGAAAACAGAATCTGAATTTTTCTTTTATGAAAACGCAACACATGGTTTTGATACCGGGTTCACCGGATCGGCCTTGCCAGATGTGAATGGAACAAGGCATTGGATTGAGTTCAACCCTTTGGTCACAGAGCAAGCCATGCGTGAATCAAAACGGTTTTTGGATGCCAATCTTCGTTGAGCCAAAGTAAGGCTCTAAGACGCAGCGCCCGCCGTCAGGTTGTTGTACAACGCATTGGCGCGCGTGAGGTGATCAGACATTGCTTTTGCCGCCGCATCAGGTTGACCGCTGGCGATGGCGTCGATGATGCGTTGGTGTTCAGCCAAAGTGAGCGACTCTGCGCCGGGTGCGCGCACGATGGTTTGGTAATACGCGCTGGCCCAACCAAACAATGCTTCGACGATGGCGGGAAAAATCGGGTTGCCGCTGATGCGTGCAATTTCGCGATGAAAGGCCATGTCGCGTTCTAAAAATTGATCGAGTGAGGCGAGTGAGGCCTCGTGTTCTTTTAACCTTTCACGCAAGCGCTGTACATCTTGTGGTGTGGCTTTTTCGGCGGCCAAGCGCACCATGCCCACTTCTAAAAACAAGCGTGCTTCTTTCAGGTGCTCTAAGGTTTCGGGTTGTATGCGCAACAAATGGCGTGCACCACCAGCGATTTGTTCGATCAACAAACTGGCCGTGGGCACGACCACGCGTGCGCGTTCGCCGTGTGAAATTTCCACAATGCCAGAGCGCGCCAACTCTTGCAGCGCTTCACGCACCGCCACGCGACCAACGGCATACATTTCCATCAACTCGCGCTCAGAGGGCAGTTGATCGCCCGGTGCGATTTCGCCGGACTCGATGCGGGCCATGAGGCGATCGAGCACCTCTTGGTAGAGTTTGCGGCGTTGAATGGGCTGAACTTGCATAGGTGTTTAAACAGCGTGGCCTGAACGCACATCGCCGTAAAAAGACACGGCGCCGAGTTGCCCGCCCTTGAGGGCGATTTCCAGACCATCACGGCGAGGATTATCGGACCAAGCGCGACACAACGGCACACCCGGTGCCATGCCTGCGGCCACCGTGAAGGCTTGGATGCCTAAGTGGCTGGCCACCGCGCCTGAACTGTCACCACCGGCCACCACGATGCGACGCACCGAGGTGCGATCGAGCAGGCGTTGCATGATTTCAGCCAAGGCCAAACCAATGCGTTCATTGGCCTGTGCGTCAAACTTCATCACGGCTGGGTCGTCAGGCCCTTTGGCCGAATACACCACAGGCGATTGGTTGCGGCTGATGGCTTGCACGCACAGCGAGACCAAGCGTTCAATTTCTGCTTCCGTTTGTGTTGGGTCTAAGCAAGTTTGAACTTGCAAGCGGTGCGTGGCAAAACCGTTTTGCTCGGCCCATTCAATTTGTGCGCCGCTCATGGGTGAACAACTGCCGCTGACCACCGCAATGCAAGGCACCGCATGCGCTTGGGGCAAAGAAGGTGTGGCGGGTAACCAACCTTGGCTGCGCCAGTATTCGGCCAATGCGTATTGCAAGCCTGAAGATGAGGCGCTGAACATGCCTTGCGCGCGCTGCTGCCAAATGAGGCGACCGGCTTCGCGTTGCGAGAGTGCATCGGCCACATCGAGCATGACCACCGGTTGATCGTCGCCTTGCAACGCTTGCAGAGCGGTGTCGCCTTGTCCTTGCGTCATTTGTGCCAAGTTGACCAAACCAATGCGGCGCGTTGTTTGCTGTGACAAATGCAAACGCAAATCGCTTTCATGCATGGGCGTGACAGGGTGACGCGACATGGTGGGGTGGCGGTCAATGCGCCACACCTCACCCTGAGCCGCCGCAAACAAATGACCAAACACTTGGTAGCGCTGCAAACGCGGTGCGCCCACCACCATGGGCGACCACTTTGCTTGGCTGTACTTCACACCAAGGTCAATTGCTTGGCCGATGGAGCCGACTTCGGGCGACGAATCGAAGGTGGAGCACACTTTGTATTGCACGATCGGTGCACCGAGGGACGCCAAACTGCGAAACGCTTCGGGCAACACATCGCGCATCCAGGCAGGGCTTTTGCCACGCGATTGACCGGCGAGACCCACACAACGCGCTTGCGGAAATCTTGCTAAGTCTTGCGGCTTGGGTGGTTGCAAAAACAGCACGGTGGGCACACCTGCTGCGGTGAAGGCTTCGAGCACATCGGTTGAGCCAGTGAAGTCGTCGCCGTAATAGGTCAACCACAGACCATCGGGCAAACCTTGAGAGGGTGTGTTGTTGCTCATGCGTGACTCACCAAAAACCCAACGCGCTTTGGAGGGCAGGGCGTGTGGCGGCGTAGGTGTGTAAATCAACACTTGCTTGTGCGGCATCCCATGCTTCACGCA
Organism: Pseudomonadota bacterium; assembly: GCA_041181985.1. Classification (GTDB taxonomy): domain Bacteria; phylum Pseudomonadota; class Gammaproteobacteria; order Burkholderiales; family Burkholderiaceae_C; genus Limnohabitans. Next base: position 14,945 of record JBEGOM010000028.1, on the reverse strand, counting down.
AGGCAGACACACCAGCAGACACGCCTTGTGGGTGACCAAAAATGCCACCGCCTGCGGTGCAAATCAAGTCGGCATTGCCCAGTGCGTGAAAGGTGTCGTGAGCTTGCAAACCTGTTTGCGCCGAACTGAACACAGGCACGGCTTGCATGGGGTGTTCTTTGAACAAGGGTTGAATGACCGAACGCGCAGCAGCGATGACAACATCGTCGGGTTCGCTGAATTTGTTGCGCAGACCGTTCACATGCAAATGGTCAGCACCTGCCAAACGCCAAAAAGGTTGCCAGGCAGAAAAGTCCCATCCCAAAGCGGGGCTGCGGCTGAGGTAGCCCCAACCGGCGCGATGCGCATGAATGGGCAGGGTGCTGTGACGGCGCAGGGCGGTCATGCCCACCAAACCTATGGCGTTGACGCAGACCATCACGCAGGTGCCACCGTGGCGCACCACCCAATCGTGGCGGTGTTTCATTTGGTCTAACTCACCGGTGATGTTGAAGGCCACCATGGTTTTGCGGCCCGTGCGTTGTGCGGCGTCGTTGACCACACGCATCACTGCGGTGACACGTTCTTCAAACGGGCAGTGTGGACCATCGGCTTGCAGTTCATCGTCTTTGATGAAGTCAATGCCACCGTCCACCAACAGCTTGACTTGTTCTGCTGTTTCTTGCGGGTTCAAACCCACGCTGGGTTTGATGATGGTGCCAATCAATGGGCCATGTTGCACACCACTCAAGGCACGCGTACCTGCCATGCCAAAAGCAGGACCAGGGTAAGCTTTGGCGAATGCATCTGGCAAAGTGAGCGAGAGCAAACGCAAGCCCGAGACTTGACGCAGTTCAAACAAATTGCCTGCGATGGTGGCCATCAGTGTGGGCAAACACGGCCCCAGATTGGCAAGTGGCCACGAGAGGGTCAGCAAACAGCGTGTGTAACGCGCAGACTTCATGCCGCCGGGCAAACTGGGTGCATCGACCACTTCAAGAATGTCTAACGATTCCACCCGCGCGCCAGAACGCTCTTTCAACTCGGGTGTTTCTGCGGCCAGTTTGAGGAAAGTGCCGCTCGACTGTTCACCCGCAATGACCTCGGCGGCGCGCATGGGGTCGTCGCCTGTTTCAAGCCAATAGGTGGCCACAATTCTTTCAGTCATTCAATGGCTCGTTTCATTTGTGAAAAAAGGCCTGTGCAGGGCAACCCGCACAGGCCGATGAGGGTCAAACAAATTTATTTGAACTCTTGGATTTTGCGAATGTTGTCAGCGCCAAATTCTTTGACATAAGAAGCCATCGCAGGTGCCAACGATGCACGGAAGGCCGCGCCGTCCACTTTACGCACCACGCTCATGCCTTCTTTTTCCAATTGGGCAATGCCGTTGTCTTCGTCTTCATTGACTTTTTTGCGTTGTGCCACAGTGGCTTTTTTCGCAGCTTCGTAAAACACTTTTTTATCCGCTTCGCTGAGTTTGTTCATCACGCGTGGTGAGGTGAGGTACAACGCAGGCGAGTAAACATGGCCGGTCAGCGACAAGTGTTTTTGCACTTGCGAGAACTTCGAAGCCAAGATCACTGGAATGGGGTTTTCTTGACCATCCACAGTGCCTTGTTGCAACGCGCCAAACACTTCAGGAAATGCCATGGGTGTGGGTTGAATACCAAATGCGCGGTAGCCGTCCATGTGCACTTTGTTTTCCATGGTGCGCATTTTCAAACCGGCAGCGTCAGTGGGTTTGACGATGGGGCGCTTGCTGTTGGTCATGTGGCGAAAACCGTTTTCGGTCCAAGCCAAAGCCACCAAACCTTTGGCAGGAAACTTGGTGAGCAGCTCTTGACCTGCTGGGCTGTCGAGGTAATGGCGTGCGTGGTCGTAATCGCGGAACAAGAATGGGATGTCCACAATTTTCACTTCAGGCACAAAGTTGCCCACAGGGCCAGTCGATGTGTTGACGATGTCGAGTGTGCCCAGTTGCACCGCTTCGATCATCTCGCGCTCACCGCCCAACGAACCCGAGGGGAATTGTTGGCACTTGTAGCGACCTTGCGTGCCTTTTTCAATTTCGTCACACAACACGGTGGAGCCTACGCCGTAGTGCGAAGTGGCTGCAGGTGTGTAGCCAATTTTCAAAATGGTTTGGGCTTGCACTGAAGCGCCCATCGAGCCGATGGCGACGCAGACAGCGGTAGCTGCCAATTTCCAATTTTTTTTCATGAATGTCTCCTGTTGTGGTGGTTGTGATGGGTTGGGTGAAAACGACTTAAGTGATGCGTTGAATGCTGTCAGAAATTTCTGCGTGATCGAAGATTTTTTTCCAATCGTCACGCATCAAACGCGGCTTGCCAAAGGTGATGGCTTTGTTGCAAGCGTCTGAGAATTGACCGGGAATTTGTTTGAAGATCACGGCTGCCAAGATGGTCATGTGACCCAACAAAAAGTCGCGTGCTGCATCAGCAGGCACGCCGCGTGCGACCACTTCGTCCATCGCTTCACGCATGACATCGAGCAGGGTGGCACACACGGTTTCAGACAAACCGGGTTCGAGCAACGCCATTTGTTCGACCGTCACGCGGTAAGAACGTTCAATGGGTTGGTAAATCAGTTTGGCAATCGATTCGCCCAAGGCATACGCTTCCTCTGGCCCTTGCATCAAAGCATTGACGATTGACTGTGGTGCACGCACGCCACCGAAGTAGTCGGGCGAGCCCTCTACATGCACTTGCGGGTTGAAGATGTTGGGGTGGCAGGGGTGGGTGACGAAATACACCAGGTCATCGCGCTTGGGCAAATGGCCTGCAAATGGCGCAGCCGCATCGAGCGTGATAACCATGGTGCCTGCGGCGAGTTTGGGAGAAATGTCGGCAGAGATGCGTGCGATCAAGGTGTCTGGCACGGCCAAGATGACGGCGTCAACACCCTTCAAAGCGTCGTCCACGCTGCAGCAGGTGATGCCCAATTCGTCTTTCAAACGTTTTTGGCCAGCCTCGCTGACTTCGACATGGCGAATTTCAAACGGTGAGCCTTGGAGGTTTTTGGCGAGCCGGGCGCCCATTTTTCCGCCGGCTCCAAACAATGCGATGGAGGTCATGAATGCTTTCAAAAAGTAACTGGTCTGATGGTATGACGAGTTGCTTGGGCCCAAAAATAGAGACTTACCCGAAGGTAGGTCTCTGGTTTTCAGCCGGTTGGCCCTAACGGCCAAGCCCGCAGGCTGAGAGGTCAGCCCAGTTGCCGCAAAACCGCGTGGGTGAACTCGCTGCAACGCGCCGTACCGCCTTGGTCGGCGGGCACAGTGTCACCTTTGGCCAGCACCTCTTCAACCGCAGATTCGATGCGCTTGGCATCGGTGACGAGGCTGGCGTCTTCATGGCGACTGCCCAGCCAGCGCAACATGAGCGCAGCGGACAGCATGGTGGCAACGGGGCTGGCAGCGTCAAGGTCAGCGATATCGGGGGCTGAGCCATGGGCCCCTTGGAACAAGCCGTGGTGTTCACCCAGCTCTGCTGATGAGGCCACACCCAAACCGCCCACGGTGCCCGCACCCAAATCGGAAATGATGTCGCCAAACATGTTTTCGGCCACGATCACATCGTAAAAATCTGGTTTCTTGAGCATGTGCACCGTGATGGCGTCGGCGTAGGCGTAATCCATTTCCACATCGGGAAACGCTTGCGCCACCTCGTTGCACACCTTTCGAAAAAACGCGTAGCTGTTGAGAATGTTGGCCTTGTCGCACACGGTGAGTCGGCGTTGTCGATCGCGCGGTGCACCTTGGCGCTGTCGCGTGAGCTCAAGCGCAAAACGCGCCACGCGCTCGGTGCCTTTGCGGGTCACGACCAGTGTGTCGGTGGCGAGCTCATCGCGCAAACGCACACCTGCACCTCGACTGGCATACAGACCTTCGGTGTTCTCGCGCACGATGACATAGTCAATTTGGCCTGGCTCGAAACCCTTCAGAGGACACTGCACGCCTCGCATGAGTCGAATAGGGCGCACATTGGCAAACAAATCGAGTTTGAAGCGCAGGCGCAGGTGCAGGTCGTTGCCCACTTCGGTGCCATCGGGGTAGGTCACGCCGGGCAGACCTGCGGCACCGTGCAACATGGCGTGCGCAGTGCGACACGCTTGCAATGTGTCGTCAGGCAACACATGGCCTGAGCGTTGGTAATGTTGTGCACCGCCTTCGCAAGCGATGAAATTCAAACGATCACTGCCGCAAGCTTCACGCAACACGGCGATCGTGGCTTGGCACACTTCGGGGCCAATGCCGTCACCGTCGATGGTCACGATGTCGTAGGCCATGTTCAAGCTTTCAATGCGCCGGCGCTCAATTGACTCACCAGCTCGGGCAACAATTTCTGTGGATCACCTGTCTTGCACGCCGCAGCCAATGTGCCTTGCAGCGCCGTAGCGGCAGCCTGGTGTGAACCAGTTTCGCTGGCCATTTCACCGTAGTAGGTGAGGTCTTTGAGCGCATTGCCCATCGAAAAGCGCAGCCCCGATGTTTTGCCTTCTAACAAATAAGGTTTGAGTCGCTCAAGCGCAGCGCCCCAGCCACCGCCTTTTTCGAGCACATCAACAAACACCGCGTCATCAATGCCAGAACGGCGTGCGCAAGCAGCCGCTTCTGCTAGCAAAGTGACGGAACCCAACGACACAAAGTTGTGCAACAACTTCATGCGATGCCCTGAACCCACAGGCCCTGCATGCACGATGTTTTCTGCAAAGGTGCTGAGCAGGGGGCGACAGGTTTCAAGTAACGCGGCGTCACCGCCCACCAATAAATTCAAACGGCCTTGCATGGCTTCGTTGGGTGTGCGGGTCATGGCCGCGTCCATGAAATGCACGCCTAGTTGTTGCAGTTGATCCGCCACTTGCAGAGTGGATGCAGGAATGCTGGTGGAGCAGTCAATCACCGTCATGCCTGCGCGCAGGCCGGCGAGCAAACCCGTGTCACCCGCCAAAATGGCCTCGACTTGCGCTGAACCATTGACGCACAAAATGACGATGTCACTGGCCTGTGCCACCGCTTGTGCGGTGGGTGCTGTGGTGGCGCCGGCTTTGAGCAAATCGTCCAAAGGCTGGTTGCCCGCATGCGACATGGCGGTGAGCGCAAACCCTTTTTGAACAATGTTGGTGGCAATGCCAAGGCCCATGAGGCCCAGACCGATCATGCCGATGCGAGGTGTTTGCAAAGCTCTCTCCTTGATGCGTGTTGTGTGTAGCGTTTGTCTAAATGGTAATGCCATTCGCAAACGCTTCACTGCAACGCACAGGACACGGCTTTAAGCCTGTGGCATGTTCACAGTCAAACACCTCACAACTTGAATTGCACACTGGCGCGAACAGTTCGCGGTGCGCCTGCGTACAAGTAGTAGTGACCAAATTGCTTGGGCGATTCACGCCAGTAGTGCTTGTCGGTCAAGTTGTCGATGGCCAATGTCCAAGTGGAGGCCACTTGGTTGACCTTGGTGTCGTAATGCGTGATGGCGCCCCATGTGGTCCAAGCGGGCAGTTGAAGGGTGCCGTTTTCAAGCACTTCGCGTTTGCCTTCGTGCGATACCGACACACCACTGCGCAAACCGGGCAAGCTGCTGAATTGGTATTGCGCCATGCCACGCAATGTGAACGCAGGCACATTCAATGGGGTATCACCCACAACATTGGTGGTTTTTTGCACATCAGAAGTGCGTGCATGCAGCCATTGCGTTTGTGTGCCGAGTTGCCATTGGGCGCTGCGCCAAGCCGCACCAAGTTCAATACCGGTGTGTGTTTGTTTGCCATCGAGCAACTTGCTGCCCAGGCCGTCGTCATACACCAAGGGGCGTGTGATTTCAAACAGCGCTGCATTCCATGAGGCGCCACGCGCAACTTCAGGGCTGCGCAAACCCACTTCGGTTTGTCGGCTGCGACCGATGCCAAGTTGTTGTCCGCCATTGACATAGTAAGTGCTGCTGTTGGGCACCACAAAAGGCTCTACGCCATGGCCATGTGACACATAAGCGGTCAGCGTGTTGAATTGGTGGCTCAACCCCACCCATGGCACATTGATGTGGCTGGCGTAATGCGTCGGGCGTTGGTCGGCAGCGTCATTGCGCACACTGCTGCGGTTGAACATGACATGTCGCAAGCCTCCCCACAACGATGTCGCAGTAGACAGTTGCACGCGGTCTTTGACACTCAGCTCGGTGCTGTATTCGCTGCGATTGGTGTTGGTGGTAGAAAAATCAGGATTGGGTGTACTGTTGAAAGGCGTGTACACATTGCCAGAAGAGTTGATGTACGCAAACGCTTGCGAAGGTGGCAGTCGATCGAGTTGGCGTTGTCTGAGCACGCCAAAGCTGAGATCGTGACGCAGCCCTGCTAATACCGCTTGCCCCTCAATTTCTGTTTGCAGTGCGTCGCTGAGTCGGCGTTCGTTTTCACTTCTGAAGTCGTATAAATCGAAGCTGCCGTTGGCGCAATATTGTGAGTAGTCGTTGTTACTGCTGCAACCATAGCCGAAGGTCAAGCGATCATCGGTTTTCAAACGCTGCGCACCGTATTGCGTGGTCCATCGCCAACCGTTGTCGAGTTCTTGTCGCAGGCGCAATGTGCCTGTCAGTGCCTCAAAGTTGCCGGGCAAACTCCAGTTTTGGTAGGTGAGGTTGCGACTGGGGTCAACCGGTGCAGGCAATTTGCCACCCAACAAGCTGTAACCGTTGACACCTATTTGTTGGCGTTGGCTTTGCTCTATTTCAAAGTCAATCACGGTGCCAGGTTTGACACGCCAATCCATTGCCAAAGCCACCAAGTGGCGATGACCGTTGGCGTTGTTCACATAGGGGTTGATGTCTTCATACGCCACATTGAAGCGATAACCCGCTTGCGCTTGTTCACCAAACCGTCCACCCAAATCAGCAGCTACCAATCGCGAATTGGCGCTGCTGAAACTGGCTGAAACATTGCGAATGGTTTGATCTGCTTGCGTCGGCGCGCGTTTGACCACATAGTTCACCAATCCACCCGGTGCGCTGGTGCCTGCTTGGATGCCACTTGTGCCTTTGAGCAATTCAATGCGTTCTTTGTTGTCTAGCGGAATCATGGTTTCCGCAGAAATGGGCAAACCTTCGCGTCGGTAGTTGTAACGGTTGTCTAAGGTAAAGCCGCGCACACTGAGCATGTCCCAATACGCAGGTGAGTTGTAGCTGTCAGACACAGCGGCATCGAGACGCAGGGCGTCTGACACACGTTGGGCGCCCATCTCACGCAACTGTGTGCTGGTGAAAGTGCTGGTGGACATAGGCAGCTCTTGCGACGACACATCACCAAACCCTGACACACGGCTAGGCAGTTTGTCAGTGATGGTGATTTCAGTGGGCACTGTTTGCGCCCATGCATGTGCCGATGCCATGAGGCAAAGCACAACAGCGGTTTGAAGGCGAGTGGGTTTGAACGCACATGAAGTTGTGCGGTAGAGCGATGGTGAATGTGGCGAATGTTTTGCCATGACGTTTCCTTAACGAAATGGCAGGTCGGCTGACTTTGAAACGAGTAGGCGCTCTTGAAGAAGAGCCTCGTCATGGAGACAAGCTTCCCTGCGCGAGGATTACCTCAATCAGGTTCAAAGGGACTTTCTCAGTCGCACCTGTCGGTGCAACACCCCTAGCGAATGCCACGCAAAAAATTGCGTGACGTGTGAAGTTTAAGCGATACCGAGCAAACGGTGGAGTTCGGTGGAGGTTGTTGTGTATTGCAACAGGGTTTTTCGTGTGGGATGCACGATGGCCGCAGCACCAAAGGCGGCGAGGGTGGCTTCGTGAAAGCCACACAAGATGAGTTTTTTCTTGCCCGGATAGGTGTTGATGTCGCCCACCGCAAAAATGCCGGGTACATCGGTGCCGTAGGTTTCGGTGTTGACCACCAATTGCTTGCGCTCCATGGCCAAACCCCATTGGGTGATAGGGCCGAGTTTGGGCGAAAGACCCAAGCAAGCGATGAGTTGCTGCGCAGGGCGCTCGATGGTCTCACCTGTTGCTGTAGCTATGCTGATGGTTTGTAAACTGTTTGCGTTGCCATGCAACCCCGTCAATTGCCCAATTTGCAATTGCAATTGACCTTGCGCCACCGCATCGCGCATGGCTTTTTCTAATTCGGGTGCAGCTTGAAACACATCGCGTCGGTGCATGAGGGTGACGCTGCGGGGCTTGTGTTGTGTTTGATGCACAAGTTGCAACGCGGCGGATACAGCGGCTTCTTCACCACCGATCACCCACACATCTTGGTTGGTATAGCTGGCCAATTCGCCCAAACGATAGTGCAGTTGTGTGCCTTCAAAAGCTTGTGCGCCATCTACTGTTAATTTGCGCGCTTGAAACGCGCCTACACCGGCTGCAATGAACAAGGTTTTGCACACAAAGTGTTGTTGCGTTGAGGTGCGAATGTCTAGTTCGCCGCTGGGCAAACATTCAACAGCAATGACTTCTTGGTTGAGATGCAGCGTGGGCGCAAAAGGTTTGGTTTGTTGTTGGAGTTGTTCAACCAATTGACGACCCGTGCAAAGCGGAATGCCCGGAATATCGTAAATGGGTTTGTCGCCATACAACTCAACGCATTGACCGCCCACATAGGGCAGGGCGTCGACGATGTGGCAACGGATGTCTTGTAGACCGAGTTGAAACGCTTGGAACAGTCCGACGGGTCCTGCACCAACAATGACAGCGTCAGTCTTGATGGTCATGCGTTGGTTCGCTTGATGGTTGCTTGCGGATTTATCGCTTCAACTCTGCGAGCTTGCCGGTTTTGTCTTTCCAATCGTCGGCATCGGTCAGCGGTGCTTTGCGCTTGGTGATGCTCGGCCAACCGATTTGCGACAACTCGGCGTTGAGCTTGGTCATGTGCTCTTGGCCTTCAGGCACATCTTCTTCGGCATAGATGGCGTTGACAGGACACTCGGGAATGCACACCGCACAGTCGATGCATTCATCGGGGTCGATGGTCAAAAAGTTGGGGCCTTCGCGGAAGCAGTCGACGGGGCAAACATCCACACAATCGGTGTACTTGCAACGGATACAGGATTCGGTGACAACATGCGTCATGAGAGTTCAATCAGGTAAAAAAGCTGCACCCCAGAACTTGCGCTGGTGTGCCAAACCTTTGATTTTAAACGGGTTTCGCATTGCCCCTTATGCCTATGCTGTGAACGGGGGCAAGGCGACGCGAGGGCTTATGCGACCAATACCGCCCCTGAGGTTTTGTGCGTGGCGGTATCGACCAACACCAGACTACCCAAAATGCGCGATTGTGCGTAGGGCAAAGTGATCAAAGGTTCTTGTAGTGCCAGCGTCACATGGCCAATGGCGTTGGGCGCGAGTTCGGTGGCTTCTTCTTCGGCCAAGGTGTTCACATTCAAGCGATGCACCACCCGTTGCACTTTGGCTTTGACCCAGCGGTGGCCATGCAGCGCCCAGTAAACGCGGCCGGCGACCAGCGGTTCGTCGTCCATCCAAGCGATGGTGGTGTTGATTTGGCGTTGGCCTTCGGGCGAACCTTCAGCGGCCAACAACCAATCGCCGCGCGACACATCCACTTCGCGGTCGAGCACGATGCCCGCGCTGTGCCCCGCCGCTTTGTTTTGCGGTTGACGGGTGGCGCTGAGGACTTGCGACACCACGGCAGTTTGCCCGCTGGGAAACACGCGAATGGTTTGACCTGCCGCCACGCTGCCCGTGGCCACGCGCCCCCAAAACACGCGACGGCCTTGCGTGGTGACACCCGAGTCGTGAAATTTTTCAACCCACTGCACTGGAAAGCTAAATGCCACATCGGCTTCTGGAGGGGTGGTGGGCAAGTCTTCCAAAATGCTGAGCAAGCTGGGGCTGTTGTAACCACACCAATCGGCGTGTGCGTCGACCACATTCCAGCCTTTCAAAGCGGAGAGTGGCACCATGGCCGTCACGGTAATGCCAGCTTCTTTGGCGAATGTTTGCAATGCTGCGGCAATGTTTTTGTAGGCCAAGGCAGCGTCTTCTACGGCGTCGAGTTTGTTGATGGCAAACACGATCGAGGGTACGCGCAGCAAATTGACCAACAAGGAATGACGGCGCGTTTGTGGCAACAGCTCTAACGCAGGATTGCGCCAATCGAGTTTGATGGCATCGACCAACACCACTGCAGCGTCAGCGCTCGAGGCGGCGGTGACCATGTTGCGGGTGTATTGCTCGTGACCGGGGGCATCGCCAATGATGAACTTGCGGTCTTCGGTGCTGAAGTAACGGTAGGCCACATCAATCGTGATGCCTTGCTCGCGCTCAGCGCTCAAACCGTCGGTCAACAACGCCAAGTCGGTTTCGCCCGAGCGTTGCACGCCAGCTAAGTGGTCTTGCAAAACCGCCTTGGTATCGACCAGCAAACGGCCAATCAAAGTGCTTTTGCCGTCATCGACCGAACCACAGGTGATGAACTTCAATGCTGAGAGATGTTTAGATTGAGACATGTTGAAATAAGTTTCAGCGTTTGTTCTTTTTTGGGAGACACCGCAGAGCTGGCTTTGCCAGGCTGCTGGTGTCGCCCCCTTGAGGGGGAAGCGGCGAAGCCGCTTCGGGGGTGGGCTAGAAGTACCCGTCTTTTTTGCGCTTCTCCATTGAAGCGTCTGATGTTTTGTCGTCCATGCGTGTGGCGCCGCGTTCGCTCACTTCGGCTGCCAAGGTTTCAATGACGATTTGTTCTGGTGTGGCTGCATCGCTCTCCACTGGGCAGGTGCAGGTGATGTCACCCACGGTGCGAAAACGCACATCGCGTACCACCACTTGTTCACCGTCTTTGGGGGGTGTGAGTTCGGTCACTGGCACCAACAAACCACGGCGGTCAACCACCTCGCGTTTGTGGGTGTAGTAAATCGAAGGCAACGCAATGTTTTCGCGTGCGATGTATTGCCACACATCGAGTTCGGTCCAGTTTGAAATGGGGAACACGCGGAAGTGTTCGCCTGGTTGCAAGCGGGTGTTGAAAAGCGTCCACAACTCGGGGCGTTGTGCCTTGGGTTGCCATTGACCAAAGCTGTCGCGGTGGCTGAAGATGCGCTCTTTCGCGCGCGCTTTTTCTTCGTCACGACGGGCGCCGCCAATGAGGGCGTCAAAACGGAATTCTTCAATCGCTTCGAGCAAGGTGACCGATTGATGCACATTGCGGCTTTCACCTGGATGCGCCAAACGCACGGTGCCACGCTTCATCGAATCTTCCACACTGCGCACGATCAATTCAGCGCCCAATTCTTTGGCGCGCAAATCACGAAAGTCGGTCACTTCGGGAAAGTTGTGACCGGTGTCGATCATCAGCAAAGGGTAGGGCAAGCGACCCGCGCCAAAAGCTTTCTCAGCGCACTTGAGCATGACCAACGAATCTTTGCCGCCCGAAAACAGCAAAGTGGGGCGTTCAAAAGCAGCAGCGACTTCGCGCAAGATGAAGATGGTTTCTTCTTCCAATCCATCGAGATGGGCGTTACTCAAATGGTGCAACTCGGTTTTAGTAATAGCGTTCATAAGGTTCACTTCGATTTAACGTGCAAGCCGCATTCTTTGGCGGTCTCGTCTTCCCACCACCAACGGCCCGCGCGAAAGTCTTCGCCGAGGCTGATGGCACGTGTGCAAGGGGCGCACCCAATGCTGGGAAAAAACTGGTCATGCAAAGGGTTGTAGTCAACGTTATGGGTGGCGATGTAGTGCCACACATCGCCCCAAGTCCAATTGGCCAAGGGGTTGAATTTGGTGAGTTGTTTGGTGGCTTCTTCGGTGGTGTCGATCAACGGCACTTCCGCGCGTGCATTCGACTGTTCGCGGCGCAAACCTGTGATCCATGCGCGTTGGCCTTTCAAGGCGCGTGCGAGGGGTTCCATTTTGCGAATGTTGCAACACGCTTTGCGCAGCTCGATGCTCTTGTACATCGCGTCTTGCCCTTCTTGACGCACAAATTGAATGACCGCTTCGTGCGCGGGTCGCAACACATGGATGTGTGTGCGTGAATTGGCTTCGGTGCGCTCGAGCAAGGCCAGTGTTTCGGTGTGCAGGGCACCGGTTTCTAAAACGAACACGGGAATATCGAGGTGCAAGCTGTTGATGAGGTGGGTGATGACCACATCTTCTGCGCCCAAGCTAGAGGCTTGCGTGACGGGCGTGAACTCGGTGGTCGCTCGCTTGAGCAAGGCCTGCGTTTCAATCAGTTTGGCTTCAAAGTCGGGGCTGGCTTTGGCATTCAGTTCGGTGGCTTTGGTGGCACCACGCGCGCTGGCAAGTGAAGAGGTTTGTGACATGCTGAGGTATCCTGGTTTCAAGCCGCGTGCTTGAAATGTGGGTCGGCATGCACTGCATCGCCTTGGTAAAAACCTTTGTAGTGGCTGAGCAGCTTTTGGCCATGTGCCGCATCTTGGTCGGCACGCAACACGGCGCTTGAAAAACCACTGCGTTGCATTTGCAGCAATTGGTCGATCAATACATCGCCATGTGCGCGAATGTCGCCTGTGAAGCCGCGACGGCGCAACACAAAGGCTTGGCTGAAAGCGCGGCCATCTGTGAATTTAGGAAAGTTCAAATCGATGCGATGCACATTGTCAAAAGCAAGGGTGTGTGCGTCCACATCGTTGGCCACGGCCAAAGCCTGTGCGATGTCGGTGTGCTCAGCTGCTGAAAGAATGCGTAAGGTCATGGTGGCTTCAAAAATGAGATGTGTTGATTGACAAAGAGGTGTGGCTCAAGCCGCTGTTCGCGCGGTCGATTGACGCGCTGCATTGGCGGCTGTTTTGAAGGCGTCAAAGCCCACGCGTTGCAAGGTGTCGATGAACTTTTCGCCTGCGCTGCGGGTGTCTTTGTAAACATCGAGCACCGCTTCGATCACATCTACCACTTCATCGGCTGCAAATGAGGGGCCCACCACTTTGCCTGCTTTGGAGGGGCCGCTCAAATCAGAACCGTCCGAGCCACCCAAGGTGATTTGGTACCACTCTTGACCGTCTTTGTCGACGCCCAAAATGCCGATGTGACCGCTGTGGTGGTGACCGCAGGAGTTGATGCAACCGCTGATGTGCAAATCGATTTCGCCCAAGTCAAACAACTCGTCCAAATCTTGGTAACGCTCGGTGATGGCAGCAGCCACCGGAATAGAGCGTGCATTGGCCAACGCGCAATAGTCGCCCCCGGGGCAAGCGATCATGTCGCTGAGCAAATGGATGTTGGGTCGCGCAAAACCTGCTTTGCGTGCTTCGCGCCACAACTCGGGCAATTCGTCGCAACGCACCCAAGGCAAGAGCAAGTTTTGGTCGTGCGTCACACGCACTTCGCCAGCACTGTATTTGTCTGCCAAATCAGCGGCAATGCTAAGTTGTTCAGCGGTGGCGTCCCCCGGTGCTTGGCCCAAACGTTTGAACGACAGGGTGACCGCACGCAACTCTGGGTTTTTGTGGGGAGCCACATTTTGTTCGAGCCAACGGCTGAATTCCACATCGTCTTCAGCCGCCGCTTTCAAGATACGCGCAATGCGTGCTTCGGCATCGGTCTGGCTGCAATGGGCGCGCTCGGGTGACACGAAACACGCGCTCACACGGTCAAGCTCAGCTTGAGGAATGGTGTGGTGTGCACCGTCAGCCAAGATGCGCTGGTACTCGGTTTCCACTTCGTCAAAGTAACGCTGACCTTCGGCCTTCACCAAAATTTTGATGCGTGCTTTGTAAATGTTGTCGCGACGACCCCAGCCGTTGTACACGCGCACTACCGCTTCGAGGTAGTTGATGATTTGGTTCCAAGGCAAAAATTCGCGAATGACAGTGCCGGTGATAGGCGTGCGACCCATGCCGCCACCCACCAAAATTTGAAAGCCCACTTCGCCTGCTGCATTGCGCAACACACGCAAACCTACATCGTGCCAAGCAATGGCAGCGCGGTCTTCTTTGGCACCTGTGATGGCGATTTTGAATTTGCGAGGCAGGTAGGCAAACTCAGGATGCAAGGTGCTCCACTGGCGCAGCACTTCGGCGTAGGGGCGTGGGTCGACATCTTCGTCTACCGCAATGCCAGCACGCTCGTCGCTGGTGATGTTGCGAATGCAGTTGCCGCTGGTTTGAATGCCATGCAAATTCACGCTGGCTAGCAGCTCCATCACATCGGCGCTTTTGTCGAGCGGAATCCAATTGAATTGAACATTTTGACGGGTGGTGAAGTGACCGTAGTTGGTGGTCAACTTCGGTGCAGGGCTGTTGCCAATCTTGTCTTGCGTGGCTTGCGCTTGCGCCAACAAAGTGGGCGAGGGAGTGTCGTACTCCGCAGCGATTTTGGACAACACACGCAATTGCGCACTGTTGAGTTCGCCATAGGGCACCGCCACGCGCAGCATGGGCGCATAGCGTTGCACATACCAACCGTTTTGCAAACGCAGCGGGCGAAACTCGTCGTCACCCAAAGTGCCCGCTAGGTTACGCGTGAGTTGGTCGCGGTACTGTGCGGCGCGTGCTTTGACAAACTGTTGGTCGAATTCGGTGTATTGATACATGGCAAGAAAAATTTAAGCAAAAACCAATTTGCTGCCAGCCCAAGCCAGCAACACTGAAAGAATGGAACGGATGACACGCTCAGGTGTTTTGTGCACCAAGCGTGAACCCAAATAGATACCTGGCAATGAACCGGTCAGCAACAGGCCCAGCAGTTCCCAATCGACAGAGCCCAAAGATGCATGGCCTAAACCAGCTAACAAAGTGAGCGGTACGGCATAGGCAATGTCAGCCGCCACGATGCGTGAGAGTGGCAAATGCGGGTACAAAATCATCAGCACCGTCACACCAATGGCACCTGCACCCACCGAAGTGAGCGTGACCAAGGTGCCAATGACCGCACCAAATAACACGGGCAAGGCCCAATGGCGAGGGCGAGTGGCGCTGTCCACATCCTCATCGGCCAAAGTGCGTGGTGCTTGCTTGCCGCGAATGGCTTTGTAGA
>JBEGOM010000027.1:0-30188 GCA_041181985.1 Pseudomonadota bacterium | reverse complement strand
TGGCGCCTTTTTTCAAGCTCACCACCAACTCGCCTTTGACAATGCTGTAGCCGGTTGCGTCAGCGTGTGAGCCTTTCTTCAAAGGCACATAGTCGTCGAGCACTTGGCGTGCATAGGCGATGACCTTGGCGCCGCGCTTGGGGTTGTAGGCCTTGCCTTTTTCAGCGCCGCCTTTTTCTGGAATGGCATCGGTGCCATACAGCGCGTCATACAACGAACCCCAACGCGCGTTGGCGGCGTTGAGTGCGTAACGTGCATTCAAAATAGGCACCACCAATTGGGGGCCGGCTTGAACCGCCAACTCGGCGTCCACATTTTTCGTGGTGACGCGCGCGCGCGCAGGACTGGGCACCAAGTAACCAATTTTTTCTAAGAACTTGCGATAGCTCGCCATGTTCTTGATCGGGCCAGGGTTCTTGGCATGCCAAGCGTCCATGTCGAGTTGAATGCGATCGCGCTCAGCCAACAAGGCCACATTCTTGGGGGCCAAGTCTTTCACGATGGCATCAAAGCCGCGCCAGAACTTGTCACTGCTGACGCCGGTGTTGGGTAGCACTTTGCTTTCGATGAAGCGATACAAGGGTGTTGCCACTTGCAAATTGCGGACTTGGGTGCGTGGTGTGGTGCGTTGGGTCATGCGTGAAAACCTGTGAATTAACAAAAATGACGAAAAGAATAACCAAACACGCAGTTTAGGTGAAATGTCAGGCTAGATTGCATGGGCAAATTTTCAGAAACCCGTGACATTAAAGTACCTAATCATGTGGCGCTGACCCGGCCGTTCGGCTAACTGGGTGATTGAATCGATCGTGATTTCAATGTTCTGCCACCAAGAGGTGACCATGACGCAAACCGCGCCAAGTACCCAGCGTGAGGCCCAAAATCACCAAAGATGTGAGTGCCAGCAGCACCGTTGCAGGCATTTGCAGCCATGCGCCGCCTTCGAGTTGTGACACGCGCAAACTCAACGCGCTGAAAGCGGCCAACGGAAAGCTCATGCCCCAATGCGGCATGCCAAAAGGCTGATCGCGCACAGTACCTGCTTGGGTGCAAGCCAGCAAAAAGAAAAACAAAGCCACGCCCCACATGCCCCACACCAAGGGTTCGGGCGCGTTGAGTTGCATAAAGCTCAAACCCAATACCGACGGCGGGGCCAAGGTGACAAACAAAGTGGGCGCCATTTTGGGTGGCAAGGGACCGGCTTGAGCCATGCGCACAAACAGCAAGGTCAGCAATATCGGCCACAACATCAAGCCCACTGCCATTTGTGCCGTGGCCCAAGCGCTAGCGCCTAGGTGCACACCCGCCAATGGTGCCAACACATTGCCCACGATCGGAATGAACATCACAGGTGTCAGCGCCGGCCATTGCAAACCGCCTTCTTCTTTGGGTTTGAGCCAGCGACCCAACACCCAAACAGTGGCGGCCAATTCCAACACCGAGCCCACCCACCAAGTGATCACGATCAGCGAATCAAGCCAAGCATTGACATGCCAAAACAGACCCGCGCCCAAAGTGGCCAGCAACAACATCGAGATGGGCAAGGCCGCCATGAAAGCGTGTCGCACCGGGTGGCGCATGTCAGCCATCACTGCTAAGGGGTGGGCCCACCAGCGCACCAACGAGGCCGCGCACAACAACACAAACACCAGCAAAGCAAACGCGGCAGCCACCAAACCAATGCCCAGCGCTTCGTCGCCTAGCAGGGGTGTGCTGCGAATCCAAGCTTGCGCCAAACCTGACCAGCCCATGACCATGGCAAACCAAGCCGGCAACATGAACTCCAAGCGTGCCACGGCGCGCTTCATCAGTGATGGGTGATGTGTGTTTTGCATGGGGTTGAGTTTAGAGCCCTTTGATTTCTCGCCGTGGATAATCCCCGCATGGACAAACTCAAAGCTTTCGAGTCCTTTGTGTCGGTAGCCCAAAAGGGCAGCTTGACTGCGGCTGCCAAAGCCGAGGGCGTGGCGCCAGCCATCATGGGGCGTCGCTTGGACAGCTTGGAAGAACATTTGGGCGTCAAGTTGTTGGTGCGCACCACGCGTCGCATCACCTTGACCCATGAGGGCACGGCTTTTTTGGAAGATTGCCAACGCTTGCTCAGCGATGTGGCCAATGCCGAAGCCAGTGTCAGCGCCGGTGGATTGCGAGCGAGTGGGCATTTGCGCATCACTGCACCCGCTGGTTTTGGCAGGCGCCATGTGGCGCCTTTGGTGCCTAAGTTTCATGCGCTGCACCCCGATGTGAGTGTGTCGCTCAATTTGAGCGATCGGGTGGTCGACCTGGCAGCTGAAGGTTTTGATTGCGCTGTGCGCGTGGGCGATTTGCCAGACTCTTCTCTGGTCAGCGTGCGCATGGCAGACAACCGTCGCTTGTGTGTGGCCACGCCTGAATTTGTGCAACGCTTTGGGCGGCCGCAAACGCCCAACGATTTGATGCGCTTTCGCTGTCTCACGCTCTCGAGCGACGCGTCGCAAACACGCGGTTGGGCTTTTCGTGTCAGTCATGCCAACGGCGGACACGAGGTGATTCACCTGCGCCCCAGTGGCACGTTGGATTGCTCAGACGGGCAGGTGTTGCACGACTGGTGTTTGGCCGGTCACGGCATTGCATGGCGCAGCACATGGGAAGTAGAAGCGGATATTCAGCAAGGGCGCTTGGTGCCCTTGTTAGAAGAATTTGCAGCACCACCCAATGGCATTTATGCGGTGTTTTCGCAGCGCAAACATTTGCCATTGCGTTTGCGTTTGTGGATCGATTTTTTGAAAGACCATTACGCGCAACCCCAATACTGGAGCAGCGCAGCGGCCTGATGTCATTCGCATGAACACACACTTCATCAAACGCGTGGTGCTGTGCGCCGACGATTACGCCTTGAACGCATCGGTCAGCCAAGGCATCGTCAATTTGGCACGCGCCAAGCGACTGAGCGCCACCAGCGTCATGACGCTCTCGCCGCGTTGGTCTGACGATGCACCTGCATTGCGCGAATTGCGTGGCGTCATCGATGTGGGTTTGCATTTAGACTGGACCAGCGAATTCGCACAACAAGCAGGACACGGCAAGAGTTTGGGTGCTGTCATGTGGCAATCGTTGCGTGGCGCTTTGCATGCAGGTGCCGTATGTGAAGCGATTGAACGCCAGCTCGATGCCTTCGAGTTGCATTGGCAAGCCGCCCCTGACCATGTGGATGGCCACCAACATGTGCAGCAGTTTTCAGGCGTGCGCGAAGTGTTGGTCGAGGTGTTGCAGAAGCGTTATGGTTTAAATGCACATCGCCCTTGGTTGCGTGTTTCTAAAGTGGCGCAGTCTGATGTCAAAAGCCACATCATCACTTGGATGGGTGCATCGTCGCTGTTGCAGTGGGCAGAGCAACACGCTTGGCCAGTGGCGTCACCTTTGTTGGGTGCGTATGGTTTTGACGGTGATGTGGCTGGCTATGCCACGCGCATGCAGCACTGGATGAAAAGTTTGCCCACTGTCTCAGCGCAAGCGCAAATACCAAACCACAAACTGACAACACCCCATGGTTTGTTATTGCACGACAGCCCCGCACCCAACAGCTCTCCACCCATCATCATGTGTCACCCAGCTTTGCAAGCGCAAGACGACGACGCCATTGGTGCAGCGCGTGCGCGTGAGTATGCGTACTTCAACTCTCCCGAGTTTGAGTTGCATCGCCAGCAATTAGGCGTTGAGCTGTGCCGAGGTCAACACCTGATGTCAACCGAGACCGCATAA
This sequence comes from Pseudomonadota bacterium, assembly GCA_041181985.1. Lineage (GTDB taxonomy): Bacteria > Pseudomonadota > Gammaproteobacteria > Burkholderiales > Burkholderiaceae_C > Limnohabitans. The sequence goes on along the minus strand of JBEGOM010000027.1, from coordinate 26,447 downwards.
ACACATGCAAGACAACAACCCATCTTCGCGCACACAACGCTGGCTTGCCAAAGCGATTTGGTTGTTGCCTGTGCTGTTGCTTGTCTTGGCCGCGTTGCGACCTTTGGCCGTGCCCGATGAAGGCCGTTATGCCGACATAGGCCGCTGGATGGTGTGGTCAGGCGATTGGTTGACCGCGCGCTTGGACGGCATTCCGTTTTTTCACAAGCCTCCGTTGTTGTATTGGCTAGAAGCCTTGTCGTTTCAAGTGTTTGGCGTGACGGCGTGGGCGGCGCGTTGGGTGGTGGCAGCACACGCATGTTTGATGTTGGGCTTGATGGCCCTGTGTGTACGACATATCTCAGATGCCAACACCGCACAGCGAGCCACTTGGATGTTGGGCAGCAGTTTGGCGTTTCTGATCGGTGGCCAATATGTCAACCACGACATGATGGTGGCCACTTGGATGGGTGTGGCCATCTGGTGTTTTGCGCGAGCTTTCATGCATGCCGATGAAGCAAACAACGTGGTGCATGCTGGGTGGGCGCGCGCAGGTTTTGTGGCCTGTGCTTTGGGTGTGCTCAGCAAAGGCTTGATCGGTTTGTTGTTGCCCGGCCTGGTGTTGGTGGTCTGGATTGCATGGACGCATCAGTGGCGCAAAATTTTGCGCTTGCCCTGGGTCAGCGGTGTGTTGTTGTTCATGCTGATCGCTTTGCCTTGGTTTGTGTTGGCTGAGCGTGAGCACCCCGGTATGCTCGACTACATGTTTGGCAAACACCAGTTTGGTCGCTTCAACGCCACCACCTTCAACAACGCACGACCTGCGTGGTTTTATCTGCTGGCCATCGTGGTGTTGTTTTTTCCGTGGGTGTTTTTTGCAGTCATTGACGGTTGGCAACGCTTGCGCCAGATTCGGCAAACACAGTTACCCGTACAAAGCCAACAGGCGCGGTGGGTCGCTTTGTGCTGGATTTGGGTGATCGCCATTTTGGTGTTCTTTTCGATCCCACATTCAAAACTCATTGGCTACGCCTTGCCAGTCATGCCGCCTTTGGCAGTGTTGGCGGCGTGGGGTTGGCAAAGTTTTTGGCAACAGCGCCGCGGTGGCCAGGTGGCGTTTGCGACATTGGTGGTGATGGCCGTTGGCTTGGCGGTCTTCGCCAATGGTGTGGCATCGCGTTACACCCACAAACAATCGTCACTTGATGTTGCGCAAGTGTTGGCGTGTGAATGGCGAGAAGGTGATGTGCTGGCCGTGGTGGGTGACTATCCCTACGACTTGGCTTTTTATGCGCAGCTCGAACAGCCCTTTGAAGTGATTCAAGATTGGGCGCAAGAGCGACAAATGGCAAAAGACAATTGGCGCCGCGAGTTGTTTGAAGGTGCTGATTTCGAGGCGCAAGCGCAACACATCTTGATGCCCTTGTCGCGTTTGCAAAGCTTGCAACAGTTACCCAACGCATGGTTGTTAGCGCCGGCCATGCCAGAAGCACAAGATGCCACCACAGCGCCCGGTTTTCAGCGCTTGCACAGCGGTCAGGCGTGGACCTTATTCCGAAGTGCTGCTGTCGATGGTGCTGCGCGCGCGTCGAAAAGCCCAGAAGCGGCTCAGCACAAAGGTTTGCGCGGATGCAAACACTAGGGCTACAAAGAGCGCCAATAAATTTGGCAAACCAAACACCCGCAACAGCAACATGAACATCAACTCGTTGCTGACAAAACCAGCCAACGCGGTGGCGCCAAACCGCCGCAAGCTTTGCCAAAGCGATGTGTCGGCGTCTTGAAAACTCAACCACCGGTGGCCAACAAAACTCACCACAAAGGCCACGCCAAAACCAGCGGCATTGGCCAACTCGGGCAGCATAAAAGGCGACACCAGCGCAAACACCGACATGTGTGTGAACGCAGCAGATGTGCCGACAAACAAAAACCAAAAAGCGGTGCGCATCAGATGGGGCCAGTTGTGAACGACAGCGAGTTGTTAAACGCCGATCTCAGGCTCGTGTGAAGTTGTTTTGACGGGCAATTCTGTGCGCACAGGCGCCAAAGCCAAGCCGGCACCAAAGCGGTGGCTGACCAAATACATCGGCCGCTGTTTCACCTCTTCGTAAATGCGGCCCACATATTCCGCCAGTACTCCAATCGACAACAATTGAATGCCGCTGAAAAACATCAAGCCCACCACCAAAGTGGCATAACCCGGCACATCGATGCCCCATAAAAAATACTCTGCAATCACAAAAGCACCATAGCCCAACGCCAAGGTGGCCAGTATGAAGCCAAGCAGCGTCAGGGCGCGCAGGGGTGCAATCGAGAAGGCCAACACACCGGTGAACGCTAGTGCAAACGAGCCGCGCAAACCAAAGCTGCTTTCACCTGCGGCACGGGGCAGTGGTTCGTAATCGATCGCGGTGCTGGCAAAGCCCACCCACGCATACAAGCCCTTCATGAATCGGTTGCGTTCAGGCAATTGCTTCAGGGCATCGACCACGCGGCGATCCATCAAACGAAAATCGCCAGCGTGCGCTGGAATTTTCACGCGGTTGCCCATGTTGATGAGTTGGTAAAACAAGCCCGTCAAACCTGCGTGCAAAGCCGATTGGTCATCGCGCGTGCGGCGAATCGCATACACCACATCCGAGCCTTCACGCCAGCGTTGCACCATCTCGGCCACCAACGACACAGGGTGTTGACCATCCGAGTCCATCAGCACCACCACTTCGCCGCGTGCGGCATCAATGCCAGCGGTCAAGGCGGCTTCTTTGCCAAAGTTGCGCGACAAATCGATGCCCACCACTTCGTGATGTTGCTCACAGAGTTGGCGAATCACCTCGGCCGTGTTGTCTTTGCTGCCATCGTTGATCAACACAATTTCAACTTGCGAGCCCAAGGCCTGCAAAGCTTGCAGCACTTGCGGCACCAAAGTGCCCAAGTTTTTGCCCTCGTTGTAAGCAGGCATCACGCAAGAAAGCGTTGGGGTGTATTGAAAGCGATCGATAGGTGTGAGGTCGTGGGGCGTGCGCATGGGTAGATCATGCCAAAAAATTTAAGTACGAATGACCACAGCCAAGCAGAATTGGCATTATTTTCTAGCGCTTTGCTTTGCAATACTTCTGTAAACATCACATTCAAAGGAGAAACCATGAAAAACAATCCCGTCGGCTGGTTCGAAATTTATGTGCAAGACATGCCCCGTGCCCGTGCGTTTTATGAAGCTTTGTTTCAAGGGACGCTTACACCGCTGACCAACCCAGGCGCAGAGAGTTTTCCGGGCATGGAGATGTGGGCGTTTCCGTCAGACATGACGGCCTATGGCGCCTGTGGCGCGCTGGTCAAAATGCCTGGTTACCCATCGGGTGCAGGCACTCTGGTGTATTTTTCATCGCAAGACTGTGCGATCGAAGCCGCGCGCGCCGTTGCAGCGGGTGGCATGGTGTTCAGAGACAAAATGTCGATCGGTGAACATGGCTTTATTGCGTTGATCAACGACACCGAGGGCAACATGATTGGCTTGCATTCGATGCATTGAGGACAAAGCATGGCGCTGTTGGGGCACCCAGTGCCCCGTAAAATCTCGCCATGCTCCAAGTCAAACAAGATCTGCTGGCCGCGTTGGGCCAAGCCTTAGACGGTTTATTGCCTGGCTCTGCCAGCAAAGCCGCGTTCGAGTCGCCCAAAGTGGCGGCGCATGGCGACTTTGCCATCACCGCGGCCATGCAGTTGGCCAAACCACTTAAACTCAACCCGCGTCAACTGGGCGAACAGCTGCGCGACGCCTTGTTGGCCAGCGCACCCTACCAACAATGGGTGCAAGACATTGAAATTGCAGGTCCTGGTTTCATCAACATCCGTTTGAAGCCTGCTGCCAAACAACAAATTGTGCGCGAGGTGTTGGAGGCCAAAGAACATTTTGGCTACCAACAAGATAACGGCCAACGCGTGTTGGTCGAATTTGTTTCAGCCAACCCCACCGGCCCTTTGCATGTGGGCCATGGCCGTCAAGCCGCCTTGGGTGACGCGATTTGCAATTTGTTTGCAACCCAAGGCTTCAATGTGTACCGTGAGTTTTATTACAACGATGCGGGCGTACAAATCAACACTTTGGCCAACAGCACGCAACTGCGCGCGCAAGGCGTGAAGCCGGGCGACGCCAACTGGCCCGAGCAGGCCTACAACGGCGACTACATCCAAGACATTGCCAACGACTTTTTGGCGAAAAAAACCGTCCAAGCCGATGACCGCACTTTCACCGCCAGTGGTGATGTGAATGATCTTGACGGCATGCGTCAGTTCGCTGTGGCTTATTTGCGCCACGAGCAAGACCTCGACCTCAAAGCATTCGATGTGAAGTTTGACAACTACTACCTCGAGAGCAGTCTCTACACCAGCGGCCGCGTCGACAGTGCGGTGAAAAAACTGCAAGACGCTGGCAAAACCTACGAACAAGATGGTGCGCTGTGGTTGAAGTCCACCGATTACGGTGACGACAAAGACCGCGTGATGCGCAAAACCGACGGCACCTACACCTACTTCGTGCCCGATGTGGCGTATCACATCACCAAGTGGGAGCGTGGCTTCACCAAGGTGGTCAACATCCAAGGCACCGACCACCACGGCACCATTGCGCGCGTTCGTGCGGGTTTGCAAGCGGCGGGTGTGGGCATTCCACAAGGCTATCCCGACTATGTGTTGCACACCATGGTGCGCGTGATGCGTGGCGGTGAAGAAGTGAAAATTTCCAAACGCGCAGGCAGCTATGTGACCTTGCGCGATTTGATTGAGTGGACCAGCAAAGACGCGGTGCGTTTCTTTTTGCTGTCACGCAAACCCGACACCGAATACACCTTCGATGTCGATTTGGCCGTGCAAAAGAACAACGACAACCCGGTGTACTACGTGCAATATGCGCATGCGCGCATTTGCTCGGTGTTGCGTGCCTGGGCTGAGAAAGACAGTGGCGATGTGGCGTCGCTGAGCAGCGTCGACTTATCAGCGCTTGACAGCGCCCCCGCCCAAGCACTCATGCTGCAATTGGCCAAATACCCCGCCATGCTGACCGCAGCGGCCACCGACTTTGCGCCGCACGATGTGACCTTTTATTTGCGCGACCTGGCCGCGAGTTACCACAGCTACTACGATGCCGAGCGCATTTTGGTGGATGACGAAGCGGTCAAAAAAGCACGCTTGGCCTTGGTGGCTGCCACCGCTCAGGTGTTGCACAATGGTTTGGCGGTGTTGGGCGTGTCTGCTCCAACCAGCATGTGATGTTGAGGAAGTTTGTTATGACGCAGCAACGTGGCAGCACTTTGGTGGGATTCATCATCGGTTTGGTCGTGGGTTTGGCCATCGCTTTGGGTGTGGCGGTCTATGTCACCAAAGTGCCGGTGCCTTTTTTGAACAAAGGCATGAACCGATCGGCCGATCAAGACGCCGCCGAAGAAAAGAAAAACAAAGATTGGGATCCCAATGCGCCGCTCTACGGCAAAGGCGCCAACAAATCGTCTGACAAAGCGGATGCAAAAAGCGACGCCGAAGACACCAAGCCTGCTGTGAAAGTTGATGCCGCCACCAAAGTGGACAGCAAAAGCGCCGATCCCATCGGCGACCTGGCCAAGGTCAAATCTGCCGAGAGCAAGCCAGAGCCCAAACATACAGAACCCAAAGCCAGCGAAGCCAAACCTGCATCGGCCGACCCCTTCATGTATTTTGTGCAAGCAGGGGCTTACCGAACCACAGATGAAGCCGATGCCCAGCGCGCTAAATTAAGCATGATGGGGCTCGACGCCAAAATCAGCGAGCGCGACCAAGGGGGTCGCACGGTGTACCGCGTGCGCGTGGGCCCGCTCGATGTGAAAACAGACGCCGAAAAAGTACGTGAAAAATTAGAAGCCGCCCACATCGATTCAGCCTTGGTGCGGGTGCAACGCTAAAAATTGAGCGCATGTGTTGCGCATGACAAAACAACTGGAGTTTTCAATGAAACGTCGTGATTTTTCTGTAACAGCCGCCGCCATCGTGACCGCGCCTCTGGCCACTTGGGCTCAAGGCAAAAAACCAGAAGAAGGCATGGAGTATTTGGCACTCGACAAGCGTGTGCCCACCGAAGTGGCCGACGGCAAAATTGAAGTGATCGAGTTCTTTTGGTACAGCTGTCCGCATTGCAATGCTTTTGAGCCGCGTTTTGCCGCTTGGCTCAAAGCGGCCCCCAAAGATGTGGTGGTCAAACGCGTGCCCGTGCGATTCCGTGACGACTTTGAACCCCAGCAGCGCGCTTACTATGTGTTTGAAGCCTTGAACATGGTCGACGCCATGCACGGCAAGCTGTTCCATGCGATTCACACCGAGCGTCAAACCCTCAACACGCTGGCAAGCTTGGCCGCGTGGGCCGATAAAAACGGTTTGCCATCACAAAAATTCACCGAGACCTACAACAGCTTTGGTGTGGTGAGCAAAGCCAAGCGCGCTACCCAATTACAAGAAGCGTTCAAAGTGCAAGGTGTGCCAGCCTTGGGCGTGGCCGGTCGCTTCTACACCGACGGGTCGTTGGCTGGCTCGATGGAGCGTGCGGTGCAAACCATGGACTTCTTGATTGCGGAAGTGCGTCGCGGCAAATAATTGCTACCCCCGTCAAGTTGCGGTAGCAAGTGTTGCGCCAGATTTGAAATCTGGCGCTGAGCATGGTTAGAATGCCAGACAACCTAACGAGCAATTTCCGTGCCTTGACTTCATCTGCTGCTTTTTTCATCGCTTGCGCTTTGGCATTCATGCCGGCTGCGGCGTCCGCAGAAAAAGCAGACCGTGATAAGCCGATCACCATCGAAGCTGACAAACTGTTGCACGATGAGCTCAAACAAATCAGTGTGTTCAGCGGTCGTGCGGTGCTGACCAAAGGCTCGATGGTGGTGCGTGGTGATCGCATTGAAATTCGCCAAGACCCTGACGGTTACCAATTTGGCGTGATCTTGCCCGAAGACAAAAAACGCGCTTTTTTTCGACAAAAGCGTGAAGGGGTGGATGAATACATAGAGGGCGAAGCGCAACGCATCGAATACGACGGACGCGCGGATCGCATTGTGCTGAGCGACCAAGCCGAAATCCGCCGCTACCGTGGCACCACGCTCGGCGATCAAATGTCTGGCAAGCGCATCGTGTACGAGAACCTCAGCGATGTCTTCACCATCGACGGACAACGTGCTGCTGACAAAGGCAAAGCACCCGACACGCGCGTGCGAGCCACCTTGGCGCCGCGCATCAAAACGCAGGACGCACCCACTGACAAACCTGCAGCACCACCCAACAACAACAAAAAATGAACGCCTCGCTTGAAACCACCTCAAAAGCTGCGACCGATGTCAGTCGCTTAGAGGCGCGGCATTTGCAAAAGTCATATGGCAGTCGCAAGGTGGTGCACGACGTGTCAATTGCGGTGCAAAAAGGCGAAGTGGTGGGATTGTTGGGCCCCAACGGTGCCGGCAAGACCACATCGTTTTACATGATTGTGGGTTTGGTGCGTGCTGATGGTGGCGACATCACCATCGATGGTCAACCAGTGGCGCATTTGCCCATTCACCGTCGCTCGCGTTTAGGTTTGAGTTACTTGCCGCAAGAAGCATCGATTTTTCGCAAGCTCAATGTGGAAGACAACGTGCGTGCGGTGCTCGAATTGCAACGCGATCAAAACGACGAGCCTCTGCGCAGCGCAGAAATTGAAAAACGCCTCACCGCATTGTTGCAAGAGTTGCGTGTCGATCATTTGCGTGCGTCACCTTCCGTGGCCTTGTCGGGTGGTGAGCGTCGCCGCGTCGAAATTGCACGTGCTTTGGCCACGCAGCCACGCTTCATTTTGTTAGACGAACCCTTTGCGGGCATTGACCCGATTGCGGTGATTGAAATTCAGCGCATCATTGGTTTTTTGAAAGCGCGCGGTTTGGGCGTGCTCATCACCGACCACAACGTGCGAGAAACCTTGGGCATTTGCGACCGCGCTTGCATCATCAGCGACGGACGCGTGCTGGCGCAAGGCACCCCCGTCGAAATTGTTGAAAACCCAGATGTGCGCCGTGTTTACCTCGGCGAACATTTCAAGATGTGATGCAGCCATGAAACAAGGACTCTCACTTCGCGTCTCCCAACATCTGGCACTCACGCCGCAGTTGCAACAGTCGATCCGTTTGTTGCAACTCTCCACACTCGAGTTGAGCCAAGAAATCGAGCAAATGCTCGATGAAAACCCCTTCCTCGAAAAAGATTTTGAACAAGCCGAACGCGAAGAGTTTGGCCTCGACCAAGCAGATGCCCCTGCACGCGACGACGAGATAGAGCCTGCGCGCGAAATGGCCGCGCTTGATGGCGGCATGTCAGAAATATCGGTGGACAACAGTGCCAGTGATGTCGAGCCCAGTGTGGACGGCGTGGCTGAAAGCTGGGACGGTGACGGCAGCGTGGAGTTTTCGCCCGACGATTCAGAGTGGGGCGGCGACGCACCCGCACGCAACAACAACAACGACGAAGAGTCGGCCGATGCCACCGAGTTGGCGCGCCAACAAGAATCGCTGACCGCCTTTTTGCACCGTCAAGCGTTGGCGCTGCGTTTGAGCGACACCGATCGCGCGGCCTTGCGTTTCTTGATTGAAAACCTCAACGACGACGGTTACCTCGAAGACAGTTTGCGCAGTTTGGCCGAAGGCTTGGCCGGTGACGACGAAGAGCAATTGGAAGAGCTCGAAGAGCGTTTTCAAATGGCCTTGCATTTGTTGCAAAGCCTCGAGCCTGTGGGTGTGGGCGCGCGCGACTTGGCCGAATGTTTGAGTTTGCAACTCAAAGCACTTGAGCCCAAAGGCGAAGAAGCTTTGCATGTGCGAGATGTGGCTTTGTTGATGTGCAAGCAACCGCTGGAGATGTTGGCCAAGCGCGATGTCAAACGCTTGGCGGTGGCCATCAATGACAACGAAGCCAATGTGAAAGTGGCCATTGCCCTGATTGCCCGCTTAGAGCCCAAGCCCGGCAGACGGTTTGCCGATGTGGAGCGCCATGTGGTGGTGCCCGATGTGTTGGTCACGCGTGTGGGCAAATCGACCACTGCACCGAAGTTTCGTGTGGTGCTCAACCCCGATGTCATGCCCAAACTGCGCGTGCATGACATTTATGCCAACGCCCTCAAAGGTGGCAAAGGCGACAACCACCAAGGCTTGCAACAGCGTTTGCAAGAAGCGCGTTGGTTCATCAAAAATATTCAACAACGTTTTGACACCATCTTGCGAGTCAGCAATGCGATTGCAGAACGGCAAAAGAATTTCTTCATCCATGGCGAGTTGGCCATGCGCCCCATGGTGTTGCGTGAAATTGCAGAAGAGTTGGGCTTGCACGAATCCACCATCAGCCGCGTGACCACCAACAAATACATGCACACGCCGTTTGGCACCTTCGAGTTGAAGTATTTCTTTGGCTCCGGGCTAGAAACAGAAAGCGGCAACAACGCGTCGAGCACGGCGGTGCGCGCGCTCATCAAACAATTTGTGGCCAGCGAAAACCCCAAAAAACCGCTGTCAGACAACCAGCTCTCCGAAATGCTCAAAGAGCAAGGCATTGAATGCGCACGCCGCACCGTGGCCAAATACCGCGAAGCCTTGCGCATTGCGCCCACCACCTTGCGCAAAGCGCTTTAACTTTTCATTCGCGCACGGGTTGTTGAAACAACACGGCGCATGTCACACACACCATGCAACTCCATTTATTTTTACCGTGCGCCGCAGGTGTTGAAACCTATTTGGCCCAAGAGGCCAAACGCATCACCGGCTTGAGCGATGACGACATTCACACCTTTCGTGCGGGTGTGATGTTGCGCGCGTCATGGCGCGATGCTTTGTTGTTGAATTTGCACAGTCGTTTGGCACAACGGGTGTTGATCGAGTTGTCTTACACGCCCTATCGGCAAGAGCAAGATTTGTATGACGCCGCCGCCAATGTGGCGTGGGAGTTGTGGTTCACACCCAAGCAGAGTTTCAAAATAGACATCACCGCGCAACACAGCCCGTTGAAGAGCTTGAACTTTGCGGCGCTCAAAATCAAAGACGCGATTGCCGATCGCTTTCGCCACAAAACAGGTGTGCGTCCCGATGTCAACACGCAATGGCCCGATGCGCGCATCTTTGCGCACTTAACGGTTGACCATGTGTCGCTCTACATCGACACCTCGGGCGAGCCTTTGTTCAAACGCGGCTGGCGCGCCGACAAAGGCGATGCACCGTTGAAAGAAACCTTGGCCGCTGCCATGTTGGCCGCCAGCGGTTGGAGTCAAGGCGATGGCACACCACAAAATCCAGACGGTTGGTGCGCCCAAGGCGTGCCCTTGTATGACCCGTGTTGTGGCAGCGGCACCATTGCCGTGGAAGCGGCGCAAATCGCTTGCAACATCGCACCCGGTTCGATGCGCCGTTTTGGTTTTGAAAAATTGGTGCCGTTTCAAGCGCATGTGTGGCAAGGTTTGTTGAACACCGCACGCGAACAAGAACACACACCCAGCGCGCCAGTGTTTGGCAGCGATGTGGCGTTTCGCATGGTTGACTTCGCGCAACGCAACGCTGAGCGTGCGGGTGTGGCCCATGCGGTGCAGTTGCGTGGTGGTGATGCTTTGCAGCGCATGCCTCCCTCAGAAGCAGCGGGTGTGATGTTGGTCAACCCACCTTACGGTGAACGCATTGAAGCCGCAGGTGTGGCAGGCGTGGCACGCTTAGGTGCACGTGAGCTCACGCAAACCGAAGACGGTGGCGATTTCTTTGCGCAACTTGCCACGCATTGGAAGAAAAACTACCCCGGCTGGACCGCGTGGATGCTCACGCCCGATTTGAAGTTGCCCGGTCGCATGCGTTTCAAAGAGTCACGCCGCGTGCCGATGTGGAATGGCCCGATTGAATGCCGCATGTTCCGTTTCGATTTGCGTGCGGGGTCGATGCGCAACAAAACACCATGACCACGCCGGTGGTGTTAGACACCAACATCGTGTTAGATCTGTGGCTCTACAACGATCCCGCCACGCCCGCGTTGCTTGCGGCGTTGACAGCCAACGAAGTGCAATGGATGGCCACGCAAGTCATGCGTGACGAATTAGAGCGTGTATTGGCTTATCCACACATCGTGCAACGCATGTTGAAAAGCAACATCACGGCCGAACACATCTTGGCGCAGTTTGATGCGCATGCGGTGCTCAAGCCTGTAGCGGCCAAAGCGCCTTACACCTGCAAAGACGCTGACGATCAAAAGTTTGTCGACCTGGCAGCCGCCACCCAAGCGCAACTCATCAGCAAAGACAAAGCGGTGTTGACGCTGCGCAATCGCATGGCGCGCATTGGCGTGGCAGTGGCAAAAAGTTTTCCGGCGCGGTGAACAAGGCGCAATTTTTGAAAAGCCGCTAGCGTTTTGCGATCAGTGCATCACACATGAAACGCGCGCAGCAGAGCGGCAACATCATTGGGTTTTTCTTCGGGCACAAAGTGGCCGGTTGGCAATGTTTGCCCTGTGACCTTGCCGTGGCACTGCGCTTGCCACAACGCAATTGGGTTGAACATTTTGTTGACCACGCCGCGTTCGCCCCAAATGACAAACATGTCGCATTGGATTTTGTCGCCACGCGCACGGCTCTCGCGGTCGTGGTCTAAATCAATGCCTGCGCTGGCACGGTAGTCTTCGCACATGGTGTGAATCATGGCGGGCAAATCGCTGCCGTTCAACGGCGGCATAGAAAAGCAACGCTCGTATTCAGCCAATGCTTGCGGTTCAAACATCGACAAGGCGTTTGCGCCACCCATGCCGCCCAACAACGTGTGCAAATACGCTGTGCCGTCACCCGCCATCAAGCGCTCGGGCATGGGTGACGGCTGAATGAAAAAGAACCAGTGGTAATACGCCTGCGCAAACGCCATGTCGGTGGCGTTGTACATGTCCAGCGTGGGCGCAATGTCAATCACGCAGGCTTTGATGACGCGATCGGCATGGTCCAAACACAAGCGGTGCGTGACGCGTCCACCCCGGTCATGTCCGCAGACATGAAAGCGCTCCAGCCCCAAATGCGACATCAAGGCTGCCAAATCTTGCGCCATCGCACGCTTGCTGTAGTTGCTGTGGTCTGGCAAACCCAGTGCATGTGAAGCGTCGCCATAACCGCGCAAATCGGGCATCACCAACCAATAGTCGTTTTGCAGAAGTTGCGCCACACGGTGCCACATCACATGGGTTTGTGGTGCGCCATGCACCAACAACAGCGGTGTGCCCTTGGGGTTGCCACCCACGCGGTAGCGCATGCCCACACTGTTGAGCAATGTTTGATGGTGGTCGAAGTTGTCAAACCAAGACATGGGTTTTCCTTTGTGACCTAGGGCTAAATGTGAGGCGCTTTGTAAACACCCACGCCAACTATTTTTTCAAACTCAGTAATTCAAGCAATACCTGCAAACTGTGCGCCACCGTTTGCTTGCGCACCTCTTGCCGTGAGCCTGCAAAGTGCTTCACTTCGCTTTTCACCCAAGCTGTTTCAGCGCCCAACGTGGGGCCTGTGTCGCTGGGTGTTGCCCAGCCAAACCACACCGTTCCCACTGGCTTGTCTTTAGAGCCACCGGTGGGCCCGGCCACACCTGTTACTGCTAAAGACACTTGCGCCAACGAATGACGCATGGCACCGATCGCCATGGCTTTCACCACAGCATCGCTGACGGCGCCATGTTGTGCGATGAGTTCATGGGGCACACCGAGCATGTCGTGTTTGGCTTCGTTCGAGTAGGTCACAAACCCGCGTTCAAACCAATGGCTCGAGCCGGACACTTCGGTACATGCACCCGCAATCAAACCGCCAGTGCAACTCTCGGCGGTGCTCAACATCCAACCGTGTTGTAACAAAGCGTCAGCGACAGATTCAACGAGAGAAAGATGTGTGTTGTCGGCCATCAATACCTCCACAAAGCGATCACCAGCAGCGTGCAAAACGCGGCCACCAAATCGTCAAACAAAATGCCCCAACCGCCGCGCCATCCAAAGCCTTTGAACAAACTGTCGGCCCACGCCACCGGCCCTGGTTTGGCGGCATCGAAAAAACGAAACAGCAAGAACGCTCCGAGTTGCCCCCAAAACGTGGTGGGCGTCACCAACCACAACACCAACCAAAAAGCCACTACCTCGTCCCACACAATCGCGCCCGGATCAGCCACCCCCATGTGGCGCGCCGTCAAGGTGCAGGCCCACCAACCCACCAGCAAAGAATCGGCAATCAGCAGGCCCATCTCAAACGGAGAAAACCAAATTTGCAACACCAAAAACGATGCCCAAGCCCACAAGGTGCCCACGGTGCCAGGCGCTATGCGCGACAGACCGGAGCCAAAGCCCAGTGCAATCAGGTGGGCGGGGTGGGAGATGAGGAATTGGCGGGTGAGCATGGCGAGAAGTCTGGTTTCAGCCATTTTGCCCAAATTTTCAAATTGACTTCTGAGCTGTCGCGTCATTCAACCAATGCACCCAATGGTCTAAGCATGCGCGAACTTTGGGCAAGCGATGCCGGTTGGAAAGCATGAACGCACTCAAGCTGACCGGCTCATCGCCTTGCCAAGTACCGCACGCGCGCACCAATTTGCCTTGCGCAACCAAGGGTTCAGCAACAACCGAGGCAATGCGCGCAATGCCTAGTCCTGCAATGGCCATGGAGGCAATGGTCGCGGTGTTGTCAGAGCTGAAAGAACCTTTGGCAAAAACCATGTGGGCGCCGTCGAACAGCCACTGGTTCAAGTGTGCGTGTTGGCTGTTGCCAATCAATTGGTGCTGACTGAGTGCATCGGGGTGTTCAGGTATGCCGTGTTGCTTCAGATAGGCGGGGCTGGCATAAAAGCGTCGGTGCAACATGCCCAGTTGGCGCATGACCAATGTGTCTGACTGTGGTTCACCTGTGCGAATGGCAATGTCAATGCCTTCGCGTGCCATATCGATGAGCGCATCATCTACCCGAAAATCAATTTGTAACAGCGGATGTTTTGCATGCAAGCTCGGCAAACTCTCCACCAACAAATGTTGTGCAATGACCGAGCTCATGCTGACTTTGACCAAGCCCGACACCTGATCGCCAGCTTGGCTGAATTCGCCTTCGAGCGCATCAACCTCACTCAAAATTCGCTCGGCATAAGCCAACAGAGATAGCCCCTCGGGGGTCAGAGACAAGCCCTGCGTTGTGCGGTGCATGAGGCGCGTTTGATACGCCGATTCCATCCGTTGCAGGCGGCGCGAAATCTGACTCACAGGCACATTGCGCTCACGCGCAACGGCTGACAGCGTGCCCAGCGCTGCCACGCGCGCAAACAAGCGCAAATCATCAAAACTTAAATCAACCATGCCTGCATGGTAAGGCGTGGGCTTTGCACGCACTGCAAAAAGCATTTGCGTTCAGCGGTGTTTCGTTCCTCTATTGAAGTTTTTAAAGTCAATGCATTGATTCACTTCACAAGGAGCAAGCGATGAACAGCCTACCCAGAGCAATTGATGACCATGCCAGCCGTTCATGGACCCGATACCAAAACAGCCTCATGCGGCATCGCAAGCTGCGCGAAGCAGCGCTCGGTGGAAAAGAGATTTGACATGCCTATCTTGACGCTCAAACTCTCTGCCAACGCCAAACTGAACAATGCAACTGCCCTCGCCAACGATTTGATGGCATTGAGCAGTCAAATTTTGCACAAACGCGCAGAAGTAACCTCTGTGGTGTTTGAACATATCGCACCAGAGCGTTGGTGGCTCGGCGGCGAGTTAACCGACGCGGCGTGCGCCCAATTGGATATTCGTGTGACGAAAGGCACCAACTCAGAGCTAGAAAAAAGCACTTTCGTAGCGGCCGCATTCGATCTTTTGTCCGCTCAGTTGGGTGAAGACGGGCGCTTCGATGCGAGAAGCTATGTCACCGTGCAAGAAGTATCAGCAAGCGATTGGGGCTATGGCGGCAAGACGCAACAGCAAAGAAAGGTGGCGTTATGACGCAAGCGCTGCTTTTGGTGGATATTCAAAATGACTATTTTGAGGGTGGCGCTTGTGCATTGCCGCAAAGTCTCTCTGCAGCACAAGCCGCCAAACGACTGTTGACCCATTTCCGACAAAAAAGAAAACCAATCTTCCACATTCAACACAAGTCAATTCGTTCAGACGCCACTTTCTTTATGCCAGACACATGGGGCGTTGACATACATCCCTTGGTCATCCCGCAGGAGGGTGAGCGTGTGATTGAAAAACACAATCCCAACAGTTTTTTAAGGACCACATTGCAAGAGAGTTTGGAAAAAGCTCACATCACTCAGTTGGTGATCGCCGGCATGATGACGCATATGTGCATTGACAGCACCACAAGAGCAGCGAGCGATATGGGTTACGCATGCGTTGTGGCAAGCAACGCTTGTGCAGCCAAAGCACTGACATATGCAAATACGACAACGCCGGCAGAAACAGTACACGCCGTATTTTTGGCGGCGCTTTCAGCTCGCTTTGCTAGGGTTTTGTCGGTGAATGAAATTTGCCAGCATGAGTGACTGCTTGCGCCAGACCGAACTCAAGCAAAGTGATCAAACGAAGCAAACCGCCGCGTGATCGGTTGCCCCTGTGGGTCGAGCACCACCAAGCCGCTGGTTTCGGTGATGCGCCCAATGCGCGTCACAGGCGTGTCGCTTTCCCACGCCGCGGCGTGCACCAACTCGCGTTGGTTCACCGGCGCGGTGAAGCACAGTTCGTAGTCGTCGCCACCCGACAAAGCAAACTCTAAGCGTTTGTTGAAAGGCAATGCGGCCAACCAAGGCGAGATTCCCGCATGCGAGTGTTCATTCAAACTGCCCGAAAAACTGCCCGCGGTTTGCAACCAATCGGTGTTGATTTCTGCACCCACATTGGAGCGCTTCAAGATGTGGCCCAAGTCACCCAGCAAACCATCGCTCACATCTATCGCCGCATTGGCAATCGCACGCAACTCCAGGCCGAGTTGTACGCGTGGTGTGGGTTGCTCCATGCGTACGCGCACCTGTTCGAACGCATGGGCGTCTAGGCTTTGTGTGCCGCGAAACACTTCGAGCGCCAAACGCGCGTCACCCACGGTGCCGCTGATGTAAATGTCGTCGCCCACTTGCGCGTTGTGTCTTAGCAGTGCATCGCCTGGTGGCACTTCGCCAAACACGGTGATGCAAATGTTCAACGGCCCCTGCGTGGTGTCGCCACCAATCAACTCGCAGTTGTGTGCGTCGGCCAATCGAAACAAGCCTTCAGAAAAACCCGCTAACCAGGCTTCGTCCACCCGAGGCAAGGACAGGGCCAGTGTGAACGCCAACGGTTCAGCACCGCTCGCGGCCAAGTCGCTCAAATTGACTGCCAACGCTTTGTGGCCCAAGAGAGACGGATGGACAGTGGACAAAAAGTGCCGCCCCTCCACCAACATGTCGCTCGATATCGCCAACTGCATGCCTGCAGTGGGCATGATCAAAGCGCAGTCGTCACCCACCCCCAACGCGGCTTTGCGCGCGGGGCGTTTGAAGTAGCGCTCGATCACATCGAATTCACCCATGGTGTTCACTCATCAATGCAAGTTGCGACGGCTCGGGTCATCGCTGAGCGCGTCCAACACAAACATGGGAATGTCGACATCAAACTTTTCACCGTCTTCGGCCACACAAAAATAGCTGCCGTGCATCGTGCCCGTGGGGGTGCGCAAGCGTGTGCCGCTGGTGTATTCGAATTCTTCACCCGGTTTCAAAAAAGGTTGATGGCCCACCACCCCAAGGCCTTTCACTTTTTCGTGCAAACCTTCGGCATCGTTGATGTTCCAAGTGCGCGAAATCAATTGCGCGGGCACGGTGCCGGTGTTGGTGATGGTGATCGTGTAAGCAAACACAAACATCTCCGCCTCAGGGTCGGATTGTTCGGGCAGGTACTGAGGGCGAACCTCAACTTGAAATTGGTAACGGCGCATGGCTCAGATTTTGACCCAAGCCAGACCGAGGTGGCGCAAGGTGAAATAATCTCCCCATGTCTTCACACCCAACAACCTACCGCATTGCCCCTTCCATCCTGTCCGCCGACTTTGCGCGGCTGGGGGAAGAGGTCAAACATGTCATCGCCGCCGGTGCCGACTGGATCCACTTTGATGTGATGGATAACCACTATGTGCCCAACCTCACCTTCGGCCCCATGATTTGTCAGGCTTTGAAGCCCCACGCCAAAACCGCCGCTGGTGTGGCCGTGCCCATCGATGTGCATTTGATGATTTCTCCAGTCGACGCCCTGGCCGCCTCATTCGCCGAAGCCGGTGCCGACCTCATCAGCTTTCACCCCGATGCCAGCGCGCATGTGCACCGCAGCATTCAGGCCATCAAAAGCAAAGGCGTGAAAGCGGGCTTGGTCTTCAACCCAGCCGAACCCCTCGATGTGCTCGAGTGGACGATCGACGAGATCGACCTCATCCTCATCATGAGCGTCAACCCCGGTTTCGGTGGCCAAAGCTTCATCGACTCGGCTTTGCGCAAAGTAGAACAAGCCCGCAAATTGATCGACGCTAGCGGCAAAGACATCCGCTTAGAAGTTGACGGCGGCATCAAAGCCGACAACATCCGCCGCGTGGCCGACGCCGGCGCAGACACCTTTGTGGCAGGCAGTGCGATTTTTGGCAAGCCCGATTACAAACAGGTGATCGATCAAATGCGTTCAGCCTTGGCATGAATGTCAAGTTGAGTTGGCGACACATTTGAACAACATGCCGTTGCGCGATTTGCAAGCCGCCATCATCGATCTAGACGGAACGATGGTCGACACACTGGGCGATTTCGAGGTCGCCCTCAACCGCGCACTGGCTGATCTTGATTTGCCACCAGTCTCACGCGCCTTGGTTGAAAAAACCATTGGCAAAGGCTCCGAGCATTTGATTCGCTCTGTACTCACACATCAATTGCAGTTGCCCGAAGTGACGGGCCTTGCCAATGTGTGCACCAGCCGAAACGCTGACATGTTGTACGAGCCCGCTTGGCTGCGTTATCAACACCACTATTTGCAAATCAACGGTCAATACGCCAATGTGTTTGACGGTGTGGTGCAAGGCTTGACGCATTTGCAAGCCAAGGGTTTCAAGCTCGCTTGTTTGACCAACAAGCCTTTTGCTTTTGCGCAAGCTTTGTTGCAAAGCAAAGGTCTCAGCCACTTCTTCACCCATGTGTTTGGCGGCGACAGTTTCGAGCGCAAAAAGCCCGACCCCCTACCACTCATCAAAACCTGCCAAGCCTTGGGCACTTTGCCGCAGCACACCCTCATGGTGGGCGACTCGAGCAACGACGCCCAAGCCGCGCATGCGGCCGGTTGCCCGGTGGTGCTGATGCGCTACGGCTACAACCACGGTGAGCCGGTGGATGATGTGCCCGCAGACGCGCATTTCAACAGCATGGCCGAACTACCGGCGTGGCTGGCGTCAGATTGAATACAAACCCGCCCCCAAGCTTTGCTAAACTGCGTCACATGTTCATTCATCGCAACACTGTCACAGGTTGTCACGACCGGGGAGCTTGGCCCTGGCGTACGCCAAGTACTGCGCACATCTAACGCACGCAGCGCCATGCCGCGCGTGCATCGCGCCAGGCCCTCAGCACTTTGCAGGCCTCGCACTTGTTGAATGAACGCCCCAACGCTTGGGGCTGAGCTGTGGAGGCTCATGTGATCACCGAAACCGACTTCAAACAATTGGCCCAACAGGGCTACAACCGCATTCCCTTGGTGGCCGAGGCGTTTGCCGACCTCGAAACCCCGCTTTCGCTTTATCTCAAGCTGGCCCATGTGCAAAACAACGGGCAGCACAGCTTTTTGCTCGAGTCGGTGGTGGGTGGTGAGCGCTTTGGGCGCTACAGCTTCATCGGCTTGCCCGCCCGCACTTTGTTGCGCGCCAGTGGGTTTGGCGAACAGGCCAAAACCGAAGTAGTGACCGATGGTGTGGTGGTCGAAACCCATGCCGGCAATCCGCTCGACTTTGTGTCTGATTACCAAAAGCGTTTCAAGGTGGCCCTGCGCGAAGGCTTGCCAAGGTTTTGTGGTGGCTTGGCAGGCTACTTTGGTTACGACACCGTGCGTCACATCGAAAAGAAATTGACCCACTCGTGCCCGCCCGACGATTTGGGCATGCCCGACATTTTGTTGTTGCAAACCGAAGAGTTGGCCGTCATCGACAACCTCTCCGGCAAGTTGTCGCTGATGGTCTATGTCGACCCTGCGCAACCCAACGCCTACGCTCAAGCGCAAGCGCGTTTGAACGAATTGAAGCAACGCTTGAAAGCACCTGCGGTGGCGCCTTCCATCGCCAAGTGTGTCAGCCACCCCGCACAACGCAGTTTTGCCAAAGACGATTATTTGGCCGCTGTGGTGCGTGCCAAAGAGTTGATCGCCGCGGGCGACTTCATGCAAGTGCAAGTGGGCCAACGCATTCACAAAAAATTCACGGCCAGCCCACTGTCGCTGTACCGCGCTTTGCGTTCGCTCAATCCAAGCCCGTACATGTATTACTACAACTTGGGTGACGCGCACGTGGTGGGTGCATCTCCCGAAATTTTGGTGCGACAAGAAGCCACACCTGAGGGTCAAAAAATCACCATTCGTCCCTTGGCCGGCACGCGTCCACGCGGCGCCACGCCCGAGGCGGACAAAGCCGCTGAAGTCGAGTTGATCAACGACCCCAAAGAGCGTGCCGAGCATGTGATGTTGATCGACCTCGCGCGCAACGACATTGGCCGCATCGCCAAAATCGGCAGCGTGAAAGTGACCGAAGCGTTTGTGGTGGAACGTTACAGCCATGTCATGCACATCGTGAGCAATGTGGAAGGTTTGTTGAGCGACGCACCCAACGGTCAACCACGCAGCAGCATGGATGTGCTCAGAGCCACCTTCCCCGCAGGCACACTCACGGGCGCACCCAAAGTGCATGCGATGGAATTGATCGACCAACTCGAACCCACCAAGCGCGGTTTGTATGGCGGCGCCTGCGGTTACCTGAGCTTTGCAGGTGACATGGATGTGGCCATTGCCATTCGCACCGGCATCATCAAAAACGACACCTTGTATGTGCAAGCCGCGGCCGGTGTGGTGGCCGATTCGGTGCCTGAGTTGGAGTGGAAAGAAACCGAACACAAAGCGCGAGCCTTGTTGCGTGCCAGCGAGTTGGTTGAGGAGGGCATGGAATGAAAAAGCTCAAACTCCTCATGGTGGACAACTACGACAGCTTCACCTTCAACATCGTTCAATACTTCGGTGAGTTGGGTGCTGAGGTTGAGGTGTTTCGCAACGACGAAATCACACTCGAAGGCATTGCCGCACGCAACCCCGATCGCTTGGTCATTTCACCCGGCCCATGCTCACCTGCCGAGGCTGGCATATCGGTGGCTGCCATTCAGCACTTCGCAGGCAAGCTGCCCATCTTGGGTGTGTGTTTGGGGCACCAAAGCATTGGTGCAGCATTTGGCGGCAACATCATTCGCGCTCAAGAATTGATGCACGGCAAAACCAGCGTCATCACCACCACACAAGAAGGCGTGTTTGGTGGACTGCCCAAAACATTCACCGTCAACCGTTACCACTCATTGGCCATCGAGCGAAACAGTTGCCCATCGTGCCTGAAAGTGACCGCTTGGACCGATGATGGTGAAATCATGGGTGTGCGCCACACCGAACTCGACATTCAAGGGGTGCAGTTTCACCCCGAATCCATCCTCACCGAGCACGGCCACGCCATGCTGAAAAATTTTCTTTAAGGAGCCGTGATGCCCCACACCATTCACCCCATCACCCCACAAGAAGCGCTGCAACGCGTGATCGAGCACCGCGAAATTTTTCACGACGAAATGCTGCACATCATGCGCCTCATCATGGCCGGCGAAATGTCGCCCGTGCTGATGTCGGCTTTCATTGCTGCGTTGCGTGTGAAAAAAGAAACCATTGGTGAAATCACCGCCGCAGCGCAAGTCATGCGTGAGTTTTCCACCAAAGTGGAGGTCGCCGATCGCCAGCATTTGGTGGACATCGTGGGCACCGGTGGCGATGGCTCGCACACCTTCAACATTTCGACATGCTCGATGTTTGTCGCCGCCGCAGCAGGTGCCAAAGTGAGCAAGCATGGCAGCCGCAGCGTCAGCAGCAAAAGCGGCAGTGCGGATGTGCTCGAGAGTTTGGGGGTCAGCATCAACCTCACCCCAACGCAAATCGCGCAATGCATTGCGCAAGTGGGAATTGGTTTCATGTTCGCACCCAACCACCACCCCGCCATGAAAAATGTGGCGCCGGTGCGCAAAGAGTTGGGTGTGCGAACCATTTTCAACATCTTGGGCCCGCTCACCAATCCTGCTGGCGCACCCAATATTTTGATGGGTGTGTTCCATCCTGACTTAGTGGGTATTCAAGTGCGCGCGCTTGAGCGTTTGGGCGCCGATCACGCCATGGTGGTGTACGGCCGCGATGGTTTAGACGAAGTTTCTTTGGGCGCCGCCACCTTGGTGGGCGAATTGAAAAACGGTCAAGTGCGTGAATACGAAATCCACCCCGAAGATTTTGGTTTTGCCATGAGCAGCTCACGCGCCTTGCGGGTTGAAACGCCCGAACAATCGCGCACCATGTTGCTCGGCGTGTTGGACAACGCAGAAGGCCCCGCGCGCGACATTGTGGTGCTCAATACGGCTGTGGCTTTGTATGCTGCGAATGTGGTCGACAGCATTGAAGCGGGTATCGTGCGTGCGCGTGAAGCACTGTCGTCAGGTGCGGCCAAAGCCAAGCTCGATCAGTTGGTGACAGCTGCACATCAAATGGCAAGCAAGCAGTGAAAAAAGATCGACAATTTATTTCAACGATCGTTGTCAATTGAAATGACAATCGCTAAGGCCGAAAATTTCTAGAAAGTTATATGTCTGACATCCTGAAAAAAATCGTCGACGTCAAACGTCAAGAAGTTGCAGCTGCGCTGAAGCGCAAGTCCTTAGAGGCCATGCGTGCAGACGCTGAAAGCCGCGTGTTAACGCGCGACTTCGTGGGCGCTTTGCGAAACAAAATCGCTGCAGGCCAAGCAGCTGTCATTGCTGAAGTCAAAAAAGCCAGCCCCTCCAAAGGCGTGTTGCGAGAAGACTTCATTCCTGCCGACATCGCGCAAAGCTATGCCGAACACGGTGCAGCGTGTTTGTCGGTGTTGACCGACAAAGATTTTTTTCAAGGCAGTGTGGATTACTTGAAGCAAGCACGCGCCTCGTGCGATTTGCCGGTGCTGCGAAAAGACTTCATGGTCGACGCATATCAGGTGTACGAGGCACGCGCGATGGGTGCAGATTGCATTTTGCTCATCGCCGCATGTTTGGATGATGTACACATGGCAGAGCTCGAAGCCATTGCGCGCAGCCTAGACATGGCAGTGCTCGTCGAAGTGCACGACGCAGAAGAATTGCAACGCGCGTTGAAACTTAAAACACCGTTGGTGGGCATCAACAACCGCAATTTGCGCACCTTTGAAGTCTCGCTCGACACCACACTGAGCATGTTGAAAGATGTGCCAGCAGACCGTTTGCTGATCACTGAGAGCGGCATTTTGAATCGCGCCGATGTGCAAAAAATGCGTGATGCGAATGTGCACGCCTTCTTGGTGGGCGAAGCCTTCATGCGCGCGCCTGATCCGGGCGCTGCGTTGGCTGAATTGTTCGCGGCATGATGCGCGCTTGGTCGCCAAACGATTGGCCGACGCACCCCACTTGGCAACCCACTCTCGACGCCTTTTGGCGCAGCCCCGAAGGCCTGTCCTTGGCCAAATTTGTGCAGCAGCGCCTAGACGCTGGCGCGGTGGTCTACCCCCAACACCCTTTGTGGGCCTTGCAGCTCACGCCCTTGTCGCAAGTCAAGGTCGTCATCTTGGGGCAAGACCCCTACCATGGCCCCAACCAAGCGCAAGGCTTGTCGTTTTCGGTGGCGCTGGGCATCAAGTTGCCCCCCTCGTTGCGCAACATCTTCAAAGAATTGCAACGCGACTTGCATCAGCCCATCCCCACCAGTGGCTCACTTGAAGCTTGGGCCCAACGCGGCGTGTTGTTGCTCAACACCAGCTTGACCGTGGAAGACGGCCTGCCCGCCAGCCACGCCAAAAAGGGCTGGGAGCAGCTCACCGACGCCTTGTTGGTCGAAGTCGCGCGCACCGCGCCGCATTGCGTGTACATGCTCTGGGGCGGCCATGCCCAAGCCAAGGCGGCGCTGATTCAACAGCATGCCAGTGAGCAGGCGCCCACTTTCCTGGGCTTGCGCGAAGCATCAAGCGCCAAGCGTGAGGCCTTGGTGCTGACGGCCAACCACCCGTCGCCCCTGTCGGCGCTGCGACCGCCGCAACCTTTCATTGGCTGCGGTCATTTCTCCAAAGCCCAGGCTTGGTTGGCCGAACGGGGTCAGCCGATCGATTGGTCTTTGTGAGCTACAAAACGGCGGCAAGCGCCCAAAATTGCGCTTTTTAGCGCCGCAACTTGCTAGAAGTCACAAAAATCTGCTATAGTTTGCGGTTCGCCGGAGGGGTGCCCGAGTGGCTAAAGGGGGCAGACTGTAAATCTGTTGGCTTACGCCTACACTGGTTCGAATCCAGTCTCCTCCACCAGCGAAACCAATCAGTGTTGTCCAGGTAGGCCTGCAACTGTTCGGTCAGTTTCTGACCTGATGCGGGAGTAGTTCAATGGTAGAACCCTAGCCTTCCAAGCTAATGACGCGGGTTCGATTCCCGTCTCCCGCTCCACTTTGGTTTCAATGGTTTTAGGTGAATGTTTTGCCCTTGTGGCTCAGTGGTAGAGCACTCCCTTGGTAAGGGAGAGGTCGCGGGTCCGATTCCCGCCAAGGGCACCAGATTTTTTTGTGATGGATTTATTTTTTTCGGAGTCGAGAAATGGCAAAAGGAAAATTTGAACGGACCAAGCCCCACGTCAACGTGGGCACGATTGGCCACGTGGACCACGGTAAGACAACGCTGACAGCGGCGATCACCACGATCTTGTCTACCAAATTTGGTGGTGAAGCCAAGGCTTACGACCAAATTGACGCGGCTCCCGAAGAAAAAGCACGCGGTATTACCATCAACACCGCACACGTTGAATACGAAACAGCCACCCGCCACTATGCCCACGTGGACTGCCCTGGTCACGCTGACTATGTGAAAAACATGATCACTGGCGCAGCCCAAATGGACGGCGCGATCTTGGTGTGCTCGGCCGCTGACGGCCCTATGCCCCAAACCCGTGAACACATCTTGTTGGCTCGCCAAGTGGGCGTGCCTTACATCATCGTGTTCTTGAACAAATGCGACATGGTCGACGACGCTGAGTTGTTGGAACTCGTTGAAATGGAAGTGCGTGAATTGCTCAGCAAATACGACTTCCCTGGCGACGACACCCCCATCGTCAAAGGCTCTGCCAAGTTGGCCCTCGAAGGCGACAAAGGCGACCTGGGCGAAGCAGCGATTTTGCGCTTGGCTGACGCCTTGGACAGCTACATCCCCACACCTGAGCGTGCTGTGGACGGTGCTTTCTTGATGCCTGTGGAAGACGTGTTCTCCATCTCTGGCCGTGGCACTGTGGTGACCGGTCGTGTTGAGCGCGGCATCATCAAAGTTGGCGAAGAAATTGAAATCGTCGGTATCGCTGACACCCAAAAGACAACCTGCACGGGCGTGGAAATGTTCCGCAAGCTGCTCGACCAAGGTCAAGCTGGCGACAACGTGGGTATCTTGTTGCGCGGCACCAAGCGCGAAGATGTGCAGCGTGGTCAAGTGTTGTGCAAGCCTGGTTCAGTCAAGCCCCACACACACTTCACAGCTGAGATCTATGTGTTGAGCAAAGACGAAGGTGGCCGTCACACGCCATTCTTCAACAACTACCGTCCTCAGTTCTACTTCCGTACGACCGACGTGACCGGCGCGATTGAATTGCCAGAAGGCAAAGAGATGGTGATGCCTGGTGACAACGTGTCGATCACTGTGAAGTTGATCCACCCGATTGCGATGGAAGAAGGCTTGCGCTTCGCCATCCGTGAAGGCGGTAAGACTGTGGGCGCCGGTGTGGTTGCCAAGATCATTGCCTAATTGAGGAAAAATTAGGGGCGTAGCTTAGTGGTAAAGTTGCGGTTTCCAAAACCGTCGATGGGGGTTCGATTCCCTCCGCCCCTGCCACTCAGCCGCTAACGCCAGGTGGCAACCAAGCCCGCTGACTCAGCGGGCTTCGGTGTCTTTTGAGATACACACTAAAAACGGTATAGGAAACCCTCATTTCATGTCTGCTGCAAATATTGAAACCGTCTCGACGTCTGCCGACAAGGTCAAACTTGTCTTGGTTGCGGCGTTGGTCGTGGCTGCGGTGGCGGGCTTTTATGGATTGAGCGCCCAAGGCCCCATCATCCAGTGGTTGGCTTTGTTGGGTGGTTTGGTTTTGGCTGTGGTGGTGTTCTTGCTGTCTGTGCCCGGTCGCCAATTGGTGGGCTTTGCTCAAGACGCTTGGCGTGAAGTCAACAAAGTGGTTTGGCCCACACGCAAAGAATCCACCCAAATGACCTTGTATGTGTTTGGCTTCGTGGTTCTCATGGCGCTGTTTCTGTGGTTCACCGACAAAACCCTTGAGTGGGTTTTCTATGACCTGATTTTGGGCTGGAAAAAATAATGACCGACACCATCGACAACGCAGCATCGCAGATGCAAGACGCAGCAGCATCACAGATGCCTGCGCCCGTTTCCACCAACCCCGACTTGCGTTGGTATGTGGTGCATGCCTATTCGGGCATGGAAAAAGCGGTCGAGCGCAACATCCGCGAAAGCATTGCACGCGCGGGCATGGATACCAAATTCGGTCGCATCTTGGTGCCTACCGAAGAGGTGGTCGAAATGAAAAACGGCCAACGCAAAACCGCTGAACGCAAGTTCTTCCCCGGTTATGTGTTCGTCGAAATGGTGATGGACGACGACACTTGGCACTTGGTGAAGCACACCAGCAAAGTGACAGGTTTTGTGGGTGGTGCGAAAAACCGCCCTGCGCCCATCTCCGAAGCCGAAGTGCAAAAAATCGTGAGCCAAATGCAGGACGGTGCTGAAAAGCCCCGTCACAAAGTGGAGTTCATGGTGGGCGAATTGGTGCGTGTCAAAGAAGGCCCGTTCACCGATTTCAATGGCTCGGTTGAAGAAGTCAATTATGAGAAAAACAAAGTCCGCGTGTCGGTCACGATCTTTGGTCGCGCCACACCGGTCGAGTTGGAATTCGGTCAAGTCGAAAAGACTTAAAGAAAAGTTTGTAGCTTGGTGCTTCCCGACTCGGTGCCAAGTGTTTGGAAGAGTCGTTAACCCCGGGGAGCCGAAGGTCGCAAGACTGAAAGCGTTTGACCCGCAAGGAGAAAAGCATGGCGAAGAAAATCGTCGGCTTCATCAAGCTGCAAGTGCCAGCTGGTAAAGCCAACCC
>JBEGOM010000026.1:0-31962 GCA_041181985.1 Pseudomonadota bacterium | reverse complement strand
TCTTATTCCAGCAAAAACATGATGAACTCTTTGACCAAGACATTTGCCTCGGGTCTGCTTTGGGCTGGGGCCTGGGTGGCCACTGCTGCGCACGCCGTGAACGATTTGCCCGGCGGTCCTGCCGTGCACCAACTCAACATGCACCCACCTGCGACCAAGGTCGCTGCTGAGCAACACAGCTTGCACTGGATGATGATGATCATCTGTATGCTGATTTTTGTGGCCGTGTTTGGTGTGATGTTCTATTCCATCTGGAAGCACCGCAAATCAGTGGGCCATCAGCCCGCCACTTTCCATGAGTCTGTGAAAGTGGAAATTGCATGGACCGTGGTGCCCTTGATCATTGTGGTGATCATGGCCATTCCCGCCACCCGCGCCGTGGTGGCACAAAAAGACACCTCTAACGCCGACATCACCATCAAAGCCACAGGTTATCAGTGGCGCTGGGGTTACGACTACCTCAAGGGCGAGGGCGATGGCATTTCCTTCTTGTCTTCTTTGGACAACGAGCAACGCTTGTTGTCAAACTCGGGCGCCAAAGGCGTGAGCTTGGACAACTACTTGCTCAAAGTGGACAACCCATTGGTTGTGCCTGTGAACAAAAAGATTCGCATCATCACCACCAGCAACGATGTGATCCACGCCTTTGCTGTGCCTTCTTTCGGCATCAAGCAAGACGCGATTCCCGGCTTTGTGCGTGACACATGGTTCAAAGCTGAAATCACTGGCGACTTTTACGGTCAATGCCAAGAGTTGTGCGGCAAAGAGCACGCTTACATGCCTATCCATGTCAAGGTGCTCAGCGAAGCTGACTACAGTGCTTGGGTGAAAACCCAGCAAACCAAAAAGAGCGCTGAAGCACAACCTGCTCAGCAAGTGGCCCAGGCCAACACCGCCAAATAATCAGGTACAGAAGAGGTAATCCCATGAGCGCAGTTATCGATTCGCACGGCCACGTGGCTGGCCATCACGATCATGATCACCATCACGCCCCTGAGGGTTGGCGTCGTTGGGTGTTCGCTACCAACCACAAAGACATCGGTACGCTGTACCTGCTGTTTGCTTTCACCATGCTGATTTTTGGTGGCGTTTTGGCGCTGCTGATCCGCGCTGAATTGTTCCAACCCGGTTTGCAATTGGTCAACCCTGAGTTGTTCAACCAACTCACAACCATGCACGGTTTGATCATGGTGTTTGGCGCCATCATGCCGGCCTTTGTGGGCTTTGCTAACTGGATGATCCCGTTGCAAATCGGCGCGCCTGATATGGCCTTTGCCCGCATGAACAACTTCAGCTTCTGGTTGATGATTCCTGCTGCTGCTATGTTGGGCAGTTCATTCTTCATGCCCGGCGGCGCACCTGCTGCGGGTTGGACGTTGTATGCACCTTTGACCATGCAAATGGGTCCTTCGATGGACGCTGCCATTTTTGCGTTGCACATCTTGGGTGCTTCTTCCATCATGGGTTCGATCAACATCGTGGTGACCATCTTGAACATGCGCGCACCTGGCATGACCTTGATGAAAATGCCCATGTTCGTTTGGACTTGGTTGATCACTGCTTATTTGTTGATCGCTGTGATGCCTGTGTTGGCTGGCGCGATCACCATGACTTTGACAGACCGTCACTTTGGCACCACCTTCTTCAACCCCGCCGGTGGTGGTGACCCGATCATGTTCCAGCACATCTTCTGGTTCTTTGGTCACCCTGAGGTGTACATCATGATCTTGCCGGCCTTTGGCATCGTCAGCCAAGTGGTGCCTGCTTTCGCGCGCAAGAAACTCTTCGGTTACGCCTCGATGGTGTATGCCACGGCTTCGATTGCCATCTTGTCTTTCATCGTGTGGGCGCACCACATGTACACCACTGGCATGCCTGTGACAGGTCAGTTGTTCTTCATGTACGCCACCATGTTGATCTCTGTCCCTACCGGCGTGAAGGTGTTCAACTGGATTGCAACCATGTGGAAAGGTTCGATGACCTTTGAGACCCCCATGTTGTTTGCAGTGGGTTTCATCTTTGTGTTCACCATGGGTGGTTTCACAGGTTTGATCCTGTCGATGGCACCGATCGATCTGCAATTGCAAGACGGTTACTACGTTGTGGCGCACTTCCACTATGTGTTGGTGGCGGGTTCGTTGTTTGCCATGTTCTCAGGCATCTATTACTGGTTGCCCAAGTGGACAGGCGTGATGTATGTTGAAGGCCGTGGCAAATTGCACTTCTGGTGGACCCTGATTTCTTTCAATGTCACCTTCTTCCCCATGCACTTCTTGGGTCTGGCCGGTATGCCACGTCGCTATGCCGACTACCCCATGCAGTTTGCCGACTTCAACGCTTTGGCTTCGGTGGGTGCGTTTGCGTTTGGTTTGGCGCAGGTTTACTTCTTTGTCATGATCATCTTGCCTTGCATGCGCGGTCACGGTGAAAAAGCACCTCAGCGTCCTTGGGAGGGCGCAGAAGGCTTGGAATGGGAAGTGGCTTCGCCTGCACCTTTCCACACTTTCGAAGTGCCACCCAAGCTCAATGAAGACGCAACCAAAGTGATCGGCTGATCGATTGTTGGTGACACATGACCTCTGACAAGAAAAAACAAAACCTGCGCTTGGCCTTGACATTGGCCAGCGTAGCGGTTGTTTTCTTCTTGGGCATTTTTGCCAAGGTCATGCTTTTGGGGCGGCCATGAGTAACATGCCCAAAAATGTTGGGCTGATGTCCAAACTGTTCGCGGTGACCTTGGGTATGTTTGCCTTTGGTTACTTGTTGGTGCCGATGTACCAAGCATTTTGCGAATGGACCGGCGTCAACATCTTGGCCCTCAGTGAGCGTGAAGCCAGCGGTTCAATGAACGGACGCGCGGGGCTTGCCAACACACAAGTTGACGCCTCTCGCACCATCACCGTCGAGTTCGACACCAATGTGCGTGGCCCTTGGCAGTTCGCACCTGAGAAGCGCTTTGTGCAAGTGCATCCTGGTGAGCTGACCACGGTCATGTTTGAATTTCAAAATGTGCAAGACCGCACCATGTCTGCACAAGCTATTCCCAGCTATGCACCCCGTCAGGCACAGTCGCACTTCAATAAGCTAGAGTGTTTTTGCTTCAACCAATACACGCTGGCGCCAGGTGAGAAAAAATCTTGGCCGGTGGTGTTTTATGTGTCGCCTAAGTTGTCCAAAGATGTGAACACCATCACTTTGTCCTACACCTTCTTTGAGGTGGGGGCTTCGGTGCCAACGGCCGCTGTCGCGACAGAAGCCACACGGGGGGGCGTATGAGCGAAGAAACGCCTAAAGTCCCGGTATGGCTTTCGACATTGCGCACCTTCAAAATGGTGGCTTGGTCGTTTTTGGGTATCCGTAAGCGCAGTGAATTTCAAAAAGAAGTGACGCAAGTCAACCCCGCACAGTTGGTGTTTGTGGGTGTTGTGTCAGGTATATTTTTTGTGATTGGGTTGGTCGTCGTGGTCAACCTGATTGTCTAGATTTTTCCAGGAGAGAAGCATGAGTGCCAATTCGCACAGTTCCGTTCCCAACTATTTTGTGCCCGAGCCGTCGCGTCACCCCGCCATGGCCGCGTTGGGTTTGTTCTTTGTGATTCTTGGCGCTGGCCAATGGGTCAACGATGCAGACTGGGGCAAATACTCTCTGTTGTTGGGCATCGTCATTTGGTTGACCGTGTTGTTCCAATGGTTTGGCGACGCCATCGCTGAAAGCGAAACTGGCAAGTACGGTAACAACATTGACCGTTCATTCCGCTGGAGCATGAGCTGGTTCATCTTCTCTGAAGTGATGTTTTTCGGCGCATTCTTTGGTGCCCTATGGTGGGCGCGTGTGCACTCGGTGCCTGCCTTGGGCAATGCCGACAACGTGGCTGTCTTGTGGCCTGATTTCAAAGCCATGTGGCCAACCCTTGCAGAAGGTGTGACCGCATCACCTGCGCAAACCATTGAGCCCTTTGTCACCATGTCGCCTTTGTGGTTGCCCACCATCAACACAGCGTTGTTGTTGTCTTCCGGTGTGACCATCACGATTGCACACCATGCTTTGCGTGAAAACGACCGCAGCAAAACCATTTTGTTCATGTGGATGACTGTGTTGCTTGGCGTTGCCTTCTTGGGTCTGCAGGGCTACGAGTACTACCACTCATACCATGAGCTCAACCTCAAGTTGTCCTCTGGCATTTACGGCTCGACCTTCTTCATGCTGACGGGCTTCCACGGCTTCCATGTGTTCTTGGGCATGTTGATGTTGTTGTTCATCACACTCCGCTTGCAAAAGGGCCACTTCACCGCCGACCGTCACTTTGGTTTTGAAGGTGCTGCTTGGTATTGGCACTTTGTGGATGTGGTTTGGCTTGGTTTGTACATCTTGGTGTACTGGCTCTGATACAGAGCGCATCCTTCTCTGAAAAACAAAAGGCCGTCATCAGACGGCCTTTTTGTTATGGTGCGATGCTGTTCAGACTTGTCCGGGGATAATGCCAGTGGGTTGAATGATGCCCAGGTACCAAAGGGTCAGTATCACCAAGAACAAAACGACTGAAATGCCAATGCGAAATGTCAGCGCGCGCACCATGTTGTTGCTTTTCTCGCTCTCCGATTGAGGTCCACGCAACATGAACAAGCCCGCTGCGGCCAAGCTGATCACGATGCCTACAAATGCAATGCCAATGATGATTTTCATGTCCCAGATTATGACGGCTAAATCCCAGATGCGTGGGGTGGGTTGACTCATGCGACAGCGGTTTTCATCGCAGGCCCTGTTTTCTGCCAACTGGTGGTTGATGTTGGGCGTGACGCTGTTGGTCACTGCGTTGACGGCTCGATTAGGGTTTTGGCAACTCGACCGTGCCGAGCAAAAAGAGCAAGCGCATGCGCGGGTGCTGGCACAGGGGCAACTTGCCCCTCTGTCTACGCAAGATTTTTTGCACACCATTCAGCCAAACGATGCTTTAGAGCGGCGCGTCGATATTGAAGGTGAATGGCTGTCGCAGTGGACGGTGTATTTGGAAAACCGAAGCATGCAAGGTCGCCCAGGGTTTTGGGTATTCACGCCTTTACAGTTGTCCGCTGAGCGCGTGGTGTTGGTGCAAAGAGGGTGGGTGGTGCGCGATGTGGTGCAAAGCGACAAGTTACCCGCCATTGAAACACCTAAGGGCCGTGTCCAGGTGGAAGGGCGTTGGGTTGCACCTCCTTCTGTCATGGTTGAGCTATCGCACGCCAAGCAAGCTGAATCAGACAAGGGCTTTCAGGCCCTCAGGCAAAATATCGATATGCAAGCCTTGGCGCAAGAAACAGGGCTCGCGTTTTTCGCCAATGTGATGCAAACAGGTGAGCCCTCTGAAGGGCTGATGCGAGATTGGCCCGCTCACTTATCGGGGGCAGACAAAAACCGAGCGTATGCATTGCAGTGGTTTGCGCTCGCATTGTTGTGCGTTGGCTTATTCACCTGGTTTCAGATCATTCGAAAAATAAAACATGAAGCACACTAACCCAAGCAACCCATCAGAACCCGTGGGCTTGACGGTGTATGACTTGCCTTCGCCTGAGCAGGCTGCAACGCAAGATGCATCGCGCACGCGTGCGGGTCGCATTCGCATGATGCTGGTGATGGCGGTGTGTGCTGCGCCGATTGTTTTTTCGTACCTGACCTACTATGTGATTCGCCCACAAAGCACCTCTTCGTTTGGTGAACTGATTGAGCCACAACGCGATATACCTGCCATCACTGCGACAGACCTGAAGGGCAAGGCGGTTGATTTGCAAAGCTTGCGCGGTCAGTGGTTGTTTGTGATGGTGGGCAGTGGTGCCTGTGACAGTGAATGTGAGCGCATGCTGTATGTGCAGAGGCAATTGCACAAAAGCTTGGGCCGAGAAAAAGACAGGATCGATCGGGTTTGGTTGGTGTCAGACAAAGCGCCAGTGAGCGATGCTTTGGTGCAAGCGCTGCAAGGTGCCACCGTGTTGCGTGCCGATGGCGAGGCAGTGGCCAAGTGGCTTTACCCAGCTGCTGGGCTTGAACTCAAAAACCACTTTTTCCTGGTCGATCCCATGGGGCGTTGGATGATGCGTTTTCCATCGAGACAGGAAGGTGCTGAAGCCCCTGTGAAGATCAAACGTGATTTAGAACGCTTGCTGCGCGCAGCGAACTCTTGGGACCAAGCGGGAAGATGAGATGAAAAATAAAACACTGGCCGCTTGGCTGACTTTTCTGTTCGGGCCTTTGGGCTTTCATCGTTTCTATTTGTTTGGTTTGGGTGACACGCTCGGCTGGCTATTGCCCATTCCAACAGCTTTGGGTTTCTATGGATTTGAGCGGGTCAGTCAGTATGGTTTGGACGATGTGCTGAGCTGGTGGTTGTTGCCGATATTTGGTTTCACACTGGCTGGCACTTGTCTGAATGCCATTGTGTATGGGCTGATGACGACTGAAAAATGGAACGCCAAGTTCAACCCCGATGCAGACCCTTTGCACGCAGCGGGCAACACGCGGTGGGCCACCATTGGTGCGATTGTGTTGAGCTTGATGATTGGCACAGCTGCCATGCTGTCAGGCTTGGCCTACAGCTTTCAGCGTTACTTTGAGTCAACCATTGAAGTCATCGATTGAAACCATCGACTCAATTTTCTAAACCCTCAAATCACCATGTCATCCGGTTTGTACAACTTGGAGCCTTTGCTTGAGCTGATCTTCTTGGCGCTCGTGTTGTTGGTGTTGCCACTGGCTTGGGTGTGGCGACGTCATGCGAGTGCATCTGGCCAACAAAAAATGCAAGCCTTGGTTTGGGTGACGCTTTTTTTAACCTTCGATTTGGTGATGTTCGGTGCTTTTACCCGTTTGACCGATTCAGGTTTGGGGTGTCCTGATTGGCCCGGATGCTATGGCTCTGTTAGCCCAGTGGGGGCAAGTGCTGCCATTCAAGAGGCGCAAATTCAAATGCCAACAGGCCCTGTCACTTTCACCAAAGCTTGGATTGAAATGATCCACCGCTATTTGGCGATGATGGTGGGTGGTTTGATTTTGGTGTCTGCGTTGCATGCGTGGTGGCAACGCATGCGGGGCGACACAACATCGTCGGTGGTGTTGCCCACTTTGATTTTGGTGTGGGTGTGTGTGCAAGGCGCTTTTGGTGCGTTGACGGTCACTATGAAGTTGTTTCCACTCATCGTGACTTTGCATTTGATGGGTGGCCTGACGCTTTTGGGGCTGCTGACTTTTCAAGTGCAACGACATCGGGTGATGGGGCAGGCTGAAAACATGGCGAGCGTGAAACCCTTGGCATGGTGGTTGACCCTTGTCGGGCTTGCGTTGTTGGTAGTGCAAGTGTCATTGGGTGGCTGGGTCAGCACCAACTACGCTGTGTTGGCCTGCAACACATTTCCGCAATGCCAAGGGTCTTGGTGGCCGGTGATGGACTTCGCCAAAGGCTTTGGGTTGTGGCGGCCCTTAGGCTTAGATGCACAAGGTGATGCACTCAGTTTTCAGGCCTTGACTGCGATTCACTACAGCCACCGTTTGTTTGCATATGTGGTCTTTGTTTATTTGGGCGTGTTGGCGTGGCAGTTGCGACATGTGTTGGTTTGGCGCAAGCCCCTCAAGGTGCTCGTGGGTTTGCTGTTGTTGCAACTGGTGACAGGTTTGTCCAATGTGGTGTTGGATTGGCCACTGCTGGCCGCTGTGTTGCACACCGGTGGTGCTGCTGCTTTGTGTGCTGTGCTGGTTTGGATGCTGGCGGGTGTGCGTCGCTCACACGATGCTGTTTAGGTTTTGCTTGGTTCAAGCAGATGGGTGTTTTATGAACTTGACCAATCGTTCGCGATCGGGTTTTGACAGAGTGCATGTAGTTTGTCGTGCATGGCTGCAGCAATGGCTACCTCATGGGTCGCACCCATGGTCGCTTGATTTGCCAGTGAAGTTTGGCCATTGGGCCACTGCACTTGTGCTGCTGGGTTTGGCTGCCTGCACCCCTGAACAACCGCAGTTCAAATCGATCGATGTGACGGGTGCCAACTACGCGCAAGGTTTTACATTGACCGACCACAACGGACAAACACGCAGCTTGTCTGATTTCAAAGGCAAAGTGGTGGTGCTCTTTTTTGGCTACACGCAATGCCCCGATGTGTGCCCCACATCGTTGAGTGAACTCACCGAAGTCAAACGTTTGTTGGGCGCTGATGGTGACAAGTTGCAAGGTGTGTTTGTGACGGTCGACCCCGCGCGCGACACTGCAGAAGTGCTGAAAGCCTACTTGGCTAACTTTGACCCAAGCTTTGTGGCTTTTGTGCCCACTGATGAAGAATTGGCGAAGGTGGGCAAAGACTTCAAGATTTACTACAAAAAAGCAGAAGGCAAAACGCCTACCAGTTACACCATGGACCATTCGGCGTTCAGTTATGTGTATGACACCCAAGGGCGTTTGCGTTTGTACAGCCGCTATGGCAGCGGTGCCCAAGTGCTGGCACAAGACATCAAACTGTTGTTGAAATAAAAAAGAGCCGCTGTTGAGCGGCTCTTTGCATGCACAATGGCGTGGTCCGTTGTTTAAGCGTATTCAGCCAAAGCAGCTTTCATTTTTTTCATGGCAGCCACTTCGATTTGGCGAATGCGTTCGGCACTCACGCCGTATTCAGCAGCCAACTCATGCAAGGTCATGCCGCCTGAGCCGTCGTCTTGCACTTTGAGCCAACGTTCTTCTACGATGCGTCGGCTGCGCTCGTCCAACACATCGAGTGCCGCAGCAATGCCGTCAGACGCCAGCACATCGCGCTGATGCGCGGCGATCATGGCCGTGGGCTCGTGGTTGACATCGGTGAGGTAAGAAATGGGGCCGAAGGCCTCGTCGTCCGCATCGTTGGGGGTGGGGTCGAGCAAGACATCGCCACCCGACATGCGGGTTTCCATTTCCAACACTTCTTCGGGCTTCACATTCAACTGCCGTGCCACCACATTCACTTCGTGGGGGCTGAGGGTGTCGCGGTGCGTGGCGGCATCTGCTGCTGAGGCATCGGCTTTGAAGCCTTGCTTCATTGAGCGCAGGTTGAAAAACAATTTGCGTTGAGCCTTGGTGGTGGCCACCTTGACCATGCGCCAGTTTTTCAAAATGTATTCGTGAATTTCGGCTTTGATCCAGTGCATGGCGTAGCTCACCAAGCGCACACCTTGATCGGGGTCGAAACGTTTGACGGCTTTCATCAGGCCCACATTGCCTTCTTGAATGAGGTCGGCATGGGGCAGGCCGTAGCCCAAATATTGACGGGATACCGACACCACCAAGCGCAGGTGAGAAAGCACTAACTTACCGGCAGCTTCAAGATCGTTCTCGTCTTTGAGTTTGCGTGCAAATTCCTGCTCTTGTTCTAAGGTGAGCATGGGCAGGCGGTTGACCGCAGAAATATAGGCATCCAAATTGCCCAGCGGGGGCACCAGCGACCAAGGGTTCGCAACGGCCAGAGGGGCTTGGGTGAGTGTTGTCATGTGTAGTCCTTTCGGGTACCAACAGACGAATATTAGCACTCTCAGCTGACGAGTGCTAGACCCTAAAAAGCCTAGGGTTTCTACTTGGTTTTGTGTTGGTGTTTTTTTTGGTTTAGAATAGTAAGCATACTGAAGATATTTACGCTTTTTAATTCGAGGAGACAGTCATGCAACACAGCAAAACCATGCCCGTGCTGATCGCGGGCGGCGGCATTGGCGGATTGGCCGCCGCTTTGGCTTTGACGCGCCGCGGTTTCGAAGTGAAGGTGTTGGAGCAGGCCCCTGAGATCGGAGAAATTGGCGCTGGCATTCAACTGGGCCCCAATGCCTTTCACGCGTTTGACGCTTTGGGTGTGGGTGACAAGGCCCGAGGGCGTGCGGTCTACACCGATTTCATGGTGATGCACGATGCGGTGGATGAATACCAGGTCGGCAAAATTCCAACCGGTGAGGCTTTTATCAAGCGCTTTGGCAATCCGTATGCGGTGATTCACCGTGTGGATGTGCACACCTCGTTGTTAGAGGGCGCGCAAGAAACAGGCAAAGTTGAGTTTCTGACCTCTACCCGGGTAGAACGCATCGAACAAGACGCGTACGGCGTGACGGTGTTTGACCAGCGTGGCAACGCACACAAGGGGCTGGCGCTGATTGGAGCCGATGGGGTGAAGTCGGTGGTGCGTGCCCATTATGTGAATGACCCTGCGCGCGTGACCGGCCATGTGGTGTACCGCGCGGTGGTGGATAAAAAAGATTTTCCGGAAGATCTGCAATGGAATGCTGCCAGCATTTGGGTGGGGCCGAATTGCCATTTGGTGCATTACCCCTTGCGCGGCGGTGAGCAATACAACGTTGTGGTGACCTTTCACAGCCGTCAGCAAGAAGAGTGGGGCGTGACCGATGGCAGCAAAGAAGAGGTGCAAAGCTACTTTCAAGGCATTTGCCCCAAAGCACGCCAATTGATCGATTTGCCCAAGAGCTGGAAGCGCTGGGCCACAGCCGACCGCGAACCGATTGGCCAATGGTCGTTTGGCCGTGCCACCTTGTTGGGCGACGCGGCGCACCCCACCACGCAATACATGGCGCAAGGGGCGTGCATGGCGTTGGAAGACGCTGTCACGCTGGGCGAGGCCTTGCGTTTGGAGGGCAACGATTTTGAAAAAGCGTTCGATCTGTACCAACGCGCCCGTGTGTCGCGCACAGCGCGCATTGTGCTGTCGGGACGAGAAATGGGACGCCTGTACCATGCCAAAGGCGTGGAACGTTTGGTGCGCAACGACTTGTGGCGTGGCCGCTCACCCGAGCGTTTTTATGATGCGATGGAATGGTTGTATGGTTGGAATGTGAGCAACTGCTTGTCAGCGGCTGGTCATTAAAAACAGGAGCACACAATGAATGAACTGGGTCGCTTAGAAGATTTGCCCAAAGAGTATGTCGAAGACTTGCGCAAACAAAACTTGGTGCCACTGTGGCCAAGTTTGCGTGGTGTGTTGCCACCTGAAAAACCACGGCCCAACACGCAAGCCACTGCTTGGTCTTACCAAGCGTTGAAACCCTTGTTGTTGAAAGCCGGTGAACTCACACCCATTGAAAAAGCAGAACGACGGGTGTTGGTGTTGGCCAACCCCGGACATGGTTTGGAAAAAATGCAAGCCAGTGCAGCGATGTATTTGGGCATGCAATTGTTGTTGCCAGGTGAATGGGCGCCATCGCACCGTCACACGCCCAACGCGGTGCGGATGATTGTGGAAGGCGAGGGTGCCTACACCACGGTGGATGGTCAGAAATGCCCCATGAGCCGAGGTGATTTGATTTTGACGCCCACTGGTTTGTGGCACGAGCATGGACATGACGGCACCGAGCCTGTGGTGTGGCTCGATGTCTTGGATTTGCCGCTGGTGTATTACATGGAAGCGTCGTATCACATCAATGGTTCGCGTCAAACGGTTAAGCCCGGCAGAGGCGATCGCACCTATGCCAAGGGCGGCATGGTGCCTACACAGGTGTTTGAGCGCAGCAAGTCGGCGTATCCCATGTTGCGTTACCCCTGGGTGGCGGCGCGCGCGGCGCTCGAAGCGCTTGCGTTGGATCAACCCGATTTGGACACGGTGCAAATCACCTATGTGAACCCAGAAACCGGTGACGATGCTGAAAACATTTTGGGCTTTTATGCCTTGATGTTGCGCCCCGGTCAAACGCTCAACTTGCCTGCGCGTTCACCCGCGTGTGTGTTCCATGTGATTGAGGGTGGCATGGATGTGCAGGTGCAAGAGCAACACTTCAAGTTGGTCGAGGCGGACACCTGTTGCACACCCGGTTACACGCCGGTGACTTTGCGCAACCACCGTGCTGACCAACCGACTTTTGTGTTCATGGCCGATGAGGCACCTTTGCACCGCAAACTGGGTGTGTACGAAGTGCGTTGATTTTTTTTGAATGACCTGTTGCGGGGTTGCGTTGTGCAACCCCGTCTTTTTGAGATGAAGGAATTGTGATGACTGTGTCTTATCTTTGGAAGCCGCCGGTGGTTCAATCGTTGCCCGTGCGTGGCAAGAGCGAGCGTATGCCGGTGAACCGTTTGTTTTTTGTGGGTCGCAACTACCACGCGCATGCGGTGGAGATGGGCAAGCCAGTAGACAAATCGGTGGAGCGTGCGTTTTATTTCACCAAGTCGCCACAGACATTGGTGAGTTCAGGCGCCACGGTGGCTTATCCACCCGAGACCAGCAATTTTCATTACGAAATGGAACTGGTGTTGGCGATTGGTACCGCAGGTTTTCGCATTGCACATGACGATGCGCACAAACATATTTATGGCTATGCCTGTGGTCTCGACATGACGCGGCGTGATTTGCAATTGGTGGCACGCGACAAGGGCCGCCCATGGGATTTGGGCAAAGATGTAGAGCAGTCGTCGGTGTGTTCAGAAATTGTGCCCATGCCAGGCGTGGTGATTGACAGCGGTGCGATTCAACTGAGTGTGAACGGTGAAGTGAAACAAAATTCAGATGTGAACAAACTGATTTGGAACATTCGCGAAATCATTGCAGATTTGTCTTTGTTCTATCACTTGCAACCCGGCGATTTGATTTACACCGGCACACCCGAAGGCGTGGGTCCTGTGGTGGCGGGCGACCACATCACTGGGTTTGTAAAAGGCGTGGGCGAGGTGGCTTTGCATGTGGGGCAGCCTGAGTAAGATGCTGGCGAATCTAAAACAAGGAGACAACCGATGAAGCTTTACAACTTCTTTCGCAGCGGCACATCGCACCGTTTGCGCATTGCGATGAACCTCAAAGGCGTGAGCGCCGAATACATCGCGGTTGATTTGCGTGTGGAAGCACATTTGAAAGAGGCCTTCAAATCGCTCAACCCTCAAGGCTTAGTGCCGGCACTGGTGATGGACGACAAGGTGTTGATTCAATCACCGGCCATCATTGAGTGGTTAGAAGAAACCTATCCTACGCCTGCGCTGTTGCCCAAAGACGCGCACGACCGTGCGCATGTGCGTGCTATGGCGGCCATGGTGGGGTGTGATATTCACCCCGTCAACAACCGCCGCATTTTGGAATATTTACGCAAAAACTTTGGTGCCAATGAAGACGCCATCAACGCATGGTGTGGCACTTGGATCAGCGATGGCTTTGACGCACTCGAGGCCTTGTTGGCTGCGGACAAGCAACGCGCAGGTTTTTGCTTTGGCAACAGCCCATCGTTAGCCGATGTGTATTTGATTCCTCAAATTGAAAGTTCGCGTCGCTTCAAGGTGGACTTGAGCCAATGGCCTTTGATCGCTGAGATTGAAAAAAACTGCATGCAACTTGAGGCGTTTCAAAAGGCTGCACCGATGCAGCAGCCTGATGCTTCTTAACCCTTTCAACAAAACACTGACATGAAAAATATGAATTCCTCTAACTTGAACTCTGTAAACATGAATCCTTCATGCATGACCCCTTTACGCATGACACGCCGCTTTGGATTGACGGCTTTGATGGCGGCAGCCTTGTCATCTTTTGGTTTGACAGCTGGCGCACAAACCGCTGGTGCATTTCCGGAAAAACCAGTCAACATCGTGACCGCATTTGCAGCGGGCAGTGGACCTGATGCTGTGTTGCGCCAAGTGGCGGACAAGTTGTCTAAGTTGTGGAATCAGCCCGTGATGATCACCAACAAACCCGGTGGCGGTGGTTTCATCGCGATCGATGCGGTGCAACGCGCTCCAGCCGATGGCTACACCTTGCTGCAACTCGACAGCGAGCATTTGGCGGCGTTGCCACATTTGTACAAATCGAAAAACTTTGTCACGCTCAACACATTTGATCCTGTGGCCATTTTGTTTCGTACGCCGTTTTTGTTGGCTGTGGCCACCGATTCAAAGTTGAACAGCATCAAAGACTTGGTGGCTGCAGCCAAAGCAGAGCCCAACAAAGTGAGCTA
Organism: Pseudomonadota bacterium; assembly: GCA_041181985.1. GTDB lineage: Bacteria > Pseudomonadota > Gammaproteobacteria > Burkholderiales > Burkholderiaceae_C > Limnohabitans. The sequence continues at coordinate 18,054 of JBEGOM010000026.1, read as the reverse complement.
TGGCTCGTGGGGCATTGGTAGCCCAGGTCACTTAGGTGGCGAAGAGTTGGAGTTGTTGACGCAAACCGAAATGACGCATGTGGCTTACCGCGAGGTGTCGCAACTCTTCACCTCGGTGGCCAACAAGGATGTGCAGTGGAGTTTTGCCAGTATTCCTTCTAGCCAAGGTGTCTACAAAGCCGGCAAGTTGCGTTACATCGCAGTGGCAGCTGCCAAACGCCTGCCGCAAATGCCAGATGTGCCAACGGTCTCAGAAGCAGGTGGCCCCAAGGGTTTTGAGGTGAACTCGTTTGTGGTGTTGGTCTCGCCCAAAGGTTTGCCCAACGATGTGAAAGCCAAGATCAATGGCGATGTGCAAAAAGTGGTGGCAGACGCAGAGGTGAAAGCGCGTTACAACACCTTTGCATTTGAAGCACTGAACTGGTCACCCGATGACATTCGCAAGCAAGCCGATGCGAAAAGCAAAATCTACGAGAAGTTGGTGCAACGCAAAAACATCAGCCTCGATTGAGGTGAGTGCTTGATGGCAGCAACCCAAGCTGATGCTGTCATCAAGCCTATCAGGTCTTTTTTAACCGGTGTTGCGCAAACCAGCTGCAATGCCGTTGATGGAAATATGAATGCCGCGTTGTGCGCGTTCGTCACGGTCCTGCGGGCGTTTGCCTGCTCTGAAACGACGGATCAACTCCACTTGCAAATGGTGCAAGGGGTCGATGTAGGGGAACCGATGGCGAATGGACCGAGCCAACGCGGCATTGTTCATCAGCCGCTGTTTGTCGCCCGTGATGTGTTTCAGCGCATCTGATGTGCGATGCCATTCGGCTTCGATCAAGCCAAATATTTTTTTGCGCAAGCGTGTGTCGCTGACCAACTCGGCATAGCGTGACGCGAGGCCCAAATCGCTTTTGGCCAACACCATGTCAAGGTTTGACAAGAGTGAGCGAAAGAACGGCCATTGGCGTTGCATTTTTTGCAGCAAGGCCAGTGCATCTTTCGGTTTGAGGGTGGGGTGATGGTGAATGAATTGATCCACCGCCGAACCAAAGCCCAACCAACCGGGCAAGGTGAGTCGGCATTGGCCCCAACTGAAGCCCCATGGAATGGCACGCAGGTCTTCTATGCGGGGCGATGCTTTGCCGTCTTTGGGGCGACTCGCTGGGCGTGAGCCGATGTTGAGTTCTGCAATTTCGCGGATAGGTGTGGCGGCGAAAAAATAGTCGGAGAAGCCGGGTGTGTCGTACACCAAACCACGGTAGGCCTGCATGCTGGCCTCTGACAACCATTGCGCTGCTTCTAAAAAAGCAACGGGTGCGGGCTTGGTGGTTTGTAGCAGGGTGGCTTCGAGGGTGGCTGCCACCAAGGTTTCTAAATTGCGTCGACCAATTTCTGGGTTCGCATATTTCGAACCAATGACTTCGCCTTGTTCGGTCAAACGAATTTGCCCACGCACGGTGCCAGGCGGTTGCGCCAGAATGGCCTGATAGCTTGGACCACCGCCACGGCCCACGGTACCGCCGCGACCATGGAACATGCGCAGGGTGATGTCGTGTTGTTTGAACAGTTCGTCAAACAAAACCACCAAGGCCATTTCAGCGCGGTACAACTCCCAGTTGCTGGTGAAGATGCCGCCGTCTTTGTTGCTGTCGGAATAGCCCAGCATGATGTCTTGCTCGCCTCCGCTGCGTTGCACCAATGACGCGACACCTGGCACGGCATAAAAACCACCCATGATGTCAGCGGCGCGGCGCAAGTCGTCGATGGTTTCGAACAAGGGCACGACCACCAAATCGCAAGTGGCTGTTTTGCTTTGTAAGGTACCGCGCATCAACCCCGTTTCTTTTTGCAGCAGCAACACTTCGAGCAAGTCGCTCACGGTTTCGGTGTGGCTGATGATGTAGTGACGGATGGCATCGGCACCAAATGTGTCACGCATGGCGAGAGCGGTTTCAAAAATGCGCAATTCTTTCAACGCCAATTCTGAATACTGCGCGCCCATCACGCGCAGAGGGCGCGCGTCTTGCAACAACTGTGTCAGCAAGCTCACCCTTTGTGCTTCGTTGAGTTGGCTGTACTGTGGCGCAACACCTGCGGTGGCGAGCAATTCTGCAATCACGCGTTCGTGCTGGTCAGAGCTTTGGCGTAAATCAACTGTGGCCAAATGAAAGCCAAACACCTCGACCGCGCGAATGAGGGGTGCCAAGCGTTGCGATAACAAAGCACTGCCATGTTGCGCACGCAATGAGTCAGCGATGGTGCGCAGGTCTGCCAACAGTTCTGCGGCAGAGCGATAAGGGTTTTGGGGCGCCACCGCATGACGCGCGGCGTCTCCTCCGGTGAGCTCTTTCAAGGTGGCTGCCAAGCGTGCGTACATGCCGGTGAGGGCTCGACGGTAGGGCTCGTCTTGGCGATGAGCGTTGGTGTCGGGCGAGCGCTCTGCCAAGGCTTGCATCTCAGGTGTAATGTCGATCAACATGGCCGACATCGACAGCTCGCTGCCCAAGTAATGCAGCTCTGTGAGGTAGTGGCGCAGAGCCACTTCGCTTTGACGGCGCAACGCGTAGTGCAGGGTGTCGGCGTTGACATTGGGGTTGCCGTCGCGGTCGCCACCAATCCACTGGCCCATGCGCAAAAAGTTGTGCACATGCGCGTGACCCAACTCGGCTTCTAGATCGGCATAGAGTTTTGGAATTTCACTCAAGAAAGTGGCTTCGTAATAGCTCAGTGCGTTTTCAATTTCGTCAGAGACGGTGAGTTTGGTGAAACGCAACAAACGGGTTTGCCACAGTTGCAACACGCGCGCGCGAATTTGCCATTCGTTGGCCGCCAATTCGCGTGCTGCTAGAGCATCTGTTTTGTGGGCTGGTAGTGCACGCGATTTGATGTCATCGCGTTGCGACAGCAACTGAGCTATGCCACGCTCGGCATCCAAAATGCTTTTGCGTTGCACTTCGGTGGGGTGGGCGGTGAGCACGGGCGACACATGGCTGTGCTTCAAAGTTTGCACAATGCTTTTGGGGGCAATGCCTGCATTTCGCAAACGGGTCAATGCAACTGACAAGCTGCCTTCTTGTGTGTCACCTGCGCGTTCGTGCACTGCACGGCGGCGGATGTGATGCCGGTCTTCTGCCAAATTGGCCAAATGGCTGAAATAGGTGAAGGCGCGAATCACACGCACTGTGGCTTCGCCACTCAAACTGCTGAGCAATTTTTTCAAGGCCTTGTCAGCTTCGGCATCGGCATCGCGTCGAAACGCCACCGACAGTTTTCGCACTTGCTCGACCAACTCATAAGCCTCTTTGCCTTCTTGCTCGCGAATGACATCACCTAACAGACGGCCTAAAAAACGGATGTCTTCGACCAAGGGACGTTCGTTGTCGCGTGCTTGTTGCGTTGCCTTAGCCGATGCTCTGGAAGAAGCCTTGTGTGAAGAGGGCGATGTATGAGAGGAGGCTGAAGGCATGGCTTAGAAAAAAAGTCACCCGTGGGTGAAAGAGAGAGCCTGCGAAGCACCTAGCAACGCAGGAGAAACAGTGCTTTGAATGACCCAAGTGGGTATGTCTTGCAAATATGTTTTGTAACGCCCTTTGGCCTCAAACCGTTGACGAAATGGTGAAGTATCAAACCGCGCACCCAAACGGGGCACAATGCCGCCGCCGATGTAAACACCACCGCGTGCACCTAAAGTGAGTGCCAGATCGCCGGCGACAGAGCCTAAAAAACCGCAGAACATGTCGAGTGCTTCATTGGCAGTTGATGTGGGGTGTGTCAATGCACGATCAATCACTTCTGCAGGTGTGGTGATCTCGCGACCTTGACCATCTTTCAAATCACACAATGCGTGATACAGATCAACCAAGCCAGCTCCAGAGACCACGCGCTCGGCGGAGACATGACCGTATCGCTTTTGCAAAACGGCAATGGCCGCAAATTCATGCGCATTGGCAGCTGCTAAGGTGACATGGCCCCCTTCACCTGCAATGGGAACCCATTGGTTGGCGATACCAGCAGATACCAAACCAGAAACGCCTAAGCCAGTGCCGGGCCCTATCAATGCGATGACAGCGTTTGCTTTGGCATGACCCGGGCCTACTTGTCGTTTGTCGGTCTCTGTCAGGCATGGCAATGCCAGTGCCAGAGCAGTGAAATCGTTGACCAACAAAATGCGCTGAAGGTTCAAAGCCTCGCGCAATGCATGCACTGAGAATTTCCAATGGTTATTGGTCATGCGCACATGATCACCGGTGACGGGTGTGGCTATGCCAAACGCAGCACAAGGTGGTGTGTCTAGATTTTGCTGATGCAAATAACTTTGGATGGCTTCTAAGAGGGAAGGGTAATCTGCACATGGAAGCACTTGCACATTTTGGATAGCCCCACTTGCTTGTGCTTGCCAACCAAACCTTGCATTGGTGCCACCGATATCACCTAGCAGTCTTGGGTAGTTTGCGTGAGAAACGGAGGGTTGTGCACAGGACTCAAACATAACTCAAGCCTTGCTTTTTTCTGCTTGTGCATGTTCAATGTCTTGCGCCATTTTCTTGCCCAACTCAACACCCCATTGGTCATAAGCATGGATGCCCCACACTGCCGCTTGGCAGAAAATTTTGTGTTCGTACAAAGCCATCAAGGCGCCCATGCTGCGCGGGGTGAGGGCATCGACCCAAATGGTGGAGCTGGGCACATTGCCAGGGTAGGAGCGGTGCGGTGTGAGGCGTTTCACATCGACCTCATCCAAACCGCTGTCACGCAAAGCTTGTGCGGTTTCTTCGGGGGTGCGACCCACCGCCAACGCTTGCGCTTGCGCTTGCATGTTGAGCAGCACCACGCGGTGGTGTTCGGCTGCGAAAGGCAAGGGGCTGCGTTCGGTGCGCAAGCCGATGAAGTCCATCGGTACCAAGTGTTGCCCTTGGTGAATCAATTGAAAGTAAGCGTGTTGTCCGTCAATGCCCAAGCCGCCCCACAGCACGGGTGAGGTGGCGATTTGCACAGGGCTGCCGTCGATGTGTGTGCTTTTACCGTTGGACTCCATGTCCATTTGTTGCAAGAACGAAGCGAACTTGCCCAGCGGTGATGCATAGGGCGCAATGTTGTGTGTGGTGGCCCCTAAAAAATTGCGGTTCCAAACACCGAGCAAGGCCATCAGCAAAGGCAAATTACTTTCTTTGGGTGCTGTCATGAAATGCTCGTCCATGGCGCGCGCGCCGAGCAACATGTCTTGAAAAGCAAACGCACCAATCGAGATGGCCAAAGGCAAACCAATGGCCGACCACACCGAGTAACGGCCACCCACCCAGTCCCAAAAACCAAAGGTGTGCTCAGGTGTGAAACCTTGCGCTTGAGAAATGTGCGGGTTGGCGGTGACAGCAATCAAATGCTGATGTAATTTGCTGTCAGGACAACCAGCATCGCGCAACCATCGTTTGGCAGACGCTGCCAAAGTCATGGTCTCTTGCGTGGTAAAGGTTTTGCTTTGCACCACAAAGGCTGTGTGTGCAGGGTTGAGTGTGGCCAGCGTGGTGTACAAACTCCATGCATCCACATTGGACACATAGTGCACACGCACTTTGTTTTTGAAACTCTCGCGTGTGAGGTGACTCAGCGCTTCGGTGGTCATGCGCGGTCCGAGGTCTGAACCACCAATGCCAAGGTTGACCACATCGGTGATGGACTCACCTTGGTAACCCTTCAACTGACCTTCGCGCACTTTTTCTGCAAACATGCACACACGCAACAGCTCGTTGGCCACTTGTTTGGAGATGTCTGCACCCCAAGGTGGGTTGGGCACATGGCTGCCACGCAAGGCCACATGTAACACCGCGCGTTGTTCGGTGGCGTTGATGGGGTCGCCCCGAAACATGGCTTTGGCTTGGTCCATCACAAGCGATTCATCGGCCAAGGCCAACAGTTGTTGCAAAACATCAGCGGTGACACGTTGACGCGAATAGTCGAGCGTGATGCCTGCACCACTGGCGTGCAATTGCTCCGCACGGTGTGGGTCTTTTAACAACTCACGCAAATGCGGTTGCGTGCTGTGTGAGAGTTTTTGCAGGGCTTGCCAAGCTTGGCGCTGTTGGGGTGGGACGAAGGTGTTCATGGTGTGATTTTCGTCAAAATGAAGCTGATGCCGCGAGTTGGGTGGCTTCGCGTGCCAAACGGGTGATGTCGCCCCATTGGCCAGCCTCTGCCAATGCCACGGGCGTGAGCCAAGAGCCGCCCACCATGGCCACATTGGGTTGCTTCAAAAACTCCAGCATATTGCTCAGCGACACACCACCAGTGGGGCAAAACTGCATGTCACCCAAGGGGCCTCCCAACGCTTTGAGCATGGCCAAGCCCCCGGCTTGCGCTGCAGGAAAGAGTTTGACCAATGAAAAACCGTGGTCACGCGCGGTCATGACTTCACCAGGGGTCATCACGCCGGGCATGAAGGGCAGACGGCAATCGATGGCGGCTTGCACCAAAGCGTCGGTCATGCCGGGCGACAGGGCAAAGCTTGCACCGGCGTCTTTCACTTGTTGCATTTCTTGGGCGCGCGTGACGGTGCCAGCACCCACATGCATTTGCGGCACATGCTTGGCCACTTGTTCGATGGCCGGCAAACCTGCGGCGTGACGCAGGGTGATTTCCATCACATCTATGCCACCTTCTAAAAGCGCATGGGCCATGGGCACCGCTTGATCGGGATGGGTGATCACAATCACAGGCACCACCCGCGAAGTGAATGCAGGCCGTGTGAAGGTGGGGTGCGTTGTGTTTGTCATGGTTGTATGCGTGATGGGTGGGTTGACATCAAAGCCAGTTCAAAGATGATTTAACAAAGGCGATGCACCCTCTTCGGCATGCATGGCATGTTGGCGAAACAAAGCAAACAGATCGCGTCCGCAACCGCGTTGGTGTGCAGACAGATCGGCTGTGGGTGCCACGCGTTGCGCGAGTTCGGCGTCGCTCACCTCGAGCACAAGTTCTTGTTGCTCGCAATCGAGTCGCACCATGTCGCCGTTTTGTATTTTCGCAATCATGCCGCCATCAACAGCTTCGGGGCTGACATGGATGGCGGCTGGCACTTTGCCGGAAGCGCCTGACATGCGTCCATCGGTCACCAAGGCCACCTTGAAACCTTTGTCTTGCAACACACCCAAAAGAGGTGTGAGTTTGTGCAGTTCCGGCATGCCATTGGCTTGCGGGCCTTGGTTGCGCACCACCGCCACGAAATCGCGTTCGAGCTGGCCATCTTTGTAAAGCTGTGCCAATTGTTTTTGATCGGTCACCACCACCGCAGGTGCGCGCACCAAGCGATGCGCTGGTTTCACGGCCGACACTTTGACCACTGCGCGACCGATGTTGCCTTTGAGCAAGCGCAAACCACCTTCTGAACTGAAAGGCTGTGTTGCGGGGCGCAACACATTTTCATCAGCAGATTTTGTAGGGGCTGCACGCCAAGCGAGTTGACCTTGGTCTAACCAAGGTTCCACCAAGTAACGGTGCAAGCCGTGTCCCATGATGGTCTGCACATCGTTGTGCAACAGACCTACGCTGAGCAGTTGCGCGATCAAATAGCCCATGCCGCCTGCGGCATGAAAATGATTCACATCCGCGCTGCCGTTGGGATACACCCGTGCTAACAAAGGCACCACAGACGAGAGGTCAGAGAAATCGTCCCAATTGATCACCCAGCCTGCTGCGCGCGCCATGGCAACCAAGTGCATGGTGTGGTTGGTGGAGCCGCCTGTGGCCAATAAACCCACGATGCCATTCACAATCACTTTTGCATCGATCTGATGCCCCATACCGTTGGTGCTTTGTTTGTCTTGCGACAAAGCGACGGCGCGTTGCACAGCTGCTTGCGTGAGAGCTTCACGCAAAGGCGTGTTGGGGTTGACAAACGATGAGCCTGGCAAATGCAAACCCATGATCTCCATCAGCATTTGGTTGGAGTTGGCAGTGCCATAAAAGGTGCATGTGCCTGGGCCGTGGTAGGCCTGTTGCTCTGCATCTAACAATGCCTCACGACTGACCAAACCTTGTGCGTATTGCTGACGCACTTTTGATTTTTCATCGTTCGACAAACCTGATGTCATGGGGCCCGCAGGCACAAATACCGCTGGCAAATGGCCAAACTGCAATGCGCCCATGAACAAACCGGGCACGATTTTGTCGCACACACCCAGAAACAAGGTGGCGTCAAACACATTGTGGGATAGACCTACTGCAGTTGCCAAAGCAATCACATCGCGTGAATACAAAGACAGCTCCATGCCGTCTTCACCTTGTGTCACCCCATCGCACATGGCAGGCACACCGCCTGCGATTTGTGCGGTGGCCCCGGCAGCACGTGCGGCACTGCGAATAACTTCAGGATAGCGTTCGTAAGGTTGATGCGCAGACAGCATGTCGTTGTACGCCGTGATAACCCCCAAGTTGGGAACGCGCTCTTGGCGCAACACCAGCTTGTCGTTGGCTGGCATGGCGGCATACGCATGCGCTGCATTGGCGCAACTCATGCCCTCACGGTAGGGGCCTGGTTTTTTGGCGTTGTTCAATACTTGCAAATAAGCTTGCCGCTTGTCGTGGCTGCGTGCTTCGATGCGTGCAGTCACAGCAGCCAGCGTAGGGTTTAAGGTTGGATTGGTTGTCATGTGGTGATCCAAAGGGCAACAGGTGCCAGTGTTTGATGCAGCACATGTGAGACAGGCAATGCGTTTTGCGCATGAGACCACGCGCGTTGCAAAGTGTTGCGTTTGTCATTGCCGCTGATGGGTAGCACGATGTGTTTTGCTGTCAACAAATGGGCTAGCGTTTGTGTGACCCGCGGGTAAGGTGCATTGGCTGGTGGATGGGCCAAGGTGATGTCCACACAGCCTTGCGTGTTGTGGAGGTCAAGTGCTTGAGCCAAGTTGGGTGCATCAGGAAACAGCGAAGCGGTGTGACCATCCGCGCCCATGCCCAAAACCAACACATCGGCAGGCCCCGCGTTTTGCAATTGCGCACTGGCCCAAGCTGCTTGTTGTATGGGATCAGAGATATCGAAGGTTTCGTTCACCATTGGCACCAGCGTGGCAACTTGTGCAGCGTCTTGTAGCAAATGTTGTTGAACCAAATGGGCATTGCTGTCGGGGTGTGTGTTGGGCACACAACGTTCGTCCACCAAAGTGATGACGACCTTCGACCAGTCAATAGCATGTATGCGCAAGGCTTCGAACAAAGCGATGGGTGATTTACCGCCCGACACACTCAGCACCGCTTTGCCATGCATTTGTAAAGCTGCATGCAAGCGTTGTGCAATGTCTTGCGCCAACTCAAATGCAAGTAAATCTGCATCGGCTGTGTGCACTGTGACATTGCCGTGCGTGGTGGGCACCCAAGATTTTGGCGTTGCATCTTGAAGTTGTGTATGGTCCATCACGCTTCCTCAAACCACATGAGGTTTTCGCGCGCCATCAAGGCCGAAGAGGCGGCAGGCCCCCAACTCCCTGCGGGGTATTCGCGAGGTTTATCGTCCAATTCATTCCAACCATTCAAGATGGGTTCCACCCACATCCAGGCGGCTTCTAATTCGTCACGACGCATGAAATGCGTCAAGCGTCCTTTGATGACATCCATCAGCAAGCGTTCATAAGCTTCGGCGCGTCGCTTATCGGAAGACTGCTGTAAATCGAGGCCCAACTTCACAGGGTGCAAGGTCATGCCCGAGCCGGGCTCTTTCACCATCATTTGCAGTTGAATCGATTCTTCTGGTTGCAAGCTGATGATCAAGCGGTTGGGTGCATGCTGTGGCGTAGCGCCAAAAATAGAAAACGGTTGGTCTGAAAACTCGATGATGATTTCTGATTGGCGTTTTTGCATGCGCTTGCCTGTCCGCAAGAAGAACGGCACATTGGCCCAGCGTGCGTTGTTGATGTGTGCGCGCAAGGCCACAAAGGTTTCGGTGCGGCTGTCGGGCGGCACATTGGCCTCGTCTTTGTAGCCCTTGACTGCCTCACCCTCAGAAACACCTGCGGTGTACTGGCCACGCACGGTGTCGCGCTTGATGTCACCCAAATCCATTTTGCGCAAAGATCGCAACACTTTGAGTTTTTCGTCGCGCACATCGTCGGCGTTGAGTGAGATGGGTGGCTCCATTGCCACAATGCAGAGCAGTTGTAGCAAATGGTTTTGCACCATGTCACGCATGGCGCCTGCACCGTCGTAAAAACCAGCGCGACTGCCTACCCCCACACTTTCAGACACGGTGATTTGCACGCTCTTGATGTATGGCGCACGCCACAGAGGCTCGAAAATTGCATTGCCAAAGCGCAGCACCATCAGGTTTTGCACTGTCTCTTTGCCCAAATAATGGTCAATGCGATACACCTGTTGTTCGTCAAAGTATTTGGCCACTTCGTTGTTGATGGTGCGAGCACTGGCAAGGTCGGTGCCCAACGGTTTTTCAAGCACCAAGCGAGCTTGAGCGTCGACCAAACCTGCGGCTGACAAGTGTGCACAAATTTGTGTGAAGAGACTGGGCGCAGTCGCCAAATAGAACACGCGTAAATGGGGCTGATCGCATGCTGCCTTGAGTTTGCTGTATTCGCTTGCCTGTGTCACATCTAGGCTGACATAAGTCAAGCGTGCCAAGAAGCTTTTCCAAGTGCCCTGATCGAACTCGCTTTTTTCAATGAAGGGCGGCGAATGTTGATCAATGAATGCGATGTATTCGTCCAACGACCAATTTTGTCGACCCACTGCAATAATTCTCGCTTGGGGGGACAGCTTGTCATGCAAGTGCGCCATGTACAACGCAGGCAGTAATTTGCGGAACGATAAATCACCCGCACCACCGAAAATGACGATATCTAAGCTTTGGGTTGATGAAGTTTTAGTCATGAATAGCGTTTGTTCAAAAGGTTGTGCTTCATGTTACGAAGCAGGGGTTGTAACTGTGCGCTGCCAATGTGCAAGGCCACAGTGGTGGCCAGCACATCAATGATCATCAGGTGAAGCAAGCGCGACACCATAGGACTGAATCGTTCGTAACTTTCAGGGTGATCCGCTGCCAAATGGATATTTCCTGCGCTTGCCAGAGGTGAGCCCGACGCGGTGATGACCACGGTGGTAGCTCCATTTTTTTTGGCAATCTCACAGGCGTCGAGTAAATCTCGGGTGCGGCCTGAGTTGGAAATTACCACCAAGCAATCGCCCGGTCCCATGAGTGAGGCGCTCATGATTTGCAAATGCCCATCGCTGTGCGACACCGCATGAAACCCCATGCGAAAAAACTTGTGTTGGCCGTCTTGTGCCACGATGCCCGAATTCCCCACGCCAAAAAATTCGAGACGCTTGCCTTTTTTGAGCGTTGCCACGATGGCTTTCGCCGCTTTTTCAACCATTGCTGAAGAAGCATCATTGCGGTATTTCAAAAACGCAGCCACCGTGTTGTCGATCACTTTCACCAATACTTGGCTCGAATCGTCGTTTGCGCCGACATTTCGGTGAATGAAAGGCACACCTTCACTCAAGCTGCCCAACAGTTTGCGCTTGAAGTCGCTCAAGCCTTCGTAACCCATGCTGCGACAAAACCTCACCACAGTGGGCTTGCTCACTGCTGCGCGTTGCGCCAGTTCGGCCACGGGTAAGTTGGCGAAGGTGCGCGGGTCACTCAGCAAAAGTTGCGCAACGCGCTGTTCCGCTCGGGCCAGCGTGTGCATAGAGGCCTGGATACGTTCCAGCATGTTTGTAACTGAGTATCTTGAAAGAAGGTTGTTTACGCTATGAGAAGAAAAACACATTGTAACTAAGTTACATAAAGACGCAAGTCCCAGTGTGGCGGGAGGGGTCCCCCCGGTTGGCCAGATAAATTCATTACCATTGAAGGTTGTTTGTGTAGGAGCTAAGTACACCCATGGTCGACCGAATTGAAAAAATGACGCTGAGCCACCGTTGGCTAGTTGGTTTCAACCTGAGCTGTCTGTCACTGATGGCGCACGCCAATGAAGACAACCCCTACGGTTTATCTGCGCTGTGGGCACAAGGTGATGTGGTGGCCAAAAGCACTTTGCTCGTCTTGGTGTTGATGAGCATGGGCTCTTGGTATGTCATCTTCACCAAATTTTTTGAACAAGCCAAAGTGGCGCGCTTCGCCCAAGCCGCGCAAAACACCTTTTGGAGCGCTGGCAATGTGCGTCAAGGCGCTGACACCTTGGCCGCTGACAGTCCGTTTCGCTTCATTGCTGAAAAAGGTTTGGAAGGGGCCAGCAAACACACCGGTATGTTGGGTGCGGTGGACTACAACACCTGGCTCACCATGAGTTTGCAGCGCGCCATACAAAATGTGCAAAACCGCATGCAAGACGGATTGGCGTTGTTGGCCACGGTCGGTTCCACCGCGCCATTTGTGGGTTTGTTTGGCACGGTTTGGGGCATCTACAACGCCTTGGTCAAAATTGGCATGTCGGGTCAGGCCAGCATCGACAAAGTGGCGGGCCCTGTGGGCGAATCGCTCATCATGACCGCCATTGGTTTGGCTGTGGCTGTGCCTGCGGTGCTCGGTTACAACTGGTTGGTGCGTCGCAACAAAGTGGCCATGGAAGATGTGAACGCTTTTGGCTCCGACTTGCATGCCGTGTTGCTGGCCAATCACAAGCCGTCATAAGCTGTCATCAACCTACATAAGTTTCATTAAGCATCAGGAACTCACCTCATGGCCATGCACCTTGGCAACAACGATGCAGATGACGACATCATCAGCACCATCAACACCACGCCCTTGGTGGATGTGATGTTGGTGTTGCTCATCATTTTCTTGATCACCATTCCTGTGGTCACCACCTCGGTCAAGGTCGATTTGCCCCAAGAAACCAATGTGGTGCGCGAGACCAAACCTGACAACCTCATCCTCTCGGTAGATGCCAATGGCAAGGTGTTTTTGTTTGACACGCCCATGAAAAACGCGGCTGATTTGCAAGCCCGGTTGAAAACATTTGCCGCCAAGACACCTCAGCCCGAAGTGCAAATACGAGGTGACGCGAACAGTCACTTCGAAGCCGTCGGCCGTGTGCTTTACGCCGTGCAGCAGTCGGGTTTGTCCAAGGTGGGGTTCATCACCGAGCCTGACACCTCCACACCCTGAACCCAAGGAACACCTTATGGGCATGCAGCTTGGCAATCAACCCCTTCACACCAACGAACCCGAGGTGATGATGGAGATCAACACCACACCCTTGATCGATGTGATGTTGGTGCTGCTCATCATGCTCATCATCACCATCCCAGCCCAGCTTCACAGCGTGAATTTGGATTTGCCGGTGGCGGCACCACCCACCAAAAAAGTTGAGCCAGTAGTCATCAAAATTGAGGTGGATGCCAACAACCAAATTGCATGGAACGGCAAAGCCTTGGCCTCGCGCGAAGAATTGCAAAGCAAATTGCAAGAGGCCAGTCAGCGCGAGCCGCAACCGGAGTTGCATGTGCGTTCGCATGCCAAAGCCAAATACGAAACCACCATGGCTGTGATGGCCAATGCGCAACGTTTGGGTTTGAAAAAACTCGGCATTGTGGGTGCGGAGCAGTTTGCGTATTGACTAGCGTCTTTAAACGTTACCCCAACAACGCATTCGCAAACTCTCTTGCGTTGAAGGTTTCCAAATCTTCCACCGCTTCGCCCACACCAATGAAATAAACCGGCACCACGCTGCCATGCGTGGCTTTGCGCTCTTCGCCCCACAGCGCAATGGCGGCCAGCACGCCACCTTTGGCAGTGCCATCGAGTTTGGTCACCACCAAGCCGGTGAGTGACAAGGCTTCGTCAAAGGCTTTGACTTGCGCCAAGGCGTTTTGCCCAGTGTTGCCATCGATCACCAATAACACTTCGTGCGGTGCTGTGGCCTCGGCCTTGGTCACCACGCGTTTGATTTTTTTCAACTCTTCCATCAAATGCAGTTGGGTGGGCAAGCGGCCTGCGGTGTCGACCAACACAACATCTTTGCCACGCGCTTTGCCTGCAGTCACCGCATCAAAACTCACCGAAGCGGGGTCGCCGCCTTCTTGGCTCACGATATCCACCGAAGTGCGTGTGGCCCACACGCCCAGTTGTTCTTTGGCCGCCGCGCGAAAGGTGTCTGCTGCCGCGAGCAACACCGAGGCACCGCTGTCGCTCAAGTGGCGCGTGAGTTTGCCTATCGATGTGGTTTTGCCTGCACCATTCACACCTGCCACCATGATGACGGTGGGTTGGTGCACGCCTAAGGTCAAGGTTTTTTCCAAAGGTTGCAACAAGTCGGTCAGGCTTTCGATCAACAAAGCTTTGACCGCTTGCGCATCGGTGGTGCCCGAAACCTTCACGCGGCGCTTGAGGTCGTCGAGCACATGCAGCGTGGCTTGCACACCGGCATCAGCCATCAACAAAGCGGCTTCGAGTTCTTCGTACAAAGCGTCGTCAATGCGCGCACCCACAAACACACCGCTGATGCTTTGGCCTGTGCGTTTGAGTCCTTGCCCCAAGCGTGCCAACCAGCCTTGGCGGTCTGGGTTGCCTTTGCTACCAGAGGCTTGCGGTTTGTCTTGCGTGGCCGCCTCGGGGGTGTGCGTGGCGATGTGCTTGGCGTTAAGCGAGGCTTTTTCGGGCGCACTGGTCGTTGCGTCAGCGGTATTTTTTTTCTTGAAAAAACTGAACATGTTGGAGGTTTCTAGAATAAAGCCATTCTATGAAATCCAAACTCGCCCCAACCGCGCACGACAAAGCGCATGCAACCACGTCGCATCGCGGCGCGGGTGAGGTGCGCATCATCGGTGGCCAATGGCGGCGCACCAAATTGCCTGTGGCTTTGAAGCCTGGCCTGCGCCCCACGCCTGACCGCGTGCGCGAAACTTTGTTCAACTGGTTGGGGCAGTCCTTGGTGGGCTGGCGTTGTGCCGATGTGTTTGCCGGTACCGGCGCTTTGGGACTAGAAGCCGCCTCGCGCGGTGCAGCCAAAGTGCAACTGTGCGAGCAAGACAGCGCCTTGGCCGCCCAATTGCAAGCGCACCTCACGCGCTTGCAGGCCAGCCACGCCAGCGTGCTCAAAGGCGATGGTTTGTCCTGGCTCAAACAACAAAGTGCCGGCAGCCTTGATGTGGTGTTTTTAGACCCACCGTTTGAGAGCCATCTCTTTGAAACCGCCCTCATGGCCGCAGCACAAGCCGTGGCCGCAGACGGTTGGGTGTACTTAGAAGCGCCCAAGCTTTGGTCAGACGACGCTTTGGCAGCCTTTGGTTTGCAAACCCACCGCCACCTCAAAGCTGGCGCGGTGCATGCCCATTTGTTGCGACCCGTGACGGTGCCAACTGCATAATCGCACTAACAACTCGACACATACCACTCACGCCACAAAGAGACAGCAGGAGAACCCATGTCCAAACCCGTGATCGCGATTTATCCCGGCACCTTCGACCCCATCAGCTTGGGACATGAAGACATCTTGATTCGCGCCACCCGCATGTTTGACAAAGTCATCTTGGCCGTGGCCACCGCGCACCACAAAAAAACTTTGTTCACGCTAGACGAACGCATGGACATGGCGCGCGAGGCTATGTCTGCGTATCCGCAAATTGAGGTGGCACCGTTTTCTGGTTTGGCGCGCGACTTTGTGCGTCAACACAACGCATCGGTGATGGTGCGTGGTGTGCGTGCAGTGACTGACTTTGACTACGAATTTCAACTCGCAGGCATGAACCGTCAACTCATGCCCGATGTCGAAACCGTTTTCTTGACGCCGAACCCTCAGTACCAATTCATCTCCAGCACCTTTGTGCGCGAAATCTGTTTGCTCGGCGGCGAGGGCGATGGCCGCAATTTGGTATCAGCCGGTGTGTACCAACGCATGATGGCCAAAAAAGCCGCGGCCTAAAAACATGACCGATTTTTTGTTGATTCGACACGGCGAAACCGATTGGAACCGCGAGCTGCGTTTTCAAGGCCACATCGATGTGCCACTCAACGACATCGGTTTATTGCAAGCCCAACGGCTACAACAACGCATCGTTGACTGGTTGCCGCAGTGGCAGCAAAACGCACGCGTGCCCACCCGTGTGATTTCTAGCGATTTGCAACGCGCCCAACAAACCGCGCAACCTGTGGCGCAAGCCTTGGGCCTCCAAGCGCAGGTGAGCACAGGCTTGCGTGAGCAGTGCTATGGTTGTTTTGAAGGCCTCAAGGCGATTGAAATCAAACAGCAATACCCAGAAGAGTGGCAACAGTGGCTTCGGTTTGACCCGACCTACGCGGTGCCTGACGCAGAGAGTCTGCAAAATTTCTACCAACGCGTGGTCAGCACCTTGCAGCAATTGGCACACACCTATCAGGGTGAACATCTGGTGGTGGTGACACACGGCGGCGTGCTCGATATGATTTGGCGACATGCCAACGCACAAAGCTTGCATGGCCCACGCGCTTGCGAGATTCCCAACGCGGGTTTGAACCAAGTGCGTTGGCAAGCAGATGCCCTGCACATACAACAGTGGGCGGACACCGAACATTTGGCGGGCATGCCGCCGCAGCCGGTGTATCGCACCACCGAGCTGAAAAACATTTAACCCAAGGAAACGCTTTCATGGCCTTGATGATCACAGACGAATGCATCAACTGCGATGTGTGTGAGCCCGAGTGCCCCAACGAAGCTATTTTTTTGGGGCCCGAGATTTACCAAATCAACCCCGACAAATGCACCGAATGCGTGGGCCATTTCGATGAACCGCAATGCGTGCAGGTTTGCCCTGTGGCCTGCATTCCCGTCAACCCCGAGCGAGTGGAAGGGCGCGATGCTTTGATGGCGAAGTTTCGGTTGTTGCAGGCTTCTTCGGCTTCGTAAAAAATTTTTCACTAAGGCTTTTTGCTGTCCGCTGCACCCTTGGCGGTGAAGTAAGGACTGGCAGGTGTGCTTTTCTTGCGCTTCTTTGTTTTGTGCTGACCGGGCAAATCGTTTGGCGATTTTTGCGCTAAGCCTTTGTTTGCAGCGTGCGGCGTTTTGACGGAATGTTTGTCAACTTGTTGGTCAGCTAAACGCGTCTCGCGTTGTCTTATTTTTTCTAAACGGTCCGCTTCACTTTGCATTTGCTGCGCAATGCCCACTGGCGCTTTGCTTGCATGCGGTGTATCGCCTTGCAAAGGCACAGAAGCCGCAGCGCCGTGTTCGCAGTTGGCTTCGTTGCTATAACTGCTGCCACAGCGAAAAACACTTTGTGCATGTGCTTGCCCGAAGCCATCCACACCTAAGCCGCTCATCAGCGCACACCAACACGCCGCAGCCATGCACCACTGCTTAAGTGTTCTCCTTTGGGGCGGGGTTAGGCTGAGCGTTGCCATCTGCGGGTCCTGAGCTTGTGTTGGTGCTGGGCTTGTCTTGCCGAGGTGGCTTGGGCCGCGGCGGTTTGGCCGTGTGAATCATTTGCGTGGCTTTGGTGATGTCACCCGACAGCAAATGGGGCAAGGCCAATGAAGTGCGTGTGATGCAGTCCTCAATGGCGGTGCGTTGATCGGGTGCTGGTTTTTTCAGCACCCAGTTGGCCACCTCTGATTTCACGCCGGGGTGACCAATGCCGATGCGCAATCGCCAGTATTGGTCTGTGCCCAATTGCGCATGAATGTCTCGCAGGCCATTGTGGCCGGCATGACCACCACCGAGTTTGAGTTTGGCTTCACCAGGGGGAAGGTCTAACTCATCGTGCACCACCAAAATCTCATTGGCAGGAATTTTGAAAAAACGCGCCAAGGCAGCCACCGATTTGCCTGACACATTCATGAAGGTCTGTGGCTCTAACAACCAAATGTTTTGCCCGTTCACAGCGGTGCGTGCCACCAAGCCGTGGTAAGCCCGGTCGGGTTGCAAATGCACTTTCAAATCGCGCGCGATGGTGTCGATCCACCAAAACCCCGCGTTGTGACGGGTGGCTTCGTATTCGGCGCCTGGGTTGCCCAGGCCAACAAACAGTTTGATCATGTGTGGATTATTCCAAGTTCTGCGCGGTCAACAAAAAGGCCCACCGAAGTGGGCCTCGAGGTTGAATAACCAACGCGAAAGAGGTTTACTTCTTCGCGGGTGCTGC
>JBEGOM010000025.1:0-32667 GCA_041181985.1 Pseudomonadota bacterium | reverse complement strand
TGCGCAATGCCAAACGCATTTGTTTGCTGCGTGTGTCGGCTTTGTCCAAAGTGTCTGACGCTTTTTGCACTTGCTCGCGCACTTTCTCAACCCAATCGCCATAGCGTTCAAACTCGGTTTTGACAGCGCCCAACACTTTCCAAACATCTGACGCTTGTTGTTCGAGTGCCAAGGTGCGAAAGCCCATGTGCAAACTGTTGAGCATGGCCAACAAGGTGGTGGGGCCTGCCAAGGTCACGCGGTAGTCGCGTTGCAAACTGTCCATCAAACCAGGGCGACGCAACACCTCGGCATACAGGCCTTCGATGGGCAAAAACAATATCGCAAAGTCTGTGGTGTGCGGTGGCGCCAAATAACTCTCGGCAATGCTTTTGGCTTCGGTGCGAATGCGCACTTCGAGCGCCTTGGCGGCCAGTTCAGCGGCCACGGCATCGGCGCGGTCGTGGGCATCTAGCAAACGCTCGTAGTCTTCACGCGGAAACTTGGCGTCAATAGGCAACCACACCGGCTCGCCGTCTTGACCGCCACGGCCGGGGAAACGAATGGCGAAATCGACCCGTTGGTTGCTGCGTGGTTTGGTCTCCACTTGCTTGCTGTATTGCTCGATGGTGAGCACTTGTTCCAGCAGTGCTTCGAGTTGTACTTCGCCAAACATGCCACGCGTTTTGACATTGGTCAGCACACGCTGCAAGTCACCCACGCCTTGTGCGAGTTTGTGCATTTGACCCAAGCCTTGGTGCACTTGCTCGAGACGCTCGGCCACTTGTTTGAAGCTTTCAGACAAACGCTTTTCAAGTGTGGTTTGCAATTTTTCGTCAACGGTGCGACGCATTTCATCGAGTTTGTCGCTGTTGCTCTTTTGCAGTTGTTGCAATTGTTGGTTCAAAGTGTCGCTGATGGACTTTTGCATCAAGGCCAATTGCTGCACTTGGGTTTGTTGAAAGGTGGCCAAATTTTGCGTGAGCTCTTGACGGCCACCGCGCGATGATTCGGTGATCTCAAACCGCAACTCGCGCTCGGTGCGCTCGAGCTGATCGTTGACTTGCTGCAGCGCTTGCAGCAACGCAGCGTCTTGCGAACGTTGCGATGTGCGAATGAAAAGCGCGATCAACACCAAAGCATTGAACGCCACACCGCCAATGATGAGCCAGAGTTCCATGCTTTATGCAGTCACTTGGTTCAAAGGGGTCAAGGCTTTGCCCTGTGTGAAATAACTGATGAGGTTGTCCGCTGCCAACATGGCCATGGCCAAGCGTGTGGCCACTGAGGCACTGGCAATATGCGGTGTCAACACCACATTGGGCACGGTGAGCAGATCGGGATGCACTTTGGGCTCGCCCTCAAACACATCCAGACCTGCTGCTGCAATACGCTTTTCGCGCAAGGCTTTGGCCAAGGCTGCGTCGTCCACAATGCCGCCGCGTGCGATGTTGATCAAGGTGGCGGTGGGCTTCATTTGATGGAGCTCTGCTTCGCCAATGGTGTGGTGCGAGGCTGCGCTGTAGGGCACCACCAACACCACATGGTCAGCGGTGCGCAACAAAGTTTCTTTGCTGACATACGAGGCTTTGCATTCGGCTTCTTGCGCGGCGCTCAACTGCGAGCGGTTGTGATAAATCACTTTCATGCCAAAGCCATGGGCACCGCGTTTGGCAATGCCCTGCCCGATGCGCCCCATGCCAATGATGCCCATCGTGCTGCCATGCACTTCAGCGCCAGCGAACATGTCGTAGCGCCATTGGGTCCATTCACCGCGACGCAAAAAATGCTCGCTCTCGGTGATGCGACGCGCCGTGGCCATGAGCAATGCAAAACCAAAATCGGCGGTAGTTTCGGTCAATACATCGGGCGTGTTGCTGGCTTGCACGCCGCGTTGGGTCATGGCAGGCACATCAAAATTGTTATAACCCACTGCCATGTTGGCCACCGCTTTGAGCTTGGGGCAAGCAGCCAACACCTCGGCGTTGATGGGATCAGCACCGGTGGTGAGTGCACCGTCGTGTTGTGACAAGGCTTGCGTCCATGCAGTGGGTGTCCACATGTGGTCTGCTTGGTTGTCTGTCACATCGAAGTGTTGACGCAAATGCGTTAACACTTCTTCGAAAATGGGGCGGGCGATGATGATTTTTGGTTTCATGATGGTTGTGGTTTAGTGGGTCAGTTGGTATTGAACGATGTAGGCCAGTGCTCCCGCCACATAACCCAAAAAAGCAAGGCCAGAAATTTTCTTCAAATACCAAATGAAGTCTATTTTTTCCAAGCCCATGGCTGCAACGCCTGCAGCTGAACCGATGATCAATATCGAACCGCCTGTGCCAGCGCAGTAAGCCAAAAATTCCCACAAAAAACTGTCGGCGGGGTATTGCTCAAGGCTGTACATGCCCATTGAGGCAGCCACCAAAGGCACGTTGTCCACAATGGCGCTGACCAAGCCAATGATCATCACGATCACATCTTGTCGACCCACGGTGTTGTCAAGCCACTGCGCCACATCTTTCAAAATATGGGTGTGCTCGAGCGTGGCCACGGACAGCAAAATGCCAATAAAAAAAACGATCGAAGGCATGTCAATGCGCGTGAGTGCATGACCGAGTGTCAGGTGCGCTTTGTCTTGGTCTGCTTTTTCTTTGTGCACCAAATCGCCCACCAACCACAGCAAACCCAAACCGAACAAAATACCCATGAAGGGCGGCAAATGTGTCCATGTTTTGAATGCTGGAACCGCCACCAAAATACCCAGCCCCATATAGAACATCAGTTGACGCTCAAACAGCGATGTCTGCATCGTGGTTGAGGCACCCACGGGTTGAACAGGCGCAATAATGGGTTTGCCTCTGAGCAAAAAACCAGTAACAAGCAAAGGAATGACCAGATTGATCAGCGAAGGTATGAACAAACCTTTGATGATTTCAATCGTGGTGATTTGCCCACCAATCCACAACATGGTGGTAGTGACATCACCTATGGGGGACCAAGCACCGCCGGCATTTGCCGCAATCACGATGATGCCAGCAAAAAACAAGCGGTCATCGCGTTTGTCGAGCAACTTTCGCATGAGCGAAATCATCACGATGGTGGTGGTGAGGTTGTCCAAAATTGCGCTTAGAAAAAATGTCACAAAGCCAACCAACCACATCAGCGCAGACAGATCAGTGGTTTTGATGCGTGAGGTGATCACTTCAAAACCATCGTGTGCGTCGACCACCTCCACAATCGCCATCGCGCCCATCAGAAAAAACACGATTTGAGCGGTCGAAATCAGCGACTCACTGAGTTGCTCTGCAATCAAACTCGGTTGATTGAGTTGCACCGCATAAATGGTCCACAGCAAACCGGCTCCTACCAAGGCCGATGCCGATTTGTTGATGTGCAAAGGGTGCTCAAGTGCGATGGCTGCATAAACCACCACAAACACAATGACCAAAGTTAAGAGCATGAAAACACTTTCAGTAGTGAGCGTTGTGGCGGTTAAACCGGTTGCGCAATATCAAACACCTGACGCAAATACGCCAAGTACTTTTCGTCATCGCACATGTTTTTCGAAGGGGTGTCTGACAACTTGGCCACCGGTTGACCGTTGCATTGCGTCATCTTGATGACGATTTGCAAAGGCTCGTAGCCAAGGTCGTTGGTGAGGTTGGTGCCAATGCCAAAGGCGAGCTGACAGCGTCCACGAAACTGTTGGTACAACGCGATGATGCGTTCGACCGTCAGGCCGTCGCTGAAGATGAGCGTTTTGGTCATCGGGTCGACACGGTTTTTGCGGTAGTGGTCGATCATGCGTTCGCCCCATGTGAATGGGTCGCCACTGTCGTGACGCGCACCATCAAACAATTTGCAAAAATACATGTCGAAGTCGCGCAAGAACGGCTCGATGCCGTACACATCGCTCAAGGCAATACCTAAGTCGCCACGGTATTCGCGAGCCCATGTCTCAAAACCAAACACCTGGCTGTCACGCAAACGCGGGCCCAAGGCCTGGCACGCTTGCAGGTATTCGTGTGCCATGGTGCCCAAGGGTGTGAGACCCAATTTCATGGCAAACAATGCGTTGCTGGTGCCAGCGAATTGACCTTTGTTGCCAGTGCCGAGTTTGGCAGTCAACACCCTTAGCAATTCTTCATGCCAAGCTTTTGAAAAGCGGCGACGGGTGCCGTAGTCGGCAATTTTCAAATCGCTCAAACGCTCGGCATGCAAAGCTTCGATTTTTTGGTCTAAGCGTTTGCGGCCTTCTACAAAGTCAGGCACTTTTTGTGTGTTGCGAAAGTACACCTCATTGACGATGGCCAACACCGGTATTTCAAACAAAATGGTGTGCAACCAAGGGCCTTGAATGGCAATGTCAATTTCACCGTTGGGCAAAGCTTGCACATCGATGTATTTTTCATTCAGGCGAAACAGCCCCAAAAAATCAACAAAGTCGCTCTTGATGAAACGCAAACTGCGCAACCATGTCAGCTCGGCATCTTGAAAATGCAAGCTGCACAAAGAGCGAATTTCGTCGCGTATTTCTTGCACATACGGCGCCAGCTGAATGCCAGGATTGCGGCATTTGAATTTGTACGAAACCTGAGCGCTCGGAAACTGATGCAGCACCGCCTGCATCATGGTGAATTTGTACAAATCGGTGTCGAGCAGACTCGTGATGATCATGGGGGCAGTCTTATGTATCAGTCGCGCCAGTGGGTGAAATCGCTCACCGGCACGCGTGGGGTGCGGAAGGTGTTCACCACATCAGAGGTGTCGGCATAGCCGAGCGACATGCCACACACCAACATTTCGCCCTCACCCGCACCGATGTGCGGCAAGATGATGCTGTGAAAGTTGTTCCAAGCCGCTTGCGGGCAAGTGTGCAAGCCACGCGCACGCGCCGCGAGCATGATGTTTTGCACAAACATGCCGTAGTCAAACATCGAGCCGCGGCCCATGATGGGGTTGACCGTGAACATCAGGCCCACAGGCGCGTCGAAAAATTTGAAATTGCGTTGCTGCTGTTGGTGCATGCGTTCGCGATCGGTTTTGCCAATGCCGAGCAAGCCATAGAGGCCCCAACCGTTTTCGCGGCGGCGGTCAATGAAGGGGCTGACCCATTGCGTCGGGTAGTAGTCGTATTGCTCTTGGTATTGCTTGGCCACTTCGGGGTTGGTGCGAATGGCTTCGTGTGCAGCCACCACTTTTTCGACCAAGCTGTCGCGGCTTTTGCCTTGCAACACATACACCTGCCAAGGCTGTGTGTTGGTGCCTGAGGGTGCACGGCTGGCGATTTGCAAAATCTCGGTGATCAACTCACGCGAAACCGGTTGTTGCGTGAAGGCACGCGCCGACATGCGCGAGTCCATGACCGCATCGACGGCTTGTGTGTTGAGGTGGTTGTCGCTCATACCAATTTCTCCAAAACGGTTTTCAAATTCAATGGCAAGGCCTGCACAGGCCGACGGGTGTCTTTGTGAACATACACATGCACGAAGTGTCCTCTGGCCGCGCACAGGTTGTCACCTTTGGCAAACAGGCCCACTTCATAACGCACGCTAGACGCACCCAACTTGGCCACACGGATACCCGCTTCGATGGTTTGAGGAAAGGCCAAAGGTGCAAAGTAATTGCATTGGGTTTCAATGACCAAGCCAATCGTGTCGCCGTGATGAATGTCGAGCGCACCTTGTTCAATGAGATGCGCGTTCACCGCGGTATCAAACCAGCTGTAGTACACAACATTGTTGACATGGCCATACACATCGTTGTCCATCCAACGGGTGTTGATGTCGCGAAACACTTTGTAGGTGTCGCGTGTGTCGGCTTGCGGTCGTTCGGGCTTAGAAGTCATTGCGCTAGATTTTGCCAGCGTCGCCAGTACGCCTGCGCGACACGGTAGGTATTGACTTGCACCTGCACAGTGCTCTCAATGTCCACGCCATAACCACCGGCCATGGCAAAGGCGACGGGCACCCGTTTAGCAAAGCACCAATCGAACACTCGCCGGTCTCGGGCTTCGAGGCCATCAAAGCTCAACTTCAAACGCCCCAAACGATCGCCCTCGTGCGGGTCGGCCCCGGCCAAATAAATCACCAACTGAGGCTCAAAGCGCGACTCGAGGGTTTGCAAGGCCAGATCGAGGGCGTGCAAATAGGTGTCGTCATCGCAGCCATCGGCGAGCTCGACATCTAAATCGCTGGTCTCTTTGGCAAACGGAAAGTTGCGTGCGCCGTGCAAAGACAGAGTGAACACCTGCGGGTCAGCCGCAAAAATGTGGGCTGTGCCATTGCCTTGGTGCACATCGAGGTCGATGATGGCCACGCGCAAGGGCTGCACATGCGAGCGGCCCCATTCGGCTTGCATCAAACGGGTAGCCACCGCCACGTCGTTGAACACGCAAAAACCGCTGCCTTTGTCCGCATAGGCGTGGTGCGTGCCCCCGGCCAAATTGGCGGACACGCCCTCCCCCTGAAACAACGCGGCTCTGGCCGCCATGACGGTCGCGCCTGCTGAGCGTCTGGAACGCTCCACCATGGCGGGGCTCCAGGGAAAACCGATTTCGCGTTGGGCTTTGTCGCTCAGCGTGCCCTGCACCACCGCTTGGATATAGCTCGGTGAATGCACCAGCGCCAGCTCGCCGTCGGTGGCGGGCGCGGCCACTTGCATGTCCACCTCGGGCACTTCGAGCGCCAAGCGGTCCCGCAGCCGCCGGTACTTGGGCATGGGAAAACGGTGGCCCGCTGGCAGGGGCAAAACAAACTGATCAGAGTAAAAAGCGCGCATGAAGCGGTCGATTTTGGTGGAATTTAGAACGCCGCCTCTAAACAGCCCCCAACCCCCTTGCATTTGTCAGGGATAACCCTAAACTTCATCCCATTGCTGCAACGCAACATTTTTCTAAATCTTAACTTTCTGGAGTATTCCTATGTTGACACCTGAACAAATCGTCGCCTCTAACAAAGCCAACCTGAACAACTTGTTCGGTTTGACCAACCAAGCCTTCGCTGGCGTGGAAAAACTGGTTGAGTTGAACTTGACTGCTGCTCGCGCTTCTTTGACTGAGTCTGCTGACCACGCCAAGGCCGTGTTGAGCGTGAAAGACGCACAAGAATTGCTGGCTTTGCAAGCCTCTTTCTTGCAACCTTTGGCTGAAAAAGCTGCTGCTTACAACCGTCATGTGTATGACATCACTTCTGGCACCAGCGCTGCTTTGGGCAAAGCTGTGGAAGCCAAAGCTGCTGAAGGCCAACAAGCTTTCTTGGGCTATGTGGACGCTGCTTTGAAAAACGCACCCGCTGGTTCAGAGCAAGCTGTTGCCTTCTTCAAGCAAGCTGTTGCTGCTAGCAACAACGCTGTTGAAACAGTGCAAAAAGCTGTGAAGCAAGCCACCGAATTGGCTGAAAGCAACCTGCAAACTGTGACTGAAACTGCTGTGAAAGCCACAAAAACCGCTTCTAAAAAGCGTTAATTTGTAAAGATTGTCTCCTCGGATTCTGCTCGCACTTTGGGTGCAGGAATCCCTTCAAGGGCCTGTTGCAAAACAGGCCCTTTTTTTGTGCACGTTAAGGCTGCACAGCAAGGGCTGCCTTTAGCTTAGGTAACGCCTGCTGCATGGCCGCACGACCAGCTTCAATCGAGCGTCTGCGCGCACCAAAGTCGGCACTGCCCACATTGGCCAGCGTGGGACGCACCACCAAGTCGGCCTCGCGCAATTCAAAGGCATTGATGCTCTTGCCCATGATGGTGAAGGTTTGCATCAAGATTTGGAACATGTCGCCGGTTTTGCCAGATTCGGGCGGGCTTGAAATGTCGACGGCCAACACAAATTCGGCGCCCATTTGCTTGGCATAGCGCACGGGCACGGGCGAGACCAAACCACCGTCTACAAACTCACGGTTGCCAATGCGCACGGGCTCAAACACCGAGGGCACAGAGCTTGAAGCACGCACTGCTGTGCCTAAGTCGCCGCGCTGAAACAACACACCAGCGCCGGTGCGTAAGTCGGTGGCCACAATGCCCAAAGGCATTTTCAAATCTTCGATGAGCAGGTTGCCAGTTTTGTTGTTGACATAACGCGCCAATGCATCGCCGCGCATCATGCCGCGGCCGAGCAAAGGCACCGTCCAATCGGTGATGGTGGCCTCTTCCATGGTTTCAGACAGTTGCTGCAGTTGTGCGCCGTTTTTGCCACTGGCATAAAACGCGGCCACCAAACTGCCCGCCGAGGTACCCACCACCAGATCGGGCTTGATGCCGGCCTCTTCTAGCACTTGAATCACGCCCACGTGGGCAAAGCCGCGGGCCGCGCCACCGCCCAAGGCCAAGCCAAATTTGGGGGGACGCTTGGGCGCCACAGGCTCAGTCTGCGCAGGCACTTGCGCTGGCGTTGGCGAGCCCGTCCTGTCCCCCACAGAGACCGAAACTGGCACCTTGGGCGTGCTGCATGCCGCCACTAACAAAAGCGCGGCAACCCCGACACCAAAACGAAAACCACGCACACCCCAAAAACCTGACAACAACTGCATAACAATCAACACCTGTGAGACAACCAACCGTTGCAACGCTGATTGTCCCCGAGTCCGCAGCACCCAAGCGGCGCAGAGCGAGAATGGATGCAAAGTGACACATCCAAAAACCCAAAAAAAGGTAACGCATAATTGACGTTTACGTAAACGTCAACTCTCTTTCAGGAGCAACTCATGGACATTCAAGGCAAAGTTTTCATCGTCACCGGTGGCGCATCGGGCTTGGGCGAAGGCACAGCGCGCGCACTGGCATCACGCGGCGGCAAAGTGGTGGTGGCCGACATGCAGGCCGACAAAGGCGAAGCCGTGGCCAAAGACATTGGCGGCGCGTTTGTGAAATGCGATGTGAGCAGCGAAGCCGACGGCCAAGCCGTGGTGGCCAAGGCCGTGTCGATGGGTAAATTGATGGGCTTGGTCAATTGCGCTGGCATTGCCCCTGCGGAAAAAACCGTGGGTAAAAACGGTGCGCACAATTTGGCGCTGTACACCAAGACCATCATGGTCAACTTGGTGGGCAGCTTCAACATGATTCGCTTGGCCGCAGAAGCCATGAGCAAAAACGAACCCGAAGCCACCGGCGAACGCGGCGTGATGATTTCTACCGCTTCGGTGGCCGCGTATGACGGCCAAATTGGTCAAGCGGCCTACGCCGCGTCGAAAGGCGGCGTGGTAGGCATGACCTTGCCGATCGCGCGTGACTTGGCACGCAATGGCATTCGCAACATGACCATCGCCCCTGGCATTTTTGGCACACCCATGTTGTTTGGCATGCCCCAAGAAGTGCAAGACGCGTTGGCCGCTGGCGTGCCCTTCCCTTCGCGCTTGGGCACGCCACAAGACTACGCCAAACTGGCGTTGCACATTTTTGAAAACGACATGCTCAACGGTGAAGTGATCCGCTTAGACGGCGCGATTCGTTTGGCGCCGAAATAAACCGTTCGTGTTGTTTTAAAGCATGGCCATCCCACAGTCTTTCATCCAAGAACTCCTCGCCCGCGTCGATGTGGTCGAGGTGGTGGGACGCCATGTGCAGCTGAAAAAAGGCGGCGCTAATTTCATGGGCTTGTGCCCGTTTCATGGCGAGAAGTCACCTTCGTTTTCGGTCAGCCCTGCCAAGCAGTTTTTCCATTGCTTTGGTTGCGGCAAAAACGGCAACGCCATTGGTTTTTTGATGGACCATGCCGGCATGACCTTTGTCGAAGCGGTGAAAGATTTGGCGCAAAACGTCGGCATGCAAGTGCCTGAAGAAGACATCTCGCCACAAGACCGCGCACGCGCTGCTGAGCAACGCCAAAAGCAAGCCACGCTGACCGATGTGCTTGAAAAAGCCGGTGAGTCTTATCGCAAGCACCTCAAAACTTCGAGCAAAGCCATTAAGTACCTCAAAGGGCGTGGCTTGAGTGGCGAGATTGCCAAACAATTTGGCCTCGGCTACGCCCCGGAAGGTTGGCGCAGTTTGGCCAGTGTGTTTCCTGACTACCAAGATGCCATGTTGGTAGAAAGCGGTTTGGTGATCGTCAACCAAGACGACGGCGAAGAAGAAAAACGCTACGACCGTTTTCGTGACCGCGTGATGTTCCCCATTCGCAATGTGAAGGGCGAATGCATTGGTTTTGGCGGCCGTGTGTTGGGTGACGGCACACCGAAATATTTGAACTCGCCCGAAACCCCTGTGTTCAGCAAAGGCCGTGAGTTGTATGGCTTGTATGAAGCACGCAATGCACTGCGCGATGTGGGCTATGTGTTGGTGACCGAAGGCTACATGGATGTGGTGGCTTTGGCGCAATTGGGCTTTCCAAATGCAGTCGCAACATTGGGCACCGCTTGCACCAGCGACCATGTGCAAAAACTGTTTCGCTTTACCGACAATGTGGTGTTCAGCTTTGATGGCGATGGTGCTGGCAGACGCGCCGCTCGCAAAGCGCTCGACGGTGCCCTGCCCTACGCCACCGATGTGCGCAGTGTGAAGTTTTTGTTCTTGCCTTCTGAGCATGACCCCGACAGCTACATCCGTGAATTTGGCAAAGAAGGTTTTGCCCATTGCGTGACCGAGGCCATGCCGCTGAGCCGCTTTTTGATTGAAGTAGCCCGAGAAGGTTGCGATTTGCACACCGCCGAAGGACGCGCCCACATGGCCAGCAATGCCAAACCCATGTGGATGGCCCTGCCCGAAGGCGCTCTCAAACGCCAATTGTTGAGCGAGATTGCCGAGCTGGCCGATTTGGGCACACATGAATTGCAAGATTTGTGGCTGCCGCCTGCTCAGAGTTCGCGCTCGGGCGATTTGCAAAAGTCCAAAGGGTTCAAGCCACGCGACGGTCAGCGCGGGCAATCGGGTGCATGGGGCCAAGGATCAACTGGTGGCGCAGGCTTCGCTGCGCGCGGCGCCTCTGGCCAACGCAGCGGTCGGCGTGGCACGCGACAAATTCCTGCTGGGCGTGCCGACCACGCTGCACGCGTTTTGCTGATGCACCCAGACATATGGGAAGAACTGTCCACCGAAGACCACAACCTGTTGTGCGAGTTAGCCCCTCCGCACGGCCCATTGTTTGTGTGGCTGGACCACCAGCACCATGAACAAGGGCCGCAGCCTTGGGGGGTGTTGCGTGAAGGCTTGCGAGAGCATGAATCTGAAGCTTTGGCCCTGCGCGTGGTGGCCTCGGCATTCACCCCCTTGCGTGACGATGCAGGACAGCCTTTGCCAGACAATGAAACGCCCGAGGCACAGCGCAAAGAGGCGGTTGGGGAATTGCGCGGCATTTTGAATCGCATCTTGATTGAAAGCCTCAAAGCGCAAGAAACCGAAGCCATTGCCGCCGCCAAAGACGACCCCACGGCGCTGCAACGCTATCGCCATTTGCAAGCCCGCCGGCGCGAGTTGGAATCGAGCCCGCACAACGCTGGGTAAGCCTTTGCCAGGAGGCTCAGGTATAATCCGTTTTCTCAGGCAAGCGCGACAGCAGCACCTCCGGGCCCGGCCAACCGTGACACAAGCGCACGACTCGCCAACTTACCGCAAGGACTGCACCCCAAATGTTCGCCCACTCCCCTTGCCATTCAAGGGCTTGCCCTTACCTTTCCTGTTATCGCGCTGGGTTTTTGGCGCCGATTTTTTGTTTCTTTGAAGTCTAGGAGTTCCCATGCCCGCTGACCGCAAGTCCAAGAAGCCTGCGCCCAAAACCACAAAGGTCGCCCCCAAAGCCGCCGCCAAAAAAGCGCCCAAGCCTGTCACGAAAGCCAAACCTGTGTCTGCTACCAAAACCAAAACGCCCGCCAAACCTGCAAGCAAAGCCGCTGCTAAACCTGCTGTGAAGTCGACTGCTAAAGCTGTCGCTAAACCATCGGTTAAGCCTGTTGCTAAACCGGTCGCTAAACCGGTCGTCAAGTCGGCTGTAAAGCCTGCTGCTAAAGCATCAGCAAAACCTGTCGCCAAAGCCGCCGCTAAGCCAGCTGCCAAACCTGTTGCTAAATCAGCTGCGAAGCCAGTGGCCAAAGCAACTGCCAAGCCCGCCGCCAAAGCCCCTGCCAAGGCCAGCGCCAAGCCAGCGGTGAAGGTCGCTGCAAAACCTGCAAGCAAAACGCCTGATCTGAAGAAAAAACCAGCCGTCGAAGCACACGCCCCCAAAGCAGCTGCTAAAAAAGCAGGCAAAGCTGCAGCCAAAGGCAAAGCGGGCAAAAAAGACTTGGCCGATGACGCCGATTTGGCCGACATCGAAGCTGACCTTGAAGGCGAAGCCGACGAGTCAAGCTCAGGCGAAAAAGCCAAACCCCTGCGCATGAAAATCAGCAAGGCCAAAGAACGTGCCTTGATGAAAGAATTTGGTTTGGATGAAACCGTGCTGTCTGAAGAAGACATGCAAAAACGCCGTCAACGTTTGAAAACGCTGATCAAGCTCGGCAAAACACGTGGCTACTTAACGCACGGCGAAATTTCTGACCACTTGCCTGACAAGTTGGTCGACGCTGAAACGCTTGAAGTGGTGATCTCCATGCTGAACGACATGGGCGTGGCGGTGTACGAACAAACACCCGACGCAGAAACACTGCTGCTCAACAACAACGTGCCTTCTGCTGCCACCGAAGAAGAAGCCGAAGAAGAAGCAGAAGCTGCGTTGTCCACTGTGGACAGCGAATTTGGTCGCACCACCGACCCCGTGCGCATGTACATGCGTGAAATGGGCACCGTGGAGTTGCTGACACGCGAAGGCGAAATTGAAATTGCCAAGCGCATCGAGGGCGGCTTGTCCGACATGATGCAAGCCATCAGCGGCTCACCTGCCACCATCGCTGCGATCTTGGCGATGGCCGAAGAAATTCGTGAGAACAAAGTAGTGATCTCCACCGTGGTGGACGGTTTCAACAACTTGAACGAAGCCGACGACTATGTGGCCGAAGAAGACTTCGACGAATTTGACGAAGACGATGACGACGACGGCAAAGGCGGATCGAAAGCGCTGACCAAAAAGCTCGAAGAGTTGAAAAACCAAGCGCTCGAACATTTCGACCGCATGAAAACGCACTTCGACAAATTGCGCAAGGTGTATGACAAAGAAGGTTATGGCACCCCCGCTTACTTGAAAGTGCAAACCGCATTGACCGCTGAGTTGATGACGATTCGCTTCACCGCCAAGACGATTGAAAAATTGTGCGACATGGTGCGCGCCCAAGTTGACGAAGTGCGCAAGAAAGAGCGCGAGTTGCGCCGCATCATCGTGGACAAATGTGGCATGCCACAAGAGACCTTCGTCAAAGATTTCCCACCCAATTTGCTCAACCTCAAGTGGGTGGAAAAACAAGCCGCTGCTGGCAAGCCTTGGTCGGCCACGATGGGTCGCAACATCCCCCCAATTCAAGAATTGCAGCAAAAGCTGATCGACTTGCAAGCCAATGTGGTGGTGCCACTCGCACAGTTGAAAGACATCAACAAACGTATGAACGAAGGCGAAGCGTCTTCACGCCATGCGAAGAAAGAAATGATCGAGGCCAACTTGCGTCTCGTTATTTCGATTGCCAAGAAATACACCAACCGTGGTTTGCAGTTCTTAGATTTGATCCAAGAAGGCAACATCGGTTTGATGAAGGCGGTGGACAAGTTTGAATACCGCCGTGGTTATAAGTTTTCAACTTACGCCACTTGGTGGATTCGCCAAGCCATCACCCGCTCGATTGCCGATCAGGCGCGCACCATTCGCATTCCGGTGCACATGATCGAGACCATCAACAAGATGAATCGCATCAGCCGTCAGCATTTGCAAGAGTTTGGCTTTGAGCCAGATGCCAGCGTGTTGGCTGAGAAGATGGAGATTCCTGAGGACAAGATCCGCAAGATCATGAAGATCGCCAAAGAACCGATTTCGATGGAAACACCGATCGGTGACGATGACGACAGCCACTTGGGTGA
The DNA here is from genome assembly GCA_041181985.1 of Pseudomonadota bacterium. Lineage (GTDB taxonomy): Bacteria > Pseudomonadota > Gammaproteobacteria > Burkholderiales > Burkholderiaceae_C > Limnohabitans. Next base: position 18,768 of record JBEGOM010000025.1, on the reverse strand, counting down.
CTTCATCGAAGACAGCGTGAACACCGCGCCAATCGAAGCGGCCATGCAAGCAGGCTTGCGCGATGTGGTGAAAGACATCTTGGATGGTTTGACCCCACGCGAAGCCAAAGTGTTGCGCATGCGTTTCGGCATTGAAATGACCAGCGATCACACCTTGGAAGAGGTGGGCAAACAGTTTGATGTGACCCGTGAGCGCATTCGCCAAATCGAAGCCAAGGCTTTGCGCAAGTTAAAGCACCCCAGCCGCAGCGACAAGTTGCGCAGCTTCATCGATTCGCTTTGATGCTTTCTCTGGTGCCATGGTCGCACCAGAGCGCAGCAAAAAAACTTCGGCTGCGAAGCGCTGCATGCCTGCAGTACACATGCTCCTCCCTGGGCCTGCGGCCCAAAGGGAACCCTCCGCATGTGCACCGCAGGCCTACAGCGCTTTAGGCTAAACCGCTTCCAGCGCCATCACACCTGTCGCGGTATTTGAAATCGGGATGTGATAGTTCTGGTGCACAGGCGTGACCTGATCGCCCAACGCGCCGCGCATGGCCAACCACATGACCAACTCCACGCCTTGGGTGCCAGTTTTTTCAACCAACTCGTGAATGCTGTATTGCGTGGCCCATTCTGGGTTTTGTTGCAAGCTGTCCATGAAGGCCAAATCGAATTGTTTGTTGATGTGACCGGCACGCTCACCGTCTAGTTGGTGGCTCAAGCCACCTGTGCCCAACACTGCCACATTCAAATTGCTGTCCCAACTGCGAATGGCTTCGCCCACCGCTTGACCGAGCTTGTAACAACGCTTGGCAGATGGCAAGGGAAACTGCACGGTGTTGATGCAAATGGGCACCGTCATGACGGGGCAAACATCGTCAGGCCAAAACAGTTTGAGGGGCAAGGTGAAGGCATGGTCCACCAACATTTCTTGGCAGGTGACCACATCGAATTCTTTCTCAACCAACTCGTTGATGATGTGCCACGACAAATCGGGGCAACCTTTGAACGGCGGCAAGGTAGGAATGCCCCAACCTTCGTCCGCGTTGTTGTATTGCGCGGCAGCACCTATGGCGAAGGTGGGCATTTTGTCGAGGAAGAAATTCAAGCCGTGGTCGTTGTAAAAGACCACCGCCACATCGACTTTCTTTTTGCCTAACCATTGGTGAATGGGTGGGAAACCATCGAAGAATGGTTTCCAGTAAGCGTCTTGTTGAATGCCCTTGGCAATGGCGCCGCCAATGGATGGAATGTGTGATGAGGAGAGTCCGCCAACAATGTGTGCCATGGTGATGTTCTCCGGAATGTTTATTGGTACGCTGCAGCACGCAGCTTGGCTTTGAATTCTTCTTTGGTCATGCCGGTTTGTGCGGCACCCAGGTCTTGCACATCAAGCCCCAAAATGCCTGCAAATTTGGCCAAGTAATACACATTGCCGCCTGCAGCAATCAGGCCCAAAACATTGCGAGTGCGAATGGCAGTGGCTTGTTGTTCATTCAAACCGTAGGCTGTCATGTAAGCCTCTTCATCAGCTTTGAAGGTGTTGCGGTTGTCCGCGCTGTTGAATGAATAGCACATCTTGTTAAGGGCATAGCCTTTTTGGGCTTGGTGGCCATCGAACAAGGTGGTACCCGGAATGGGCTTCGCAGTGTGTGCCATGGTGAGTCTCCTGAAAAAGGGGGAAAGCGTTCAGATAAGGGAGAGTGTGGCAAGATAAACCCATAAAATAAACAAAACATTCCTCATATATTCCATGAAAAATTTCGATCATTTAGATTTGGATGGGCATTTGCTCAAACTGCTGACCACCGTGATCGAGCAAGGCTCGGTGACCCGAGCTGCGGCCGAGCTGGGGGTGACCCAATCGGCGGTGAGTCATCAAATTGACCGCTTGCGCGCCATCGTGGGGGACGCCTTGTTTGTGAAGTCAGGGCGCGGCATCGTGCCTACCGCTCGGGCAGAAACCCTGGCACAAGAGGCTTATGGTTTGATGCAACACATGCAAGGATTTGTGCATGCAGGCGCTTTCGAACCGGCGCGATTGACGCAATGCTTCACCGTAGCGGCCAACGATTTGCAGCGCGATTTATTGCTGCCGCGCTTGCTGACGCAGTTGCGAAGCGAAGCCCCAAAAGTATCGTTACGCGTGTTGGCCTCAGATGTACCCAGCGCCGAGATGTTGCGCGCCGAAGATTGCCAATTGGTGATCAGCCCTCGCCCACCCGACGCCACCGACATCTTGCACAAGCGTTTGTTCACTGACAGCTACCGTGTGTTTTATGACCCGGCCATGCGCAAAGCACCACGCACCTTAAAGGCTTACGAGGCGGCTGAACATGTGAGCGTGGTGTATCAACCGCGACGCCATTTGGACATTGACATGCATTTAGAAAAACAAGGCGTGCAACGGCGCTTTGCAGTCACACTCAGCAGTTTTGCAGGCATTGCTGCATTCTTGCAAGGCAGCACCCGATTGGCCACCCTGCCCGGCTTGTTACGCCAAGGCTTGTTGCGTGGTTTGGCAGATGCCCCCACACCGTTTGACACACCTGCCATGCCCATGTATGCGGTGTGGCACTTGCGCCATCAACATGATCCAGTGCACATGTGGCTGAGATCGCATTTGTTCAAACTGCAAAACAACATTGGTTTGTCATGAACAAAAATTTTTAACTGGTTTCGTCTAAAACAAAACAGCCTTTTGCCGTCAGCTTTTGTAAAAGAAGCGCTTGTAAGATTTTTCGAACTCATTGCGGCAAACATCACAGTGCTCGAACGACTTCTTTACCGATCTAAAGCCACCAGCACGCTGGGCAGTTTGCATCTCTTCAATATGTTGACTGAGGCACGCACCAAGAATGCGTCGATGCACATCACGGGGCATTTGCTTTACACCAAAGAAGTGTTTGTGCAGTGCATTGAGGGGCCACCCGAATCGATTGAATCGCTTTGGCAAAGTTTGCTCAAAGACACGCGTCACCATGACATTTAGTTGCTTGCGCGTGGGCCTATTGATGTGCGCAAATTCAACGACTGGAGCATGGCGTTTTCAAGCTATCCGAGCTTGAACCGTTACAACATGCCCGGCTTTTTTCCGGTCGATGAAAGCGGCATGACGCAAGCAGCCGCGCAATGCGCCGCTGTTTAAGCCTTTCACTCAAAACACTTCGGTGTCGACCTCTGAGTTGGCCTGAGCGTTATAGCGGTCGCCCTTCACCGTGTGTTGGTTGATCAACGCTTCTAAGCGTTGCATTTGATCAGTCGTCAAGTGCACATCCACTGCGGCCATGTTGTCTTGCAAATGCTGAATGTTTTGCGTGCCAGGGATGGGAATCAGATGCGCATCTTTGTGCAACAACCACGCGAGTGCCAACTGTGCAGGTGTGCAACCCACTTCTTTGGCGATGGCCTTGTAGCCGCTTAACAATTGCAAATTGCTGGCGTAGGTGGCGGCATCAAAACGCGGCATAGAACGGCGAATGTCGTTGGCAGCCAAGGTGCTGACATCGTGCAACTCACCGCACAAAAAACCACGCGCCACAGGGCTGAAGGCCACAAAGGTCACGCCGAGTTCAGCGCAGGCTTTGAGCACCGCAATTTCTGGGTTGCGTGTCCACAGCGAGTATTCGGTTTGCACGGCTGCAATGGGGTGCACCGCATTTGCTTTGCGCAAAGTAGTGGCAGAGACTTCGCTCAAGCCCAAGGTGCGCACTTTGCCAACGCGTACCAAATCGCTCATGGCACCGACGCTGTCTTCAATGGGCACTTTTTTGTCCCAACGGTGCAGGTAGTAAAGGTCGATCACATCGGTGTCGAGGCGCTTCAAGCTGTCTTCACAGTTTTTGCGAATGGTCTCAGGGCGGCCATCGATGACGCGCTTCACACCATCAGGAAAAGACACACCGGCCATGCCACCTTTGCTGCACAAGGTGATGTGTTGGCGGTGTTTTTTCAGCGCGCAACCCACCAAGGTTTCGTTGGCACCAAAGCCATACAAAGCGGCGGTGTCGAACATGTCGCAACCCAAATCGAGGGCGCGGTGCAATAGTGCTTCGCTGGCTTCTTGTGCAGGGGGTGCGCCGTAGGCATGGCTGAGGTTCATGCAGCCAAGGCCAATGGCTGAAACGCTAAAGGGGCCGAGTTTTCTTTTTTGCATCGCTTCAGCTCTTCACAATCAACGCGCGTTGGCGCGGGTCCAATCGGGCAATGGCACAGCACGGTGCAACACATCTTCGTGCAACCAAGTAGCGCTTTTACGTGCGCGTTCTGCAACGGTTTCCAAAGGCAGTTGTTGGTAGTCGTCGTTGAACACTTCAAAACTGTAGTCACCGCGGTAGCCGATGTTTTCCAAACGCAACACCAAGTCGGCCAAGGCATCGCTGTGCACACCCTCACCGGGGAACACGCGGAAAGTGCGTGCGGTGGTCATGCGTTCTTCGAAGGTGGGCGTTTCGTTCCACATGAAGTCCGACAGCTGCACCAAGAAAATTTTGTTGGGGTCGAGGTCTTCGATCGCATCGAGCGGTGTCTTAGCCGCAAAGATGTGAAACGAGTCCAGACCAATGCCTAGGTTGGGGCAGTCAGCGCGACACACCACATCCCACGAAGTTGGAAATTCGTTGACGGTGCGACCCCATGACAGTGCTTCGTAGGCGATCTTGATGCCAAAGGGCACAGCCAACATGGCTAGCTTTTTCAAATCGCGGGCGATGTGGTCTAAATCATCGGTGGCGTGGCGCGAGGTGGACGAACAGGCCAACAACACTTTGCTGCCAGTGGCGGCGCACATTTGCAACATCGACTTGGCGATGTCCACTTTGTAATCGTGCAAGTGGTCTGACAAACCTTCGAAGTCACGCAACACTTGAAAACCGGTGGGACGCAAACCACTCTCGCGTACGGCATTGACCGCCGCAGGCACACCACCGGGGTGGGTGACCAAATCGCGTGCCATCAACATGACTTGCGAGAAGCCTGCTTGCTTCATGGCGGCGAGCTTGGCCTCTAGCGTGCCCGCCATGGTGATGGTGTCCATGCCAAATCCGTTGAGCAAGTTCATAGCTTGCTCCTTCAGGCTTTGGCGTTGTCTTGATGCACCAACTCAAACGAGACCGCGCCCAACGCACTGCGTGTGAGGGCACCTCGGTCTTCGGGGTGCAACTGGGTGGACTCGACAAATTCAACGCCGCGTTCTTTCAAAGCTTTCACAGCCGCCCCCACATCGGTGGCACCGAGGCCAATGCGTTGCAAGCATTCGGGCGATTCGTCAGCGTCCATCCAAGGATCGGGTTCGATGAGTTGCCACAGGAATTGACCGCAAGGGCTTTTCATCAACTTGCCTTTGGGCAAGATACCAAAGCGTTGGTCGTCAGGTACAAAGCTGAAATCGAACATGTGTTCGTAGTAAGCCAACCAATCAGCGCTGCGGCCTGCACCTATGTACTGCACCACACCAAAATAATTCATGTTGGCAATGGCTGCCGGATGTTGGTCCACTGTGGGAATGGGTTTGAAGTCGATGTCGTAAATCGAAAACTCTTGCCAACGGTCCACAAAATAAAAACGGCTGCTGCCTGGACCATGAATAGCAGGAATATGCAACTCCATGGCTTGTGCATGGCTTTGCACGGTCCATGCGCCAAGCTCTAAGCAACGGCTGTGGGCTTTGAGCGCATCACGCACGCGAAAGGCGACCGCTGAAATAACCGGTTGACCGTCGAGGCTACCACTCACGCGCGCATCGTCGGGGCTGGCGTTGACCACCAAATTCATGCCACCTTGGCGATACAAAGTGACTTCGCGTGAACGGTGCCGCGCGACGGGGCGAAAGCCCATGTTCTCTAACACTTGGCCCAAGGCTTGGGGGCGGCTGGTGGCGTATTCGATGAACTCGATGCCTTCGATGCCCAAGCGGTTGGGCATTTCTGGAATGGCTTCACGGTGTGCAGGTTTCAATGTCATCGAGGGCTCCACAAGCTAAGGGCTTAAGAATATCAGTAACTCAGTTGTGCCAAGCTGCGCAGTTCTTCTGCGGTGGTGGTTGGCAAACCAAAGAATTCAAGATAGGCCGGAATTTGTTCGAACAACATGTCTGAGCCCACCTGCACACGGCAGCCACGGTTTTTAGCGGCTTGCAAGAAAGCCGTCATTTCGGTTTTCATGACCACCTCGCCCACAAAGGCGTCAGGTGAAATGCGCGACACATCCATCGGCAAGGCATCGCCTTCGTTCATGCCCATGGGGGTGGCGTTGACCACCAAGTCATGTCCTGCAGGATCGTTGCTACCTGTGCTCACTTCGATATGCGGATAGTTTTGTTTCAAACGCTGGCCCAAGGCTTCAGCCGAGGCAGCGTTCACATCAAACAAAGTGATGGCAGCAATTTTGGCGCCTGCCAACGATGCAGCAATGGCACAACCCACACCGCCGCTGCCAACCACCAACACGCGTTTGCCGGTGAGATCAAAACCTTTGCGTTGCACACCGCGCACAAAACCTGCGCCGTCAAACATGTCGCCCACCAAGCGACCGTCCTCGGTGCGCTTGACAGCATTGCAAGCGCCCGCCACTTTGACGGTGGCTGACACTTCGTCTAACAACCCCACGGTGGTGACTTTGTGCGGCATGGTGATCAGTGCACCACGGATGTTCGAGAGCTGAAACACCGACTTCAAAAACACCGAGAAGTCTTCGGGCTTGCAACCCATCGGTACCACCACCGCGTTGATGTCATGTTTGACAAAAAACGGGTTGTAGATCATGGGTGCTTTGAAGCTGTGCGTGGGGTACCCAATGTGTGCAATGAGTTCGGTGTAACCGTTGATTTTCATAAAACTAAAAATGAAATTTATTTCGATGCTTTGATGGCGTTGACCGCCGCGCGCAAGGCCAACAAATAACTGTCAGCACCAAAGCCGCAAATTTGGCCTTTGACGATTTCCGCAAACACTGAGTGATGACGGAACGCTTCGCGCGCGTGGATGTTGGACATGTGCAACTCCACGATGGGACAAGTCAGGATGGCCAACGCATCGCGAATGCCATAGCTGTAGTGGGTCCAGGCACCTGCGTTGATCAACACGGCATCTACACCGTCGAGAAAACCTTTATGAATGCGCTCACACATGGCACCTTCGTGGTTGGTTTGAAAGCAATCCACCTGAGCACCCAATTCTTTGCCCAAAGCTTGCAGGTTGGCATTGATTTCGTCCAGCGTGATGGTGCCGTATTGCACGGGGTCACGTTTACCGAACATATCGTGGTTGATGCCGTGGAGCATGAGGACTTTCATAAAGACTTTCCTTGAAGTTAAAAAACACGAGCCCCGCACAGCGGGGTCTCGTGCTGAGTTTTTGATTACTTACGCAGCTTGGCCAATTCAGCCTGAACTTCCGCCACGGTTGAACCCAATGCAGCGCTGTGCTTGTCGATCACAGGCTTCATTTTTTCACGCAACTTAGCCACTTCTGCAGGTGAGAATTGTGTCACGACCATGCCGTTTTTCTTCAACAATTCCAAATTGGCAGCCACCGCAGCGCGAGATGCTTGACGCTGTGCTTTCACAGCAGAGTCAGCCGCATCGTCAATGATTTTGCGTTCTGCAGCGCTCAAGGTGTCCCACACTTTTTTGCTGAAGATCACAGACTGTGGGTTGTACTGGTGGTTGGTCAATGCGATGTTCTTTTGCACTTCCCAGAACTTGTTGGCAGCGATCACCGAAATGGGGTTCTCTTGGCCATCAATGGCTTTTTGCTCGAGCGCAGCGTACACCTCGGGGAATGGCAGTGGTGTGGGGTTGGCACCCAAGGCTTTGACCCAATCCACATTGATGGCGTTAGGAATCACGCGCAACTTCAAACCTTCGATGTCTTCCACTTTGTTCAAAGGACGCTTGCTGTTGGTGATGTTGCGAAAGCCCAGTTCCCAGTAAGACAAACCCACAATGCCTTTGTCTTGCAAAGCAGCGTGCATTTTTTGACCCACAGGACCATCGGTGATGGCATCGGCTTCTTTTTCATTGGCGAACAAGAAGGGGAAGTCAAACACTTCCAAGGCTTTGACTTCGCTGGCCAAAATGCCAGAGTTCATCACGGCCATTTCAACGGTACCACCCTTGACAGATGACAAGGTGGCTTGGTCGCTGCCCAAGGTGCCATTCAAAAACAGTTGCACTTTGATTTTGCCGCCTGATTTAGCAGCCACTTGGTCAGCAAAGGCCTTCATACCTGCCACTGCAGGATGGCCTTCTGGACCGTTCAAACCAAACTTGAGGGTGCGCTCTTTGATGTCTTGTGCAGAGGCGACGCCCACTGCGGCCACAGCCAAGCTGGCCAAGACGGTTTTGATGAACAAACGTTTCATGTTGTCTCCTGAGTGTTGAAAAAAATGGATGTACGCAAACATGGATGGCAAAGTGTGGCGTACCCAGACACACCTTGCACCGGAATCATGTCAATAGAACCAACGGGCTGGCACCATCACCAACTGCGGGAAAGCCACCATCAAGAACATGATCAAGAACTGCGCGATCATGAATGGCACCACACCACGGGTCACCTCATCCATGCTGACCTTGCCAGCTCCGGCCACCGCATTGAGCACGGTGCCCACAGGCGGTGTGATCAAACCAATCGCGTTGTTGATGATGAACAGCACACCGAAATAAACAGGGTCAATACCAGCTGCTTTCACCACAGGCATGAGCACTGGGGTCAACAACAAAATGGTGGGCGTCATATCGAGTGCAGTACCAACCACCATGGTCAAGATCATGATGCACAACATCAACAAACGTGGGCTGTCCAACATGGGTTGCAGCAATTCAACAATTTGACCGGGCAAATTCGCCACGGTGATCAACCAAGCTGACACCATGGCTGAAGCCACCAAGAACATCACCACCGCGCTGGTTTTGGCAGCTGCCACAAACAAGGGAATGAGTTTTTTGATGTTGAGTTCGCGGTACACCACGGTCGACACAAACAAGGAATACACCGCAGCCACCACAGCGGCTTCCGTGGGCGTGAAGATACCGAACTTCAAACCAAACACAATGATCAAGGGCAACACCAAAGCCCATGCAGCCAAGCGCAACGCTTCGAAAACTTCTGCCGTGGTTTTGCGTGGTGGAGGCGTCAACTCTTCTTTACGCACCAACCACCACCAGGTGATGACCAAGGCAACAGCCAACCACACGCCAGGAAAAATACCTGCCATGAACAACTTGGAAATGGACACACCCCCTGCAACACCAAACACCACAAAACCAATGCTTGGGGGAATGATGGGCGCGATGATGCCGCCAGCCGCAATCAAACCAGCGGACTGCGCTTTGTCGTGCCCTGCGGCCACCATCATGGGCAACAACAAAGCGGTCAAAGCAGCAGCGTCTGCAACTGCTGAACCAGACAGCGACGCCATGATGACTGCTGCCACGATGGTCACATAACCCAAGCCGCCGCGGATGTGTCCAACCAACGACATGGCGAAGTTCACAATGCGACGCGACAAACCGCCAGCGTTCATGATCTCGCCGGCCAACATGAAAAATGGCACGGCCAGCAATGGGAAGCTGTTAGCACCTTCCAAAAGGTTTTGCGCCAAGATTTGGCCATCGAACATGCCCATGTGCAACATCAATGCAACACCGCACATCAGCAATGAAAAAGCGATGGGAATACCCAAGGCCATCGCAGCAATCAGAGAACCTAGAAAAATAACAACGGTCATGTGTGTTCTCCTAATCAGCGTTGGTGAGCAGCGTCGTCGGCGCTACCGTGCGCAGATTCTTCTGATTCTTGAATCAACATCAAATGATCGTCGTCAATTTGCCCGCTGAGCAACTTGTAAAGATCAAGCAACAGGATAGGTGCGCTCAGTACCGCAAATGTCATGCCGCTGGCATAAAACCAACCCATCGACGCTTCCAACACGGGGCTGGTGGACTCCACATTCACCAAAAATTGGTCGTACGAGCCTTTGAACAACAGCCACATACAAAAAATCATCGCCAGCAATGACAAGCCCATGCAAATGCGTTTGCCCATCGGGCCTAATTTGCCCACCATCATGTCTGTGCCCAAGTGTGCGTTGTCGCGCAAAGCCACCACAGCGCCCAAAAATGTCAACCAAACAAAGAGCCAACGTGAAAGTTCTTCAGAAACGGTGAAACCAGAGTTGAAGGCGTAGCGCATCACCACATTGCCGAACACCAGCACCACCATGACAAACAAGGCCAAAGCAATCAATCCTTCGATCAATTTGCAGTAGCTGTTAATGAGTTTGGAGATCATCTTTGAGATCCTTTGAAAAGAGGTCTGACAGAAATGTACAAAATGGTTAGTTTGTGACTATCTAGTAAAAACCCTAGGTTTTACAAGGCATAGCCAACTATCAGTTATGCCTTATTTGAATAGCTTACAAACCGCAAAACCATGTCGATCACGTTTTGCCGTCGCGCTACCAGAGCCTTGGGCGTGTGGCCGTTGCGTTTGAAGATCAAATCGAAGGTGTAGCGGTTCGACACGTTGAAAAAAGTCAACGCAGAAATCGAGGCGTGGATGTCGATGGGGTCGAGCCCAGCGCGAAAGGCTTTGCTTTTGACGCCACGGTCATAGAGCTCTTGAATGGACTGAATGACCGACACATTGAGGTCTTGAATGACTTTGCTTTGCGCCAAATATTCGCCACGCTGAATGTTTTCAGACATGACCAAACGGATGAAGTCTTGGTTTTTGTAATGGTGATCGAAGGTAAAGCCCACCAACTTGGCCAAGGCCTCTGCGGGGGGCAAATCAGCCAAATGCAAATCACCTTCGGTTTGACGGATGCGACGGTACGCGTCTTCCAACACGGCCAAATACAAACCCTCTTTGCTACCGTAGTAGTAATAGATCATGCGTTTGCTGGTGTGGGTGGCGTCGGCAATGGCGTCGATGCGCCCGCCCGCCAAACCTTTGTCCGCAAACTCGCGCGTGGCCACCGCCAGGATGCCGGCCATGGTGCGCTCGGGGTCGTTGGTGCGGGTGGTTTTACGCGCAGCCATTGAAGCGGATGAGCGCACGGTTGTGCTCGCAGCTAGATGTGGCGGCGTTTTAGCAAGCGCAGGTTTTTTTCGCTGGCTTGAAAATGAATGTACCGTTTGGTTCATTTCGCAAGTATAAAACCTTGAAATGAGCAAAGCCACTCCTGAAGAACCCTAATGCATGCAAATACTGCCACGGTTGAATCTCTAGAATCAAAATGTATTCTTTTGAAGTTCACACCATGATGCAAGCGGTTTACTTGAATGGACACGGCGGTAACGAGGTGGTGCAGATCGGTCAGCGCCCTCGCCCCACGCGCCAAAGCGGTGAGGTGTTGCTGCGCATGAAAGCGGCCACGCTCAACCAAGTGGACTTGTACATGCGCAACAGTGGTGCAGGCATCACGCACATGCTGCCACAAATCATGGGGCTCGATGGCGCAGGTGTGGTGCATGAAATTGACGCCACTGAAACGCGTTTAAAAGTAGGCGACGCGGTGTTGGTGCATCCAGGTGTGAGTTGCGGTCGGTGCGAGTTTTGTTTGCGTGGCGAAGGTGTGCTCTGCCCTGCCATTGCCTATTTGGGTGAACACCGTGACGGCACGCTGTGTGAATGGGTGAGCGTGAAAGCCAGCAATGTGTTTGCCAAACCGGCACATTTGAGTTTTGAGCAAGCAGCCGTTTTAGGTGTGACACACCTCACGGCATGGCGCATGTTGTTTACCAAAGCACAACTCAAACCTTGGGAGACGGTGTTGGTGTTTGGCATTGGCGGCGGTGTGTCTTTGGCTGCCTTACAGTTGGCCAAACTGACGGGTGCCAAGGTGATCGTGACATCGCGTGATGACGACAAACTCGCACGCGCGCAACAACTAGGCGCCGATGGCACCATCAACAGCACCACACAAGATGTGGTGAAGTCCGTCATGGCACTCACCGATGGGCGTGGTGTTGATGTGGTGATTGAAAACGTGGGGCAAGCGGTGTGGTCCGCTGCCATGAAGTCATTGGTGCGAGGTGGTCGCTTGGTCACTTGCGGCGCCACCACTGGCGATCAACCGCCCGCTGATTTGCGGCGCATTTTCATTCGGCAGTTGCAAATTTTTGGTTCCACCTTGGGCGACTTGCACGAAATGAATGACCTGCTCGCGTTTTGCCATCGCACGCAGTTGGTGCCTGTGATTGACAGCACCTACCCATTGGCACAAACACATGCTGCACTCGACAAACTGTCAGCGGGTGAACAGTTTGGCAAGTTGGTGATCACGCTGTGAGCTGAACCTCACGCCCGGTCTTGGCCGCTTGTGTGATGGCCTCGACCACCAACAAATTTTGCAAACCATCACGCGCACTCACCAAGGGTTGTGCTTTGCCTTGAATGACCTCTGCAAAATGCGCCATTTGCGCCACCAAGGGGTCTGCGCGCTGTAGCGTTTCGCGACTGACCTCAAACGGCTTCCACCATGAAGCCTCCTCTGCATTGGCATAGGTTTTCAAACGCATGGTGGGCACCGACAAGCTGCCCAGCGTGCCGGCAATGACATAGCAGTCTTCGTCGTCATAACTGCTGTAGCTTTTGTTTTCTTGCGAGGTTTGTTCCCAACTGCGTGCACTGGCTGCTGTGTCTGACAACATGAACGAGCCCAACACACCGTTGGCAAAACGAAAGTTGATGCTCGCTGTGTCTTCTACTTCAAAACCACGCAAAGCGTTTGACGACATGGCTTGAACAGACACCACATCACCACACAACATGCGCAAGTTGTGAATTTCGTGAATGAGGTTGATCAAAATCGGGCCGCCACCCGCAGCGCGACGCCAAGGCGCATCGTCAAAATAATGCGCGGGTTTGTAAAACATGGCACTGCCCATCACGCTCACCAAGCGACCCAAGCGACCGCTTTGCACCAGCGCTTTGGCTTGCGCCATGATGGGGCTGTGCGCGCGATGGTGACCGATCAACACCTTGGCTTGTTTGTCATGCACCATTTGCACCAACTGCTGAGCTTGCTCGACCGTGGGCGCAATGGGTTTTTCAACCAATACAGGCACACCTGCTGCGATGCATTGCAAAGCTTGGGGTACATGCAAGGCATTGGGGGTGGCCAACACCACGCCATCGGGTTGAGTGCTAGCCAAAAGTTCTTCCAGCGTTGCAAACCACGGAACACCTTTTTCAGCGGCCAACTGTTTGGCCGCATCGGTGGGGTCAGCGATGGCAGATAAAACACATGCGCTGCTTTGCGCCATCACCGCCATGTGCGCACGACCGATCAAGCCGGCACCGGCAACGGCTATTTTCAAAGAAGCCATGCGTTAAACCGTGGCGGCCGATGTGGTGTGCGCGCCACCCAAGAACAAACGTTCCATTTGCGGGTCAGCCAAAATTTCTGCAGCTGATTTGTGCAACACCAAGCGCCCTGATTCGAGTGCGATGGCATCGTCTGAATATTTCAAAGCACTCTTGACGTTTTGTTCCACCATCAACACAGTGGTGCCTTGGTCGGCCAACTTGCGCAGCAGCTTGAACACATCTTGCACCACCATGGGTGACAAACCAATCGAGGGCTCATCGATCAACAACACTTTGGGGCGCAACAACAATGCGCGACCCACTTCGAGTTGCTTTTGCTCGCCGCCCGACAAAGACGATGCCAAGGAGTGCAAGCGCTCTTTCACACGCGGGAACAACTCAAGCACTTCTGGAATGCGCTCGTGCGTGGTTTTCATGCCCAGCGTGATGCCACCCAACTCGAGGTTTTCATACACCGAGAGTTGGCCAAACAAATTGCGTCCTTGCGGCACAAATGCAATGCCGCGCGCCAAAAGTTCTTTTTGTGTGGCGCCACTGATGTCGTCACCATCCAAATAAATTTTGCCTTGGCGTGGTTTGAGCAAACCGAACAAGGTTTTCAACACCGTCGATTTACCGGCACCGTTGGGGCCAATCAGCAAAGTGATCGAACCTTTGGGCACTTTGAACGACAGGTTGTTGAGGATCATGAAATCCTTGTAGCCTGCGATCACATCGTCAAATTCAATGCATGCGGTTTTCATGATCAGCTCCCCAGATAAGCGTCAAGCACTTGTTTGTTGGCGCGAATTTCAGCGGGTGTGCCAATCGCCATCACCTGCCCTTCCACCATCACCATGATGCGATGGCACAAGTCCATCACAAAGTCCATGTTGTGTTCGATCACCACAAAACTGCCTTTGCGTGTTTTGTTGAGCTCTTTCAACAAGGTGCTGATGCCGCCCACCAAAGAAGGGTTCACACCGGCGCAAGGTTCGTCAAGCAACACCAAGTCAGGCTCGCTCATGAAGGCCATGGCAATGTCGACCAATTTTTGTTGCCCGTAGCTGAGTTCACCGGCCTTTTTATCGGCCACATGTTTGATGTGAAACTGATCGATCAAGGCATCGGCTTTGTGACCCAAATCAGAATCGCTCGGTGCAAACATGCGGCTGAACATCGAACCGTGGTGTTCTTGCGCCGCCACGATCAAGTTGTCGCGCACGGTCATCTTGCCAAACACTTGCAAGGTTTGGAATGTGCGACCCACACCACGGCGGTTCAAATCGAGGGGGCCGAGGTGCGTGACATCTTCACCGTTGAGTTCAATCTTGCCTTCATCGGGCGTGATTTGCCCAAGCATGCTGTTGAACAAGGTGGTTTTGCCTGACCCGTTGGGGCCAATCACACCAAAGATTTCACCAGGGCGCACTTCAAACGACACGCCGCCCACCGCTTGAATGGCGCCGTAGGCCTTCTTCAAGTTGGTGACTTTCAAAACAGGATGTTGTGCTTGGCTCATGCTTTTTCTCCCTGCACGCTGTGTGCATTGGCCGCTGCCGATCGCGCAGCTGAAGCCTCACGCGATTGACGCTTGGAACGGATCAAATCAGGAATGCTCAACAAACCGTCGGGCAACCAAATCATCAACATCACCACCGCACCACCAAACACAAACAAATACCAAGCTTGTGCAAAACGCAACCACTCGGGCAAAATCACACCCACCGCTGCACCGAGCAAGGGGCCCAAGAAATAACCGGGGCCACCGACCACCACCATCAAATACATCATGATGGACGCTTCCACCGTGAACGGTGCGGGGTCGATGAACTGCACCAGCGAACCAAACAAACCACCAGCCACACCGGCATAAGCCGCACCAATCGCAAAACTCAGCAAGGTGTAACCGCGAATGTCGATGCCTAAGCTTTCGGCACGGATGGGGTTATCACGCAAAGCTGTGAAAGCTTTGCCCCAAGGCGAACGCAACAAGCCCCACAACAACACACCCAATACCACCGCAAAAGCCAACACCAAATAGTAGTAAGCCAAGTTGCCATCGAAGCTGACGCCAAACGCTTGTGGGCGCGCGATGTTGTTGATACCGAAGGTGCCACCGGTCAGCCATTCTTCATTGCGCATGACCAACCACACCGCGGTGTTGAAACCCAAGGTGGCAAAGGCCAAGTAAATGGTTTGCACGCGCAAGGCAGGAAAGCCCAACGCCAAACCGACCACAAAGCAACCCAAAGCAGCCAATGGCATGCCCAACCAAAAGCTGTGCCCTGCTTGCATCATGATGGCGACCACATACGCCCCAATGCCAAAGAATGCTGCATGGCCAAGCGACTTTTGTCCTGCATAGCCAATGGTGAGGTTCAAGCCCATGGTGGCGATGACATAAATCAACCAATAGGTGAACAAATAGATGCCGTGGTTTTTCAACAAGGACGGCACAAAAATGAGTGCGGCCAAGCCCAACAAGCCAGCCAAGAATGCGAGCTTCTTCATACTTTGCGCTCCACTTTTTTACCCAACAAGCCTTGGGGCTTGAACAAAATCACGACCATGAAAATGATCAATGCCACCGCATCTTTGTAGGCAGGTGAAATGTAGGCAGCGGCCAAGTTTTCACACACTCCCACAATCACACCGCCCAACAAAGCACCGCGTGAGTTGTTGAAGCCCCCAATGATGGCGGCAAAGAACGCTTTGTTGCCAAGCGAGGCGCCCATGTCGAACTTGGCCAAATAAGTGGGCGTGACCAAAATAGCAGCCGCAGCAGCCAACACCGCGTTGATGGCGAACGTGTAAAAAATCATGCGCGGCACATTGATGCCCAACACCGAAGCACTCTCGGTGTTTTGTGCCACCGCTTGCATGGCGCGACCGGTAACGGTTTTGGCCAAGAACGCTTGCGTGGCCAACACCAAAGCCATCGCAAACACAAAGGTGCCAATGTCGGTGGCCGAAATGGTCACACCGGCGATGTTGTACACCTCATCAGGAAACAAATTAGGAAACGGCTGTGGCTCGGCACTGTAACCCGCACGCACCGCGTTGCGCATGGCGATGGACAAACCGATGGTGGCCACCACGATGGGCATCATGCCGTACTTGAACAGCGGGTCAACGATGCCGCGTTTGAACATCCAACCCAAGACAACCACCGACAGTACACAACTCGCGGCGAAGCTGATCACCAATGGAAAGCCTGCGGCCAAAAAGCCCAACATCATGAAGGCAGGCAACATCACAAATTCGCCTTGCGCGAAATTGATGGTGCCTGAGGCCTGCCACAACAAAGTGAAGCCCAAAGCTGCCAGAGCATAAATGCTACCGGTGGCCAGGCCACTGAAGAAGAGTTGTAAAAAATCGGTCATGTTTGTCTCGCTGAAGAAAACAACATTCACACGCAAGGTCTGACGGTGTCAGCTTGCATTCAAATAATCGAGGGATTGCCAAGTGCGCAATGCGCACAAAAAAGCGCAAGCTCATCGCTTGCGCTTTCAGTGAGATATCACTTCTTGTTCAAAGGAGGCAAAGTGGCGACCACCACTTGACGGCCGTTCTTGACTTCCACCATGAAGCTGTCACGGTCCAAATCACCGTTGGCGTCGAAGGTCACATCCATGATCACGCCGGGGTACTTTTTGGCGCTGATGCTGATGCCATGCAAGGCTTGTGCAACCGCCTTGCGATCGAGCTTACCCACTTTTTCAATGGCCGCTTTCAACACATAAACGCTGGTGTAACCCTTGATGCCGTTGTGATCAGAAATGCTGCCATACGCTTGGTAGTACTTGGCTTTGAACTTGAGCATTTCAGGAATGGGTGCGTCAACGGTCAAGCCCACGTGTGCCACAGCACCGTTGGCAGCATCACCTGCCAACTCAATCACTTTTTGGCCTACCAAAGTGGTTTCACCGATGATGGGTTTGTTCCAACCTTGCTTTTTCAATTCACGCAACAAGCGTGCTGATTCTTCTTCGTTGGTGTAAGCGAAGATCGCGTCTGCATTGCTTTGCTTGGCTTTCAACACAGCGGCTGAAAAGTCAACTTGACCGGCGTCGGTTGAAATGTCGGCCACGATTTGCGTAGGGCCATTGGCCAACAACTTGTTCAAGGTGTCACGACCGCCTTTGCCGAAGTCGTTGTTCACATAAATCACAGCCAATGTTTTGGCTTTGCTGTTGATGTACTTGGCCAGCTTGGGAAACGATGTGCTTTGACCAAATGCAGTACGGAACACATAAGGATTGCCTTGCTGTGTGATGGCTGCTGCTTCACCGCCTGTGAAGTTAGGCACTTCACCGCGTTTGCTTTCAGCCATGGACACCATGATCGAGCCTGAATACACAGGGCCGTAAATGGCAAACACACCATCGTCCACCGCTTTTTGTGTCAAGCCCTTGGCCACACCGGGGTTGGTTTGTGTGTCAACTGTGGTGCTCTCAATTTTCTTACCCAAGATACCGCCGGCTTCGTTGATTTCTTTGACAGCCAACTCAACACCGTTTTTGAACAATGTGCCTGCGGTGGTACCGGGGCCTGAGAGTTCAACGATGTTGGCGATCTTGATGGTTTGCTGTGCGTGTGCCACACCTGCCAACGCAAAGACAGCAGCTGCCGCAACGGCTTTCAAGGTTGTTCTTTTTTGCATGATTAAAAGTCTCCAGAGATGAAGTTAAGAGTGAGCCCGTGTTGCGCGGCTCGGGGTTGAAAAACCATAGAAACACCGCCCAAAACATTGAACAGGTGAAATTTAGATCGAAAAGTTTGCGATTTTTGAGATATTTTTGGATTTTGCGCGATTAACGAACGAAGCTGTTCGATAATCGAACCCATCTGGGGTTTATCCCTGCCATCCAATTCACCATGAACAGCACCATTGAGCCACTCGCCCCGTCCTTGGAAGGATTGGACAAACGCGACTGGATTGCTGGTTTGGAAAAAGGTTTGAGCCTGATTCAAACCTTTGACGAAGCCCACTCGCGCCAAACCGCGACGCAAGCAGGCATGCGTTGTGGTTTGACCCGCACCGCCGCGCGTCGTTATTTGTTGACGCTGTTGCACTTGGGCTATGTGGCCACCGACGGCAAATTGTTTTGGCTCACACCGCGCGTGATGCGTTTGGGCCAGTCGTATTTGGAGTCGGCACGTTTGCCGCGCATCGTGCAACCGTCGTTGCAACGGGTCGCCATGGGCACACAAGAAATTTCGTTTGTGGCTGTGCTCGACGGCGATGACATTGTGTACATCGCGCGCAACGGACAAAACCGCAGCATGAACACCAGTTTTGCGCTCGGTGCGCGCGTGCCTGCGCACACCACGGCTTCCGGCATGTTGTTGTTGGCCTTGCAAGGTGCTGATGCGGTAGATGCTTGGTTGAAGAAAGGTCGATTGCGTACCTTCACTTCGCACACCATCACCGACCACGAACGTTTGCGACAAGAGATGGCCAACA
>JBEGOM010000024.1:0-32685 GCA_041181985.1 Pseudomonadota bacterium | reverse complement strand
GAAAAGGTGTCTGCAAGGGCCTCAAGGCCGGCATCCTGAACCGGGGTTCAGGTGGGCGAGGTCAGATTGACGTTGGGTTCATCTGACGCGAGACGATCACGCTCATCAAACGATGTTCCAAGCCCGAGCTCTATGAGCATTGGTTCAAGGAAATATAAAGCCCCAAGGACCGAGCAGACACTTGGATTGTAGGCGCGCTCAGAGAAGTTGGTTGTCGCGTGCGAGCACCGTGTCGAGGCGCTGCAAAAGCGACTGCAATTGCGCGCTGGAGGTGGTGCTTTGGCCTTCAGCCGCTGCAGGGCGGTCGGCCAAATCGAAGGCCAAGTTCAAGGCTGCCAACACGGCAATGCGGTCACGCGCTTTGATCTTGCCCGCGTCGCGAATCTTGCACATGGCTTCGTCCACTTTTTCAACTGCGCTGGCCAAACGGTTTTCACCACCCTCGGGACAACCGAGCACATAGCCTTGCCCCATGATTTGCACTTCTATTTGTTTCATGCCGCATCCTTCGTGGTGTCAGCGCCAACGGCAGTGCCGGCGGGCAAGCGATCGATCAGCGCGTCAATGCGGTGGCGCGCGGCGCTGAGTCGCGATCTGAGCAGGTCACGCTCTTGGGCGAGTGCCTGCACTTGAGAAGACAACAGCGCATTGGTGCGTTGCAATTCTTCGTGGCGAACAAGTAAGCGCTCAACGCGCTCAGCGATTTGGTCGATCGGGCTGGTTTGGGACATGGCCCTCGCATTTTAAGGTGCCTGAAAGGTTGGTGGCTAGAATTACCGCATGTTGGTGCTCGCGGTGTGGTTCACACGCCGCAGTTCAACGGGAAGCAGGAGGAGGGCGTTGCTCGCTCAACACCCTCAAACCTGCGCTGCCCCCGCAACGGTCAAGCGGACGAGCCCTCGGGCTCCGCTTCTGTCAAACAAGCCACTGGACGCCTTGAACAAGCGCCTGGGAAGGCGACAGAGGTTGTCTCCGCCAGCCCGGATACCGGCCAACAAGGTGACCTGCCGCAAGGCGGGTTGTATGACCCAAGCACTGTCGGGGAAGGCGGTGAGGGTGTTTATCTGTTGGTATTTCTCATGAAAAAATCTTTTGCTGTTCGTGCGCGGGTGATTGCGCCTGCGTTGTCGTTGGTGGGGTTGGCTTGTGTTTCTGCTTTGGCGCAAAACCCAGTTGCTCCATCTGCTGATGTGACCATCACGGCCAACCGTCGGCTGGTCACAGCCGATCAAACCTTTCAGTCTGTCAGTGTTATCACCCGCGAACATATTGAGGAGAGCGGTGCGCAGTCCATTACCGATTTACTGATGGGCTTGCCCGGTGTGTCAATTGCTCGCAATGGCGGTGTCGGCAAAGCCAGCAGCGTTTTTTTGCGGGGCACAACTACGAGCCAACTATTAGTTTTGATTGATGGTGTGAGGGCGTCTGCTGCAGGCACTGGCGATTTTGACTGGAACACTTTGCTGCCGGAACAAATTGAACGCATAGAACTG
Source organism: Pseudomonadota bacterium (assembly GCA_041181985.1). Lineage (GTDB taxonomy): Bacteria > Pseudomonadota > Gammaproteobacteria > Burkholderiales > Burkholderiaceae_C > Limnohabitans. The sequence goes on along the minus strand of JBEGOM010000024.1, from coordinate 31,192 downwards.
GTGCGCGGACCCGCTGCGAGTTTGTATGGTTCAGATGCAGTGGGTGGTGTGTTGCAAATTTTTAGAAAAGAACCGAAAAAAGGTTTTTCTATTGCTCAAACATTGGGTTCTTACGGCACACGTCACACCGATGTTTCTGTAGCAGGCGGTGAAGATTGGTTGTTTGGCGTGAACGCCGGTGAGCGGACTATTGACGGCATGCAAACGGTTGTGAACAACAACAACCGGTATGGTTCGACGCACAAATATGTCAGCGCCAATGTCAAAGGTGATTTGTCGCGCGGATTGAAGATGCAAGGCGGATTTGGGTATGCGGAGGGTGATAACGCAGATGAGTACGGAAAAAATTTGCTCAGAAATCACAACGGCTTTATCCGTCTGACGCACGACACCACCCCTGATTGGAAGCAAAGTTTGCAGTTGAGCCAATTTGGTATGAACATGAAAGTGCCAGACGGTTATCCACCCGGTGAATTCAGCACAGACCGTATGGCGCTAGCTTGGCAAAACCTTCTGTCTACACAAGTGGGTCTGTTCACGCTGGGGGCAGAAACATGGGCTGACAAAGTGACCAAGCTGGACTACGCTAATGTAACCAACAATGTTTACAAAACGCTCACCACACACGCTGCATTTGCGCAATATGCCCACCGCTGGCAAGACATTGACTGGCAGTTAGGTGCGCGACGCGATCAGCACAATGTTTATGGCGATCAGTCAACATTCAACGCGGCCATGGGTAAAAAGCTCACGCCTCAATTGCAATTACTGGCTTCACACGGGACGGCTTTCAAGGCGCCTTCTGCCAATGATTTGTACTGGCCACATGTTGCTGAGCCGAATTTTGATTACAACACTTCACCACCCACACCCCTCTCTGCGGCGGGTGGCACATGTGGGCCAAATGTGGGAGGGAGGTCTGTGGCTTGTGTATATGACACTGTGGGTAATGTCAGTTTGAAACCTGAGCGATCTAAAACCAGTGAGCTCGGTTTGCGGTATTCCGACGGGTATGTGTTTAGATTGAATTACTTTGAAACACAAATCAGTGATTTGATTGTTTGGAAAAGTCAGACACTTGGTACGGGCGAAACCTACGGCGCCTATTACAAACCTCAAAATGTGAGTCAAGCGGACATCAAAGGATTGGAGACCAGCTATTCGCAACGCGTTGGTTCTTGGACATTGGCAGGACAGTACACACGTTTATTGGCGACCAATTTAGACTCTGGACAACAACTCGATCGTCGTCCCAAAAACAGCGCAGCTTTGTCGGCAAGTACTGCCATTCAAAAGCACAAAATCACAGCCATCTGGCAATTGGCGTCAGAGCGTCTTGATTCCAGTGGCGCCTACACATTACCCGGCTATGGTGTTTTGAACTTGGTTGATTTTTATGAAATCAATCGCCAATGGTCGGTGACTGCGCGGGTAGAGAATGTCACCAACAAAAAATACCATTTGGCAACTTCATTTGGCACACCCTACGCCTCACCCCAAAGAAGCGGCTATGTGACATTGCGATACAACTATCGCTGACACAATGCACCCATGATGTCGCTCGCACTTCCCCAACGCATCGTCTGCCTCACCGAAGAAACCACGGAGTGGCTGTACCTGCTTGGGGAAGAGGCGCGCATTGTGGGCATATCCGGCTACACGGTGCGACCGCGTCGGGCGCGGGAAGAAAAACCCAAAGTCAGTGCGTTCTTGAGCGCCAAGATCGACAAAATCTTGGCACTTCAACCTGACTGCGTGTTTGGTTTTTCCGACTTGCAAGCCGACATTGCCGCTGCGCTCATCCGTGCGGGCGTGCAAGTGACGATCTTCAACCAACGCAGTGTGGACGAAATATTTTCAATGCTCTACCAAGTCGCTGCGATGGTGGGGCGGGCAGAACTTGGTGCGCAGCGTTTACAAGCCATGCGCCAATCGTTGCAAGACATTCAAGCAACGACCGCCGGTTTCAAGCGTCGCCCCAAGGTGTATTTTGAAGAATGGGACGCGCCACACATCAGTTGCATTCGCTGGGTGTCTGAGTTGATACACATCGCGGGTGGTGACGATTGTTTTCCCGAGCTCGCCAAAATGCCAATGGGCAAAGACCGCATCTTGCCCAATGACCAACCCATCATCGACAGCGCACCTGACATCATCATCGGTTCGCTGTGTGGCAAGAAGTTTCGACCAGACAATGTGATGGTCCGCACAGGTTGGCAGGATATTCCTGCTGTGCGACACAAACAAATTTTTGAAATCAAATCGGCCGACATTTTGCAACCGGGCCCTGCGGCACTCACCGATGGGGTACGGCAGTTGCACCACATCATGCAGCAATGGGAGGCGCAATATGCGTGATCATGTTTCTGCATTGCGCTTGGCTTTGTTGCTGTTGTTGTGTTGCCTATCCAGCATCGCGCAAGCCGTGGTGTTGCGCGACGACCGCGGTGTGGATGTGAACATTGCACGCACACCGCAACGAATTGTCAGCTTGTTGCCTTCACTCACCGAAACGGTGTGTGCGTTGGGGCAATGTCAAAAGTTGGTGGGCGTGGACCGTTATTCCAATTGGCCCGAGAGCGTCACTCAACTGCCGCGCATGGGTGGCGGCATTGACCCGCACATTGAAAGTGTGGTGGCTGCAAAACCAGACTTGGTGTTGATGGCTACTTCAGCGCGCGGCGCTGAGCGTTTGCAAGCTTTGGGGTTGACAGTGTTGGCGCTTGAGCCGCGCACGCATGCCGATGTGCAGCGTGTGTTGCGCGTAATAGGGCAAGCGCTTCACTTGCCTCAAGCCGACAGCGACCGTGTGTGGTCGCAAATCGATGCTGCGGTGCAAGCCGCAGCGCAATCGGTGCCCGCCAAAGCAAAACAACAACGCATTTATTTTGAGGTCAGCTCGGCGCCTTATGGGGCCAGCGAGTCCTCTTTCATTGGCGAAACATTGCAACGGTTGGGCGCGCGCAATATCTTGCCGGCTTCGATGGGGCCATTCCCCAAAATCAATCCCGAGTTTGTGGTGCGTGCGCACCCCGACATCATCATGGTGGGCGATAGCAATTTCGCTGACATGCAATCACGACCCGGTTGGACTAACATGTCTGCACTGCGCATGCAACGCGTGTGTCATTTCAAACCGCAAGAGTCTGATGTGTTGGTGCGCGCTGGCCCACGCATGGCCGAGGCCGCGCGTTTGATGGCTGCGTGTTTGATAGAAAAGACCATCCCATGACATCAGCCCGCACACATTGGTCTGCCAATTTCATGGCCGCAGTGTTGCTGTGCCTGACGCTCTTAGGCATTGCCCTTGGTAGTGCAGTGGGCAGCACCGGTTGGGAAAGCTGGCTGCACATGTGGCACGACGATGTGGCGTGGCAAATTGTGTGGGACATTCGCTTGCCACGCAGCATCGGGGCGTGTGTGGCGGGTGCGTTGCTGGGTTTGTCGGGTGCCTTGGCACAGGGCTTGTTTCGCAACCCTTTGGCTGATCCGTATTTGCTTGGCAGTGCATCGGGTGCTTCGCTCGGTGTGGCCGTGGCGTTGGCATTGTTTGGTGGCAACCCATTTGCCACAGAAATGTTGGTGCGTTTGGGTTTGACCGGTGCAGCCTTTGTGGGGGCGGTGTCGGCGGTGTTGCTCACGCTCATGTTGGCGCAAGGTGTGCATCACACCCTGCGTTTGTTGTTGGCAGGTGTGATTGTGGGTGTTGTGTTGGGGGCGTTGGCCTCGTTGGTCACCCTCATGCGACCTGATGTGTTGCAAGGCATGCAGGGCTTTTTGTTGGGCTCTACCAGTTTCATCACCTGGTCTTCATGCGTGTTGATGTTGTGTGTGTTGTTGCTGTGCACGGCTTTGTCATTCGTGCTCAGTCGCGTGTTAGACGCTTTGACTTTGGGTGAAGCCACCGCCATGAGCTTGGGCGTACCCTTGCCACCCGTGCGAGTGGCCTTGATAGGCATGTTGGCCTTGGCCACGGGTACGGCAGTGGCACAAACGGGTTTGATCGCGTTTGTCGGTTTGGCCGCGCCTCATTTGGTGCGTTCGCGTGTCAGAGTCAAACACAATGGGCTGGTGCTGTTGTCTGCACTGATGGGTGGTGTGTTGTTGTTGATGGCTGATGTGTTGGCGCGTTGGTTACTCGCACCGCAAGAAATGCCCGTGGGTGTGCTCACCGCTGTGTTGGGTGGCGGGTATTTGTTGTGGCTCATGTACCGTGGGCAAAGCAGCAGAGGTGCAATATGAGCCAAGTGGCATTGCGCGCACAAAACATCCGTGTGGCCTTGAGCTCGCACCATGCTTCGCAGAGCGATCATGAGGTGCTGCACGGCATTGACTTGTCATTACCCCGAGGCAAATGGACCAGCATTGTGGGCCCCAACGGTGCAGGTAAATCAACCTTGCTCAAAGCCTTGGCGGGTTTGTTGCCATTCAGTGGCCAGGTGTTTTTGTTTGACCAAGATGTGTTGGCCATGTCACCCCAACAGCGTGCGCAACAGTTGTCGTGGTTGGGCCAAAACGAAGTGGCCTCAGACGATTTGCGTGTGTGGGATGTGGTCATGCTCGGCCGCCTGCCGCATCAAACTTGGATGGCCGTGCCCAGTGCCAACGATGCACAAGTGGTTGAGGTCGCGCTGAAAGCCACGCAAGCATGGGATTGGCGTGAGCGTTCTTTGGGGCAACTCTCAGGTGGCGAACGCCAGCGCGTGCTGCTCGCGCGCGCCATGGCGGTGCAAGCGCCAGTGATGTTGATGGACGAACCCTTGGCCAATTTAGATCCGCCGCATCAAGTCGATTGGTTAGAACAAGTGCGTTGCCTCACCGCGCAAAACACCACGGTGGTGAGTGTGTTGCATGAAGTGGGTATGGCCTTGCATGCCGACGAAATGGTGGTCATGCAATCGGGGCGTGTGGTGCACCAAGGTGCGTGCAACAGTACCCAAACGCATTTGGCCGTGCAAGCGGTGTTTGACCATCGCATTGCCATTCATGCCTTAGACGGTCATTGGGTGGCTGTGCCTAAACTCTGAGCATGTCACCACAAAAAACTGCCAAATGCGTGATGGTGTTAGGCACCACCAGTGGTGCGGGCAAAAGTTGGCTCACCACTGCGTTGTGCCGTTGGTATGCGCGTCAGGGTTTGAAGGTGGCGCCGTTCAAAGCACAAAACATGAGCAACAACGCGCGCGTGGTGGCGTCAGGCAACGGCTTGGGTGAAATCGGTTCAGCGCAATATTTTCAAGCCTTGGCCGCCCGTGCGCAACCGCATGTGCAGATGAACCCTTTGCTGCTCAAACCAGAAGCCGACACACGCAGCCAAGTGGTGTTGTTGGGCGAAGTCAATATCGAACTTGGCCGCACACCGTGGCGCGAGCGCAGCGAAAAAGTGTGGCCTGCCATTGCCGCATCGCTCGACGCATTGATGGCCAACAACGATGTGGTGGTCATTGAAGGTGCTGGCTCACCCGCTGAAATCAATTTGATGGCCAGCGACATTGTGAATTTGCGTGTGGCGCGTCATGCCAATGCGCGGTGTTGGTTGGTGAGTGACATTGACCGTGGTGGTGCATTCGCGCATTTGTATGGCACCTGGGCCTTGTTGCCGCCTGCAGACCAAATCCGTATTCACGGTTTTGTGTTGAACAAATTCAGAGGCGACGCCAGTTTGTTAGCACCTGCGCCCGAGCAATTGCAAGCGCTGACCGGTGTGCCCACAGTGGGTGTGTTGCCCATGTGGCGCGAACATGGTTTACCAGAAGAAGACGGTGTGTTTGACGGCCGCAGCGTTGCTTCAGGTGCGACCACACACACCATCGCGGTGGTGGCTTATCCGCGCATCAGCAACTTAGACGAATTTCAATGTTTGAAAAACATACCCGGTGTGCGTTTGCAATGGGTACGCAGTCCATCGCAAGTGCAAGCCTTGCAACCGCACGATTGGGTGATCTTGCCGGGCTCTAAAAACACCAGCGACGACTTGGTATGGTTGCGTCAGCAAGGCCTAGATGCGGCTGTTGCAGCACACGCTGCCAAAGGTGGAGCGGTATTGGGTATTTGTGGCGGTTTGCAAATGTTGGGTGAAGCATTGATCGACCCACATGGTGTGGATGGCAACGCCGCCGGTTTGGGTCTGTTGCCTTTGGTCACACAATTTGCGTTGCATAAAAAAGTGCAGCACACACAGGCTCAATTCACTCAACTCAAAGGACCGTGGTCTGCCTTGTCAGGCGTGACGGTGTCGGGCTATGAAATTCACCATGGGGAAACGAAAGCACATCCGGACATGCAAGCACATGCGGGCATGCAAGCGCAGGGCGTTGACGCGACAGAAGTCATGCCGGGCTTGGCGTGGCAAAACCCGACTGGCAATGTGTTGGGCTGCTATGTGCACGGTTTGTTTGAAGACCCCCGCGTGGTGCAGGCCCTGTTTGGCCACCAAGCGCCGACGCTGGACGCCGTCATGGATGGCTTGGCTGATTTCTTAGAACAGCACATTCCAGCTGAGACTTTGCGCTCGTTGATCGCCGAATAACGACGCTTGGCGCCCCTAGATTGGCGTTTCCGCGTAGGTTTTTGCGCGTTTTCCTGAATTTCGTTTAGAGAAATTCATTTACCAATGTTAAACTCCCGAGCATTGTGTCGCGCCCCCAAAAAATCAGGAGACCAGCGCCATGGGTACCTACACCTATCCCAAATTCAAAGTGGCACCGTGCCAAGACTTGATGGTGACCCCGCCACAACGCCGCCCCTTGATCATCGTGGGCGCAGGCCCCGTGGGTTTGGCAGCTGCCATCGATGCGCGTTTGCAAGGCTTAGAGGTGTTGCTGTTTGACGAAGACGACTCCGTGTCTGTTGGTTCACGCGCGGTGTGCTACGCCAAGCGCACGCTCGAAGTGCTTGACCGCTTGGGCATTGGCCAAGCCCTGTGCGACAAAGGCGTGAGCTGGAATGTGGGCCGCACTTTTTTGCAAGAAGAAGAGGTCTACCAATTCAACTTGGTGCCCGACGCCGGACACCAACGCCCCGGCATGATCAACTTGCAGCAGTATTACCTCGAAGAAAGTTTGGTCAACCGCGCGCTTGAGTTAGGCGTGGACCTGCGCTGGAAATGCAAAGTCACCGGCGTCACATCGCATGCAGACCATGCCAGCATTCAAGTCGATTCACCTGAGGGTGTGTTCACCATCGAAGCCGATTGGCTGATTGTGGGTGACGGCGCGCGCAGCCCCGTGCGCAGCATGTTGGGTTTGGACATCGAAGGCCATGTATTCAAAGACCGATTTTTGATTGCCGATGTCGTCATGAAAGCCGACTATCCCGCTGAGCGTTGGTTTTGGTTTGACCCACCGTTTCACCCCGGGCAAAGCGTGTTGTTGCACAAGCAATCTGACAACGTGTGGCGCATCGACTTTCAACTCGGTTGGGACGCTGACCCCGAAGAAGAGCGTAAGCCTGAAAAAGTGTTGCCACGCTTGAAAGCCATGTTGGGTGATGACCGTCCTTTTGAGTTGGAGTGGGTCAGCATCTACACCTTTCAATGCCGCCGCATGAAAGAGTTCCGTCACCAACGCTTGTTGTTTGTGGGCGATGCCGCACACCAAGTGTCACCCTTTGGCGCACGCGGTGCGAATTCTGGCTTGCAAGACGCCGATGGTTTGATGTGGAAATTGGCCTTGGTCATGCGCGGTCAAGCGCATGAAAAACTGCTCGACACCTATCACCTAGAACGCGCCTATGCAGCCGATGAAAACATTTTGAACTCCACCCGTTCAACCGATTTCATCACGCCCAAAAGCAACACCAGCAAATTGTTTCGCAACGCCGCTTTGTCGTTGGCCAGACACCATCCATTCGCCCGCAAGTTGGTGAACTCGGGCCGTTTGTCGGTGCCGAGCTTCATCACATCATCGCCCTTGAACACGCCCGATGCAGACACCTTCGCGGGCGACATGTTGCCCGGTGCGCCGATGGACGATGCGCCGATGCAAGTTCATACCCAAGTTCATACGCAAGGCCATGCAAAAGCTAACGGAAATGCCACTTGGTTGCTCCACCACTTGGGCAACCGCTTTCAATGCTTGGTGTATGTGGACGATGTCGCGCAAGTGGACGCCAGCACCTTGAGTGCCTTGAAAGCCTTCCAACGAAGCAGCATCAGCATCGTACCTTTGGTGATCACACGCCAAGCAGGGCACATCGAAGGTGTGACTGTGTTGACCGACGCACAAGGCCTGTTCGCCAAACGCTACGACGCCAAAGCAGGTAGCACATGGTTGGTGCGTCCCGATCAACATGTGAGCGCACGGTGGCGTCAATTCGATGCGCAAAAAGTGCAAGCCGCTTTGCAGCAAGCCACCATGGCTGTTTGACATTGAAAGAACGCAACATGAGCCAACTTCCTACGAGCGAACTCCCCATGAGCCAACCTCAACACCAACTGCAACTGCAACCCAATTTCAACGAACCAGGCAAGCGTTACTTTCGCGACTTCACACCCGGTGACGATTTTTACGAAGCTTTGATCGACACCCACCGTGATTTGACCGACGAGCAAAGCGCCTTGGTCAATGCCAAACTTATTTTGTTGTTGGCCAACCATGTGGGCGACTTGCATGTGCTGCGCGAAGCCATGGCTTTGGCGCGTGCTGACGTTGCACCCGAGATAAACCCATGAGCCGAATTTGTTGCCTCTGTTGTGCTTGTTACCCGTTCAAAGTATTCCCTTGATGAAGGAGACATCGTCATGAAAATCAACCGCATTCACCATGTGGCCTACCGCTGCAAAGACGCCAAAGAAACCGTCGACTGGTATGTCAAACATCTCAACATGAATTTCGTCTTGGCCATTGCCGAAGACTTGGTGCCCAGCACCAAAGCCCCCGACCCCTACATGCATGTGTTCTTAGATGCCGGTGCAGGCAATGTGTTGGCATTTTTTGAATTACCCACATCACCCGCCATGGGGCGCGACACCAACACACCGGAGTGGGTGCAGCACATCGCCTTCAAAGTAGACACGGTGGAAGAATTAGAAGCCGCCAAAGCACGCTTGCAAGCTGCGGGCATTGAGGTGGTGGGCGTGACCGATCACACCATTTTCAAATCCATTTATTTCTTCGACCCCAACGGTCACCGCTTGGAGTTGGCTTGCGATGTGGGTACGCCCGACATGTATCGCAAGCTTGACGAAGTGAAGTGGGAGATGTTGGAAGAGTGGAGTAAAACGCGTCGTGCGCCCAAGCATGCGGCTTGGATGCATGAGAAAGAGTTTCATTGAACTGAGTTTCAACTCCCCCTCAACACGGCGATCAGTCAGTACGCACTGCGGCTCGCCGCATTGCTAATGTCGCTCGCAGTGCGCACTGACTGCTCGCCGTGAGCGGACATTTTTTATGGCGCTTTGGTTTTTTGCTTGAAGCTGCAATACTCACTCACACTGCATTGCCAGCATTGCGGTTTTCTGGCCTGGCACACATAACGGCCGTGCAAAATCAACCAGTGGTGAGCGTCTACCAAATACTGTGGCGGGATGCGTTTTAGCAATTGCATTTCCACCTCATAAGGCGTTTTGCCTGGTGCCAAACCGGTGCGGTTGCCCATGCGGAAAATGTGGGTGTCTACCGCCATGGTGGGTTCTCCAAAGGCCGAGTTCAGCACCACATTGGCGGTTTTTCTGCCCACACCGGGTAAGGTCTCTAAAGCTTCGCGGTTTCTTGGAACCACACCTTGGTGTTGTTCGACCAAAATGCGGCAGGTCTCCATCAAATGCTTGGCTTTGCTGCGGTACAGCCCAATCGTTTTGATGTACGACTCCAAGCCCGCCAGCCCCAAGGCCAAAATTTTCTGCGGCGTGTTGGCTACTGGAAACAATTGCCGCGTGGCCTTGTTCACGCTCACATCGGTCGCTTGCGCACTCAACAACACAGCTGCCAGGAGTTCAAACACACTGGTATATTCCAACTCGGTATTGGGCTGTGGATTCGCCGCTTTCAGCGTCGCAAAAAATGGCTCGATGTGCTGTTTTTTCAAAATATCACCCGTAAGTAGACCCGCCTCATCAGCAGACAGTGCTTCACATAACTGTACGGTATTTATGAATGAGCGTTTGAGAAGGCGTCATTAGCCCTCTCATTTTGACGCCTTGGTGCAGCGCAAAAATCAAGTGACATGGCGGTAGTTAGCGCCAAACCTCAGCAGATGCAGTGACAGTCACATCGTTATCTGTGAACACCACTTTCAGTTTGAGTTGTGTGTTTTTTCTGTTGGCACGCACTTGGGCCAGTAGCTCGGGTGTGAGGATGGGGGTTAGGTCGATGCGGCGTTTGTGAATAGGTGTTGCTAGATTAATTTCTTTAGTCTCTGCTATCCATGCGTTTGAGTACAGTTCGTGGCGCTTATCTCTTGACTCGCGCATGGAGGTGATTTGAGGTGTTGCAACCGTCCACTCAATATCAACAAACTGAGGAAGGCCGCGTTTGTTGTCGGACGGCATGAAAGACATACTCTTGCCTACTTGACTGTCTTGTTTGTTTCGCTCTTGACTGTTGCCATCTGGTCCCAGAGCGCCAGGTACTGGCCCTGTTATGCCATCAGGTGCAAAGCGAGCAACGCCAATTCTGTAAGTTCCGCGATTAATGAAGTGCAAGCTCATGCCCACGCGGTCATCGCCTGCATTGGCACATGCAGTCAGCAGCTCTGTCAGTAACAGAAACACCGCATCCATCACCAAACAATTTTTGGTACGGGAGAAATGCAAACCTAAAAAAGCCATCATCGCCAAACCTCAGCAGAAGCCGTGATGCCTACATCGTCATCGGTGAACACCACTTTCAATTTGAGTTGTGTGTTTCTTCTGTTGGCACGCACTTGGGCCAGTAGCTCAGGGGTGAGGATGGGGGTTAGGTCGATGCGGCGTTTGAAATGCAAACGCCTTTCAATAAACTCAGCACGCGATTTGCTAAAGTAATAGTCCCATTCTTTTTGGCTGACTTTTGGTCCAGATGGCTTTTCAACTGCTGACGGTTCATCTCTCTTTGAGCGATCTGTCTCTTGTACCCAATCGATCTCTAAAAACTGAGGAATCCCTCGATTGCTATCTGCTGGCATGAAAGACATGCGAGCACCTACTTGACTGTCTTGTTTGTTACGCTCTCGGCTATCGCCATCTGGCCCTAAATATCCCGGCACGGGGCCCTCTTTGCCGTCCGGAGAAAAGTGAAGTACAACAATCGCACGAGTGCTGCGATTAATGAAATGCAAGCTCATTCCTACGCGCTCATCACCTGCATTGGCACATGCACTCAGCAGTTCTGCTAGAAGCAAAAACATCAGCGCCCGGCGTTGATGGTGAGGTTGTAATTGTTTTTGAGCCATTCTGCGTATTTCTTCATGTCGACTGTGCCATCTATGGGCGTACTGCCATCGGCATCTAGCCCTAAATTTTTGTCGTAGGTAATAAATTTCAAATCTGCAATTTGCTGAGTGGTTAACCCACCTGGCTTTGCGTTTTTGCGCAATGTGCAGTTGTCAGCCCATTGCTCGTTGTTTTCTCTCAGGCAAAAGTCGCTGTTGAATATGTCTACCCCTTTGCCATGTACAACAGGATTAGTGACGATCTCCCAATCTTCGTGTCCAATATCTTTCCATGTTTTCGTGGCGATCCCACTCGATTTAGCCTGTTCCACCATCCAGTTGAGCGCGACATCTGACAAATCACCTGTGCCATACCCGCCACCAATATCCGCATGGGCACCCACAAAACCGCGTTGCACACCTCGACCGATGGCTTCACCCGGAAATAAATAGCGGTTTTCATTCATGGCAACCGCTTGGTACACATTTTTGACCTGTGGGGGAATGGCCAACTGCCAACTGACATTGGATGCGCCGTTGATGCCAAACTGAGCCACTGTGTCCCACAAGCCAAGGTAGCGCATTTGCACGCAACTGGTTTTGCTGCCCCATGATTTGTCAATCAAACGCTTGGCCACGCGGTTGCTAAAGTCGCGGGCCATGGCTGCCCCTCGGCTGAATCCGACCATGTCGATGTCGAAGGCTTTGCCATCTTTGAAATCGTGTTCTTCGATGTAATCGTCCAATTGTTTGAGCATGTAGTCCACACGCTCGCGCGCAGTGTTGGCGTTGGCCGCATCGGTGAAATTGGTTTTGATGCCGCTGTCAGCATCGTCTCGCCCCACACCGTTCATGTACCACTTCGTACCGTTGGCAGCTTGGTCATATCCCAAATAAAACTTATAAACATTAGAGTAAGTGTTGTTTTCAGCCGGTGGGTTGCTGCTGTTGGTGCCATCAAAGGCAAACAACACCAACCCATCGGGGTCTACAAACCCCAATGGGTTGTGGCCTACATAGGCGTATGGGTTGGGGCCGTCTGGGTGGCCCAGTGGGTCGGGTGTGAGGTACTGACCGGCTTGTGGGTCGTAATAGCGTTGCCGGTTGTAGTGCAGGCCTGTTTCGGCATCAAAGTATTGCCCCGGTAAACGCAGATTAAGGGTCAATGGGATGGTCAATGCAGATGCGTTATTGCTTGATGCTTTTGCAATGTGTGCTGCCCCAAAAGCCTCGTATTGCGCTTGCCACACCAAGTTGCCCTGTGCATTGGTTGCCGCCTCGGGGGCACCTAAGTGGTTGGTGTGCAGCCATACCCATGCGCTGTTGTGTGTGTCTGCGCCACCCCAACTTTGTATAGCGGTTATCAGGTCTTCCACCACCATGTGTGCTTGAGTCATCACATGGGTTTCATCACTTGACAAGTCTTGTCCCTCGGGGCTGTTGGTCAACGCAAATGGCAGGTCAGCCAAATAAATGTATTGCCGTGTGATGCGCCCTTGGGCGTTGAGTTCAGCCAAAGGTTGCTGATCGTTGTCGTACAGGTAGTAGGTGGATGGGTTAGGTGTTGTGCATGGGTGCGTAGTTTTATTTTGCGAATGGGTGCGAACCACAGGCTGTGTATTGATGTGTTTGGCATTGCGAAGGCCACGGTGGTCGTAGCTGTAATTGGCTGTGGTGATGCATGCTGCATCGCTTGCGTTGCTAGCATCCATTGCTGAGATGATTTGTGTCAGACGCCCCAAGGCGTCCCATGTGAATTGCCTGCCTGCGCTTTGCAGAGGTTGGCCGTTGTCTGAATAGGTGGTTTGTTGCGATGTCAGACGGTGGCTGTTGACCTGATATGTTTGCGTTTGGGTGCCCGCGCTGAGTTCATTTTGATCGTTGATGCCTTGTTGACTGAGCACGCGACGGCTCATGCGGTCATAGGCATAGCGGTTGCTTGTTTGTTGATCTGCTAAAGCTGTGGCGCTGGCCACCAGTCGAGCTTGTGAGTCGTAGGCAAAACTGCTGCGCCGCACTTCTTGGGTGGATGGTGCGCTCAATTCTGAGTGTGTTACTACCTGACCAGCACTTTGAATATGCAATAAATTGCCTTGCGTGTCCCACAGATACCGATGGTCTAACAAGGCCGCTGGATCTTTGGCAAGTCCCATCGCACCTGGGGGTGATTCAGCCGCATGCGCTGGCTTCACACCGAGCAACAAAGAAATGGTTTCTTGGGTGTTGCGCCCCAAGGTTTTAAGAGGGCTGTGCGTTTTCTCTAGCGATGGGTCTTGCCCCGCCGAACGTCGATACACGATGCGCGCCAAGTTGCCTTGTGAGCTGCGTTGGTAATGGGCTTGTATGCCGTTGCCACTGATGTAATGTTTGAGTCCCACCAAGTCGCGCGCCAAGTCAGACACCACTGTTTGGTCGTGACCTAACCAGCGCAGCCATGGTGTGCGTACTGGGTTGCGCGTGAGCCCCGTGACTTGACCTTGACCATTGCGTAGGTATTGCAACAACGAACCGTCAGGCAAAGTGCTACTAACGCGTTGTCCTTGCGCGTCGTAGGCATATCGGGTGATGGCGGTGAGCGTACTTCCGATGGTCACGATGCGCGCTGTCATCAACCCGCGCGTGTCGTATTCGAATCGCTCTGTTTGCGCAGGGTCGATCAGCTCTATCAACTGACCTTGCGCGTTGTAGCGCCATTGCGTCACATGTGTTTCACCTGTGCTTGCATGGGTCACACTTTGTTTGGAAATACGCCCCTGCAGTGTGTATTCGTAAGTGGCTACATGCCCCGCAGCATCGCGCATGTGGATCAATCGATCGGCTGCGTCATAGCTGCGCAAGCTTTGGCCATGGTCTGTGCTATCGCTTGCCACCAAGCGACCAAAGTCGTCGCGAAGGTTTTTCAAACTTGAAGGGTCCTGAAAGCTGGGTGGTAGTTGCAAGTTAGAAAGCAGTTGCAACTTTTTTGAAGCATCAGTGCCCGTTGATACCCGGTCCTCTAGAGAGATCGCGTTGCTGTGGCGACCCGTCTGCAACAAGTGACTTTCGTTGTCGTAGCGGTTGTGGGTCAATAGCCCAATGGCACTGGCATGCCACACCAAACGGTCAGCATCGTCAAAGCCTTGCCGTGCTTGTGGTTTGAAAGGCGCTGACGTTGGCTGACCTTCAGACAAAACAACGTCACCCGTTCCCATTTCTGTAGCGCGTCCGAGTGCGTCATAGCGATAGCTTTGTGTGCGTGGTTGTGGCCAGCCCGGACCATCACGGCGGACTGAGACGAAGCGCAACTGTGTGTCATACACAAACTGCGTGCTGTGACCGCTGCTGTCTCGTACCTCGTTGAGCAAGCCCGTGCCACCCCCGAAGCGAGGCGAGTTTTCGTAGCGCATGCTGTGCACCTGGCCTTCGGGCAAGGTCATTTCGGTGACAAAACTGCCACTGCCGTCCCACCCCCATTGCGTGATGTCAGAATCTTGCGGCGTGTTGCTTGGGCCGTTGGGCAAGGGGCCATCCATGGCCACCAGCACGCTGTTGCGGCCAATGGTTTGGTAGCTGTAGCGCGTGGTTCTTTCGATCGCTTTGCCTTCCATAGGCTCATAACCTGTTTCGGTCACTTCGATGGGCTGGCCTGCTGCGTTGTACAGCGTTTTGAGTTGATGTTCTTGACCCGCCACCACACTTGGCCAAGCCACGAGGCTGGGTTCATTGGCCCGTTCAGATGGATACGCGTAGCGCACCAGCCACTGCGGTGGCCCTGGTTGTGCGCCGCTGTAGACCAAGCGCTCAACTTTTTGGGGTCGTCCTTGCGCGTCTAGCGAGGTGCGCAGGGTGACCACAGCTTGCCCTTGCGCATTGAGTGCGGTTTGTTCCGTGAGTCGACCTAGCTTGTCATAACCGTAACCCATATTGGCCGGGCCGCATTGCGCACAACCAGCCCCGCGCGACTCCAGCAAGCGCCAATGACCCGCAATGTCAGCGTGACGGTAGGTGGTGGTTTGCCCCAACGCATTGGTCAAAATGGTTTGTCTTGGTGTGCTGAAGTCAAGCGTGACTTTTTCAACACCATCGGCTTTTTGAGACAGCACCGCTTTGCCCCAACTGTCATAACCATATGTGCTGATGCGTCGTTCCATCTGCACACCGACGCTACCACTGCCATGCACGCTGATGCCGGTGAGCAAGGTAGGAAATTTTGGGTTTTCATAGTGGTATGTGCGTTGTATGGGGGCTTGTCTGGTGGGTATCTGCACTTGCGTGAGGTTGGCAATCACCAAGCTAGGCGACAGCGTGCTGCCTTCAGGCAATGAGCTGCCGTAGTGGTAGGTAAACTTCCCCATGGGACTGCTGATGTTTTGCACACCACGGAATTTGCGTCCGTCTGACTTAGCTGTTTTCGCATCAAGGTAACTCAGATCTAGTACTCGGTTTTGTGGGTCACGCACTTGCAATAACTGTCCTTTTGGGGTGTAGAGCAAACTCACAGCCTCACCCGTGGGCGCAGAAATTTGCACCAATTGGCCATCGGCGTTGAACCACAGTGCGCGCCCTCCGTCTTTGCCATTACCTGGCCATCGCCAGATGTATTCTTTCCCTTCAGGTTTGTTCAGAATTGTGACCACGCCATTGGCTGGATCGGTGGTGGTGCAGTGGCTTCGATCGGTGGCGCTTCTCTGAAAAATCAGTCGCGTGCCATCGGCTTGCACGATTTGCAGTCCAACAGGTGTGTCATACAACTCGGTCTCATAGGAAAGTTTCCAACCTCGACCCAACACACCAGGCGACACATTGGGCAAACTGTATTGACTGTTGTAATGCCGAACAATTTCAAGCCCCAACACGCCGGGCAGGGCAGGCATGTCGACTTCTTTTTGGTACTTGTTGCCATTGATGATGTTGATGGGATTGCCCGCACCTTGGTTGGTACCGCTGCTGTTGCTTTGCGACGCCACACCCGAACCACCACAGGTGTCTCCACCTGGGCTGGGGGTACACATTTGTCCACCGCCTGAGTTTTTGTCATCGCCTGATGTTTGCGCACAGCTTTGCATCGATGGATCGCAGGTTGCAGCGTCTGCGTTAAGACAACACAACAACCCCATCAGGCTCAAAGTGGCCGAGGCAATGTATTGAAACAATGTTGCTTGAATGAAGGCAATGGGTTGGCTAACGCGGGGTAGGCTCATGGTTGCTGTTTCCACTTGTGGTTGTGATGGTTGGAGCTGGCTTGGCAAGCAACCAGAATATGGAAATCAGCAGCGTTGTGCGCTACCCGCAAACAGATAAAAAATGAGCGGCTATTGCGTTTTCAGGTGTTTTGATGCGATCGAAAGACTTGCTAAACTCATTGGCAACCCCTTTTTCAGAGCCCAATACCCTCTACATAGGCAAACGCCATTTCCATTGGCAAAAGCCTTTCCATCAGACGCCCTTACCCATGCAATTCGCCGACCGACTCAACAATGTAGAAACCTCCGCCATCCGTGAACTGTTCAAGTTGCTGGGCAAACCGGGCATCATCAGTTTTGCCGGTGGCTTTCCCGACAGCGCCATGTTTGATGTGCAAGGCATTCGCGAGGCCAGCGCCAAAGCTTTGAGTGAAGAGCCCGGTGCTGCGTTGCAATACGGTGCCACCGAGGGCTACAACCCCTTGCGCGAACAACTCGCGGCGTTCATGGCCAGCAAAGGTGTGAAGGGGCTGAGTGCCGAAGGTTTGATCGTCACCACCGGCAGCCAACAGGCGCTCGATTTGATTGCCAAAACTTTGCTCAACCCCAACGATGTGGCATTGGTCGAGGGCCCCACGTTTTTGGCCACCATTCAATGCTTTCGTTTGTATGGCCCACAAGTGGTGGGCGTACCGATTGACGCACACGGCGTGCAGGTGGACAAGCTTGAAGAAATGATCGTGCAGTACAAACCAAAGTTGGTGTACCTCATTCCAACCTTTGGCAACCCCAGTGGTGCCATGCTGAGTTTGGAGCGTCGCCGTCGTGTGCTCGAACTGGCGGTGAAATACAAAACCGTGGTGGTCGAAGACGACCCGTATGGCGATTTGTATTTTGGCGATGCACCACCGCCATCATTGCTGGCACTGAGCGACACCGTGCCTGGTAGCCGCGATTGGTTGATCTACTGTGGCTCGCTCAGCAAAGTGTTGTCTCCCGGTTTGCGCGTGGGCTGGATGATCGCCCCACCTGATTTGTTGGCGCGCGCCACCATGTGCAAACAATTCAGCGACGCACACACTTCAACTTTTGCGCAAGCCACTGCGGCGCACTACCTCAAAGCAGGCCGCATGCCTGACACCTTGAAGCATGTGCGCAGTGTGTATGCCGAGCGCGCCAAAGCCATGGGCGAAGCGTTGACACAAGAAATGGGTGATGCCTTGCAGTTCACCCAACCCCAAGGTGGTTTGTTTTTTTGGGCCAACCTCACTGGGGCCCGCGGACAAATCAAAGACGGCAGCGAATTGGCCAAACGCGCGATTGAAAAAGGGGTGGCCTTTGTGCCGGGTGCGCCTTTCTTTGCCAACAACCCCGACAACACTGCGATCCGCTTGAGTTTTGCCACGGCCGATGTGGACAAAATTCGCGAAGGCATTGCCCGCTTGGGACAAGCGCTGAAAGCCTAGCTAGCTGCTGGTTTTTTAAAAAAGCAGTGACTTGAAAATCAGTGGGTGAGGGCGGGCACGCCCATCACCGTCACTTTGGCGCAGTTGTGCACCACTGCGTCTTTGTGATGCGTCCAAAAGCGGTTGCAATCGACGCATCGATACACATAGCTGTAGTTCACCCGTGCGCGGTCAGCGGTGTACTGACTGCCGGTGTAGGTCTTGACGACCTCGATCGAGTCTTTGACACTTTTTGGGGCATCGGAAACAACAACTTGCATGGCTCAATTCTCCAGAATGTGAATCAAGGGCGAACAATCACGGGTTGGCATACTCACCCACTGGCACACAGCTGCAAAACAGATTGCGGTCGCCGAACACATTGTCAACGCGTGCGACGGTGGGCCAGTATTTCTGCAATTTTAAGCTCGGAACCGGAAAAGCTGCACGCTCGCGGCTGTAAGGGTGGTTCCAGACATCGCTGGTCACGCTCGGCGCGGTGTGCGGCGCGTGTTTCAGCGGGTTGTTGTCTTGGGGCCAGGTGCCGTTTTCGACCAGGCGAATTTCTTCGCGAATGGCGATCATCGCGTCAATGAAGCGGTCGAGTTCGGCCAAGGTTTCGCTCTCGGTAGGCTCGACCATCAAGGTGCCGGGCACTGGAAAGCTCAGGGTGGGCGCGTGAAAACCATAGTCCATCAAACGCTTGGCCACATCTTCGGCAGACACACCGGTGCTGTCTTTGAGTGGTCGTACATCCAAAATGCATTCGTGGGCCACATGGCCGTTCTCGCTGGCATAGAGGGTGGGGTAGTGGTCTTTCAACCGTACGCTCACATAGTTGGCAGCCAAGATGGCGGCTTCAGTGGCATGTTGCAAACCTTCGGCGCCCATCATGCGGCAGTACATCCAGCTGATGGGCAACACAGCGGCGTTACCCAAGGGGGCAGCTGACACCGCACCCACACCGTTGACCTTCACACCAGCGCTGGCGTGTCCGGGCAAATAGGGCACCAAGTCGGCCACCACGCACACAGGGCCCACACCGGGGCCGCCACCGCCGTGGGGAATGCAAAAGGTTTTGTGCAAGTTGAGGTGGCTCACATCGCCGCCAAATTCACCGGGTGCGGCCACGCCCACCAAAGCGTTCATGTTGGCGCCGTCCACATACACGCGGCCACCGTGCTGGTGCACCAAAGCGCACAAGTCTTTCACCTGTGTTTCAAACACACCGTGGGTGCTGGGGTAGGTGATCATCACAGCGGCCAAGTTGGCGCTGTGTTGTTCGCACTTGGCTTTCAGGTCAACCATATCGACATTGCCTTGTGCATCGCAGGCCACCACCACCACCGTCATGCCCACCATTTGTGCGCTCGCGGGGTTGGTGCCGTGGGCTGAGGCAGGAATCAAACAAATGTTGCGATGCGATTCACCGCGTGCGGCGTGGTACGCGCGTATCACCAACAAACCTGCGTACTCGCCTTGGCTGCCCGCGTTGGGTTGCAAGCTGATGCCCGCATAACCAGTGGCTTGGCACAACCATGCCCGCAGTTGTTCGTCGAGCAGCGCATAGCCTTGCAATTGATCGGCTGGTGCAAACGGGTGAGGCTGCGCAAACTCTGGCCAGGTGATCGGAATCATCTCGCTGGTGGCGTTGAGTTTCATGGTGCAACTGCCCAGAGGAATCATGCTGCGGTCAAGCGCCAAATCTTTGTCGCTCAGTGCGCGGATGTAACGCAACATGCTGGTTTCGCTGTGGTGCGTGTTGAACACAGGGTGCGTCAAGTAAGCGCTGGTGCGTTGCAAGTTTTTAGGAATGAGTGTGGCCAAACCAGGCTCGAAGGTGGACCACTCAGGCACTGCTGCGCCTGCAGGTGCAAACAATTGCCACAGGTGTGTGATGTCTTCGCGTGTGGTGGTTTCGTCTAAAGAAATGCCCAAGCGATCGTTGCCACTCAAACGCAAGTTCATGCCATGTGCGCGCGCTTTTTCTGCAAGGGCTTGCGTGTTGGCACCGGTGATCACGGTCAAGGTGTCAAACGCATGTTCATGCAACAGCGTGCAACCGAGTTGTTTCAAACCACGCGCCAACACCGAGGTGTAAGTAGCCACGCGTTCAGCAATGCGACGCAAGCCTTCTGGGCCGTGGTACACCGCATACATGCTGGCCACCACGGCGGGCAACACCTGTGCGGTGCAAATATTAGATGTAGCTTTTTCGCGGCGAATGTGTTGCTCGCGGGTTTGCAAAGCCAAACGGTAAGCCGTGTTGCCATGTGCATCCACACTGACGCCCACCAAGCGGCCGGGCATGGAGCGTTTGTAGTCATCCTTGCAAGCCAAAAAAGCAGCGTGAGGACCACCTGCACCCATGGGCATGCCAAAGCGCTGCGTATTACCCACGGCAATGTCAGCCCCCAATTCGCCGGGTGAGGTGATCAAGGTCAACGCCAACAAATCAGCCGCCATGATGACCAAACCACCTTTGGCTTTGTAATCAGCAATCAGCGATTGGTAGTTCTCCACCGCGCCATTCACGCCGGGGTATTGCAACAGTACAGCAAAGCTGTCGTGTTGCAAAGCTTCTTGCGCTTTGCCCACGATCACCGTCAAACCCAAAGGCTCAGCGCGTGTTTGAATCACTTCCAAAGTTTGTGGCAACACATCGTCAGCCACAAAGAAGGTGGTGGATTTTGATTTGCCCACACGCAACGCCAGGGTCATTGCTTCTGCGGCAGAGGTGGCTTCGTCCAACATAGACGCATTGGCGATGGCCATACCAGTCAAATCGCACACCATGGTTTGAAAGTTCACCAAGGCTTCCATACGGCCTTGGCTGATCTCGGCTTGATAGGGTGTGTACGCGGTGTACCAAGCGGGGTTTTCCAAAATATTGCGCAAGATCACACCGGGCGTATGGGTGCCGTAATAACCTTGGCCGATGAAACTTTTCAGCAGTTTGTTTTGCTTTGCAATTGCTTTGAGCTCTGCCAAGGCAGCGGCTTCGGTCACTGGTGCGGGCAACTGCATGTTGTTGGCGCGCGCAATGCTGCGTGGCACCACGCTGTCGATCAACGCACGCCGCGTCGCTTCACCAATGGCGCTGAGCATGTGCGCTTCGTCTGCGGCGTCAAAGCCAATGTGACGCGCCACAAATTCGTGGCTGTTTTCAAGGTCGCCCAAAGGCTTGGTGGATTGCATCAGCATGAGGTGTCTGCCAAAAAAGTTTATGAAGTGCTTTTTATGAAGTGCGCGTGCATCACGCGCACACCATTAAGCGATGAGTTTGTTGTAGCTGGTTTCATCCAACAACGCATCGAGTTGTGAGGCGTCAGACAGTTTTACTTTGAAGAACCAACCAGCACCCAAGGGGTCGGTATTGGCCAGCGATGGGTCGTCGCGCAAAGCCTCGTTCACTTCGGTGATCACGCCAGTCACGGGCATGTACACATCCGCTGCAGCTTTGACAGACTCCACCACACCGGCCACATCGCCTTGGTTGAAGCTCTTGCCCACTTCGGGCAACTCAACAAACACCACATCGCCCAAAGCGTCTTGTGCGTGGTGTGTGATGCCCACGGTGGCGTGGTCACCCGTGGTTTGCAACCATTCGTGTTCTTGTGTGTATTTGAGAGACATGTTGTTTCCTTTTGAAAAAACTGAACTTTGGTAATTGCAACATGACCCGCGAGAGTACAAAGCCACCCGCGGTCAAAGAGAAATTACCCCCTGTAATAGCGCGTTGGGTTAAAGGGCATGGCGCTGACCACCATGGGAATGTGTTTGCCGCGCACCACAGCGTATACCGTGTTGCCGATGGTTGCCTCGCTCGGTGACACATAGGCCATCGCAATCGGTTGGTCCACGGTGGGCGCGAGCAAGCCGCTGCACACTTCGCCCAAGCGCTGCCCCGCTTTGTTTTGAATTTCCACATGCTCGCGCACGGGCACACGCTCTTGCGCGATCAAGCCCACGCGCTGGCGTGTCAGTGCTTCTGTGCCATCGAGCTGTGCCAACACTTTGGCCGCACCCGGAAAACCACCGGCACGCGCACCACCGGTGCGACGCACTTTTTGAATCGCCCAGTTCAAACCGGCTTCAACAGGTGTGGTGGCGGTGTCAATGTCTTGCCCATACAAACACAAACCTGCTTCTAAACGCAACGAGTTGCGCGCACCCAAACCAATCGCTTGCACCGATGACAAAGCCAACAACGCATTGGCCAACGCGGTGGCTTGCGAGGCATGCACCGAAATTTCAAACCCATCTTCACCGGTGTAACCACTGCGTGTGATGAACAACGCAGCGCCTTGCCATTCAAACGATTGGCCCGACATGAACACCAGTTTTTCAACGCCTGGCACCAGTTGCGACAAGGCATCGCACGCTTGCGGGCCTTGCAACGCCAGCAAGGCTTGCTCGGGCAAGGGAATGACCTCGCAACGCGTGCCAATGTGTTGTTGAATGTGCGCGATGTCAGCCGCTTTGCACGCACCATTGACCACCACAAAAATATCGTCACCACGGTTGACAAACATCAGGTCGTCCAAGATGCCGCCTTGCTCGTTCAGCAGCAAACCGTAGCGCTGTTTGCCCACGGGCAAACCCACCACATCGACCGGCATCAGGCTCTCAAACGCAGTGGCCGCATCGGACCCGACCAAACGCAATTGGCCCATGTGCGAGACATCAAACAAGCCGGCGGCATGTCGTGTGTGTTTGTGTTCGGCCATCAGGCCCAAAGGGTATTGCACAGGCATGCTGTAGCCAGCGAAGGGCACCATGCGCGCGCCCAAGGCGATGTGCAAATCGTTGAGTGGTGTTTTGAAAAGTTCGGCGTCAGACAAAAGGGGCTCCATGCAAAGCATCACCTGCACCATGCAGATGAATAGGAACCCTGTTGTCCGCTTTACCTGAGAGATTCAACGCATCGACGAATGACGATGCGACTTGCCCCTTCGGTGGGTGCGCGTTTGCAGCGCACCTCTCTCCAACAGAATCATGTGTATCAGTCCTGGTTGCCTGAGCGTTCGGCCTTCGGCGGTGTGGCTCAACCCAAGGGGCGGCAACACTCTCTCCTGACACAAAAAAATTCTAACCCAAGGCAGCCGTGCATTGGACCGTCACCCACAAAACTTTCGCGCGAACTTGTACCTAGGTACTCACTTGCGCGCGCAAATGTTTTGCTGCGTGTTACATGCCGCTGTAGTTTGGTCCGCCGCCGCCTTCGGGCGTTACCCACACGATGTTTTGCGTCGGGTCTTTGATGTCGCAAGTTTTGCAATGCACGCAGTTTTGC
Source organism: Pseudomonadota bacterium (assembly GCA_041181985.1). Classification (GTDB taxonomy): domain Bacteria; phylum Pseudomonadota; class Gammaproteobacteria; order Burkholderiales; family Burkholderiaceae_C; genus Limnohabitans. Next base: position 7,940 of record JBEGOM010000024.1, on the reverse strand, counting down.
GCGTTGATTTGCAAGCGGTCGCTGTTGTCGTCGTTTTTCACATACTCATACACGCCAGCGGGGCAGTAGCGGCTTTCAGGCCCTGCGTACTTCGCCAAGTTGATGTTCACTGGCACCGATGCGTCTTTGAGCGTCAAGTGGGCAGGTTGGTTTTCTTCGTGGTTGGTGTTGCTGATGAACACGCTGCTCAAACGATCGAAGGTCAACTTGCCATCGGGCTTGGGGTAAGTGATGGGGTTGTGTTGATCGGCCGGTTGCAAGTTCACATGGTCGGGCTTGTTGCCATGCAATGTCCAAGGGGGTGAGCTGATGCCAATCTTTGGCAAGAACCAATGCTCCACACCGGTCATCACGGAGCCAACCGTCATGCCTTTTTTGAACCACAGTTTGAAGTTGCGGTATTGGTTCAGTTCGGTGCTGAGCCAGCTGCGTTCAAACGCTTGTGGGTAAGCGCTCAACTCATCGCTGGCGCGACCGGCCACCACGGCTTCATACGCGGCCTCTGCGGCCAACATGCCACTCTTGATGGCCGCATGGCTGCCTTTGATGCGCGCGGCGTTCAAGTAACCTGCATCGCAACCAATGAGCGCGCCACCAGGGAACACGGTTTTGGGCAAAGCTTGCGGTGTGCCGTTGTTGATGGCACGTGCGCCATAGCCCAAACGCTTGGCACCTTCCAAATGCGCAGCAATCGCAGGGTGTGTTTTCCAGCGTTGCATTTCTTCGAAGGGACTGATCCAAGGGTTTTTGTAATCGAGGCCCAACACAAAGCCCAAGGTGACTTTGTTGTCTTCCAAGTGGTACAAAAAGCCGCCACCAAAGGTGTCGTCTTGCATGGGCCAGCCAGAGGTGTGCACCACCAATCCAGGCTTGGCTTTGGAAGGATCGACTTCCCACAACTCTTTGATGCCAATTGCATAGGTTTGTGGGTCTTTGCCGTCGGTCAAGTTGTATTTGGCAATCAGTTGCTTGCCCAAGTGACCACGCGCGCCCTCGGCGAAGATGGTGTACTTGGCGTGCAATTCCATGCCAAGCTGAAAGTTGTCAGTGGGCTCGCCGTCTTTGCCGATGCCCAGGTTACCAGTGGCCACGCCTTTTACTGCGCCGTCGTCGTTGTAGAGCACCTCAGCCGCTGTGAAGCCTGGAAAAATTTCAACGCCAATCGATTCAGCGTGTGCTGCCATCCACTTCACCACATTGCTGAGCGACACCACATAGCAACCGTCGTTGTGAAAGTTGCGAGGCATCAACCAACCGGGCACGCGGGTGGCGCCGGTTTCGGTCAAGGTCAACAAGTCGTCGCCTGTCACTTCTTGGTTCAGCGGTGCGCCCAACTCTTTCCAATTCGGAATGAGTTCGTTCATGGCCTTGGGGTCCATCACCGCGCCCGACAAAATGTGCGCGCCGGGTTCTGAGCCTTTTTCCAACACCACCACCGACACATCTTGGCCCTTGTCATTGGCAAGCTGTTTTATGCGGATGGCAGTGGCCAAGCCACCGGGGCCGCCACCGACCACGACCACGTCGTATTCCATGGCTTCGCGAGGGCCAAACTGGGCAAGGATGTCTTCTTGTGTCATGTGTGTTTATCTCTGTCAGGGGTCACTGAACTGTCAGCGTTGCGACTGATTTTATGCGGTGAAAAACCGCGATTGGTCATAATGCCTCAAACCAACCTTTCTGCAGGAGACGAACATGGCGTACAACATCGATTTATCAGGGCGCGTGGCAATGGTCACAGGTGCTTCAAGCGGCTTGGGTGCGCAGTTTGCCCGCACCTTGTCACGCGCAGGCGCCGCCGTGGTGCTCGCCAGCCGTCGCGTCGAAAAGCTCAAAGAACTCCGCGCCGAAATCGAAGCCGAAGGGGGTGACGCGCATGTGGTGGCACTGGATGTGACCGAAATCGGCAGCATCCAATCGGCTGTGGCGCATGCCGAAACCGAAGTGGGCAGTATCGATATTTTGGTGAACAACTCTGGTGTGAGCACCACCCAACGCGTGCAAGATGTCACCGAAGAAGACTACGACTTTATTTTCAACACCAATGTGAAGGGCTCTTTCTTCGTGGCGCAAGAAGTCGGCAAACGCATGTTGGCGCGCGCCAAAGGTGCAGCACCTGGCACTTACACGGGTGGGCGCATCATCAACATCGCCTCGGTGGCGGGCTTGCGTGTGTTGCCGCAAATTGGCGCGTATTGCATGAGCAAAGCCGCGGTGGTGCAAATGACCAAAGTGCTGGCCATGGAGTGGGGGCGTTTTGGCATCAATGTGAATGCCATTTGTCCGGGCTACATCGACACCGAAATCAACCACCACCACTGGGGCACCGAGCAAGGTCAAAAGTTGGTCAACATGTTGCCGCGCAAACGTGTGGGTCAGCCCAAAGATTTAGACGCGTTGTTGGTCATGTTGGCCAGTGGCGAAAGCCATTTTGTGAATGGCGCCATCATTGCGGCAGACGATGGCTTTGCTGTTTAAGAAAAACGCAAGTCATGAAGTTTGAAATACCCGAACACAAAAAGTTGGTGTTCCAAATGGTCATCCCCATGCGCTGGGGTGACATGGACGCCATGGGGCATGTCAACAACACCACTTACTTTCGTTATTTAGAAACCATTCGCATCGATTGGTTGCACTCCATCGGTGCAGTGCCGCAACCCAACGGTCATGGCCCGGTCATCGTGAACGCGTTTTGTAACTTTTACAAACAGCTCGAATATCCTGGCGATGTGTTGATCAAGATGTACGCCAGCGACCCCGGTCGCACCACCTTCGAGACATGGGGCACGATGGAGCGCGCCGATCAACCCGGTGTGATTTACGCAGCGGGTGGCGCCACCACCATTTGGGTCGATTTTCCCAACAAAAAAGCGGTTGATTTGCCCGACTGGATGCGCGCAGTTGTGACGCCTTGATGATGCGTGTTCGCTAGGTGCATCAGCAGCGCCAAAAATGCTTTTCTGAACCGCACGAGCGTTGTCATGGTGCAGTGTTCACTTCCAATTGCGTCAACCAAAGAATAGCCGCCTGACGGTCGGTGCCGCACATTTCCACTGAGGCTTGCAAGCTTACACAAAAAGCGGGCCGTTCAGGTTTGCCAAACACGGCACAGCGCATATCTGACAACAGCTGCGCACAAGGCACACCCGCAGGCTTGCCGTGTGGCATATCAGGTAAAGGGCTGTTGATAGAGGGCGCAATGCAACACGCACCACACCCTTCGCGACATTGCATTATTTTTGTTTGGGTACGCGACCCATCAAGTAAAACTCGGGGTTGGGCATCATGTTGCTAAAGCTCGCCATGCGATTGCTCAAACCAAAGAAAGCGGTGATGGCTGCAATGTCCCAAATATCTTCGTCGTTTAAACCATGTGCATGCAAAGCGGTGAAGTCGGCATCGTCAATTTTATGGCTGTGCAAACACACCTTCATCGCAAAGTCGAGCATGGCGCGTTGTCGCGGTGTGATGTCGGCTTTGCGGTAGTTCACCGCCACTTGGTCGGCCACCAAAGGTTTCTTTTCATAGATGCGCAAAATTGCGCCGTGTGCCACCACGCAATACAAACAGTTGTTGGCCGCGCTGGTGGTGGTCACGATCATCTCGCGGTCGCCCTTGGAGAGGTTGCTGTCCTCTTTGAGCATCAGCGCGTCGTGGTAATCAAAAAACGCGCGCCATTCGGCGGGGCGTCTTGCCAGCGCCAAAAACACATTGGGCACGAAGCCCGCTTTTTCTTGCACCTCCAAAATCTTGGTTCGCATGTCCTCAGGCAAATCCTTGAGGTCGGGGTAGGGGTAGCGGCTCATGTGTGTCTCCATTCAGGTCACTTGCGATTATGCTCAATGTCCTTGCCATGAAAGTTTTTTGTATGTCCAACAAACACCCACATCCCTCCGACGACACGTTTCAAAAAGGTTTGCAACGCCGCACCCAAGTCATGGGGCAAGACTTTGTGAACAAAGCATTTGGCGGTGCCACCGATTTCACCTTGCCCATGCAACACCACATCACCCGTGCTGCTTGGGGTGACTCTTGGCAGCGCGACACCTTAGATTTGAAAACCCGCAGCCTCATCACCGTGGCCATGTTGACCGCATTGGGCAAACAACACGAGCTCAAAGCACATGTGCGCGGCGCGTTGAACAACGGCGCCACCAAAGAAGAAATTCAAGAGGTGTTGCTGCATGCCGCCATTTATTGCGGTGTACCCACAGCGGTCGATGCTTTTCGCTCGGCAGCTGAAGTGGTGGACGGTTAGTCCAAAGGCATGCACAGGGCGGTGCGTAAGAAAAAATAGGTACGCAATGACGTAGTATCGTAGCGTCAGTCTGTTATTTTTTTGGAGTATCCCTGTGAACAAGATTTTTCCAAGCGCACAAGCAGCGCTCAAGGACATCGTCGCAGACGGCCAACTCATGGCTGTGGGCGGTTTTGGCCTGTGCGGCATTCCCGAAGCCTTGATCGACGCTTTGCGTGATTCAGGCGTGAAAGACCTCACCGTTATTTCTAACAACGCGGGTGTCGATGGTTTTGGTTTGGGTAAGTTGCTTGAAACACGTCAAATCAAAAAAATGATTTCGAGCTATGTGGGCGAGAACAAAGAGTTCGAGCGCCAATACCTCTCAGGCGAACTCGAGTTGGAATTCACCCCCCAAGGCACCTTGGCTGAAAAGCTGCGTGCCGGTGGCGCTGGCATTCCTGCCTTCTTCACCAAAACCGGTGTGGGCACCTTGGTGGCCGAAGGCAAAGAACTGCGCGAATTCGATGGCGAAACATATGTGATGGAGCGTTCGTTGGTACCCGACATTGCATTGGTCAAAGCCGATGTGGCTGACAAGTCAGGCAACTTGCGCTTCAACATGACTGCACGCAACTTCAATCCCGCAGCGGCCACCGCTGGAAAAATTTGTATCGTTGAAGTCGAGCGCATTGTGGCCACTGGTGAATTGGCCCCTGACGATATTCACCTGCCAGGCATTTATGTGCACCGCATCGTGCACAACCCGACGCCTGAAAAGCGCATTGAAAAACTCACCACGCGTGAACGCAAAGTTTAAGGAGCACCACCATGGCTTGGACTCAAGACGAAATGGCTGCACGCGCAGCATCAGAATTACAAGACGGTTTTTATGTGAACCTGGGCATTGGCATTCCCACCTTGGTGGCCAACCATGTGCCTGACCATGTGGAAGTGTGGTTGCAAAGCGAAAACGGCATGTTGGGCATTGGCCCGTTTCCTTACGAAGACGAAGTTGACGCTGACCTCATCAACGCCGGCAAACAAACAGTGACCACCATCAAGGGCTCGGCCATTTTTGGTAGCGATCAATCGTTTGCCATGATCCGTGGCGGCAAGATCAACCTGTCCATTTTGGGCGCCATGCAAGTGAGCGAAAAAGGTGATTTGGCCAACTGGATGATTCCCGGCAAGATGATCAAAGGCATGGGCGGCGCGATGGACTTGGTCGCGGGCGTCAAGCGCGTCATCATCTTGATGGAACATGTGGCCAAGAAAAAAGACGGCACCGAAGATTTGAAAATCTTGCCTGAGTGCACTTTGCCCTTAACAGGCCTCGGTGTGGTCGATCGCATCATCACCGATTTGGCAGTGATGGATGTGGTGCCCGAGGGTTTGAAAATTGTCGAACTCGCACCCGGCGTGACACGCGAATTTGTACAGAGTAAAACGGGTGTGACATTGCTTTGAACTGAGTGGAGCGGGTGATGGGAATCGAACCCACGTTATTTGCTTGGGAAGCAAGAGTCCTACCATTGAACGACACCCGCGTCGCTTGAAATTCTAGGGGACAAAAAGAAAAGGCATCTCACTGAGATGCCTCTTTCGCTGCGTCAGAAAAAACTCAATGCTGCGCCAAAGCCTCAGTCATGGCTTTGCCCACCGAATCAAAGTAATCATGTGCGGCTTGCGTGGGCACCAAGTATTTGGTGCGGCGGTTTTTGCCTTCAAACACAGTGTCGATCATGCCGAGTTCGCGCAACACATCGAGTTTGCGGTGAATGGTGGCAGGCGACGCGATGTGCCCGAGGTTCATGGCGGCTGTGACTGTCAAAGGGTTTTTGTTGGCTTCATGGACTGCAATCACCTCCAGAAGCTTTTTAGCCTCAAGGTCCATCTCAGGCGCGTTTTCACCGCCTTCTAAGGCATGAAGGAGGTTCAAAAAGCGCATGTAGATTTGTTTGGTTTCCATGTTGTTAACCAGTTTTGTTATTTAAGCCAGCAAAACAAATTGTATGCAAAGCATAAAACCTTTGCTCTAAGTGATTTTACTTCCGACTTGTAGATAAAAGAATTACTTCAAGATATCGCCTAAACAAAGGTACTTCATTTCCAAGTATTCCTCCATGCCGTGGTGTGACCCCTCGCGGCCCAAACCGGACTGCTTCACGCCGCCAAACGGCACATGCTCAGTGGCGATGATGCCCACATTGATGCCCACCATGCCGTACTCCAACCCTTCAGCCACGCGGTAAATGCGGCCGATGTCGCGGCTGTAGAAGTAGCTTGCCAAACCAAACTCGGTGTTGTTGGCTGCGTCAATCGCTTCTTGTTCGGTTTTGAAACGGAACACTGGCGCGAAGGGGCCAAAGGTTTCTTCTTTGGCGCACAACATGTCGGCACGCGCTTCTGACACCACGGTGGGTTCAAAAAACTGGCCGTTCAAACGCTTGCCACCGGCGAGCACTTTGCCACCTTTGGCCAGTGCGTCTTGCACATGGCGCTCCACTTTTTGCAGCGCGGCTTCTTCGATCAAGGGGCCTTGCACCACGCCCTCGTCAAAGCCATTGCCAACTTTGAGCGACTTCACTTTGGCGGCAAATTTCTGCACAAACTCGTCATACACACCCTCTTGAACATACAAGCGGTTGGCGCACACGCAGGTTTGTCCAGCGTTGCGGTATTTGCTGGCCATGGCGCCTTCCACAGCGCTGTCGATATCTGCATCGTCAAACACAATGAAGGGCGCATTGCCACCCAATTCGAGCGAGAGTTTTTTCACACTCGGTGCGGATTGCGCCATCAAAATGCGACCCACTTCGGTCGAGCCCGTGAAGCTCAAGTGACGCACCACATCGCTGTCGCAAATCACTTTGCCAATGGCAATGCTGTTGTCGCTGTCAGCAGTCAGGATGTTGAGCACACCGGCAGGAATGCCCGCGCGAATGGCCAATTCAGCAGCAGCCAACGCGGTCAGCGGGGTGAGTTCGGCGGGTTTGATCACCACCGGACACCCTGCGGCCAGTGCAGGTGCCACTTTGCGGGTGATCATGGCAAGCGGAAAGTTCCAAGGCGTGATGGCCGCGCACACACCGATGGGTTGCTTCAACACCGTCAGGCGACGGTTGTTGTCAAACTGTGGCAGGGTTTCACCGTTCACGCGCTTGGCTTCTTCGGCAAACCATTCCACAAAACTGGCGCCATACGCGACTTCACCTTTGGCTTCGGCAAACGGTTTGCCTTGCTCGGCGGTCATGATGCGTCCCAAATCTTCGACATTGGCCATCAGCAAGTCATACCACTTGCGCAAAATGATGCTGCGCTCTTTCGCTGTTTTGGTGCGCCAAGCGGGCCAAGCGGCGTTGGCGGCTTGAATGGCGTCTTCGGCTTCTTTGGCGCCCAGATTGGCCACATCGCACAGTTTTTGGCCAGTGGCAGGGTCATGCACATCAAAGCGACTGTGGCCTTTCACCCATGCGCCATTGATCAGGGCATCGGTTTTGAGCAGGGTGGGGTCGTTGAGCAGCGAGAGGGGGGCTGTCTTCATGTCCATGTTGTGTGTCTCCAAATCAATCTCAAGAGCATACCGCCAAGCAAGGGCCCTTGCAGCCAGTGGGGTGACACCCAAACCTATAATTTGAGGATGACTACGCCTAAATTCACCGTCGCTGATATTCGCAAATCTTTTTTGGACTTTTTTGAG
>JBEGOM010000023.1:0-33934 GCA_041181985.1 Pseudomonadota bacterium | reverse complement strand
GCACCCGTGCCCACCGAGTAGTTGGTTGCACCCCAGGCGAACGCACCACCGATCAACATGAACATGAGACCGGAATAGAAGTCTTTTTGACTTTTAATCATTTCTTCTCCTCAAACAAAGCAGCAAGGTGGCTGCATTGTGGCGGTGTAGAACCCCACAGTGGATGTGGATTTCACCTACCTTGTGTCGCGCAGAATTCTGGGGTAAACCCTAGGCTAAGTGCGGCTTGTTTGCGAAGCGCAAGCGTAATTTGGTGAGGCTATTACATCAACGCGTTTGAACAGCTTTGAACACTCGCAACCATTTGGTAGCAGGCAGCGGCCACTTGGCTTGAATGGCTTCTGCACGCGCCATCAGTTCACCGCGTTTGGGGTGTTGCGGTGTGCGCAGTGCCAACACAATGGTGTTGCCTTCGCGCGTGGGTTTGAACGACCACACGGCGTCTTCACCAAACGCAGTGCAGATTTTTTTCAAACTCTCGTCATAGCTCGACGCGCGGCCAAACAAGTTGACGGTCATGCAACCATCGTCAGTGAGCAAGTGGCGACAGTCACGGTAGAAGTCTTCGCTGTCGAGCACGGGGCATGCTGCTTCGTGGTCGTACAAATCGACTTGCAGTGCATCAACCTGTCCTCGCCAATGGTCGTGTTTGGCCACCTCGGCGGCATCACCCAACACCACTTGCAATTTGGCGCTGTCGGCTGGCAACTTGAACCACAAGCGACACGCTGCCACCACTTGTGGGTTGAGCTCAATGGCAGTGGTGTGCATGCGCAAATGTTTGTGACAAAACTTGGTGAGCGCTGCCGCACCCAAACCGAGTTGCATGGCATGGCGTTGGTTCACTTGCTCGATGTTGGTGAACAACAACCAAGCCATCATGCGTTGCACATATTCGAGGTCAATGTCAAACGGTTTGTCGATCTTCATCGAGCCTTGCACCCACGGCGTGCCCAAGTGCAAATAGCGTGTGTCGCCGTAGTCAGAGAAATTGACTTCGGGCAGTGTTTTGTTTTTGCGAGTGGCCATGGTGTTACGCAGCTGCCATGCCTTCAATGACAAAACGCACGCGCTGGTTGCCTTGCCATTCATCAACCTCAATGCGATACGCCAAGTGTGCGGTGCTGGGCAAGGGTTCGGTGCGACCAAACCAAATACCATCCACCGGTTGACCTTGGTGACGCAGTTTGAGTGACATGTGTTTTTCACCCACCAAGCGTTGTCCCAGCACTTCTAATGTTTCGCTGAACGTGGGTGTCGCAAAGCCCTGCCCCCACACTTCACGCGCCAAGGTGTCGGCCAATTCGGGGCGACGGTATTCGGGCAACAAGGGGCCATCGGTTTCTAAGCGGCGTTGCAAAGTGGCGTCGTCCAACCATTCTTGTGCCACTTGTTGCAAGGCCTCTTCAAAAGTGGCGAGGTGTTCTTCTTCCAAGGTGCAACCCGCTGCCATGGCGTGACCTCCAAAGCGCAACAACACACCGGGGTGGCGCTTGGCCACCAAGTCGAGCGCGTCGCGCAAATGAAAACCAGGAATAGAGCGTCCCGAACCTTTGAGCTCGTGTTCTTTGCCCTGCGCTTGACTGGGCGCAAACACAAAGGTGGGGCGATGGTGCAAGTCTTTCAACTTGGCCGCCACGATGCCCACCACGCCTTCGTGAAAATCTGGGTCGAACACACACAACGCCGAAGGCGGTGCTTCGTCGGGGTCGAACATTTCTTGCGCCAATTCGAGTGCTTGTTCACGCATGTCCCCTTCGATCACGCGCCGTTCACGGTTGATGCGATCAAGCGCCGTGGCCAACTCGGTGGCGCGCGACACATCGTCGGTGATCAAACATTCAATGCCCAAAGTCATGTCTGACAAACGGCCTGCGGCATTGATGCGTGGGCCCAGTGCAAAACCAAAATCTTGCGAAGTGCATTTGGCAAAGCTGCGCCCTGCGGCCACAAACAAGGCACTCATACCCGGTGGCATTTGCCCTTTGCGCACACGCGCCAAACCTTGTGCCACCAAACGGCGGTTGTTGCTGTCGAGCTTGACCACATCGGCCACGGTGCCCAAGGCCACCAAGGGCAACAAGGTGTCGAGTTTGGGTTGTTGTTCTGCTGTGAACACACCGCGTTGGCGCAACTCAGCGCGCAACACCAACAGCACATAAAACATGACGCCCACACCTGCGAGTGATTTGCTCTCGAAGGTGCAACCCGGTTGATTGGGGTTGACAATGGCATCGGCCTCGGGCAATTCAGCAGCGGGCAAATGGTGGTCCGTCACCAACACTTGCAAGCCGAGTGCTTTGGCTTGCGCCACACCTTGCACACTGGCAATGCCGTTGTCCACCGTGATCAGCACATCGGCACCGCTGTCTTTCACACGCTGTGCAATGGGAGGTGTCAGTCCATAGCCATCGACCACACGGTCGGGCACGATGTAGCGCACATGTTGCGCGCCCAACAAACGCAACCCACGCACAGCCACTGCACATGCGGTGGCACCGTCGCAGTCATAGTCAGCCACCACGCACAGGTGTTTGTTTTGTGCCATCGCATCAGCTAACAACATGGCTGCTTCTCTGATGCCCTTCAAGCCGTCAGGCGGCAACAGTTGCGCCAGCGAAGCGTCGAGCGCTGATGGATCGTTCACACCACGCGCAGCATACAAGCGCGCCAACAACGGATGCACACCCGCTTGTTCTAAGGCCCACACACTGCGTGGTGGCATATCGCGCGGTACAAATTGCAAAGCACTCATGAAGAAACACCGATCACTTGGGTCATAGACATTGTTTTGAATTTTTGTATCAAGCTTTGCCACCAACTCGGCGCCATCGCTTCATACACATGCGCCACATGGTCACCGCACAACACCAACGACATGTGTGATTGTTGCGTTTGCAGCAGCGGTTGTATCACTTGAACATCCACCGCTTGCCAAGCCTCTAACCAGCCCACCACATCTTGTTGCAGTGCAGCGGTTCTGAGAGCCGCCACACAGGGCAGGTCTGGTACATGGCATGGGCTTGTTGCTGATGAAGACCGAATAGTTGGCAACGCGCCCGCACCATGCCACCACAACGAATTGATGGTGAGCGCACGGCCTTCGTTGACCGCATGGGTGTAGAGCAACATTTGCATTTCGTTTTGCAAACGACGCAACACCGCATGCCCCACCAACCACGGGTCAATGTTGCGGCCAATCACACGGTCCAACGAAGCGGTGGGCAAGTTCTCAAACCATGACGATTGCGCCAGCCACACACCATCGCGATAGGGGTGCAACGCGATGCCGTCTTCGTCAAAAAAAGCGTGCATAGCGTTGAACAACGCATCGTTGGTGGCGGCGTCAATGCCCAAATGCGCAGGGTCGCCCAAGGTGACTTGCCCGTTGCTGACATGCCAGTTGCACAAAGTGACAAACGCCCACGCATTTGAAGTATCAAGCCCTTGTGCCTCAGCAGCTAGCGCCGCCCAAGGCAAGCAGCCATCAGCAAAAGACCAGCCTTGCGCTTGTGCCAGAACACGCTCGTGGGGTGGTGTGTAGGTGGCGAGTCGAGCCTCAGCCGGTTCACCATCCGCCAGCACTTGCGTGCGTTGTGATTGCGCCAGCCAGGCCCGCAAATGGGGTAGCTCGGCTTGGGCCAGCAAGTCGGCCTCTGGCCCTTGCACCGTCCACAAAGAAAAAGGAAGCACCGTGGTTGTCATACCGACATTGTCTGTGATGCCACAATGCGTTCTGTGAAAAATAAATTTTTGTCCCATTGGCCCTACGAGTTGATCATCGGATGGCGCTACACGCGCGCGGGCCGCAGCTCGGGTCGCAATGGGTTCATTTCTTTCATCTCAGGTGTGTCCATGCTCGGCATTGCGCTGGGCGTGGCAGCGCTCATCATTGTGTTGAGCGTGATGAACGGCTTTCAAAAAGAAGTGCGCGACCGCATGCTGTCGGTGGTGTCGCACATTGAGTTGTATGCCCCCATGGGTGAAGGCTTGGCTGACACCCAAGCGCTGATGCAAAAAGTCAAACAGCATTCCGCCGTGGTGGGTGCGGCGCCGTTTGTGGCGCAACAAGCCTTGCTCGCGCGTGGCGAGGACATGCGCGGTGCGATGGTGCGCGGCATTGACCCCAACACCGAAGCGCAGGTGAGCGACTTCATTCTCGACATTCCCAACAGCACGCGCGAATCTTTGCAAGCAGGCAGTTTCAATGTGGTGTTGGGCGCAGAGTTTGCGCGTTCGATGGGTGTGCAAAAAGGCGATCGCATCACCTTGGTGGCGCCCAACGGTCAAGTCACGCCTGCAGGTGTGTTGCCGCGTTTGAAACAACTCACCGTGGCCGGTGTGTTTGATTCAGGCCATTACGAATACGACGCCAACATGGCGCTGCTGAACATTGATGACGCACAACGCATTTTCAGATTAGAAGCCCCCAGCGGTGTGCGCTTGAAAATCAAAGACAGCCAACAAGCGCGTCGCGTGGCTGCTGAACTCGCCATGCAGCTCGGACCCGATGTGATCGTGCGCGATTGGACGCGCCAAAACCGCACTTGGTTTGCGGCGGTGCAAGTCGAAAAACGCATGATGTTCATCATCCTCACGCTGATCGTGGCTGTGGCTGCTTTCAATTTGGTCACCACGCTGGTGATGACCGTCACCGACAAGCGTGCCGACATTGCCATCTTGCGCACCTTGGGTGCAAGCCCACAAAGCATCATGAAAATTTTCATTGTGCAAGGTGCGACGGTGGGCGTGTTGGGCACCTTGAGTGGTTTGCTCTTGGGTTTGGGTGTGGCCTTCAACATCGATGTGATCGTGCCGGCGATTGAGCATTTGGTGGGCGCCAGCTTTTTGCCGCAAGACATTTACCTCATCAGCCGCATGCCGAGCGACCCTCAATCTGCTGACATTTGGCCGATTGCATTGATCTCACTCACCTTGGCTTTCATGGCAACCATTTACCCTAGTTGGCGCGCCAGCCGCATCAATCCTGCGGAGGCTTTGCGTTATGAATAAGCCCATCTTGACCGCACAACAACTCGGCCGCCGTTTTCACGAAGGCCCACTCGATGTGACGGTGTTGCACGATGTCAACTTGAGCGTGCAGGCCGGCGAAACCATGGCCATCGTGGGTGCGTCGGGTTCAGGCAAAAGCACCTTGTTGCATTTGCTCGGCGGCTTAGACACACCCACCACGGGCAGCGTGCATTGGTTGGGCCAAGCCTTGGCGAATTTGAGTCCGCAAGCGGTGGGTGATTTGCGTAACCAGCATTTGGGGTTTGTGTATCAGTTTCACCATTTGTTGCCAGAGTTCACCGCGCTCGACAATGTGGCCATGCCACTGTGGATTCGCCGCCAAGCACCCGAGCTGGCACAACAACAAGCACAAGCCATGTTGCAAGCCGTGGGCTTGGGCGCACGCTTTCACCATCGCCCTGCAGAATTGTCTGGCGGTGAACGCCAACGAGTAGCTATTGCACGCGCCTTGGTCACACGACCTGCCTGTGTATTGGCCGACGAGCCCACCGGCAACTTAGATCGCAGCACTGCCAACCAAGTGTTTGAGTTGATGCTGCAATTAGCACGCGAACACAACACCGCTTTTGTGATGGTCACGCACGACGCCACACTTGCTGCGCGTTGTGATCGGCAACTGCAATTGGTGCAGGGGCAGTTGGTGCAAGGCGAGTAGGTCAAACACATTGTTTGCAACGCCAAACATTGCCTGCGCAAAAGGTGGATGGACATGACGCAAACACTGACATGGGTAGACACACACTGTCACCTCGATGCCTCAGAGTTTGACGACGACCGCGACGACATCAGACACCAAGCCTTGCAAGCCGGTGTTACGCAATGTCTGTATCCCGCCGTCGAAGCAGCCAACTTTGACACGGTGCGTTTGTTGGCGCATCGGCACAATGCCACGCATATCACGGCACACACCACAACCACTTCCACCACTTCAAGCGATGCGCCGCGCGATGTCTACGCCTTGGGCATTCACCCGCTCTACACCCCCACTGCCACCGAAGCGCATTTGCAACAACTCGATGCAGCCTTGCAACAGCACCGCAACGACCCGCAGTTGGTGGCAGTAGGTGAAATTGGCCTCGATGGTTTTGTGCCCGAGATCAACAGCCAAGAGGCTTGGGACAAGCAGCAACACTTTTACCGCGCACAACTGAAGTTGGCGCGTCAACACCAATTGCCCGTCGTGTTACATGTGCGTCGCAGCGCCGATGCTCTTCTCAAAGGTTTGCGTGACATCACCGTCAAAGGTGGCATTGCACATGCATTTAACGGCAGCTTGCAACAAGCCCAAGCGTTCATCGAGATGGGCTTCAAACTTGGCTTTGGTGGCGCACTCACTTTTGAGCGTGCCTTGCAATTGCGTCGCTTGGCCACCACGCTGCCGCTCTCGGCCATCGTGCTTGAAACCGACGCGCCCGACATCCCGCCGCGTTGGTTGTACACCCCCGCCGAGCAACGCGCGCAAGGCGTGCCGCAGGGGCGAAACTCACCGGCGCAATTGCCGCGCATCGCGAAAGTGCTGGCAGATTTGCGCGGCATTTCACTCGCTGAAGTGGCCCATGCCACCTATGAAAACGCGCAGTCTGTTTTGCGACTGCGCGATTGAACGCACATGCCTACAATTGAGCGCGTGAACCAAGCCATTTTGAACGCTGACCTGCATTGCCACTCCGTGATCTCGGATGGCACCCTCACACCTGAGGCATTAGCCGCACGCGCCAAAGCCAACGGCGTCACGCTGTGGTCACTCACCGATCACGATGAAGTGGGTGGCCAAGCCCGCGCCATCGCTGCGGCCAAATCGCAAGGTTTGTCTTACCTGACGGGCACCGAAATTTCTGTCACCTTCGCAGGACAAACCGTGCACATCGTGGGCCTCGGCTTTGACCACGAAAACGCTGCCCTACAACAAGGTTTGCACAACACCCGCAACGGTCGCGGTGCACGCGCCCAAGAAATGTCGGATGGGTTGGCCAAAGTGGGCATTCGCGGTGCCTATGAAGGCGCGTTGAAATACGCAGGCAACCCAGAACTCATTTCACGCACCCACTTCGCACGGTTTTTGGTAGAGAGTGGTGTGTGCCAAGACACGCACGAGGTGTTTCGCAACTACCTCACCGAGGGCAACCCAGGTTTTGTGCCGCACCGTTGGGCCAATTTGAAAGACTGCGTGCACTGGATTACCCAAGCCGGTGGCATGGCGGTCATTGCACACCCTGCGCGCTACAACTTCACTGCCAATGAAGAGTACGCGTTGTTCACCGAATTCAAAGCGCACGGTGGCCAAGGCGTAGAGGTGGTCACCGGCAGCCACACGCCTGCCGAGTATGTGCAGTACGCCGACATGGCCAAAGAATTCAACTTGCTGGCTTCGCGTGGCAGCGACTTTCACAGCCCCGACGAAAGCCGCATCGATTTAGGCGAACTGCCTTGGTTGCCTGGCCAACTCACTCCCGTGTGGGAAGCGCTCGCGCATCGCATTCAATGAAACACAAGTCTCCCGTTGTGCTGGCCGGCATGGCCTACACCCTCATGGCCATGTGTAGTTTTGCGGTGTTAGACACCACCAACAAATTTTTGTTTGCCACGGTGCCCTTGCTGATGGTGCTGTGGTTTCGTTACATGTTTCAAGCTGTTATCACCACGGCCGTGATGTGGCCCAAGCATGGCATGGCATTGTTTCGCGCACACAACTACAAACTGCAAATCGTGCGCGGCATGTTGCTACTGCTCTGCAGTGCATTGGCGTTTTTCAGTTTGCTGCGCATGCCGGTGGCCGAGTTCACCGCCATCAACATGCTCACCCCATTGGTGGTGACTTTGTTAGCGCACTTTGTGTTGAAAGAACAAGTCTCGCGCATGCGTTGGTTATTTATCAGCGGGGGGTTGGTGGGTGCCTTGCTCATCGTGCGCCCCGGTGGCAGTGTGGATGCCAACTGGGTGTGGGTGCCATTGACATTGGTGGTGACCAATGCGCTGTTTCAAATACTCACCAGCCACATGGCTAAATCTGAAACGCCCACCACCACCCACACTTACACCAGTTGGGTGGGCGCCTTGTTGACCTCTGTGTTGGTTTACACCGCATGGACCACCGAACTCTCCGCAATGGATTGGGGCTTGATGTGTTTGTCCGGCATTGCAGGCAGCGTGGGACACATGATGCTGATCGTTGCCTTTACCCGCGCGCCAGCTTCAGAAGTCACGCCTTATGTGTACAGCGGCGTTGCGTTTGCAACCTTGGCAGGTTGGCTGGTGTTTGCCCATGTGCCCGACGGGCTGGCTTTCACAGGCATGGCCTTGATCGTAGCTTGCGGCTGGGGCGCGGCATGGTTGAGCCGACGGGAAACCAACGCATCTACCTAAGCATCATTGCTTTGCTCTTCGATTCAAGCTTCAATTCACCATGGCGCAGTTTCTTCAAGTTCACCCTGACAACCCGCAAGTGCGTTTGCTCAAGCAAGCCGTGGCTTTGCTATCCAAAGGCGGCGTAGTGGCGGTGCCTACCGATTCGAGTTACGCCTTGGTTTGCCATTTAGACGACAAAGCCGCGGTCGAACACATGCGTCGCATTCGACAGGTGGATGACAAACATCACCTCACCCTCATGTGCCGTGACTTATCCGAACTCGCGAGCTACGCACGCGTTGACAACCGCCAATACCGTTTGCTCAAAGCTGCCACACCTGGTGCTTACACCTTCATTTTGGAAGCCACCAAAGAAGTGCCACGTCGCGTCAGCCACCCGCAACGCAAAACCATCGGCTTGCGCGTGCCGCTCAACCGTACCCTGCTCGATTTGCTGGAATGTCATGGTGCCCCTTTGCTAGCCACCACCCTCATTGCCCCAGGTGAAACCGAACCGATGAACGACGCACAAGCCATTCGCGAGCGCTTCGAACACGATTTGGCCGCCGTCATTGACGCCGGTGCCTGCGCCCTCGAGCCCACCACCGTGGTCGACCTCACCCCAATGGACGGCGGCGGCGACCCCGAGTTGATTCGCGCGGGTCGCGGCGCTTTGGATGTGTTGGGACTTTGACACCCGTTCAATAGAGCAAAGGTGTTCGCATTGCGCGCCCACTCGGGGCTTAAGTATTCGATGCGACAATCTAGCAGTGGACCTTCATGCGCTTGTTCAAACTGTTGCGATCTATGCCTTGCCGGTGATTTTTGCGATCACCTTGCACGAGGCAGCGCACGGCTATGTGGCGCATTTGCGAGGTGACAACACCGCTTGGATGATGGGCCGCGTCACTTTGAACCCAATATCCCACATCGACCCGATGGGCACCTTGGTGCTGCCCGCCGTTCTTTATGTTGTGACTGCAGGCCACTTTTTGTTTGGTTTCGCGCGCCCTGTGCCTGTGCGCTTTGGCAATTTGCACAACCCCAAGCGCGACATGATTTGGGTGGCTTTGGCTGGCCCCGGCATCAACCTTGTGCAAGCCGTGTTGTGGTACCTGGCCTTGTATGTGCTGATTGGTTTTGGCGTAGAAGAACGGTTTTTCCTAGAAATGTGCAAAGCCGGCATCCTTGCCAATGTTGTGATGTTCGCCTTCAATTTGTTTCCGCTGCCGCCCTTGGATGGGGGCCGCATTCTGGTGGGGCTGTTGCCTTGGAAACAGGCGGTATGGTTGTCGCGTGTGGAGCCTTGGGGCTTTTACATCGTGATGGCCTTGGTGGTGTTTGGCATTGTCGACCGCTGGTGGATGATGCCTTTGATGGGTCTGACCATTGAATCCTTGCGTTGGTTGCTGACGCCTTTTGAATTTTTACTGAAGTCTTCGCTATGAAAGAACGTGTTTTATCGGGCATGCGTCCCACCGGCGCTTTGCATTTGGGCCATTACCACGGCGCCTTGAAAAACTGGGTGCGCTTGCAAGCGACCCACGATTGCTACTTTTTTGTGGCCGACTGGCATGCGCTGACCACCCACTACGAACACCGCGAAGTGATCGAAAAAAATGTGTTTGAAATGGTTATCGACTGGCTGGCCGCGGGTCTGGACCCCAACCAGTGCACACTGTTTTTGCAGAGCCGCCTGCCCGAGCATGCCGAGCTCTTCACCTTGCTGGCCATGGGCACACCTTTGGGATGGCTTGAGCGAGTACCCACTTACAAAGATCAGCAAGAAAAGCTGAAAGACAAAGACCTGTCCACCTACGGTTTCTTGGGTTACCCCCTGTTACAAGCAGCGGACATCTTGATTTACAAGGCCAAATATGTGCCGGTGGGCGAGGACCAAGCCAGCCATGTCGAGCTGACCCGTGAAGCCGCGCGCCGCTTCAACCATTTGTATGGTCGCGAAATCAACGCCGAAGAGAAGCTGCAAGCATCGTTGGCTAAGTTGCCCAAAGACAGTGTCAAGCGCTTTGAAAAATCGCGCAAAGCCTACCAAGAAACCGGCGACGCCAAGGCCATGGAAGGCGCTTTGGGCTACATCGCCTCCGCGCCAGAGCTCGACGCGCAAGACCGCGAGCGCCTCGAGGGCTATTTCAAAGGCACGGGCAAAGTCATCTTGCCCGAACCGCAGGTGTTGCTGACCGAAGCCAGCAAATTGCCTGGTCTGGATGGCGCCAAGATGAGCAAAAGCTACAACAACGCCATCGCCATTCGCGAGGACCGCGCCACGATTGAGCAAAAGGTCAAGCGCATGCCCACCGACCCCGCGCGGGTCAAACGCACCGATGCGGGCGACCCCGAAAAGTGCCCCGTGTGGCAATTTCACAAAGTTTATTCCGACGCTTCCACGCAACAGTGGGTCACTCAGGGCTGTAAAAGTGCGGGTATTGGTTGTCTAGAATGTAAGCAGCCCATCATTGACGCCATCCTCAAAGAGCAGCAACCCATGCTGGAACGGGCTGAAGCCTATGTGACAAATCCCCGCATAGTTCGTGATATCGTTGATGCTGGTACTGAAAAAGCACGCATGACCGCCCGAGAGACAATGCGCGATGTGCGCGAAGCGATGGGTCTGAACTACTAAAATAGGAAGTAGGAGTAATAAAAATGAGTCTGTATGTCATTGATGATCACCCCCTCGTTCGCCAAGCCTTGGGCATGATGTTGCGTCGTGTGCGACCTGCCGCAAAAGTGATCGAATTGGAAAAATTCAGCGAATTACAAGCATCGATCATCAAGAACGGCACCCCCGAACTTTTTGTGCTTGACTTGCTGTTGCCCGGCGTCAAAGGCACCAGCGCGGTCAGCGAAATCAAATCGATGTACGCCGATGTGCCCTTGGCCGTCATTTCAGCCATGCCAGCCGGCGAAGCGGAAGAAACATGCATCGAAGCTGGTGCTGACATTTATTTGGAAAAATCAGCACCATCTAACGAAATCTCTTCTGCCATTCAAGGCTTGTTCGCGGCGGATCAATCGGCTGACGAAGAGGCCGTGGCCGCTGGTGACACCAAACTGTCTAAACGTCAAAAACAACTCATCATCATGCTGGACCGTGGTTTGAGCAACCGCGACATTGCGACCGAACTCGACATCAGCGAGCACACGGTCAAAGTGCACTTGTGGCGTTTGTTCCGCCGTTTGGGTGTGAAAAGCCGCACACAAACGCTGCACTTTGCGCGCAGCCACGGCTTGCTCTGACACTTCTTTGACCCGGCGCTACTCAGCGCAGGGTTTCACGCACCATCAAATTCAAACCCGCACTGCCGGGTTTGACGGGCGTCACACTCACCCCTAAGTCGCTCGGTTGTTGCATCGCATTGCCTGATTTGGAGATGCGTGCACGCACCGTCACCTCGTCCATGCCTGAGAGTTTGGCGCTGGGGTTCATCGCGGTGGTGTCGTCTAACACGAAATCGTAGGGCAACTGATTGGCCGTGATTTTCACAATTGCCAAGGGCATGCGTGAACCGGCCACTGGGGTTGCATAAATGAACACTGTGTCGGTTGGTGCGACTTTGTTGGCCAAGTCGGGGGCCACGCTCACACGGCCGCTGATGCGCTCAGTGCGTTGGGTTGAAGGTGCATTGGCGTTCGCGTTGTTACTGGCGTTGGTGCTTCCACTGGCAGTTCCAGTGGTTTTATTGGATGCATTTTTCTCACCCCCCATCGCGCGAGCAGGAATAGCGGGCAAACCAAGTTTGTTGCGTGCTTCTCCAATGGCGCGATCAAGCTCAGGTGCATCGGGTGAATCAGCAGCCACCACTTCGCGGGCGCGTTCCCAAAAACGCAAAGCGGCTTGGAAATTTTGCTCGGAGTAAGCAGCACTACCACCGAGCAACAAGGCGTTCACATGGTGCGGGTCGGTGGCCAATACTTTTTGAATGATCGACCAAGGTTCACCTGCAAACACACCTTTATTTTGTTGCGCCAAAATTTCGGCCAACTCAATTTGCAAATCGTCATCACGGCTCAAGGTCAGGGCCTTGCGCAAAGCTGCTGCGGCTTCGTCAAAATGTTCACGCGCGCGCTGCACACGTGCCAGCATGACCCAACCTTCCATGCTGTTGGGTTCGTCTTGCAACCGACGCGTAAGCGCGGTCGCCATGGTGGTGAGTTTTTCAGGCGTGAGGTCGTCTGGGCTTTCTAAGCCCTGTGAAATTGCCAAAGGATCGAGCGCCGCGGGCTGACCCAACAAGCTGTACAACACCAAACTGCCAGTAGGAATGAGCACCACAAAACTGAACAGCAGCACCCAGGGTTTGGCAAACGATGTGACGCGACTTGATGCGCTGGATGAATGGGTCATCGCAGCTGCGTCACTCTTGACTGGCGTTGTGGATGTGGCACCTAGTTCGCCTGTACCTTGCTCGCCCACATCTTGCAACAAACGCGCAGCCAACTCATCGCGCGAGAGGTGCCATTCGTGATCGCTCAACAAGCCTTGCGCATGTTCTTCATCAAGCTCCGCCAATTGATCGCGGTACACCGCGGCATTGGTTTGCACCGGATCGTTTTGTGTGGCTTGCGCGGCTTGTGCATTCGCACCGGCTTGTGCACCGCGCCACAAGGCCACGCACAGCATGCCCGTGACCACGGCCAACAAGGCAAAGGCCGACAAAATAAAAGCCAATGCTGGTGTCACGGTTTACCCTTCAACATCACGGTTTACCTTTCAACAATTGTTCTGCACGTTCGCGTTGTGCGTCATTGAGCTCAAGCGATGCGACTTGTTTTTTGCGTTGACGCAAATAAGCACCCAAGGCAAAAGCTGCCAGCAACAACAATAAGAACGGACCAAACCACAACACCCAAGTCAGCGGTTTGACTTCAGGGCGATACAACACAAAGTCACCATAGCGGTCGACCAAAAAAGTTTTGATTTCAGAGTCGGTTTTGCCTTGCACGATAAGGTCGCGCACTTCGCGGCGCAAATCTTCGGCGAGTTCGGCATGCGATGACGCCAATGATTCGTTTTGGCACACCATACAGCGCAGCTCTTGCGAGATGTCCACCAAGCGCGCTTCAACGGCTGGGTTGTTGGCCATGGGTTTGGCTTCGCGGGGTGAGGGCGCGGTCTGTGCCCATGTGCCAGTGCTGATGAGCGCGCAACCTAGCAAAAGCGCACCCAGTATGTTTGGCCAGTTAACACAACTGCTGCCCATGCGTTCGCTTGTCATGATGCGTTCAACTCCGTCACCAATGGCAAAATTTTGTCAGCAATGATTTGTGGTGTGACCGCGCCCACGCGCTTGTAGCGAATCACGCCTTGTTTATCGATGATGTAAGTCTCAGGCACACCATACACGCCGTAGTTGATAGCCACGCGGCCATCCAAGTCCATGACCGAGGTGACATACGGATTGCCATGTCGCTTGAGCCACACCTCGCTGCGCTCTCGCGCCACTTGCAACTTGAGGTGGTCTGCCAACTTAGCGGCTTCATCTTGCGGTTGAATTTCTTTGTAGCTCAAACCCACGATCGGCACTTGGTGCTTTTGCGCGAAAGCGACCAACACCGGATGCTCTTCGCGACAAGCCACACACCATGTCGCCCATACATTGAAGATCCACACTTTGCCCCGCATGTCAGCGGGTGAAAATTTTCCACCCACTTCTAAAGTTGGCAAAGCAAAATCAGGCGCCGCTTTGTTGATGAGTGGCGAAGGAATTTCGCGTGGGTCGCGCTTCAAGCCAACGGCCAAAAACACCACCAGACCAAAAAACAAAAACAAAGGGATGAGAAATTTCTTCATGGCTTCAACCTTGGTGCAGCGATGGCTCTGCCAGTTTTTTGTCACCCTTGAAGCCAGCACGGTAGCGTCGGTCCAACGCTGCCAACACACCACCCAACACCATCAATAACACGCCAGCCCACAGCCAAGGCACAAAGGGTTTGTAGTACACACGCACGCTCCACTCAGTGCGGGCATCGTTCAAAGGCTCGCCCAATGACACATACAAATCGCGCATGAAGCCTGAGTCAATCGCGGCCTCTGTCATCGCCATGGGCGAGGACACATAACGGCGTTTTTCGGGTTCTAACACTTCGATCAAACGATCACCCTTGCGCACTTCCACTTCGGCGCGCACGGCTTTGTAGTTGGGGCCTTTGACTTCGTCGAGTGAACGCAATTGAAAGGTGTAAGGCGCGATGGTGACCACATCACCGATTTGCATACGCACATCGCGTTCCACTTCATACGACTTCACACCAGTAACGCCCAGTGTGAACACCGCGATGCCAAAGTGGGCGATGTGTTGCCCCCAAAATGAGGCGCCAATGCGTCCAGGTTTTTGCAAACGCTCGATCACTTGTTGCAATGTGCCCAAGGCCACCCACAGCCCCAAAAATGTGCCCAACACCGTGCCAACCGACCAGGCACCATAGCCCCAAGGCAACAACACCGCCAACACAATCGCGGCCGCCAAAGTGAAACGCGTGGCGTGCAACATTTCACGCACATTGGCTTCACGCCAACGCGCGATAGAGCCGGGAATCATCAAGAACAACACGGGCACCATCAGCGGCGCAAACACCGCATTGAAATACGGTGGACCCACCGAGAGCTTGCCCATGTTGAGTGCGTCAATGATGAGCGGATACACCGTGCCCAACAACACCGCTGCGGTGGCCACCACCAACAACACGCTGTTGGCCAACAAGAACGATTCGCGTGACACCAAATCCATGCGTCCACCCAAAGTGGCCGCGGGGGCACGCCATGCAAAGAGTGTGAGCGAGCTGCCCACCACCACCGCCAAGAAGACCAAGATGAACACACCACGCGCAGGGTCAGACGCAAACGCATGCACCGATGTCAACACACCCGAACGAACCAAGAAGGTGCCCAACAATGACAATGAAAAAGCAGCAATCGCGAGCAACACCGTCCAAGCTTTGAAGCTGCCGCGTTTTTCAGTGACCATGAGTGAATGGATGAGCGCAGTGGCCACCAACCATGGCATGAGCGATGCGTTTTCGACTGGGTCCCAAAACCACCAACCGCCCCAACCCAGTTCGTAATAAGCCCACCATGAACCTAGGCCAATGCCGAAGGTGAGAAAGGTCCATGCAATGACGGTCCATGGGCGCGACCAACGTGCCCAAGCTGCGTCGAGTCGGCCACTCAACAAAGCGGCGATGGCAAAAGCGAACGCCACCGACATGCCCACATAGCCCATGTAGAGCATGGGTGGGTGAATGACCAATCCGGGGTCTTGCAACAAGGGGTTCAAGTCGCGGCCATCCATGGCTGCGGGCAACAAGCGCTCGAACGGGTTAGAGGTGGTGAGGATGAAGGCCAAGAAGCCCACCGATATCAAACCCAACACACCCAACACACGCGCCACCATGTCTAAAGGCAAGCTACGCGAAAACACCGCCACTGCGACCGACCACACACTGAGCAACAACACCCACAACAACAACGAGCCTTCGTGTCCGCCCCACACTGCTGCAAACTGGTAAGGCTTGGGCAACAAGGAGTTGGAGTGTTGAGCCACATACACCACGGAAAAATCGTTGTTCAAAAACGAAGCGGCCAAAGCAGCGAATGACAACGCCACCAGAAAAAATTGCAGCGCTGCAGCGGGACGCGCCAACGATTGCAGTGTCACTTGCCAAGCGGTGACGCGTATGAAAGTGCCCACCAAAGGCAAAGTGCCTTGAACCAAGGCCACCACCGCAGCCAAGATGAGAGCGAATTGTCCAAGTTCTGGCAGCATCAAGGGGCCTTCACAGATTGCGCGGCTTTGGTGGCCGTGGCTTGATCGAGCGCATGTTGCGCTTCGGGGGGCATGTAGTTTTCATCGTGCTTGGCCAACACTTCGATGGCCACAAACAAACCATCCTCACCGAGTTTGCCTTGGGCCACGACGCCTTTGCCTTCTTTGAACAAGTCAGGCAACAAACCAACATAGGTGACGGGCATTTCTTTGACGGTGTCGGTGATGATGAACTTCACCGTGTTGCCATCGCGCACCAAGCTGCCTTCTTTGACCATGCCACCAGCACGGAATGTGCGCCCTTTGGGTGCCTCGCCATTGCTGACTTGCGTGGGCGTGAAGAAAAACACCAAGTTGCTTTGAAATGCATTGAGCACAAATGCGGCGGCGGCTGACAACACGACCAAGCCGGCTGCAATTAAGGCAAAGCGTTTCGTTCTGGGTTTCATGGGTGAGTGTCCTGTTGTGCTTGGTTGGCTGCCATGCCGTGAGTTGCAGTGTCGTTGAAGGCGGTATGGCTGGTTGCCATGTCGTTAACTGCCATGTCATTCCATGCGATGTCCGTTTGCAGTTGCGCCAACACTTGTCGTCTGGCTGCACGTGCTTGCCACACTTCGATCAGCATCAGCAGCACACACACGCCCACGCTGCCCCACACATAAAAGGCATAACCACCCATGTGCCAAAACTCAGCCCAACTTTGCCATCTCATGCGCGCACCTCCGTGCTAGCAGGTGTAGGGCGCATCAAACCGTTTTGCACTTCTGGCAATGCTTGCACCCAAGCCGCATGACATTCGCGCTGCAAAATAAGGGTGCGCACGCGGTACAACACCAACGCAATGCTGTACAACCAAAAAGCCAAGGCCATCAGCAACATGCCCCACAACATCAGGTGCGCCATGCTGGGTGCTTTGGTGAGTGACACCGATGCACCTTGGTGCAAGGTGTTCCACCATTTCACTGAAAAATAAATGATGGGCACATTGATGGCGCCCACGATCGCAATCAACGCACCGGCACGGTCACCGCGTCGCGTGTCTTCAATGGCAGATGTCAGGGCGATGTAGCCCAAGTACAAGAAAAACAAAATGAGCTCAGAAGTTAATCGCGCATCCCACACCCACCATGCGCCCCACATGGGCTTGCCCCACAGAGCACCGGTCCACAAAGACATGAATGCAAACAGCGCACCGGTGGGTGCCAAGGCTCGGGTCATCATGCCTGAGAGGCGGGTGTTGAAGGTCAACCCCAACACACTCCAAAAGGCCATGGCCAAGTAAATGATCATCGACATCCAAGACACAGGCACATGCACGAAGATGATGCGATAGCCTTCGCCTTGCTGTGCATCTGTAGGTGCCACAGCAAAACCAATCCACAAGCCAATGGCAGCGAGCACTGTGGCTAACGCAGCAACCCACGGCCACAAGCGCCCTGCCAAACCATAAAAGGTTTGGGGCGCCGCATAGTAGAACCAGTGAATACCGGTGCTGTTGTGGCTAGCAGATGAAGACAAAGGTGAACTCATAAAAATCATTCAAGCGCAATTCGCACCGCTGCAGCACACGCCCAAGGGCTGAAGAACACCGCAGGCAACAACATGGCCATCAAAATGGATAAATGCGCTTCAGCTCCCAAGCCACTGACTTGCGCCTCGACAGCACCAGCACCAAACACCAGCACCGGCACAAACAAAGGCAACACCAGCAAGGACAACAACACCCCACCACCACGCACACCCAAGGTCAATGCAGCACCAATGCCACCGACCAAAGACAAGATGGGTGTACCGATCAACAAGGCCAAAGTCAGGGTGAAAAGTGCGTCTGCAGAGAGGTCAAATTGCAAACCCAAAACTGGCGCCAATAATACCAAGGGCACACCTGCCACCAACCAATGCGCCAGCAATTTCGCCCCAATCAGCAAGGCCATCGGCGCAGGTGACAAAGCCATTTGTTCGAGCGTGCCATCGCGATGATCAGCCTCAAACAAACGCTGCAAAGCCAACATGCTCGAGAGCAATGCACCGACCCACAACACACCAGGTGCAACCAAGCGCAAGGTGTTGGCCTCAGGGCCAATGCCCAAAGGAAACAAAGCGGCCACCACCACAAAGAAAAACACTGCGGTGAGCACCTCGCTTTTGCGACGCATGGCGAGCTTCAAATCACGCATCAACACGGCCAAGAAAGCATTGGCGTTCATGCCGCCTCCTTTGCCACGCGTTGCGGCACTTGCAAACGATGGCGCAACACCGACACCTCTTGCCCTGCACTGCTGATCAATGACACCGGTTGATGGCTGGTGAACAACACCATGCCGCCTTGCGACACATGTTCGGCCAACAACACACGCAAGGCATCGACCGCAGGTGCATCGAGGGCCACAAAAGGTTCGTCTAGCACCCACAACACAGCACGGCTGGCCAACAAGCGTGCCAAAGCCGTGCGGCGTTTTTGGCCTTGCGACATGACGCGCAAAGGCAAATGTTCACGCCCACGCAAGCCCATGTGCGCCAAAGCTTGCAAGGCTTGCGCTGTGGACAACGAGCGCCCTGCCATGGCGGCGTCTGATTGCAAGTTTTCTAAGGCACTCAACTCTTCTTTGAGCGACAAAGCATGGCCTAAATAAAACAAGGCACTGCGAAAGTTGGCCACTTCTGTGGACTGCCAAGAAACTTGACCTGCATCCGCAGGACTCAAACCACACACAATGCGCAGCAAACTGGTTTTGCCTACACCGTTGTCACCCTCTAAATGCAAGGCTTGGCCCGACTGCAACTGAAACGACACATCTGAAAACAAAGCGCGTCCACCGCGCAGACATGTCAGGCGGTCAACGGTGAGTTGGGAAGTGTGATGAGCGGCGTGGTTCAAAAGGACGCGCACTGAGCAAAAGGCTTTTGTGCGCTGATACCGATTGTAAGTTCGCGCTGTAGCGCGCTCGCTCAGATGTAAGTGCCTGCAAAGGTGACCACGCGGCCACCAGTTTTGATCTTGAAACGCGCCACACCCGCGCTGCGTTGGGTATTGACACCGCCCAAGTCGAGCCAGCGCACGCCGCGCGTTTTGAGCTCTTCAATGGCCGCCCACAACAAACGGTTGTGCGCGTGCAAATCACGCCCTTGGTCGCTGGTCCAGCCCAATTGGTAGGTGGCAGCCTCGCCGTGAATCAAGAACAACATGCCTGCTACCCGATCGCGCCCCACATCGGCGCGCATGGTCAAGATGGTTTTGGCTGGTACTTGTCGCGCCTTGGCATACAAATCAAAAAACGCAATGGGCAAGCCTTCGAGGTTGCGCTCTTCGCGTTGTTGCATGTCAGCGTCGAGCAACCAACGGTATTGGCCGGGGTTGGTGCCCACGCGATGGATGGTCAACTCAGAATTTTCTGCGCCCCCCAAGCGGTGCCGCCAGCGTTTGTCGAGTTGTGCCCGCAACGCCTCCATGCTGGGGGAAATATCGAGCATCACGGTGCTGTAGCCGGTCATCACACGGCGCCAGGGGGAGAGCCCCAAATCTTTGGAGGCTTCTTCTTCTGGCGTGATCAACACCAACTTGAGCCCTGCCATCGGCAAACTTTTTTTCAACGCAGCATAGGCTTTGGCTTTTTCTGCACCGCTCAAAGGGGTCAGCCAAACGGGGCCACGTCCGCACAACGCCACACCCAGCACGCCCAACCATTTGCGCACAATGAATTGCGCCAGCGCCACGGTCTGGCCGTTGGACATCACACAGGCGCGCAACACTTCGACGCCCAAAGCTTTCATGCAAGCACCGTAGGCCCAATCCTGCTGCAAGGGGGCCGCTGCTTTGGCGTGGGCCGCATCCCATATTTCGCGATCGGTTTGGTTCCAGATCACCTGCATCACTTTAGAATCCTTTGACTTTTGAAAGATGGCGCCATGCTCAACCGTTTGCTTTCACGCTCTCAAACACAAACCATTGACGGACATCGCCTGCCCGAACCGCGATTGACCGTTTTGGCGCTGATGTGGTTGTTGGTGTATCTCGCGTTGCCACTGATGGTGGTGGGCAGTTTGATTGACCTGGCCATACAACAAGTCACCGGCACATGCACCGGTATTTGGTGTTGGTTTTAAGGTCAGACGCATCGAGCCTTATTTTGGCAGAGTGCACGGCCCGGTGAATTGCACGCGCACTTTTTTGCCACGTTCATCCATGTCTTGAAAAGCTGTCAGCATGACGGTTTGGCGGTCGATGAAAATTTCTGTTTCATAGCCCGTCTTCTTGTGCTTACGCGTCGCACCCATGCCTTTTTCTGTGGTCAAGTTTTTACCAACGAAGTCATCGGTGGTCAAACTGTTGGTGATGGCTTGGTAGTACTTAGAGCCGACCGTCTTCATGAAGATATTTTTGCCCAAACCTTGTATTTCAACTTCAATGCGTTCGGGCGGAATTTTTTTGTCATCCATCGCAGGAATGACGCCTTCGACCTCGCAAGGCATTTTGAATGTTTGCGCCTGCGCAGTGGCCGCGCTCATGCAGATCGCAACAACAAAAAGTGAGGTGAAGTTTTTGAACATCATTGAACCGCCCTTGTGAAGTTAGTCCTGCGCCAGCAGGCGCTCAATCACGCGACGCGACTGCACACCGCCGGCGTCGATGTTGAGCTTCAACAAATCACGCGAAGGATACGCCAGCAAATTGCGCTGTTGCAACTCGAGCATTTCCAAATCTTCAGCAAAAATTTTGCCTTGACCTTCGCGAATTGAAGCGGTCAACTCGGCATTTTGCGGTTGGAATTTTCGCGCCATGCCCCAGTGGTACCAAATGGAAGTATCGGTTTCTGGGGTGATGAAATCCACCACCATGCTGTAGACCTTTGAATCGTCAGGTGCGTTGTAACCACCTTTGCCTGCATGCGCGACGCCCACTTCAATCATCACATGGCTAGGTGGTGTGAAGTGGCAGATTTGCCAACGGTCGACGGGCACATCGTCGGCCAAGCCGTTGCCACGCAATGCCATTTGCCAAAATGGTGGCGCGATGATGCCATCCATGTAGCGGCTGGTGGTCACATGGTCGCCATCGACTTTGGTGATGCACGGTGTTTCGTCGATTTCTTTTTGACCAATGCTGGTGGCATGCACATAGGTTTCGTGCGTCAAGTCCATCAGGTTGTCGATCATCAAACGGTAATCGCATTGGATGTGATACACCCCACCACCATACGCCCAAGCAGGGTTGTCGAAAAATTCAAACTGGGGCAACAACGCTTCGTCAGCCTTGGCAGGGTCGCCAGGCCAAACCCAAATAAAACCATAACGCTCTTCCGTTGGAAAACTTTTGATGGCAGGAAAACCGCGCACACGTT
Source organism: Pseudomonadota bacterium (assembly GCA_041181985.1). Taxonomy (GTDB): domain Bacteria; phylum Pseudomonadota; class Gammaproteobacteria; order Burkholderiales; family Burkholderiaceae_C; genus Limnohabitans. The sequence goes on along the minus strand of JBEGOM010000023.1, from coordinate 12,432 downwards.
GGCCAGGCATAGACACGGTTTTGCCATCACAACCCATTTCTAAACCGTGATAACCACACACCAACTTGCCGTTGCACACTTTGCCCAACGACAACGGTGCGCCACGGTGCGGACAAAAATCTTCAAGTGCGGCGATCTTGCCTTCGTCGCCTCGGTAGAACACCATCATTTCATTGCAAATTTTGCGCCCCAACGGTTTGTCGGTCACATCGCTGGCGGCACATGCCACATACCAAGTGTTTTTGATGAACATATATTTCTCTCCCCTCACGCTTCGATTCGGGCCACGCCCAATAATTTGTCTAACAAATCCGGTTGCGCCAACAACTCTTGCGCAGAACCGCTGTGCACCACCGTGCCGTGGTCTAACACCACCGCTTGGTGGCTGATTTTCAAAATCGCTTGCGGGTGTTGTTCCACGATGATGGCGCTCAAACCTTCTTCACGGGTGATGCGCGCCATCGCACGCAACAACTCTTCCACAATGATCGGTGCCAGCCCTTCGAGCGGTTCGTCCAACAACAACAAGCGTGGGTTCAGCACCAAAGCACGGCCCACAGCCAGCATTTGTTGTTCGCCGCCTGACAGTTGTGTGCCCAAGTTGTCTTTGCGTTCGGCCAAGCGGGGAAACAGTTCATACACCCGCTCAGGTGTCCAAGCACGGTGCTGTGTGTTGCGCGCAGGGCGTGCCACGGCGGTGAGGTTTTCATGCACGCTCAGCGACTTGAAAATATTGCGCTCTTGCGGCACCCAACCGATGCCTGCCTCTGCACGCAAATGCGAAGCCATGTGTTGGATGGGCACGCCACCCAAATGAATTTGCCCACCGTATTGCGTGGTGGCGCCCACCAAGGTGTCCATCAGGGTGGTTTTGCCGGTGCCATTGCGGCCGAGCAAGGCCAGGGTCTCGCCTTCGTTCAATCGCAAATGGATGTCATGCAACACCACGGCCTCGCCGTAGCCAGCGCTCAATTGGTCAATGCGAAGCAATTCAGTCATGGCCTGTTCCCAAATACACCGCCTTGACCTGCGGATCGTTCGCAATCGCTTGCGGTTCGCCTTCAGTCAACACCGCACCATTCACCAACACGGTGATGCGATCGGCAAAGTTAAACACCAAGTCCATGTCGTGCTCAATCAGCACGACCGATACATCTGCGGGCAATTTCGCCACGGTTTGCAGTAACTCGTCGCGTTCACCCGCAGGCACACCCGCCACCGGTTCGTCTAACAGCAACACCTTGGGTTCGCAGGCCAACGCAATGGCCATTTCGAGCAGGCGGCGTTTGCCATAGGCCAAATGTTCGGTGCGTTGATGCATTACATCGGTCAAATGAAACTGTGTCAACAACTGTTCAGCACGCTCAACCACTTCAGCGTTCACACCGAGCGGCTGCCACCAGCGCGCACCCAAACCACGGTGTTGTGTGACCACCATCACCAATGTTTCGAGGGGCGTGAGTGAATTGAACAGTTGGTTGATTTGAAAGGTACGCACCAAACCGCGCTTCACACGTTGGTGCGGCGCGAGTTGCGTGATGTCTTCACCCAACAATTCAATGCGGCCTTCGGTGGCGGGTAATACACCGGTCATCAGGTTAATGAGCGTGGTTTTGCCCGCACCATTGGGGCCAATCAAAGCGTGGCGTGCACCGTGTGCGATTTTCAAATGCACATCGTCGGTGGCAGTGATGCCACCAAAGCGCTTCACCAACCCATGGGTTTGCAACACGATGTTGCGATCAGTGCTCATGATGAACCCTCCTTGCGTTGTGCGCCAAACCACAACCAAGGGCGAATCAAACGCTCACGCCCGACCAACACCAACACCACCAAAAACAAACCAATCCAGAAAGTCCAGTATTGCGGCGTGATGCTGGCAATGACGTCGTACATCAACTTGAACACCACCGCACCGGCAATGCCGCCATACAACCAACCCACGCCACCAATCACCAACATCAGCATGACATCAGCTGAGCGATCGAGTGCAAACACATCGAGCGATGCAAAACCGGTGGTTTGCGCCAGCAAGGCACCCGACGCACCGGCAATGCAAGCCGACACGGTGTAAACAACTGACAAGCGTGCCGTGACAGGTATGCCAATGGCCATGGCGCGCAAACGGTTGTCACGCACGGCTTTGAGCGTGGCACCCAAGGGTGCATGCACCAAACGTCGGGCCAATACAAACAATACAAACAGCACGGAGAGCGAATACCAAGCCGCCACTTGACCCATCAAGTCAAACTCAAAACGGCCAAGCACCGGTCCCATCATCACGCCTTGCAATCCATCGGCACCACCGGTCAAGTCGTCCCATTTGTTGGCCAACTCTAGCAAGATGAGTGCGGTACCCAATGTCACCATCAAACGTGTCAGGTCTGTGCCTCGAATGATGCTGAATGAACACACCGCCCCCAACACCGTGGCACAAGCTGTGCCCACCAACAAGCCCAACAATGGGTCAGGATGAATGTGTTTGGCAAACAAAGCCGCTGTGTAAGCGCCAAAACCCAAAAACGCAGCATGCCCCAAAGACACAATGCCGGTGTAGCCCAAAATCAAATCGAGCGACACCGCAAACAAAGCCACGATGGCAATTTCATTGATGATCAAGGCGTGATGTGCCAACACATAGGGCGACGCAAACGCCAGCAACCAAAAAGCCATTTCAAGCGGCCGCCACCGCGCCGCTTGCAACAAAGTATGTTGAGCGTTCATCACTTGCCTCCTTGTCGCACAAAGAGCCCTTGCGGACGCCAAATCAAAATCGCAATCATGAGAGCGTACACAATGAACGCACCCAACTTGGGCATGTAATATTTACCTGCCACATCGGCAATGCCCAATAGCAAGGCCGCCAGCAAAGGGCCGGTGATCGATGAGGTGCCACCCACGGCCACCACGATCAAAAAATACACCATGAATTTGAGCGCAAAGGTGGGGTCCAAACCAAGCACTTCCGCGCCCAACGCACCACCTAAGCCGGCCAAGCCCGAGCCCACCGCAAAAGTGGCCGCAAACACCACATTCACATTGATGCCTAAGCCTGATGCCACACGCGCGTCATCCACACTGGCGCGCAAGCGACTGCCAAAACGCGTGGCGGACAACACATATTGCAAACCCACTGTCAAAGCAGCGCACACCAACACGATGAACAAACGGTAATGCCCCATGCCCAACACAAAAGGTGTGCTTTCAAACAACTCGGTGCGACCACGCAACCAATCGGGCAACTGCATGATCTGTTGTTGTGAGCCCATCAGGTAATCAGCCGTTGCCACCGCCATGAATGCCAAACCAATGGAAAACAACACTTGGTCTAGGTGCGGTTTTTTATACATCGGCCTGTACAGGGTGCGTTCCATCACAGCGCCGACCAAAGCAGAGGCCAGAAAAGCCAATGGCAAACACACCAAAAATGGCACGCCGTGGCGCTGCATCAACGCCACAGTCAAGTAGCCACCCAACATGGCAAACGCACCATGGGCGAGGTTGATGAAATTCATCAACCCCATGGTCACGCACAAACCCACCGCCAGAATGAACAGCAGCATGCCGTACGCCACACCATCAAACAACAAAGTCAGCATAGGTCGCTCGGTTTATTTGTTTTTACCGGGGTCTTTCACGTCCTGCAAGGTGTGAAATTCTTGGTTGTACAACTGGCCATTCACTTTTTCAACCTTGCGGATGTAAATGTTGTGCACCACATCGCGTGTTTGAGCGTCGATGAACATGGGGCCACGTGGGCTTTCAAACAATTGGCCCTTCATAGCGTTCAACAAGGCTTCACCACTGCCGCCCTTGGTAGCTTTGGCAGCTTCATAAATCACACGCATGCCGTCATAGCCACCCACGGCCATGAAGTTGGGGCGCATGCCCGCATTGGCTTTCTCGAACGCAGCCACAAACTTTTTGTTCAAAGGCGAATTGTGTGAAGCAGAGTAATGGTGCGAAGTGACGGCGCCCAAAGCCACATCACCCATGCCGTTCAAAATATCGTCATCGGTGATGTCACCGGTACCAATGATTCTGATGCCCGCTTTGTCCATGCCGCGTTCGGCAAACTGTTTCATCACCGCTGCACCTGCGCCTGAAGGTACGAACACATACAAAGCGTCGGGCTTCAAGTCACGCACTTTTTGCAAGAAGGGGGCGAAGTCGGGGTTGCGCATGGGCACACGCAGGGTGTCGAGCACCTGACCACCGTTGAACAACATGCGTTCTTTGAAAAACTTTTCCGCATCAATGCCAGGGCCGTAATCTGACACCAAAGTCACCACTTTTTTGATGCCGTTGTTTGGCGCCCAATCAGCCATGGCCACTGCGGCTTGTGGCAACGCAAAACTGGTACGCACCACAAAAGGTGACGCTTGTGTGATGCTCGATGTGGCAGCAGCCATCACCACCATCGGTGTTTTCGATTGCGTGGCGATGGGTGCGGTGGCGAAGGCCAGCGGTGTCAAACCAAAACCGGCCAACACATTCACTTTGTCGTTGACCACCATTTCTTGCGCTATGCGTTTGGTCACATCGGGGGCGCTGGTGTCGTCTTTCACAATCAGCTCAACCTTCTTGCCCGCGACGGTGCTGCCGTTTTGTGCCATGTACAAACGCGCGGCCGCTTCAATTTGTTTGCCGGTGGAGGCAAAGGGGCCGGTCATGGGCAAGATCAAACCGATCTTGAAAGTTTCTTCTGCCAAAGCTGCACCTGCATGGGCTAACAAAACACCCATTGCGACGGCGCTAAGAAAGTTGCGTTTTTTCATTTTGTCTCCAGTTAATAAATCAAATCATTCAATGAGGCCGTGGGCTGATCAAACCCACACCCGGTAAATTGCTGACCCCACGCACGGCCTCACGCAAATTGCGTTGCGCCAGTCTAGAGTGTTCTCGCATGATGGCTTCTGCACGCGCGCCTTCGCGTCTTTCAATCGCATCTAAAACTTGTCGGTGCTGGTCTTGCGCCACGATCAACATGTCGCGCGCTTGCGGTGTGTCAGCTTGCACCACCACAAAACCCGAAGGCGAAGCAAAGGGCATGCTGCCCACGCGCTCTAACTCGCGCTGTACAACAGATGAGCCAGACAATGCACCCAGCAACGCATGGAATTGACGGTTCAAGTCCACATAGTTTGAAAAATCTTCGTCGTTGAGCCGTGCGCTTCGCAACACAGCATCGATGTGGTCTAAACAGGCGTGGGCTTGTTGCATCACTTCTGTGGGTGCACTTCTTTCTGCAGCCAAACGCACTGCCAAACCCTCCACCATGCCACGCAACTCAATCGCGTCAGCCACATCGGTTTCAGAAAAAGTTCGCACTGCATAGCCACCGCTGGGGTAGTGCTGCAACAAACCTTCTTGTTCCAAGCGCATCAAGGCTGAGCGAATGGGCGTGCGCGAGACACCCAAGCGCTCCACCATGGCCAACTCGGTGATGCGGGCACCCGCCACCAACTCGCCAGCAAAAATCATTTCACGCAATTTCAATTGCACTTTGACGGCTTGCGAGCCCCCCTCCTCCTGTTCAACAGAGGTCAATGCTGTGGGGGCATGTGCGGTGCGCATGCCGGAAATTGTATACATTGAGCTTTGATTTTTATCAAAAAACTGCCAAATTTAGGGTATTTCCGTACTTCTTGTATCCAATGGTCAGTGGATCAGCCCGGCTCCCATCCAGCCTGCCCAGCTCATCAACAGCGGCGACAACACCACAAACACAAGGGTCGACACCAACACCGCGCCCGCCACGGTTTCGCCGTTGTGCGTCAGGCGATCGGCATACATGAAACTCACGACCGCCACGGGCATGCCCATCATCAGCACCAACACGCTGTTGACCATGGGCGGCAAATCGAGAGCCGACACCAAAGCTGCGCTGGCCAACAAACCCACGCACAAACGCACGCCAGCCAACCATGCACCTTCTTTCACGCCACGGTGCGACACCGTCATCAACGCATGGCCCAAGCTGATCAACATCAATGGAATCGACAAGCTGCCCACCAATTGCGCACTTTTCAAAATCGCCACAGGCACTTGCCACTCAAACACACGCACATACACCGCAAGTACTGCCACCAAGGTGGCGCCATAGGGAAAGGTTCGAATAGCGCCCTCTTTTTTGGGATTGACCCAAGCCAAATAAGCCACACCAAATGTGTGCTGCACCAGAGAGAAAACGGCAAAGATCGTCACGGCCACGGCCAAACCATCGTCACCAAATGTCAATTGCGACAACGGCAAACCCAAATTGCCCGCATTGGGAAACACCGCTGCGGGCAAAAAGCCACGCAGCGACAACTTGCACACGCGCAACAACACTGCAGCCACCAAGCCCATGGTGAGCAACGCCGCGACGGCCGTGCCACTGACTTGAAGCAACACAGCATTGTCCAAACGCGTCGTCACCAAGGTAGAAAAAACCAAGCAAGGCGTGGACACCGATGTCACCAACACAGAGACAAACCGCGATGGGTAATCTATTTTTTTGGCAGCCCACACTGCACCAATGCTGGCACACGCAATGACGGGGGTTAAGAGTGTCAGCAATTGCACATAAGCAGACAACCAACTCATGATGTGACAAACGCCTCTAGCAATGTATGAAACACCTCAGGCAATTCCACTTCAGGCAAATGTGCCACGCCGGGCAACACATGCAAACGGCCATTGGGCAAATAGGGTAGCAACAAATCGGCGTTTTCGTTTTGGGGATTGGTCTTGTCTTCACTGCCTTGCACCAGCATGACCGGCATGGTCATGGCAGCGGCCAAATCGGGTGAATAAAACGCACTCAATCTAAAAGATGCCGCACGCAACAAGCCAGGCGCATTGGTGCCACGGGTCATGTTGACCAACATGTCACGCACAAGTTGCGGTGTTTGTGCGCCCACCAAATTGCCCACGCCTTGATCGCCATAGTGGTAACTTCCCAATCGAATGCGATCCATGCGCGCCTGAAACGCAGCACGCCGCTGGGGTGTCAGCACTTTTTGTCCAATGCCCGCACCAGTCAATATCAACTTTTGCACGCGCGCGCTGTGATAAATCGCAAACGCTTGACCCACTGCCGAACCAAACGAATTGCCCGACACCACAGCGTATTGCACTTCCAGTGCATCTAAAAAATCGGCCACGGCTTGGGCGTAGTCCTCAGCCGTGGGATTTTCAGTTTGAAGGTTGTCGCTGAGCCAATAGCCAGGGGCATTCCATGCAATCACACGATAGCGTTGGCTGAGTTGTGCCAATTGAAATCGAAAATAAGTGGCATTGCCACCGATGCCGTGCAACAGCAACAAACACGGTGCGTCCACATCGCCCGCTTCGAGGTAAGAAAAACGATCACCCAAATAGCGCGACTGAGCGCTGTGGGGAATGCGCGCAAAGCGCATCTCGGGCAACGGTGGCAAGTGGTTCATGTCAATGACTGCTGCAAGACTTGGTGCAACGGATAGCCTTTAACGCTCAACCACCATGCAACAGTTTGTTCAACGATGCTACATATGCTTTTTCATCGGTGATGGGCCGCAAAGCCACACCCGATGCAGCAGCCGCGCGTGCCACTGCCGGTGCAATGCGCAGCATCAAACGTGTGTCAAACGGTTTGGGAATGATGTTGTCCACACCAAAGCTCAAGTCAACGCCTGGGTAAGCTTGCGCCACTTCAGCGGTGACTTCGCTTTTGGCCAAGTCCGCAATTTCGCGCACACACGCTAGCTTCATGGCTTCGGTGATTTTCGTGGCACCACAATCTAAGGCGCCTCTGAAAATATAGGGGAAGCACAACACATTGTTGACTTGGTTGGGATAGTCCGAACGGCCGGTGGCAATGATGCAATCGGGTCGAACTGATTTCGCCAACTCTGGTCGAATTTCTGGTTCTGGATTGGCCAAGGCCAAAATGATCGGTTGCTTGGCCATGGTCTTGACCATCTCTACCGTCATCACTCCTGGCGCCGAACACCCTAAAAACACATCGGCGCCATTCACCGCATCAGCCAGTGTGCGCGCTTGGGTGGTTTGTGCATAACGCGCTTTCGATTCGTCATAGCCACCGGGGCGGCCCTCGTAAATCACACCTTTGGAATCGCACACAAAAATGTGTTCGCGCTTCACACCCAAACCGACCATCACATCCAAACAGGCCAAGGCTGCTGCGCCTGCGCCTGAGACGGCCACTTTCACATCGCCAATTTTTTTGCCGACCAACTCCAAACCATTCAACATGGCCGCTGCAGAAATGATGGCGGTGCCGTGTTGGTCATCATGGAACACCGGAATGTTCATGCGCTCGCTGAGCTTGCGTTCAATGTAAAAACACTCAGGGGCTTTGATGTCTTCTAAATTCACGCCCCCAAAAGTGGGTTCGAGTGCGGCGATGATGTCGACCAATTTGTCGGGGTCGCGCTCGTCGAGTTCGATGTCAAACACATCAATGCCCGCAAACTTTTTGAACAAGCACCCTTTGCCCTCCATCACCGGCTTGCCCGCCAACGCACCGATGTCGCCCAAACCGAGTACCGCTGTGCCATTGGTGATCACGCCCACCAAGTTGCCGCGACTGGTGTATTCGTAAGAGGTTTTTGGGTCTTTCTGAATTTCAAGACAGGGGTACGCCACACCAGGTGAATACGCCAAACTCAAATCGCGCTGGTTGTCCAAAGGGTGGGTCGGCACCACGCTGATTTTGCCTTTGCTGGGCGTGCGGTGGTAATCGAGCGCGGCTGTGCGCAATTCTTGTTCGGCTGGGGTCATGCCTGTCTCCAATATGTGTTTGTTTGATGCATTATTGCACCGGGGTATGCACTGTTATCTGCATGCTCTTTCAAAAGCCATTGACGAATGATGACTTTAAGTAAGTCACCAACGCCGTCACGGCGCGCGGCACATGCGGCGAATAGGGTCGAATGGCAAACAATTGATCAGCAAATGCGCCCACCGGTCGCCACTGTGGCAACACTTGCACCAGTTTTTTGTCATCGCGGTTGAGCTGCACACTGAAGTTGGGCAACAAGGCAATGCCAAGATCAGCCAAAGCTGCGTCGCGCAACGCTTCGCTGTTGTTGGCGGCCAGTTGCCCTCTCACAGGCACGGTCACTTGTTCTTTTTTGTGTTTGTTTTTTTGTGAACGCTCGAATGTCCAAGCTGGCGACTCATGCGGTCGCATGTAATGCAAGCAACTGTGGTGTTGCAAATCATCTGGGTGCTGTGGCACACCCGCGCGTTTCAAATACGCTTTGCTGGCAACCAACACCGAATGTGTTTCGCACAATGTCCAAGCCACATGCGTGTCGGGTGGCCTGACCGTGTGCCGGATGGCCAAATCAAAACCTTCCATGGCCAACGCGCTCAGGCGGTCTGACATGTCCAGCTCCAAGCGCACATCGGGGTAGGTTTGTAAAAAACCGGCCAACCTAGGCACCAGTTGTTGCCGTGCAAAAGCAACCGGTGCCGTGATGCGCAATAAGCCACTGGGCACATCGGCCAAATCGCGCACTTGCGCAAAACTGTGTTCGATTTGGTCAAACGAGGCCCGCGTGTCATCGACCAAACGCTGACCGGCTTCGGTCAAGCGCACGCTGCGGGTGGTGCGTTGCACCAACATGACGCGCGCAATGCGTTCGAGCTCGGCAATGCGCTGGCTCATGGCCGCTTTGCTCACCCCAAGCCGCGCCGCAGCAGCCGTGTAGCTGCCCTGTTGCGCCAACACGCTCAGCCAATGCAGGTGCTGCCAGAGCTCGACCGAATGGGCGTCCCGTATTTTTTTCATATTCTTGCTTCTATTGTTCACCATTATGAACAATAAATTCAATCTTTCCAACTTGTTGTTCACCTCTAGCCTGCCTAAACTCTTGGTATCGGCAACGCGTTTGCCTTCCCCTTTCATTGAAACGAGACAACCATGACCACACACATCGCGCATTACATCGACGGCAACACCGCCAAAGGCAAGAGCCAACGCACCCAACCGGTTTACAACCCCGCCACTGGCGCTGTGTCGGGCCAAGTGGCTTTGGCCAGCACCGACGATGTGAACACCGCCGTGGCCTCGGCGCAAAAAGCGTTTCCGGCGTGGGCAGACACATCACCGTTGCGCCGCGCACGTGTGATGTTCAAATTTTTAGAACTGCTCAACCAACACAAAGACGATTTGGCACGCATGATCACCGCCGAGCACGGCAAGGTGTTCACCGACGCGCAAGGTGAAGTCACACGCGGCATTGAGATTGTGGAATTCGCCACCGGCATTCCGCAATTGCTCAAGGGCGACTACACCGAACAAGTGTCGACCGGCATTGACAACTGGACCATGCGCCAACCTTTGGGTGTGGTGGCAGGCATCACGCCGTTCAACTTTCCAGTCATGGTGCCCATGTGGATGTTTCCTGTGGCCATTGCAGCAGGCAACACTTTTGTGTTGAAGCCGAGCCCCATCGATCCATCGCCATCGTTGTTCATGGCAGAGTTGCTCAAACAAGCGGGCTTGCCCGATGGTGTGTTCAATGTGGTGCAAGGCGACAAAGAAGCGGTCGACGCTTTGTTGGTACACCCTGATGTGAAGGCCATCAGCTTTGTGGGCTCCACCCCCATTGCCAACTACATTTACGAGACCGGTGCACACCATGGCAAACGCGTGCAAGCACTTGGTGGCGCGAAGAACCACATGGTGGTGATGCCCGATGCCGACATCGACCAAGCGGTGGATGCACTCATCGGTGCAGCGTATGGCTCAGCAGGCGAACGTTGCATGGCCATCAGCGTGGCGGTGCTGGTCGGTGATGTGGGCGACAAACTCATGCCCAAATTGATCGAGCGCACCAAAGCGCTGAAAGTGTTGAATGGCACCAACCTCGCCGCAGAGATGGGGCCCATCGTGACCGGCGCAGCGCACCAGCGCATCACCGGCTACATCGACACCGGCGTGAAAGAGGGCGCCAAGCTGTTGGTCGACGGACGCACCTTCGACAACAAGCAAGCCGGTGCTGGTTGCGATAACGGTTTTTGGATGGGCGGCACCTTGTTTGACAACGTCACACCTGACATGCGCATTTACAAAGAAGAAATTTTTGGACCCGTGCTGTCCTGTGTGCGTGTGAACGACTTTGCGCATGCGGTCGATTTGATCAACGCCCACGAGTTTGGCAACGGCGTCAGTTGCTTCACACGCGACGGCAATGTGGCACGCGAATTTGCGCGTCGCATTCAAGTGGGCATGGTGGGCATCAATGTGCCGATTCCTGTGCCCATGGCTTGGCACGGTTTTGGTGGTTGGAAGAAAAGTTTGTTTGGCGACATGCACGCCTACGGCGAAGAAGGCGTGCGTTTTTACACCAAACAAAAATCAGTCATGCAACGCTGGCCCGAGAGCATTGGCAAGGGCGCTGAGTTTGTCATGCCGACTTCGAAGTAAGCGTCAGCGGCTTGCGTTCTCTGATTGAAGTTTTTTCAAACAGTCACAGACGCAAGCCAACGCTGCATCGCCAAAGCCACAGCTTCAGGGCGCTCCATCGGCGCCATGTGGCCTGCATCGTCAATTGCTTCAAAGGTGGCGCGTGTGGCCAATGCGTTCATGGCTTGGTGCTGCGCTGGCGGTGACCAGGCATCTTGTTTGCCACACAACAACAAACTGGGCACTTGGATGGCACGCAAAACATCGCTGCCATCAGGTCGGTTCAACAGCGCGTTGATTTGGCATGCAAAAATGTTTGCGTCTTTGCGATCAAACATGCCCAAGATGCTTTCGATCAACGGCGCATCAGACAAGCGATCGGGGTGCACCATGCCTTGCACCCACTCATTGGCCATGGCACGCACGCCTTGCTCTTGCGCGATTTTGAGCAAATGAAAGCGTTTGCGCGCTTCTTCTTCACCAGCCTCGCCTGCTGGTTTGGGCAAATATCCAGTGTCGAGCAACGCTACACCTTTCACCCGATCGGGTGCCAAACGCAACACTTCTAGCGCCACACGTGCGCCCATCGAATGCCCAGCCAACACCATGTATTGTGGTGCATCTTGCAAAAGCTGTTCAGCCATTTGCACCAGTGAATCTGCTTGGCCGTGATCGACCACGCGGCATTCACGGTCCTTCGCCAACCAGGGCAACAAGGGCTCCCACACTGCGTGGTCGCACATCAAACCAGGTATCAACATCAATGGCAATGATTGCATTTTGTACTTTCTTTTTTTAGCGAATGATGAATATGAAATCTTTGATGTGACTCACTCAATCACGGCCACTGACTTCACCTGCGCCCAGACGCTCATACCTACGGCAAGCCCTAGCTCAGCAACGGCACGTTGGGTCACTCTTGCCAACACCCATGTGGCACCGCACTGCAATCGCACCAAGGCTTGCGATGGGTGCGCATCTGCATGGATGGCATCGATGCGCGCTGACATGTGGTTTTGAATACTGGTGTG
>JBEGOM010000022.1:0-35059 GCA_041181985.1 Pseudomonadota bacterium | reverse complement strand
GGCCAAGCCGTGGTCGGCACTTTTTTCTGGGTGAAATTGTGTCGCAAAAATATTGTCGCGGGAAATGGCGCAGGTGAACAGACCACCGTAGTCGGTTTGCGCGGCGCTGTGTGCAGCGTCTTTGGGGTGTGCATAAAAGCTGTGCACGAAATAAAAATAGCTGTTGTCGGGCACGCCCTGCCACACCGCATGGGCGCGCGTTGGCTTGACTTGGTTCCAGCCCATTTGCGGCACTTTGAAACGGCTGCCATCGGCTTGGGTGCGGCCGGCCAAATCGAATTTGATGACCTCACCCGCGATGAGGCCCAAGCCTGGGGTGTCACCCTCGGCGCTGTGGTCGAGCAACATTTGCATGCCCACGCACACACCAAACAATGGTTTTTTGTCAGCTGCGTCAAGCACGGCTTCGAGCAAACCCGACTCGCGCAATTCACGCATGCAGTCAGGCATGGCGCCTTGACCAGGCAAGACCACGCGGTGTGCATCGCGCACCACTTGTGGGTCGGAAGTAACCGTCACCTCAGCGTGATCGACCACCGACGCGGCATGCATGACCGCTTGCGCCACCGAGCGCAAGTTGCCCATGCCGTAGTCGACGACTGCGATTTTGTTCAAAGTGAACCTTTTGTGGAGGGGATCATCCCGGCCGATCGTGGGTCGAGTTCGAGCGCTGCACGCAAGGCGCGGGCAAAGGCTTTGAACACAGTCTCGGCTTGGTGGTGTGCGTTCTCGCCACGCAAATTGTCGATGTGCAACGTGACATTGGCGTGGTTGACAAAACCTTGGAAAAACTCAAACGCCAATTGGCTGTCAAACGCGCCGATCATGCCGCTCTTGAAGGGCACATGCATGACCAAACCTGGGCGACCTGAAAAATCAATCACCACGCGGCTCAGGGCTTCGTCCAGCGGCACATAGGCGTGGCCATAACGGCGAATGCCTTTTTTGTCGCCCACAGCTTTGGCCACCGCTTGGCCCAAGGTGATGCCCACATCTTCCACCGTGTGGTGACCGTCGATGTGCAAATCGCCTTCGGCGTGGATGTCGAGGTCGATCAAACCGTGACGCGCGATTTGGTCGAGCATGTGGTCAAAAAAACCAATGCCCGTCGAGAGCTTGGACTGCCCCGTGCCGTCCAAGTTGAGCTTGACGGTGATTTTGGTTTCGGCCGTGTTGCGGCTGACTTCGGCGGTGCGAGCGGTCATGGTTGTCTTTCGGTAGATCGGAGCGCGGACAACAGTTGTTTGTTTTCTTCGGGGGTACCCACCGTCAAACGCAAACAGTTGGCCAGCAATGGGTGCATTTTAGAAACGTTCTTGACCAACACCTTGTGCGCTTTGAGCGCATCAAACACGCGCTGCGCTGCGTCGGGCGCACCATCGAAACGCACCAACAACATGTTGGCATCGCTCTTGTAGGGCGTGACATGCGGCAACTGTTGCAGCGCGTTGAACAACACCTCGCGCTCGGCACGGATGGTGGCGGCTTGTTGAGCAAACACACTTTCGTGCTCGAGTGCGAACAAAGCGCATTCGGCGTTGAGCACGCTCACGTTGTAGGGTGGGCGCAACTTGTCCACTTCATTCAACAAGGCTTCAGGCGCGAGCATGTAGCCCAAGCGAATGCCTGCCAAACCAAACTTCGACAAAGTGCGCATCAACAACACTTGGCTGTTGGCCTGCGGGTGTTGGCGAATCTCGTCTAACCAACTGCGGCTGGAAAACGGTTGGTAGGCTTCATCCATCACCACCAAACCACCGTAGGCCGCCACTTGTTGAATGATGCGACGGATGGTGTCAGCGTTCCACAAATTGGCGGTGGGGTTGTTGGGGTACGCGATGTACACAATGGCAGGTTCGTGTTGTGCGATGGCGGCAGACATGACGGCTTCGTCCAACTCAAACTCGGGCGTCAACGGCACACCGATGTATTGCAAACCTTGCAACTGTGCGCTCATGGCATACATCACAAAGCCGGGTTCGGGTGCCAAAATTTTGGCGTTGGGCACATCGCAGGCCATGGCCAACAAGGAGATGAGTTCGTCTGAACCATTGCCCAACATCAAACCAAAACCTTCGGGCAAATCGACATAGCGCTTGAGCGCGTTTTTCAAATCGTCAATGCGCGCGCCGGGGTAACGGTTGATGGCCACCGCGCCCAAGCGTTCGCCGAGTTTGGCTTGCAAATCGGCAGGCAAGGCGAATGGGTTTTCCATCGCGTCGAGTTTGACCATGCCCACCGAATGTTGAATGGCGTAGGCGTGCATGGACTGCACATCTTGACGGATGAAGCGCAAGGGTGATGTGTTTGAAGGCTTTGGGTTCGCACTCATGCTGCGTCTTTCTTCAAACGAAACTCTGCTGCCATGGCGTGGGCTTGCAAGCCTTCACCGTAGGCCAGCACCGCCGCAATTTTCCCCAGCGTTTGTGCGCCTTGTTCGCTCACTTCGATCAAGCTGCTGCGTTTTTGAAAATCGTAAACACCCAAGGGCGAGCTGAAACGTGCGGTGCCACTGGTGGGCAACACATGGTTGGGGCCAGCGCAGTAGTCGCCCAAACTTTCGCTGGTGAAGGCGCCCAAAAAAATTGCACCAGCGTGTTTGAGTAATGGCTCCCATTGGTGTGGGTCGTTGCTAGACACTTCTAAGTGCTCGGGCGCAATGCGGTTGCTGATGGCGCAGGCTTCTTCCATGCTGCGGGTGTGAATCAGCACACCGCGCCCATTGAGTGATTTTTCGATGATGTCGCGACGCGGCATTTGTGGCAACAAGCGATCGATCTCGGCTTGCACGCGGTCGATGTAGGCGGCATCAGGACACAGCAACACACTTTGCGCGAGTTCGTCGTGTTCGGCTTGGCTGAACAAATCCATCGCCACCCAATCGGGGGGAGTCGTGCCATCGGCCAACACCAAAATTTCGCTGGGGCCGGCAATCATGTCGATGCCCACGGTGCCAAACACGCGGCGCTTGGCTGCGGCCACATACGCGTTGCCAGGGCCGGTGATTTTGTCGACCGCTGGCACCGTGGCCGTGCCATACGCCAAGGCAGCCACCGCTTGTGCACCACCGATGGTAAAAGCGCGGCTGACACCGGCCACATACGCTGCGGCCAACACCAATGGATTTTTCTCACCTTGTGCGGCGTGGGCTGCGTTTTTATCCTTGGCAGGTGTGGGCACCACCATGATGATTTCTTGCACACCAGCGACATGCGCAGGAATGGCGTTCATCAACACGCTCGATGGATACGCCGCTTTCCCACCGGGCACATAAATGCCCACGCGGTCGAGTGGTGTGACTTTTTGGCCGAGCAACGTGCCATCGGCATCGCGGTAAGTCCAGCTTTCGCCACTCGCCTTTTTTTGCGCTTCGTGGTAACTGCGAACGCGTGCGGCGGCCGCTTGCAAAGCATCCCGTTGCTCGGTGGGCAAACCATCGAAAGCCGCTTTCAATTCGGCTTGCGTCAATTCCAACGCGGCCATGCTGCTGGCTTTCAAACCATCGAAGCGCTCGGTGTAGTCCAACACCGCTGCGTCACCACGCTGTTGCACATCGGCCAAGATGTCTGCCACGCGTTGCTCGATGGCAGCGTCGGTGTCGGCGGACCAATGCAGACGCGCTTTGAAATCGGCTTCAAAGGTCGGGCTGGTGGTCGAGAGACGCAGAGGTTTGGCCATGGGGTTGTCTTAAAAGGCAGTCAAGCGTGAGTATGAATGGATTGCGAAAAGCTGTCGCGTGAAAGTGTTTTAGTGTGCGTGTTGCAAAGCCCCTGCAAACGCATCAATGATGCGGCGCATGTCAGCTTGTTTCATTTTCAGCGCCGCTTGGTTGACCACCAAACGCGAGCTGATGTCCATGATGCGTTCCACTTCAACCAAGTGATTCGCTTTGAGGGTGTTGCCGGTGGAGACCAAATCGACGATCGCATCGGCCAAACCGGTGAGAGGTGCCAACTCCATTGAGCCATACAACTTCACCATGTCGACATGCACGCCTTTGCTGGCGAAAAAATCGCGCGCGATGGTGGTGTATTTGGTGGCCACTTTCAAACGCGCACCTTGTTTGACTTTGGCCGCGTAATCAAAATCAGCACGCACCGCCACGCTCATGCGGCATTTGGCGATTTGCAAATCGAGTGGCTGATACAAACCCGATGCACCGGCACCGGAGTTGACGCCGCCGTTGTGCTCAATGAGGGTGTCTAAACCTGTGACACCCAAATCAGCGCCACCGTATTGCACATAGGTGGGCACATCTGAAGCACGCACCAACACCACGCGCACATGGGCTTGGTTGGTGGGCAAGATGAGCTTGCGTGATTTTTCAGGGTCTTCCAGCACCTCGATGCCTGCGGCTTTTAAAAGCGGCATGGTTTCATCAAAGATGCGGCCTTTGGACAAAGCCAGTGTGATCATGTTGGGAGACGTCATTTCACTCTTTCAATGTCAGCACCGATGGCGCGCAATTTGGCTTCCATTTTGTCGTAACCACGGTCGAGGTGGTAAATGCGATCGACCAAGGTCTCGCCTTCGGCCACCAAGCCTGCAATGACCAACGAGGCCGACGCGCGCAAGTCGGTGGCCATGACTGTGGCACCCGAGAGTTTTTTCACACCTTCGAGCACTGCCACTTTGCCGTCGATTTGAATGTGGGCACCCAAGCGCACCAATTCATTGACATGCATGAAACGGTTTTCAAAAATCGTTTCGGTCACTTTCGACGCGCCTTGCGCGATGGCATTGAGCACCATGAACTGCGCTTGCATGTCGGTGGGAAAGCCGGGGTACTCGGTGGTACGGAAATTTTGCGCTTTCAAATGTGCATAGGCAGGCGCAAGGCCTTGAATGCGAATGCCTTCGTCATTCGAGGTGACGGTGGCACCTGCATCGCGCAATTTGTCGATCACGGCATCTAGATGGTCGGCACGGGCGTGACGCAAAAACACATCGCCACCGGTAGCGGCCACGGCGCACAAAAAGGTGCCCGCTTCGATGCGGTCGGCCACCACTTTGTGTTCGCACCCTTGCAAACGCTCAACCCCTTGGATGTGAATGCGACTGGTGCCATGGCCTTCGATCTTGGCGCCCATGGCAATGAGCATTTCTGCCAAATCAGGAATCTCGGGTTCTTGCGCAGCGTTTTCCAACACCGTTTCGCCTTCGGCCAACGCTGCAGCCATCAGAAAGTTTTCGGTGCCGGTGACGGTCACCATGTCGGTGGCGATGCGTGCACCCTTCAAGCGTGTGCGCGCGTTTTTCAACTTGGCCACCATGTAGCCGTGTTCCACCTCAATGTCAGCGCCCATGGCTTGCAAGCCTTTGATGTGCTGATCGACTGGGCGAGAGCCAATGGCACATCCGCCAGGCAAAGACACTTTGGCATGGCCAAAACGCGCCAGCAACGGACCCAAAGCCAAGACAGAGGCGCGCATGGTTTTGACCAACTCGTAGGGAGCCTCGGGGTTGTTCAAACCACCTGCATCTAAACGCACCATGCCGTTGTCGTTGCGCTCAGCGGTGACACCCATATTGCGAATCAACTTCAACATGGTGTTGACATCTTGCAGGTGCGGCACGTTGTGCAACACCACGGGTTGGTCACTCAGCAGCGCAGCGCACAACTCGGGCAAGGCCGCATTTTTGGCGCCCGAGATCAGCACCTCACCGTTGAGTTGCTTGCCGCCGCGAATCAAAAGTTTGTCCATGTTGTGTCTTTGTTTTATGCCGCAGCACCACCCTGCGCCTGCCACTCGGCAGGCGTGTAGGTTTTCATCGACAAAGCGTGCACTTCGTCGGTTTTGATTTTTTCACCCAAGGTGGCATACACGCGTTGGTGGCGTTGAATCAAACGCTTGCCTTCAAATTCGGCTGACACCAAGGTGGCGTACCAATGGCGACCATCGCCTTCGACATGCAAGTGTTCGCAAGCTAAGTTTGCGCCGATGATGGCTTGAAGTTCTTGTGCGGTCATGTGTTCTTTCGCTGGCGATCAGCCTCTGATCTTGTAACCTGTGCGCAGCAAATGCACTGCAATGCTCGACACCAACAACAAGCTCACGCCCACCACGCCCAAGCTCAGCCAAGGCGACACATCGCTCTTGCCAAAAAAGCCAAAGCGAAAACCGTCGATCATGTAAAAGAACGGGTTGAAGTGACTCACGCTTTGCCAAACGCCGGGCAAGGAATGGATGGAATAAAACACGCCGCTCAAAAATGTCATGGGCATGATGATGAAGTTTTGAAACGCCGCCATTTGGTCAAACTTGTCCGCCCACAAACCGGCGATCAACCCTAAGCTGCCCAACATGCATGCGCCGCTGAAGGCAAACACCAACACCCACACGGGCTCTTGAGGCCACAGCGAAAAATTGAGCACCGACGATTGCCAGACAAACACGGCCCCCGCCAGAAACACACCACAACCCACCACCACACCACGCACCATGGCAGACAACACATAGGCGAAGAACCAACTCCAGTGGGACAAAGGCGTGAGCAACAAGAACACCAAGTTGCCCATGATTTTGCTTTGCACCATCGACGACGAGCTGTTGGCAAACGCGTTTTGCAAGACACTCATCATCACCAAACCAGGGATGAGAAACGCGGTGTACGACACACCGTCATACACCTGCACATGCTCTTCGAGCACATGGCCAAAAATCATCAGGTACATCACCGCGGTCAGCACAGGGGCTGCAACGGTTTGGAAACCGACTTTCCAAAAACGCAACACCTCTTTGTAAAAGAGCATGGTCCAACCGGTCATCATGTCGATGCTCCTTCGTGCTGGTGCATCACATCTAAAAACACATCTTCCAAATCGGCTTTGCGAATTTCCACATCTTCAGCCTGCAAGCCGGCTTCGCGCACGGCCGCCAAATAACGCTCAATCTCATTCGCGTCATGCGCAGGCAGCTGCACGATGCGACCAGTAATGCGTGCCTTGCTGGCCAAGGCCGCAGGCAACTGAGCATCCAATTTGAAACGCAACACATTGCTGGACGCCGCTTTGAGCAAATGGCTGGTGCTGTCCAAGGCCACCACCTTGCCCTGCTTCAACATCGCGATGCGGTTGCACAAGGCTTCGGCTTCTTCCAAATAATGCGTGGTCAACAACACGGTGTGACCTTCGCGGTTGAGTTTGGCAATGAATTGCCACAGCGTTTGACGCAACTCGACATCCACACCCGCGGTGGGCTCGTCCAACACAATCACCGGCGGTTTGTGCACCAAGGCTTGCGCCACCAACATGCGTCGCTTCATGCCTCCGGAGAGTTGACGCATGTTGTGATTGGCTTTGTCTGACAAGCCCAAGCTGTGCAACAACTCGTCGATCCAATCGTCGTTGTGCTTGACACCGAAATAACCCGATTGAAATTTGAGCGCCTCGCGCACATTGAAGAACGGGTCGAACACCAACTCTTGCGGCACGATGCCCAACTGTCGGCGCGCTTCCAGCGGCTGCTTGGCAACATCGACGCCATGCACCAACACTTGGCCTGCGGTGGCTTTGGCCAAACCCGCCAAGATGCTGATGAGGGTGGTTTTGCCCGCGCCATTGGGGCCGAGCAAGCCAAAGAACTCGCCGGAGGCAATGTCAAAGCGAACGCCATCCAAGGCCTGAAACGGGCCACGGGCAGTTTGAAAAACTTTGGAGACGGATTGGAAAGAAATAGCAGGCATGAGCAGCCTTAGATTTTAAGGCTTTGGCAAAGGCCTCAGGGGATTACGCGGCTTGGGTCAGGCAAAGAGTTCGCTCACCCCGTACACCTTAGCCAAATTTTTGGCGCGCTCGGGCAAACCAGTGATGAGCAAGGTGCCGCCAGCTGATGCGCTGGCCCGCTGACAAGTCAACAACACAGCCAAGGCAGAAGAGTCAAAGTGGCTCAGGTCGGACGCATCGATGACGGCCAAACTGCCGGGCCGCAACACTTTGCCCAGCACATCCACCAAGCCATCCGCCACGGATTGCGCCTGCGCCTGCAACAAGGTGGCCGGCAATTTCAAGGTGGTGGCGTTGGGATTGGTGGACATGACAGCTGAGTTTCAGAGGTTGTATGGGGGCGTTAACTTGATCACTTGCTGGATGCGCGGTTGGTCTTGTTGCGCTCAGCCAAGCTGGCGATCAAACCATCCACACCCTTGGCATTGACTTCGGCGGCAAATTGCGTACGGTAGTTGTCCACCAGCCAGACGCCCAGCACATTGAGGTTGTAAATGCGCCAGCCAGCCGGTGCGTCAGGTGCTTTTTCAACACGGTAGTCGAGTTGCGTGGGGTCACCTTTGCCGCGCACCTCGGTGCGCACAATCACTTCTTTGTCTTCAGGCGAAGCGCGCAATGGTTTGACCACAATGGTTTGGTCATTGACTTGATTGACAGCACCAGCATAGGTGCGCACCAACAAAGCCTTGAATTCTTCTTGCAAACGCTTTTGCTGCTCTGGCGTGGCTTGGCGCCAACCTGGACCTACGGCAGAGGCTGTCATGCGCTGGAAATTGACATGGGGCATGACGCGTTGGTCCACCAACGCGCTGATTTTGTTGATGTCGCCTGACAAAATAGATTTGTCGGCTTTGACAGTGGCCAACAACTCGTCGGTCAAGCGTTTGATGAATTCATCTGCAGACGCATCAGGCGCGGCCATGCTGACCTGCGCCGTTCCCAACAAAACAAAACCCAAAAATCCACCCAAGACCTGCTTGACCAGTCCGCGGCGGGAAGTGATGTGATGAGAGAACAACGGTTTCAAAACAAACTCCAATGAATCAATGACTACTTAACGGCATGTAAGCTGTGGCTGCTGACACGCTTAGCGTGATGGTGTGACTTTAGAGGTGTCAGGATCCTCTTCATCGGGCGGATTGCCATCGTAAATTTGAGAGCGGCGGTACTGCAAATACGCATCACGCGTGAAAGCGTATTTGTCAATCGAGGCCTCTTCCAGCATGTTGCTCGCACCCAAGAGCGAGGCGCGTTTGTTAACCAAACGCACTGCTGTTGTGGTGTTGCGTGTGGGAATGTGATCGATGTGCTTGACCATGTCGTTGGGCATGTCCACACCCACGGTCGAAACACCATCGCGCACAGTGGATGGCCCAAACAGAGGCAGCACCACATAAGGCCCACTGGGCATGCCCCAGTACCCAAGCGTTTGACCGAAGTCTTCTGGGTGACGTTCTAAATTGAGATGACTGGCCACATCAAACAAGCCATAAATGCCCACCGTGGTGTTGACCACCACGCGCGCCAACGACTCTGCCGTGTCACGACCTTTCAACTGCAAGCCATTGTTCACAGTCGACCAAATGTCAGACAAGTTGTTGAACACATTGCGCACACCGGTTTGCACCAAGTCGGGCACATTGTCTTTGTAGCCCGTTGCAACAGGTTTGAGCACGTTGTCATCGAGCTTGTCGTTGAAGCTAGAAATGCTACGGTTCATGGGCTCGAATGGATCTTTGGGATTGGCATTGGGCCCAGTGGCACAACCTGCCAACAACAAGCTCGTGACACACACACACATTTGTAGAGGGGCAAACCATCGCTTCATCACTTACCTCCAGCAGAAGTGGGCGCATCGGTGGCTTTGTTGTACAAGAATTTGCTGATCAAATTCTCGAGCACCACAGCTGACTGCGTGGTTTGAATACGGTCGCCTTCGGCCAAATTCTCAACATCAGCACCGGCTTCAATGCCGATGTATTGTTCGCCCAACAAACCACTGGTCAAAATTTTGAGTGAGCTGTCTTTGGGAAATTTGTATTGGCTCTCTAAAGCCATGGTGACGGTGGCCTGAAAGGTTTTGTCATCAAACGTGACTGAAGCCACACGGCCCACTACCACGCCAGCACTCTTGACTGCCGCTTGGCGCTTCAAGCCGCCAATGTTGTCAAAACGCGCGGTGATGTTGTAGGTGGACTGAAAGTTCAAGCTCAACAAGTTGGCTGACTTCAAGGCCAAAAACAAAATCGCTGCCGCACCAAGCACGACAAACAAACCTACCAACACATCTAATTTGGAGCGTTGCATCGCATCCTCCGATTCATCAAATACTGAACATCAAAGCCGTCAGCACAAAGTCGAGTGCCAACACAGCCAACGAAGCCACCACCACGGTGCGGGTGGTCGCACGCGACACACCCTCAGGTGTGGGTTGCGCTTCATACCCTTGAAACAACGCCACAAAGGTGACGGTCACACCAAACACAAAACTTTTCACCACGCCGTTGCCAACATCTTTCCACACATCCACACCGCTTTGCATTTGGCTCCAGAAAGAACCTGCGTCGACACCGATCAACAGCACGCCAACCATCCAGCCACCAATGATGCCCACCGCGCTGAACACCGCCGCCAACAAAGGCATGGTGATGACGCCGCCCCAAAAGCGCGGCGCCAGAATGCGACGCACGGGGTCCACCGCCATCATGTCCATGGCGCTGAGTTGTTCACCGGCTTTCATCAAACCTATTTCAGCGGTGAGTGATGTGCCGGCACGGCCGGCAAACAACAAGGCACTGACCACGGGCCCAAGTTCACGCACCAAACTCAAGGCCACCAACAAGCCCAAAGCTTCGGAGGCACCATAGCGCTTCAAGGTGTAGTAGCCCTGCAAGCTCAACACAAAGCCGACAAACAAACCCGAAACCGCAATGATGGCCAACGAGTAGTTGCCTAAGAAATGAATTTGATCGCGCACCAAACTGAAACGGCGCATGTTGTCGCGAAACAAACTCACCAAGCGAATGAACAAACGCGCACCGCGCCCCAAGTTCGACAAGTAAGTTCGCACCGACAAACCCACCAGTGCAATGAGTGAAAGGAACTTGCTCATGCTGCACCTTTCACGCCAAAGTC
This sequence comes from Pseudomonadota bacterium, assembly GCA_041181985.1. Lineage (GTDB taxonomy): Bacteria > Pseudomonadota > Gammaproteobacteria > Burkholderiales > Burkholderiaceae_C > Limnohabitans. The sequence goes on along the minus strand of JBEGOM010000022.1, from coordinate 24,198 downwards.
ATCCACCACCGAGGGGCCTGGGTAGTGAAAACGCACCGGCCCTTCGGGGGCCGCGCTGACAAACTGATGCACCAATGGGTCGTTGCTGCGACGCACTTCGTCCGGTGTGCCTTGCGCAGCAATTTTGCCGTTGGCCAACACAATCACTTGGTCGGCGATGTGGAAGGTTTCGTCTAGGTCGTGCGAGACGATGATGCTGGTCAAACCCAAGGCATCGTTGAGTTGACGGATCAAACGCGCAGCAGTTCCCAAAGAGATGGGATCTAAGCCTGCAAAAGGTTCGTCATACATGATGAGCTCGGGGTCGAGTGCCATGGCACGTGCCAGAGCCACACGACGCGCCATGCCACCAGAAACTTCGCTCGGCATGAGGTTGCGAGCACCACGCAAACCCACAGCTTCGAGTTTCATCAACACGATGTCACGCACCATGTCTTCGTTCAAATCGGTGTGTTCGCGCAAGGGGAATGCCACATTGTCAAACACACTCAAGTCGGTGAACAAGGCGCCAAATTGGAACAGCATGCCCATGCGACGACGCACTGCATACAACTCGGTGGCGTTGAGCGATGCCACTTCTTGACCATCGAATGTCAAGCTACCCGACTGGGCTTTGTATTGACCACCGATCAAACGCATGACGGTGGTTTTGCCGCCACCTGACGCACCCATCAACGCCGTCACCTTGCCACGCGGCACGGTCAAGCTGATGCCGTCCAAAATGACACGCTCGCCGTAGCCAAAGCGAATGTCACGCAGTTGCACCAAGGCGTTGGGGTCTGAGGGCGGGGTGGTTTGGGTAGTCATAAAGAAAACAAAAGCCGGTAGGGGCCGGCTTCCGTGATTTTAGGTGCAATCGGGTTTGGGGCAACTGTTGGCAGAGTTGCGAACTTTCCTTCACCCTGTTCAACGAGGCAAATCGCTGGTACCCATCAAAAACTCGTCGACCGCACGTGCGGCCTGACGGCCTTCGCGAATCGCCCACACCACGAGTGACTGGCCACGGCGCATGTCACCCGCCGCAAACACTTTGGGCACATTGGTGGCATAGCCACCGGTGAACTCAGTGCTGGCTTTGGCGTTGCCGCGTGCGTCCTTTTCCACACCAAAACCTTCGAGGATGGTGGCCACAGGGTTCACAAAACCCATGGCCAATAACACGAGGTCGGCTTGGATGGTTTCTTCGCTGCCGGGCACTTCCACAGGCTTGCCGTCTTTCCATTCGACGCGAACGGTTTTCACACCGGTGACTTTGCCTTTTTCACCAATGAATTCTTTGGTGGAAATGGCGAACTCGCGTTTGAGCAAACCTTTTTCATCGCTCTCGTCATGGCTTGAGCTGGTGCGAAGCTTCAATGGCCAGTAAGGCCACACCAACGGTTTGTCTTCTTGCTCGGGGGGCATGGGCATGACTTCGAACTGCGTCACGCGTGCTGCACCATGGCGGGTGCTGGTGCCCACGCAGTCAGATCCGGTGTCACCACCGCCAATCACCACCACATGCTTGCCGTCTGCACGCAACTGGTCTTTCAACTTGTCGCCTGCGTTGACTTTGTTTTGTTGTGGCAAAAATTCCATCGCGAAATGAATGCCTGCCAAATCGCGGCCAGGTGCCGGCAAGTCGCGCGATTGTTCTGAACCACCGGTCAACAACACCGCATCAAATTCTTTTTGCAATTGCGCGGGGCTGATGGTCTCTTTGGCCCAATTGGTGACCTTAGAGTCTTTGGGCATGTCGCCCACCATCACACTGGTGCGAATGGTGACGCCTTCGGCTTCGAGTTGTTTGGCGCGGCGGTCGATGTGCGACTTTTCCATTTTGAAATCAGGAATGCCGTAGCGCAACAAACCACCGATGCGGTCGTTCTTTTCAAACAAAGTCACATCGTGACCCACGCGAGCCAACTGCTGCGCAGCGGCCATGCCTGCAGGACCCGCACCAATGACCGCCACTTTCTTGCCGGTTTTGTGTTTGGGGGGTTGTGGTGTGACCCAACCTTCAGCCCATGCGCGGTCAATGATGGCGTGCTCGATTGACTTGATGCCCACCGCATCGCCATTGAAATTCAAGGTGCATGCAGCTTCGCAAGGTGCGGGGCAAATGCGACCGGTGAACTCGGGAAAGTTGTTGGTGCTGTGCAGCACGGTGATGGCGTTTTTCCAATCGCCTTGGTACACCAAGTCGTTGAAGTCTGGAATGATGTTGTTGACAGGACAACCGTTGTTGCAAAACGGTGTGCCGCAATCCATGCAACGCGCAGATTGTGTTTTGGCTTGTTGGTCGTCCAAACCGACCACAAACTCGTTGTAATTTTTCAAACGCTCGGTGACGGGTTTGTAGCCCTCTTCGACGCGTTCAAATTCCATGAAGCCAGTGATTTTTCCCATGATGGTGATCCTTTACTTGGCAGCGTGTTTTACTTTGCAGCGACGGCTTTTTTAGCCTTCGCTGTCGCTTCGGGTTTGGCTGCTTTGGCAGCATTGAGTTCGCCCAAGGCGCGCTTGTATTCGTTGGGGAAGACTTTGACAAACTTGGCACGCGCAGTGCTCCAGTTGTCGAGCAAATCGCGGGCGCGTTTCGAGCCGGTCCAACGGTGGTGGTCTTCGAGCAACTTCTTGAGCTGTGCTTCGTCGGTTTGGTCACGGTGCCAAATGGCGCGTGGCAAAGCGGTTTCTTGCTCTGCCGCTGACAACACTTTTTCCATCGACACCATGGCGGTGTTGCAACGCTTGGCGAACTGCCCGTCTTCGTCATACACATAGGCCACGCCACCGCTCATGCCCGCCGCAAAGTTGCGACCGGTTTTGCCCAGCACAGCCACGGTACCGCCAGTCATGTATTCACAACCGTGGTCGCCCGTACCTTCCACCACCGCAGTGGCACCTGACAGGCGCACCGCAAAGCGTTCACCGGCCACACCGGCGAAGAAGGCTTCACCGCGCGTGGCACCTATCATCACCGTGTTGCCCACAATGATGTTGTTGACCGCGTCACCACGGAAGTCGATGCTGGGGCGCACCACCACGCGACCACCTGACAAACCTTTGCCGGTGTAGTCGTTGGCGTCACCGATCAAATACAAAGTGATGCCATTGCACAAGAACGCACCAAACGATTGACCACCGGTGCCTTCGAGTTGAATGCGAATGGTGTCATCAGGCAAACCTTCGGGATGTACTTTGGTGACCGCACCTGACAACATGGCACCGACCGAACGGTTCACATTGCGTGCGACTTCCATGAACTGCACTTTTTCGCCACGCTCAATCGCGGGCTTGGATTTCTCAATCAGTTTTTGATCGAGAGCTTTTTCCAAACCATGCTCTTGGTTGGCGACATGGTATTTCGGCACATCTGCGGCCACTTGGGGCACGGCCAACAAACGGCTGAAATCGAGACCACTGGCTTTCCAGTGCTCAATGCCTGCACGCATGTCGAGCAAGTCAGCGCGACCGATCATATCTTCAAATTTCTTGATACCCAACTGCGCCATGATCTGACGCACTTCTTCGGCAATGAAGAAGAAGTAGTTGACGACATGCTCTGGTTTGCCAGAAAACTTTTTGCGCAACTCAGGGTCTTGCGTGGCCACACCCACGGGGCAGGTGTTCAAGTGGCACTTGCGCATCATGATGCAGCCTTCAACCACCAGCGGTGCAGTGGCGAAACCGAATTCATCGGCGCCCAACAACGCACCCACCGCCACATCGCGGCCAGTTTTGAGTTGACCATCGGTTTGCACGCGAATGCGGCCGCGCAAACCATTCAACACCAAAGTTTGTTGGGTTTCAGCGAGACCAATTTCCCAAGGGCTGCCCGCGTGTTTGATCGACGACCAAGGCGATGCACCGGTACCACCATCGTGACCTGCGATCACCACATGGTCGGCCTTGCACTTGGCCACGCCCGCTGCAATCGTGCCCACACCAATTTCAGACACCAACTTCACGCTGATGTCGGCATGAGGTGCCACATTCTTCAAGTCGTGAATCAGCTGTGCCAAATCTTCGATCGAATAAATGTCGTGGTGAGGTGGTGGGCTGATGAGGCCCACACCGGGCACGCTGTAACGCAGTTTGCCGATGTATTCCGACACTTTCGAGCCGGGCAACTGACCGCCCTCACCGGGCTTGGCACCTTGCGCCATCTTGATCTGCACTTGGTCAGCAGATGACAAGTATTCGGCGGTCACACCAAAGCGACCGGAGGCCACTTGCTTGATGCGTGAACGCAAGCTGTCGCCGTCTTTCAACTCGACATCGACTTCCACCTGTTCGGCGCCAATCACGCTCTTCAAAGTTTCACCCTTTTTGATGGGGATGCCTTTGAGTTCGTTGCGATAACGCGCAGGGTCTTCACCGCCTTCGCCGGTGTTGCTCTTGCCGCCAATGCGGTTCATCGCCACCGCCAATGTAGCGTGGGCTTCGGTGCTGATCGAGCCGAGCGACATCGCACCTGTGGCAAAACGCTTGACGATTTCGCTGGCAGGTTCGACCTCGTCCACCGAAATGGCTTTGGCAGGATCGATCTTGAACTCAAACAAACCACGCAAGGTCAAATGACGCTTGCTTTGGTCGTTGATGATCTGCGCGTACTCTTTGTAGGTGTTGAAGTTGTTGGAACGCGTGCTGTGTTGCAGCTTGGCAATTGCATCAGGCGTCCACATGTGTTCTTCACCGCGTGCACGCCAGGCGTATTCGCCACCGGTGTCGAGCATGTTGGCCAACACAGGATCCGCGCCAAACGCAGCCTTGTGCATGCGAATGGCTTCTTCGGCCATCTCAAAAATGCCAATGCCTTCCACGCGACTCGGTGTGCCAGTGAAATACTTTTGCACGGTTGCGCTGTTGATGCCGATGGCTTCAAACAACTGTGCGCCGCAATACGACATGTAGGTCGACACGCCCATCTTGGACATGATCTTGGACAGACCTTTGCCGATGGCTTTGATGTAGTTGTAAATCGCTTTGTCAGTCGACAAATCGGCCGGCAAATCTTTGTGCAACGCAGCCAAAGTTTCGAGTGCGAGGTAGGGGTGCACCGCTTCGGCACCATAACCTGCCAACACCGCAAAGTGATGCACTTCGCGTGCGCTGCCGGTCTCCACCACCAAACCCGCTGTGGTGCGCAAACCTTCGCGCACCAAATGTTGATGAATGGCAGACAAGGCCAACACCGCGGGAATTGCCACTTGCGTGACGCTCACACCACGGTCGCTGATGATCAAAATGTTTTTGCCGCCTTTGATGGCGTCCACCGCTTCGGCACACAACGATGCCAATTTGGCTTCGACACCATCGTGCCCCCAACTCACGGGGTAAGTGATGTCAAGTGTGGCGCTCTTGAATTTGCCTTGTGTGAAGGCTTCGATGTCACGCAACTTGGCCATGTCTTTGAAGTCGAGCACAGGCTGGCTGACTTCCAAACGCATGGGTGGGTTGACTTGGTTGATGTCGAGTAAGTTGGGTTTGGGACCAATGAACGACACCAAGGACATCACGATGGCTTCGCGAATCGGGTCGATCGGTGGGTTGGTCACTTGCGCGAACAACTGCTTGAAGTAGTTGTAAAGCGGTTTGTTTTTGTCTGACAACACGGCCAAGGGGCTGTCGTTGCCCATCGAGCCAATACCCTCTTCGCCATTGATCGCCATGGGGGCCATCAAGAACTTGATGTCTTCTTGTGTGTAACCAAAAGCTTGTTGCAAATCGAGCAACTCGGGGCTGGCTTCTTCCATGCCAGCACCGTGTGGTTCTGACGCGCCCACAGGCAATTCGGTGGCGCTTTCGCCAGCCACAGGTTGGTCCACATCGTCTAATTTGATGCGAACGTTTTCGATCCATTGCTTGTAGGGCTTGGTGTTGGTGAGGCCTGCTTTCAATTCTTCGTCGTCGATCATGCGGCCTTGTTCCAAATCGATCAGGAACATCTTGCCGGGCTGCAAACGCCACTTGCGCACGATCTTGCTCTCAGGCACAGGCAACACGCCTGATTCAGAACCCATGATCACCATGTCGTCATCGGTGATGCAATAGCGTGAAGGACGCAAACCATTGCGGTCGAGCGTGGCACCGATTTGGCGACCATCTGTGAACACGATCGATGCGGGGCCGTCCCATGGCTCCAACATCGCAGCGTGGTATTCGTAAAACGCTTTGCGACGCTCGTCCATGGTGGTGTGTTGTTCCCATGGCTCGGGAATCATCATCATCACCGCTTGGCTGATGGGGTAACCCGCCATCGTCATCAACTCTAAGCAGTTATCGAAGGTGGCAGTGTCTGACTGATCGGCAAAGCTGATCGGGTAGAGCTTCTTCAAGTCGTCACCCAACACTGGCGAAGACATCACGCCTTCGCGTGCTTTCATCCAGTTGTAGTTGCCTTTGACGGTGTTGATTTCACCGTTGTGCGCCACATAGCGGTAGGGGTGGGCCAGTGGCCACTCGGGGAAGGTGTTGGTTGAGAAACGTTGGTGCACCAAACCCAAGGCAGACACGCAACGCTCGTCTTGCAAGTCGAGGTAATAGGTGCCCACTTGATCGGCCAGCAACAAGCCTTTGTAGATGATCGTGCGGCTTGACATGCTGGGCACGTAATACTCTTTGCTGTGCTTCAAGTTGAGGTTTTGAATCGCAGCGCTGGCAGTTTTGCGAATGACATACAACTTGCGCTCGAGCGCGTCTTGCACGATCACATCGTTGCCACGGCCAATGAAAATTTGGCGAATGATCGGTTCTTTGGCGCGCACAGTGGGCGACATGGGCATGTCGCGGTTGACCGGCACATCGCGCCAGCCCAACAGCACTTGACCTTCGGCCAACACCGCGCGTTCGAGTTCTTGTTCGCAAGCCAAACGCGAGGCATGTTCTTTGGGCAAGAACACCATGCCCACGCCGTACTCACCAAACGCAGGCAGTTGCACACCTTGCGCAGCCATCTCGGCGCGATACAGCGCGTCGGGCAGTTGAATCAAGATGCCCGCGCCGTCACCCATCAACGGGTCAGCACCCACCGCACCGCGGTGGTCGAGGTTTTCCAAAATCTTCAAAGCTTGGCCAACGATGGCGTGGCTCTTTTGACCTTTGATGTGCGCCACAAAACCCACGCCGCAGGCGTCGTGTTCGTTGGCGGGGTCGTACAAACCCTGAGATTGTATTGCTTGAGCAGCCGTGGACATGGCGCATTCCTCTAATAAATTCAGCGGGACGAAGAGGATACTGCACCGCAGCATTCATGCCAAGCAAAATAATTGGGGTCAGATCCCAATTATTTTGCTTAAACGCCTTGGGTCAATTTAATTAGGGACAGGTTAATTTTGTTCATTTCGTAGCCGTTTGATGGCGTTTGAGTGATTTAAGAGCGTTTTAGAACCGGTTGAGGTTTGCTGACCGGCCGCCCCGCCGCCGCTTTGCTGAGCCGTCGCTGGGTTTGGTTGCGCAAATCAGCCACAAAAGCATCGTCACCCAATGCCCAACCACTGAGCGTGGCGTCTGTCAATGCACCTTGCTGGTCCCGAGTCACCCCCGCATGCACCAATTCAGCGTATGCAGCCTCGCGCGCGAACGGCGTGTTGCCCAAAGTCCAATACAAGGCATGCGGTGTGATGAGGCGGTCGGTTTTGCGCCCCGTGTAGTGCAAATGGCTCGACCATGCGTAGTCTTGCGGTTGCGCCACCAGATGTGCGCGCACGGGGTTGAGGTCGATGTAGACCATGCATGCCAACAAATAGCGGTCGGTTTGAATCAGCGTGGAACGGTAACGCCCCTCCCACAAAGTGCCGGTGCGCCCATGCACTTTGTTGAAGGTTTGCACATAACTGCGCCCAACCGCTTGCATCATTTTGGGCAAAGCTTGGTCTTGTTGAGGCGTGAGCAACAGATGCAAGTGGTTGCCCATCAGCACATACGCATGCACATCCACGCCCTGCACGCGGCTGTGTTCTTCCAGCAAGTTGAGCATGCGCTGGTAGTCAGCCGTGGTTTTGAAGATGTCCTGACGGTTGTTGCCCCGCAAAATCACATGATGCGGGTAACCCGTGACGGTGAGACGAGGAAGACGAGCCATCCGGAGATGGTAACGAGTTAATTGGGTTCTGACCCCAATTAAGTGGGGTATCGCTTTTTCGCTAGCTCGGCTAGGCCAAACTCATCTAACAGTGCGTTAAGGCGTTCGGCGGCGCTGCGTTTCTTTTGGCCGGTGTAGGTCGCGAGAATGAGTTCGTTTTTCATGCTGTGTTCCCAACCGACCAACTCGGTCACGGTCACTTGGTAGCCTTGCGACTCGAGGTAGAGGCAACGCAACACATTGGTGAGTTGACTGCCCATCTCTCGCGTGTGCAAAGGGTGGCGCCACAACTCGGCCAAGGGGGTGCGCTGCAAATTAAGGGCTTTGTTGTGGTTCAACGCACGCGCCAACTCAGCCTGACAACAAGGCACCAACACCATGCATTTGGCTTTCTTTTGCAAACCAAAAGCGATGGCGTCATCGGTGGCAGTGTCACACGCATGCAAAGCGGTGACCACATCGATTTGCGTTGGCAAGGCATCGCTGTTGGCAGATTCCGCCACGCTCAGGTTTAAAAAGCGCATGCGATCAAAACCCAATCGCTGCGCCAACGCTTGCGAAGACGCCACCAACTCGCTGCGCGTTTCAATACCGTAAATCGTACCCTGCCCCAGCGCTTTGAAATACAAGTCGTAAATGATGAAACCCAAATACGATTTGCCCGCACCGTGGTCGGCCAAGGTGGGGCCCAACTCTGGATGTGCATAGCCCTTGGCTTGCAAATCGTTCAACAGTTTTTCGATGAATTGATACAGGTGATACACCTGCTTCAATTTGCGCCGCGAATCTTGGTTGAGCTTGCCATCGCGGGTGAGGATGTGCAGCTCTTTGAGCAGCTCGATGGATTGGCCGGGGCGCAATGCCAAATCAAGTGGTTTTGCAGCAGCGACGGTTTTGTGTTTTGCCATGGCCTTATTGTGCGGTGTCTGTCACGCGCGCTTGAAGCCCCAACGCCGCCCACCCTTCAGGCCCCATCTTCTCGAGCAAGGCCATGTTGCGTTCATAAATCAACGCAGCATCGGGGTAAGCCGCCACGGCTTTGTCGATGCTGCTCTCGCGCAGCAAATGCAAGGTGGGGTATGGCGTGCGGTTGGTGAAGTGACTCATGCCTTGTGGATCTTCCCCTGCGAAGGTGTAGTGCGGATGAAAGTCTGCGATTTGCAACACGCCTTCTAAATTCATATCAAGCAACACATCTTCACAGTCAGACAAGAATGCGTTGAACTCATAAAAATCTGGCAACAGGTGCGGGGCAATCAGCAGTGTGGTGTCTAACAAAGATTCGTCAGTCGAGGCTAAATGTTGCAATTCTTCGCGCAACAGTGTCAGCACATCTGCGGGCTCAGTAGACAAACACACCCGATAACGCACCAGTTTTTTGGTGACCACCGCCTTTGCAAATGGGCACAAGTTCAAACCCACCACCGCTTGCATCAACCAGCGCTGCGTGTCTTCAATCGCGATGCGTTCTGCTTCCGAGATTTGCGACGAGGTCATACCGATCATTTCGCTTGCTGGGCAAGTAAGGCTTGACCAATGCGTTGCGAGAGCCACAAACCGATCACACTCAAACTGACGGTGACCACCCAAGTCCATTGCCAACCGCCCACGATGACCGCCACCCAAGCGACCAAAGGCGGTCCCAAGAACTGCCCCAACGCAGACAGCTGCTGCATGAAACCGACAGTGGTGGAGACGGTGTTTTCACTGGGCGCCAAACGCACGGCTGTTGAAAACAAGGTGCCGGGAATCAAACCGCCCACGGCAGAGAACATCACAACACATAAAAATTTTGCTACTGTCGGCAAGCTTTGCGATTGCCACTGCGCATAAGCACCGATGGCGCCCAAGGCCATGCAAGCAAAACCAATTTGTAGCAAACGACGGGCTGGCCAACCGCGCTGCAACAAACGGCCCGACATGATGTTGCCGCTGACATTGACCAAGGCCACGCAAGCGGTCAACACACCGGTGAGCCCCGCTGACAAACCCATATGCGCGTACACCGTAGGCAAAAACCCAATCACCGCCATCCATTGCGATGCGTACACAGCAAAGCTCAACGAAACCAACCACGGGCCCTTGTTGGTGATGGTTGATTTCAGGCGTTCGCGCCATGCTGAGTTGTTCGCATTGGTTTGCTCAGATGGCGCAGACACCACTTGCACATCAGGCACCGCCGAACGCACCCAAAAAAATGTGACTAAGGTGATGCCCGAGAGTAACCACCACCACACATGCCACCCCAACGACACCACAAAGAGTGGCCCCACCAACAAAGCCAGTGCATTGCCAGTAGGCATGTATGTCCCCCACCATCCCATGCGGCCGTTGAGTTGTTCGGGCAACACGGTGCGACGGATCAACGACGGTGCAGGCATGACCACGCACAAAAACCCCAAGCCTTCCAACGCACGCAAAAGCAATAAAACATCTGCGTGTTGCGCAAATCCACCCAAGGCACTCGCCGCAAACAGCAAGCCCAAACCAAACAACATGCTGCGCTTGAGCCCCAAGCCATCGACACTCAAACCCACCAACAAACCCAAAGTCATGCTGGCCACTTGCACAGCCGACAGCAAAAAGCCGGCTTGCAAAAGTGTTAAGCCCAACTCAGCTTGCAACACTGGCAATGCGGGCGGAATTTTGGCCACATGCAAGGCAGCACACATGCCTGTCAACACGATCACCCACGAGGGGTGAATGCCTGGTGGGTTGCCTTGTTGGGTTGAATCGCTAGCGTCGTCGGCCATTTACAGCACCTCTGGCGCCAACACAGCACCCGTCAAGCGCGCATGCTCGCGGGTGGCAAAGCGGTCGGTCATGCCAGACAAATAATCGGCCACGGCGCGCGGCAAGTCGTCGCGTTGCGCATAGGCCTGTGGCATTTCAGACGGTCTGTCCAAATACGCTTGAAACAATTCTTGCACCACCGAACGCCCCCAGTCAGTGGTTTGCATGACTTGCGGATGGCGATAAAGGTTTTTGAACAAAAACGATTTCAAAGCACGCGAGGCTTCAAACATCGGCGTGCTGAATTGCACCAACGCAGGACAAGCGCGTGCCGCATCTGCTGACATGGGTTGAAACTGTTCAAGCGCGCCGCGGGTGGCATTGATGACGTCATACACCTGATCACTCAGCATGCGACGGATGGTTTCATACAACAAACGACGGCCTTGCAACGCAGGGTATTGCTCAGAGGTTTGCGCTTGGTAATGCGCAAACAAAGTCACATCTTGCATTTGCTCGAGGGTCAGCAAACCGGAGCGCACACCGTCATCGATGTCGTGCGCGTTGTAAGCAATGGCGTCGGCCAAATTGCACAGTTGCGCTTCTAAGCTCGGTTGCGTGCCATTCAAAAACCGCGCGGCCACGCCGTTGGGTTCTTGCGCGTTGATCAACTCGGCGTTGCGACGCGCGCAGTGTTTCAAAATACCTTCGCGGGTTTCAAAACTCAAATTCAAACCGTTGAACGATGGGTAGCGTTCTTCTAACTCATCCACCACGCGCAGGCTTTGCAGGTTGTGTTCGAAGCCACCGTGCGGTGCCATGCATTCATTCAGCGCATCTTGGCCGGCATGACCAAACGGCGTGTGACCCAAGTCGTGCGCGAGTGCAATGGCCTCGACCAAGTCTTCGTTCAAACCCAAAGCACGCGCAATCGAACGGCCCAATTGCGCCACCTCGAGCGAGTGCGTCATGCGGGTGCGAAACAAATCACCTTCGTGGTTCAAAAAAACTTGTGTTTTGTAGACCAAACGACGAAAGGCCGTTGAGTGCACGATGCGATCGCGATCGCGCTGATGCGGGTTGCGAAAGTTGGGGCCGAGTGTGGGCGCTTCGACTTCGACATGGCGTCGACCGCGACTTTGATCAGGCCGACAGGCGTATGCAGCCAGATGACCAGAGAAGTCTGTGGGCTGCATACCGTGCGCGTGGGCTTCAGGCAGCACAACAGTCATCGATCACTTGTGCCACCAAGGCATCAGGCGCGCCACGCACCACGGCTTTGCCGGGTGAATCGATCAGCACAAAACGGATGTCACCGGCTTCGGCTTTTTTGTCCACACGCATGTGATGCAAGTACACCTCCGCGCCCAACTTGGGGCCGACCGTGGGCAAACCTGCACGCGCCAACAAAGCTGTGAAGCGCGAGACAAAAGCGTCATCCACCAAACCCAAACGCAACGACAACTGCGAGGCCATGACCATGCCACAGCCCACCGCTTCGCCGTGCAACCATTCACCAAAACCCAGGCCTGCTTCGATGGCATGACCAAAGGTGTGACCGAAATTCAAAATCGCGCGCAAGCCTGCTTCGCGTTCGTCTTGCCCCACCACCCAGGCTTTGATTTCGCAACTGCGTTGCACCGCATGCGCCAACGCTTGGGGGTCACGCGCCATCAAAGCATCGAGGTGCGCGTCAATCCAATCGAGGAACGCCATGTCAGCGATCGGGCCGTATTTGATGATTTCTGCCAAGCCCGCACTCATCTCGCGTTGCGGCAAACTTTGCAATGTGCTCAGGTCGCACACCACACGCTGCGGTTGGTAAAACGCGCCAATCATGTTCTTGCCCAAAGGGTGGTTGATGGCTGTTTTGCCACCCACCGATGAATCCACTTGCGCTAACAAAGTGGTGGCCACTTGTACAAAGGGCACGCCACGCATGTAACAAGCCGCAGCAAAACCAGTCATGTCGCCCACCACGCCGCCCCCCAATGCAAACAGCACGGTTTTGCGATCGGCGCCTTTGGCAAGCAGTGCATCAAAAATCTGGTTGAGCGTTTGCCAATCTTTGTGCGTTTCGCCATCGGGCAACACCACGGTGTGTATCTGGGCGTAGTGTGGTTTCAACGCCGCTTCTAAACGCGCGGCGTACAACGGTCCCACGGTGTCGTTGGTGACGATGAGCGCCACGGCCGCACGCGGCAAGTCAGTCCAAGTGGCCGCTTGGTCGATCAGGTTTTCACCAATCAGAATGGGATAGCTGCGGTCGGCCAAATCGATGGTGACGCGAATGGGGTGAGGTGTGTTGGACATGAAGATCAATTCGCGGAAGAAGTAGTGCCGGTTGATCCGCCAGTGTTGTTTTGTGACGCACTACTTTGAGGCGCAGTGCTTTGCACCTCATGCGTTTGGGGAGCACCACTGGTCCCCGAGCGTTGAGAAGGTTGTTGCCCCGCCAACTCCAATTGCGACACGATCATGTTGACCAAGGTCGACACACTCGGGCGCCCCGTCTCAATCACATAATGCGCGGCATCGCGGTACAGCGGATCGCGTGTTTCAAACAAATCACGCAAACGCGCTTGCGGGTCGTTGACTTGTAGCAAGGGGCGGTTTTGGTCGTGGCGCAAACGGCGGAACACTTCTTCGGGCGATGAGCGCAAATAAAACACATGGCCTCGCGCACGCAAGCGTTCACGGTTGATTTGTCGCAAGACAGAACCGCCGCCGGTGGAGAGCACACCGTCGTGGCATTCGCTCAGGTGGTCGAGCACTTTCGATTCGAGATCGCGAAAGCGCTCTTCCCCTTCGCGCTCGAAATATTCGCGGATCGAGCAACCGAGGTACTCTTCCAACGCATGGTCCGAATCAACAAAGGGGAGGTGCAGTCGCCGAGCGAGTTGTCGCCCGACGGTCGTTTTGCCAGAACCTGGCAGACCCACCAATACCAACAAAGTTTGCTTTCTGAAATTACTGTGCCGAAGCACTCTGACCCAGCATTTTAGGCGTTATGAACACCAACAGCTCTTGTTTGGTCTGCGACCGACGCTGGTTTTTGAACAAAAACCCCAGCCCCGGAATGTCGCCCAAGAGCGGCACTTTGTAAGTGTCGTCTTGCTCAACGCTCTCAAAAATGCCGCCAATCATGACGGTTCCCCCATCTTCCACCAACACTTGGGTGTTGACATGCTTGGTGTCAATCGCAAAACCAGCGGGGGTGGTCTGCCCCACGCTGTCTTTCAAAACATCCAAAGTCAACACAATGCCGCCCTCAGGCGTGATTTGCGGGGTCACTTCGAGTTTGAGGTTGGCCTTGCGAAAGGTGATGGCCGTCGCGCCATTGGCCGCAGAAATTTGGTAGGGCAATTCGGTGCCTTGCTCGATCACGGCCTTGGCTTGGTCATGCGTGACCACACGCGGGCTCGACACCACCTTGCCTTTGCCGTCAGCCTCTAGCGCTGACAGCTCCAAATTGAGAAAACGGTTTTTCGCCGCATTGAAAATCGAGACCGCAAAACTGGCCGATTCAAACCCATTGATGGCCGCTGCAGGCAGATTCACAAACTGCCCAGAGGTATTAAGTGCTTTGCCCGCCACATTGAAACTGGTGGGCTGTTGCGCCACCGCGTTGGCATTGGCCACCACATTGGCCTGCGTGGTGCCCACCACCGCGCGCGAATTGGCCTGACCCAAACCACCCAAGCGCACGCCCAATGTTTGGCCAAAACTATCAGACGCTTGCACGATGCGCGCTTCGATCATGACTTGTCGCAATGGCACATCAATCTTTTGCAACAACGCTGACACTTGTTCTAAACGCGATGCAATGTCAGTGACAAACAATTGGTTGGTGCGCGGCTCGGCCATGACGCTGCCGCGCACACTCAGCAGACGTGCGCCTGACGAAGCATGTGGCACAGGCGCAGACACAATATTGTTGGGCAAACCGCCGCCGGCCAATGCACTGCCTTGCAATTGCGCAGCAACATCGAAGGCCTTGGCGTAATTCAACACAAAGCCTCGGGTTTGCAAAGGCTCTGCTAATTGCAATGCCAAGCGACTCTCCAACTCCAAACGCTCACGTGCAGCCACCTCCACCCGAGGCGCTACCCAAATGACATTGCCCTCTTGGCGAACGCTCAAGCCTTTGGCTTGCGCAATGAGGTCAAGCACTTGGTCCCACGGCACCTGTTGCAAATGCAAAGACAAACTGCCATTCACGCTGTCTGCGGCCACCACATTCAAGCCCGTGAACTGCGCCAAGATTTGCAAAGCGCTGCGTACTTCAATGTTTTGAAAATTCATGGAGATGGGTGTACCTACAAACACTTTGTTGCTTTGCATTGGCTGTGCCAACGCCTGCAGTGGCAACCACACACACAGCATCAGCCAAAGACTCACACCACGAATAAGATGCCGTTTTTTCACGAAGCACTTTTGGAAGATGGGGCCTGTTCTAGCAAGCGCCCCAAAGGCAGTTTGACCCATCGTGGCGCCCATTCACCCCGGGCACCGCGCACCACTTCGCGCAGCCACAAATGCTCTGGCGTAATAGATTGCAAGCGACCAAAATCTTGCCCCAAATACACACCCGGCTCTAACAACACCAATGGGTATGAAGTGGTGGAGCCATCCAAAATGCGCACCAAGGCTTGTTGCTTGTTGGCGCTTGAAATCATGCCCTCATAGCGCAAGTGGCGTAACTCAAATTGCTCTAAGTGGTGTGGTTGGCGATTGAGTTCAGGCATCACCCATTTCGCATAACTGGGCAACTGCTGTGCATGCCAGCGTTGCGCCTGAAGCCATGCCATTTGGTCAAAGCCAATGTGATGTGACGCAGCTCTGTGTGGCTGGTTTGCTGGCAATGGCAACGACTGCTGCGGCTGCGTCTTTTCATCAGATGTCGACAAACCGAGCGGGGACCACAGCCACTTTCCAGTCATTTGCAATTGATCACCGTCAGGAAGAAGACTGATTTGCTGCAACACCAATGCGGAAGATTGTCTTTGCGCTTGTTGCCACCAATCCCAAACAGCGCCATATCGTCCATGCAGTTCAAATGACAAATGCGGATCATCCACGACTGATGGTGCCGCCAACACTGGCAATTGCAAACCGATATCGGTTGCTGATGTTTTTAAATGTTGCATCACATTCGGCAAGGTGTCACCACGCTTTTGTTCTGTGGTTTGAGCAATGCGTTCAATGACTTGCCGTGTTGTCAGCAGTTTGTTTTGCAAAACTTGAATGGTTTCTAAATGCTGAGCGTGCTGCACTTGTTGTGCCTGCAAGCGCTCGGCAGCCTCACCTTCACCCAGCCACAAACAACTGGCGAAGAAGCTCAAGCAACACACGCACCCCAAAAGCCAACTTTGCATCTGGCGCGGCCACAACCAAGGCGCTTGTTGCCATTGAAGCTTCGCGCGACTCATGGCGCGACGCGCACAAAAGATTGTGTTGCGCTAACAGCTGCAGAAGTTGACCCATTCAAGGTGTCTGCTGCGTTTTGGGGTGCGTTTTGAGTAGCATTTTGGGCTGCGCCTTCGAGCTTGTTGACACCCTCAACATCCAACAACACCCCAGCCAATTCAAACGCCCATACAGGCATGCGTACTTGTGCTGCAGGGGGCGAATCAACCCAACGTTTCAGCACAGGTGGCGTTTGCCAAATGGGTAAGCGCGCCAGTTGTGACTGCAACCGCTGCACATCGGCTTTTGCCAACGCCTGTCCGGATAAACGCCATGCGGTGCCTTCTTGCCCCAACTGCGCATACCAAATGGCTGTTGGGTTGTGGTGCAACACCGCTTGCCATTGCAAGGTCTGTTGCTGTTGCTGATGACGGCTTTGCTGTTGTGATTGCAAGTGTGTTTGCTGCTGCAACTTCTTTTCCGCAGCTTCCAACTCAGCTTGTGTGTCGTTCAGTGTTTGATGTGCTCGCAAACGCACGGCTTCGTCAGCGCCCTTATGCGACAACCAGACCGTCCAAACCGATTGCACGGCTACGGCCAACACCATGCCGCCCACCCACGCAGCAGCAAAATACCGAGCGAATTGGCGCTTGCGGTGCTGCAAAAGCATTTGGCGATGCGGCAAAAAATTGATGGCAGAAAGCTCTTGCGTGCGCTTGCCCTGCGCGTCACACACACCCATACGCAACAAGCGTATGCCCATGTCTGACAACACCCTTTGTACACGCGTCAGCACATCCTTAGGCAAAGCAAACACACGGTAGAGCACTTGCGAGGCAGCGCTCTCGTGTGTGGCAAAAAAATCGAGCACAACAGCATCAACAGACAAATGCATTTGCGCTGCTGCCTCGGTCTGCAATTGAAACCACACATCGTCCGCATACAAAGCATCGTTCAATCGCATGTCAAAGCAAGTCACCATCGCCAAGTCCATGTCAACGACTACATGGTGATGAGCTTCGGAGCTCTGCCGCCATGGCATGTCAAACCACAGCCAAAACTTTGAGAACCAACTCAACGCTTCACTCAACCATTTCAGCCCCCCTGGTCCCCACATGTCACACCCCGCGAACAAAAGCGTCGATTCTTAGCCCTACACAGGGTATAGCCACCTTACAAAACTCAGCGTTTTTGTAACCTTGGCCTGGTTTTTATAATCTTTCACTTATGGCAACCACCCCACCCCCCCAAGGTTCGCAAGAACACGCCGCTGCCCCCGCAGCACCCCGCTCGTTGGCCGGACAGCTTTTGCTGTGGGCTTTTGGCATTGCCACGGCGGGCATGCTGGTCGTGGGCCTGTTGGTGGGCGTGGCCTTGGCCATGATTTACCCCCAACTGCCAGATGTGTCTGATTTGTCAGACTACCGCCCCAAGCTGTCGATGCGCGTGTACTCGGTCGAGGGCACACAAATAGGTGAGTTCGGTGAAGAGCGACGCAACCTAACCGCGTTCAAAGACATACCCAAGGTCATGAAAGATGCGGTGCTGGCTATTGAAGATGCACGCTTTTACCAACACGGCGGTGTGGACTACATCGGGTTGATGCGCGCGAGCTTGGCCAACTTGGGCCGCGCGAAAAGCCAAGGTGCCTCGACCATCACGATGCAAGTGGCACGCAATGTGTATTTGTCGTCAGAAAAAACATTTACCCGCAAAATTTATGAAATTTTGCTGACCACCAAACTCGAACACACACTCAGCAAAGACCAAATTTTCGAAATTTATTTGAACCAAATTTATTTGGGCAACCGCGCCTATGGTTTTGCGGCGGCGTCAGAAGCTTACTTTGGCAAGCCGCTGAAAAACATCAGCATCGCAGAAGCCGCCATGTTGGCAGGCTTGCCCAAAGCACCTTCTGCTTACAACCCCATCAGCAACCCCAAGCGCGCGCGCTCGCGCCAGCTCTACATCATCGAGCGCATGGAAGACAACGGCTTCATCACCAAAGAGCAAGCGGTAGCGGCCAAACAAGAAGAACTGAAAATTCGTACCGCTGCCAGCAGCCAAAACACGCACGCCGAATATGTTGCCGAAATGGCGCGTCAATTGATGTTCGCGCAATACGGCCCTGACATTTACACACGTGGTTTGAACGTATACACCACAATTCGCGCAGCCGATCAACAAGCGGCTTACTTTGCACTGCGTCGCGGCATCATGGATTACGAACGCCGTCAGCACTACCGTGGCCCAGAAAAATTCATCACCTTGCCAAGCAACCCTTCTGAACTAGAAGACGCCATTGACGATGCGCTGATCGAACAAGGCGACAAAGGCGATTTGCTGGCCGCAGTGGTGCTTGAAGCCACACCGAAAAAAGTGCGTGCTATGCGCCAAAACAGCGAAGTGCTAGAAATCACTGGCGAAGGTTTACAACCTGTGCAATCGGGCTTGTCTGAGAAAGCACCACCCAATATTCGCTTGCGACCCGGCGCCTTGATTCGCGTCACCAAAACTGCCAAAGGTGGTTGGGAAATCACACAACTGCCCGAGGTGGAAGGTGCGTTTGTGTCGCTGGACCCACGCGATGGTGCGATTCATGCCTTGGTCGGCGGCTTTGATTTTGACAAAAACAAATTCAACCATGTCACACAAGCTTGGCGCCAACCAGGTTCGAGTTTCAAGCCGTTCATTTATTCGGCTGCGCTTGAAAAAGGCTTCACACCCATGACCGTGGTGAACGATTCACCTTTGTTCTTTGATGCGAGCGTGACTGGTGGACAACCTTGGGAACCGAAAAACTACGACGGCACTTTCGAAGGGCCGATGACGATACGCAAAGGCTTGGCCAAGTCGAAAAACATGATCTCGATTCGTATATTGCAAGCCGTGGGTGCGCAAAATGCGCAAGAGTGGGTCGGCAAGTTTGGTTTTGACACCGAAAAACACCCACCTTACCTCACCATGGCCTTGGGCGCAGGCTCGGTCACGCCTATGCAAATGGCCACCGGCTATTCTGTGTTTGCCAATGGTGGTTATCGCGTCAATCCTTATCTCATTACCCGTGTGACAGATCAAATGGGCAAAGTGCTGTCAGAGTTTCAACCCACACCCCCTGACGAATCAGTTCGCGCCATCGAAGCACGCAACGCTTTTGTCATGACCAGTTTGTTGCAAGAGGTCACACGCTCAGGCACAGCCGCGCGTGCGCAGGCAACCCTCAAACGCAACGACATCTATGGCAAAACCGGCACCACCAACGATTCGATGGACGCATGGTTTGCCGGCTATCACCCCACCTTGGCGGCGGTCACTTGGATTGGTTACGACACGCCACGCAAATTGGGTGACCGTGAAACCGGTGGCGGTTTGAGTTTGCCTGTATGGATCAGCTACATGCAGCATGCGCTACAAAATGTGCCCATCATGGAAATGCCCGTGCCCGAGGGTGTGTCACATGACAGCGGCGATTGGGCTTACACCGAATACAGCCGAGGTGCCGGCGTGAGCAGCTTGGGGCTAGAGAGCTCACCGCGCGCCAGCGAAATGCCAGCCAACGACGAGAAAAAACGCATTCTCGATTTGTTCAGAAACTGATTGCGCTGCCGCGCATTAACGCATTAACGCATTAACGCATTAACGCATTAACGCATTAACGCATTGGTGCGTTGGTGCATTGGTGCGTTGGTGCGTTGGTGCGTTGGCGCAACCACTCAAGCGCTGAAAGTGATCGCTTGACCAGTTTGCTGCGACGCGTCTTGCGTGAGCCGCTGAAAAAACTCGCCCTGCCCTTTGGTGTCTTGCCACGCTTGCCCGTCAAACTTGAAGTGATAGCCGCCTGAACGGGCGGCCAGCCACACTTCGTGCAAGGGTTTTTGCAAGTTGATGATGATCTGGCTGCGGTTGGCAAAGGTCAGGGTGATCATGCCGCCCACGCGTTGGTTATCGATGTCCACATCGGCCTCGTCGTTCATGCGGTCGCACGCTAATTCAACCGCTTGCAGCAAACGTTCGGCGTGGTCTAAAAATTCGAGATCGGTCATTACAATTTGCACCCATGGGACAACATCAAAAGATTCTAGTCAAGGCACAAGCCCTTGGTGCGCGTGCGGCAACCGTTTGCGGTTTGTTGATGCTGACCTCGCTGCTCAACGGATGTGGTCAACGCGGGCCACTGACCTTGCCCAACGACAACGAATTCAAACAACGAGCCACTTTGCCCGACATCATGCGTCGGCAACTGCCTGAATTACCCAACGCGTCACCCACCAATTCCAATACGCCTTCACCTCAGGCCCCCGCGCCCAACCAGCCTGCGTCGAGCGCGCAACCGCCCGCGGCCAATCGCTGATTGCACAACCGTTCACCTGCTTTGCCTTCTTTCAAACGAGCCCTTTGATGACACAACCCCAACTTGCCGGCGCCCCCTTTGTGGCCTCACGCGATCACCAATTGTTTTTGGAAGAGGCGTCACTTGAAACCTTGGCGCGTGAACATGGCACGCCCTTGTTTGTGTATTCCAAAGCCGCGATGTTGTCGGCCTTGTCTGCCTACCAACGCGGTTTTGCAGGACGCAACGCGCGCATTTGCTATGCGATGAAAGCCAATTCCTCGTTGGCGGTATTGCAAGTGTTTGCGCAAGCCGGTTGTGGATTTGACATTGTCTCGGGCGGTGAGCTCGAACGTGTGATCGCTGCCGGCGGCGATGTGTCGAAAGTGATTTTTTCTGGCGTTGGCAAAACACGCAGCGAAATGCGTCAAGCGCTCGAAGCGGGCATTGCCTGTTTCAATGTCGAGAGCGAAGCCGAACTCGAAGTGCTCAGCGATGTGGCACAGCAAATGGGGCTTCGCGCGCCCGTGAGCATTCGCGTCAATCCCAATGTGGATGCCAAAACACACCCTTACATCTCCACCGGCCTCAAAGGCAACAAGTTTGGCGTCGCGCACGAACGCGCCTTGCAAACCTACCAACGCGCGGCTGCCTTACCCGGTTTGCGTGTGGTCGGCATTGATTGCCACATTGGTTCGCAAATCACTGACATCGATCCTTATTTGGATGCGATGGACCGTGTGCTCGACTTGGTCGATGCGATTGAAAAAGCAGGCATTGCGTTGCAGCACATCGATTTTGGTGGTGGCTTAGGCATCGACTACAACACCCCCGAAGACAATGCACTACCGCCAAGCGCTGACACCCTCTGGGCCGCTTTGTTGGCCAAACTCGATGCGCGCGGTTACGGTCAACGCCAGTTGATGATTGAGCCCGGTCGCTCCTTGGTGGGCAACGCAGGTGTGTGCTTGACCGAGGTGCAGTACATCAAACCTGGCGAACAAAAAAACTTTTGCATTGTGGACGCGGCCATGAACGATGTGCCTCGCCCTGCGATGTATGAAGCATTTCACCAAATCGTGCCTGTGCGTGATGGTGATGCACCTCAGGTTACCTACGATGTGGTGGGGCCGGTGTGCGAGAGCGGCGATTGGTTGGGGCGTGACCGTTCTTTGGCTGTGCGCTCAGGCGACTTGTTGGCGATTCTCTCGACAGGTGCTTATTGCATGGCGATGGCCAGCAACTACAACACGCGAGGGCGGGCGGCTGAGGTGTTGGTGGATGGTTCACATGCGCATGTGATTCGTCGACGGGAGACGGCTGCGGATCAGATGGCTTTGGAGCGGTTGGTTCGGTGAGCTTTGTTTCGCTTGCTGGTTGGTTTTTTCTCCAACCGATGTGAGCGAGGGGGTGCAGCCCCCGCCTCATGCTTATCAGAAATCGTTGGGGGCTGCACCCCCTCACTCACATCGGCGGGATGGGATGTGCTGCGTTTTATTTGCCCGTCGTTTTTAGCTTTCGCATCACGCGCCACGCTAACAACATCACGATGATGGTTGCGTAGAGCCATACATCTGCAAAATTATTTTTACCGGCGCGCATCCAGAAAAAATGCAGCAGTGCAAGGGCAGCGATGGCGTAGACGGCTCGGTGCAGCATTTGCCAGCGTTTGGCGCCTAGCCATTTCACAGCTTGGTTGAAGGATGTGGCGGCCAACAAACTCAACAGCACAAAGCTGGTGAAGCCCACCAAGATGAACGGGCGTTTGGCGATGTCTTTGGCCACATCTAGCCATTCAAAACCCATGTCCAGCCAGGCGTAGCTCAAGAGGTGAAGGCATGCATAAAAAAACACCAGCAGGCCTGACATGCGGCGCAACTTGGCCAAGGCATGCAGGCCAAAGGCCTGTCGCAAAGGTGTGATGGCCAAGGTGACGCAGAGCAAGCGCAGGGTCAATTCGCCGGTGGAGCGAATCAAATATTCAGCGGGGTTGGCACCCAATGCATCGTTGGCCGCACCCCAAATCAGCCATGCGAAAGGCAGCATCCAAAAAGCAAAAAAAACCTGCTTGATGTAGCGCAGTTGCAGCAGAGCTTTGACAGCCTCCAACACGGTTTAATAAAACTTTTTCAAGTCCATGCCTGCATACAGTTGGCCCACTTGCGCTTCGTAGCCATTGAGCATGAGTGTTTTGCGTTTCTTGGCAAACAAACCGTCTTCACCAATGCGACGCTCGGTGGCTTGACTCCAGCGTGGGTGATCAACCAGTGGGTTGACGTTGGAATAAAACCCATACTCTTGCGGTGCCGAGCGTCCCCATGAGTTGATGGGTTGCTTTTCAACAAAACGAATTTTCACCAAACTCTTGGCGCTCTTGAAACCATATTTCCATGGCACCACCAAACGCACCGGCGCACCGTTTTGGTTAGGCAACACTTCGCCATACATGCCAAAAGACAACAAGGTGAGCGGGTGCATGGCTTCGTCCATGCGCAGGCCTTCGATGTAGGGCCAGTCGAGCACACTCGCGCGCACACCGGGCATGGTTTTGGGGTCGGCCAAGGTGGTGAACTCGATGTATTTCGCGCTGCCTAAGGGCTCGACGCGCTTGATCAACTCTTGCAAGGAATAGCCCACCCAAGGAATCACCATCGACCAACCTTCAACGCAACGCAAGCGGTAAATGCGTTCTTCCATGGGGCTGAGTTTGAGCAAATCATCGAGGTCAAACTTGGCTGGCTTTTTCACCAAACCTTCTACTTCCACTGTCCAAGGTTTGACGGGCAAGGTGTGTGCGTATTTGGCAGGGTCTGCTTTATCGGTGCCAAATTCGTAGAAATTGTTGTAGCTGCTGGCGTCGTTGTATGCGGTGAGCTTTTCCATCGTGCTTGCGCCACTGACGCGGCTGACGGCCCCTACCAAGGGTGCCAATTTGCCAGGCCGCGCGGTTTGCGCCATGGCTTCACGCGAGGCCCATGTCGCCATCGACACACCTGCTACGCCTGCTGCGATTTGTTTCAACCAATCGCGGCGTTGCAGATACACCGCTTGCGGCGTGATCTCACTGCCAACAGGATGCACAAAACCTGAAGCACTGCTGCTGTTCCAACGTCGGGAAATAGGAGAGCTCTGCATGATGGGCCTTTGCGTGAATGGATGTTGCATTGTGCGATCAATTCATGTCATTTGCTGACATGGAAAGAGCACACCCCCATCAACGAGGGGCTATCGCGTGGGAGTCATCGCCCGCGTAAGAGCAAACCTACAAACTGTTCACCCAACAAAAAAGCTGGCACAAGGCCAGCTTTTGGGATACGCGATAGGTTGGCTTAACGCAAACCAGCGATGTAGTCTGACACGGCTTTGATTTCGCGGTCGTTCATCTTGGCGCTCACACCGGTCATTTGCGCGCTGTTCTTGCGCACGCCGTCACGGAATGCTGTCAGTTGCGCTGTGGTGTAGTCAGCATGCTGTCCAGCCAAACGTGGGTACTGTGCAGGAATACCAGCACCGTTGGGAGCGTGGCAGCCAGAGCAGGCAGGCACTTGGCGGTCGGCAATGCCACCGCGGTAAATGCGTTCACCCAACACCACCAGGTCTTTGTCTTTCGCAAAATTGGATTGCGACTTCTTCGAACCCACATAAGCAGCGATGTTCTTCA
>JBEGOM010000021.1:0-35970 GCA_041181985.1 Pseudomonadota bacterium | reverse complement strand
TTCACCTCGTGCTGGCTCTTACCGCAAAACGAGCAGTAGAGTGTTTTTTCGCTAGAAGCGCCTTTTTTGTCAGCCATGGATGTGCTTAAGTGAGGTGCAGGGTGAAGTGCAATTAAGAGTTACCCCGATGATACCCAAAAGAAAAGCGGCTCTCCCCTGCCGTGTGGACAGGATGAGACGCCGCTTTACCCCTTGAAAAGTGGCTCAAAAGCCACTCTTGGGTCCTTGAAAAAGCCTTTTTCAGGCCATCAACGCTCAAGGGCGTTTGTCGATCACTTGGTCGATCAGGCCGTAGTCTTTCGACTCCGCCGCGCTCAAGTAGTAGTCGCGCTCGGTGTCACGCTCGATTTTCTCGAGCGGCTGGCCGGTGCGCTCAGCCAAGATACGGTTCAGTTGCTCGCGGGTTTTCAAGATTTCGCGGGCGTGAATTTCGATCTCAGTGGCTTGGCCTTGTGTGCCACCCAAGGGCTGGTGAATCATGACCTTCGAGTTGGGCAATGAGAAGCGCTTGCCCTTCTCACCTGCGGCCAACAAGAAAGCGCCCATGCTGGCAGCCATACCAATGCACAAGGTTGACACATGGGGCTTGATGAAGTTCATGGTGTCGAAAATCGACATGCCTGCACTGACCGAGCCGCCGGGTGAGTTGATGTAGAGCGAAATGTCCTTGTCGGGGTTTTCGCTCTCCAAGAACAAGAGCTGCGCCACCACCAAGTTGGCGGTTTGGTCGTTCACAGGACCAACCAAAAAGATCACGCGCTCTTTGAGCAAACGCGAATAAATGTCGTAAGACCGCTCGCCGCGGCCCGACTGCTCGATCACCATGGGGATCATGCCCAGGGCTTGTGTGTCCAGTGCGCTCATGTGGTTTCCTCGGGTGGGCAGGTAGATCACGATTGACCCATCAGTTCGTCAAAGGATACTGCTTTGTCGTTGACCTTGGCTTTGCTGAGGATGAAGTCGGTCACATTGTTTTCGATCACGATGGCTTCGACTTCGCCCAAGCGGCTCATGTCGCTGTAGTACCACTTGACCACATCGGCAGGTTTTTCGTAGCTGGCAGCCATGTCTTCGATGTGATGCTTGATTTGCTCGGCCGTGGCTTGCAGTTCGTTAGCACGCACCAAGTCAGCCACCACCAAGCCCATGCGCACGCGCTTTTCGGCTTGGGGACGGAACACATCATCAGGAATAGGTGCTTTGTCAGCGTCTTTGATGCCGCGGGCTTTCAAATCAGCGCGGGCACCTTCGATCATGCGGTCCACTTCGGCTTGCACGCTGGCTTTGGGCAAGTCGAGCTCGGCTTTGGCCACCAAGGCTTCCAAAGCGGCTTGTTTGTTGCGACCGATCAAACGGGCTTTGACTTCGCGCTCGAGGTTTTTGCGAATGTCGTTGCGCAAACCTTCAACGGTGCCTTCGGCCACGCCCAATGATTTGGCCAATTCGTCAGTCACTTCTGGCAGGTGAGCGGCTTCGACCTTTGTCAAGGTCACCAAAAAGTCGGCTTGTTTGCCGGCCACATCTTTGCCGTGGTAATCAGCGGGGAAGTTCAAGGGGAAGGTTTTGCTTTCGCCAGACTTCATGCCGCGCACTGCGTCTTCAAATTCTTTGAGCATTTGACCTTCGCCCAACAAGAACTGGAACGCTTCGGCTTTGCCGCCTTGGAAGGGTTCGCCGTCGATCTTGCCTTCGAAGTCGATGGTCACGCGGTCGTTGTCTTGAGCAGCGCTGTCCATGCCACGTTGGGCAAAGGTGCGGCGTTGCTTGCGCAAAATGTCGATGGTTTTGTCGATGGCGGCTTCGGTCACATCGGAGGTGACTTTGTCGATTTCCAAAGTGGCCAAGTCAGGCATCTTCACTTCGGGGTACACCTCAAACACAGCGTCAAACGCCATTTCGCCTTCGGGTGCGCCTTCTTTTTCAGTGATGCGGGGCTGACCTGCCACGCGCAACTTGGCTTCGTTGGCCGCAGTGGCAAACACTTCGCCCACTTTGTCGTTCATGACTTCGTAGTGCACCGAGTAACCATAGCGTTGCGCCACGATGTTCATGGGCACTTTGCCAGGACGGAAACCGTCCACCTTCACTTGGCGGGCCAAGCGCTTGAGGCGTGTGTCGACTTCTTTGGCAATCACATCCACAGGCAACGTCAAGGTCATCTTGCGTTCGAGTTTTTCTAATGTTTCAACGGTCACAGCCATGTGGTTTCTCCTAAATAGGCATGTCAGCAGTCGTGTGGTCACGCTGCTTGAAGGTTGGTGCGCGGGGCGGGACTCGAACCCGCACAGTATTGCTACCGTCAGGACCTAAACCTGGTGCGTCTACCAATTTCGCCACCCGCGCAGGTTCATCAAACAAAAACGGGCGGTCTCGAGATGAGACCGCCCGTCTGAAATCGGTCAACCGGCTATTTTATCCGGCTTTTCCACCTTAAACCACGCGGCATACATGGCCGGCAGCGCCAGCAGGGTGAGCAAAGTAGCCACAATCAGCCCTCCCATGATGGCGACAGCCATGGGCCCCCAAAAAACGCTGCGGGTGAGCGGAATCATGGCCAGCACCGCGGCTGCGGCGGTCAGCACGATGGGTCGCAAGCGGCGCACGGCGGATTCGACAATCGCCTCCCAGGCGGGCACGCCATTGGCACGGTCTTGCTCAATTTGGTCGATCAAGATGACCGAGTTGCGCTGAATCATGCCCATCAAGGCGATCACACCCAACAAAGCCACAAAGCCAAAGGGGCGATCAAGCACCAACAAGGCCCCTGCCACACCCGCAATGCCCAAAGGACCGGTCAAAAACACCAGCAAGGCGCGGCTGAAACTTTGCAGTTGCAACATCAACAAGGTGAAGGTGATGAAGAGCATCAAAGGCATGCCTGCTGAAATCGAGCTTGAGCCTTTCGAGCTTTCTTCCACCGCACCGGCCACCTCAATGCGATAAAACTGCGTATCGGTTTCGCGCCATTTGGCTTCGAGCTTTTTCAAATCAGGCAACAACTGCTGCGTGACCGTGGCACCTTGCAAGCCTTCGATGATGTCGGCCTGAACAGTGATGGCATATTCACGCCCCTCGCGCCACATCACACCTGGCTCCCAAGTGATGACGGGCTGAATGATTTGCCCCGCTGGAATCATGCGACCACTTGATGTCGGCAAATAAGCGCTGTTGAGGTCGGTGATGGCGTCTCGTTCATTCAGAGGTTGGCGCAACACCACATCGATGAGTTTATTGTCTTCGCGGAATTGCTCCACGGTCGAACCCGTGAGCAAAGTGCGCATGGTTTGCGCAATCGACTGGCTGCTCACACCCAAGCTGCGGGCTTTGGCTTGGTCCACCTCAAGGCGCACCACTTTGACAGACTCGTTCCAGTTGTCGTTCACGCCCACCGTAGCGGTGTTGGCACGCATTTGCGTTTTCACTTCATCGGCACGCGCACGCAACACCTTGGGGTCAGGCCCCACCACCCTGAATTGCACTGGGTAAGGCACGGGTGGACCATTGGGCAACAGCTTCACACGCGAACGCGCTTCGGGAAACTCTTGCGCCAGCAGGGCCGGCAAACTCAAACGCAACGATTCACGACGTTTCAAATCGGCGGGTACCACCAAGAGTTGCGACACATTGGTTTGTGGAAACACTTGGTCGAGCGGCAAATAAAAACGTGGCACGCCTGAGCCCACCCATGTACTGACCGTTTGCACGTCTTCGAGCTTGAGCAAGCGTTGCTCCACCGCCTGTGCCACGGCTTCGTTGGCTTTGAAAGATGTGCCCTCTGGAAACCACAGGTCCACCAAAATTTCAGGGCGACTCGAGTCAGGGAAAAACTGCTGCTGCACTTTGCCCATGCCCACAATGCCCAAGGCAAACAACAGCACGGTGGCGCCAATGGCTTTCCAGCGGTGCACCACGCACCATGTGACAGCTTTTCTGAACCTCACATAAAACGGACTGTCAAACAACTCAACTTCGCCGTCGTGTCCCAAGTGTGGTTTGACCTTGAGCAACAACACGCCCAAATAAGGCACAAAGAAAACCGACACCCACCAACTCAACAACAAAGCCACCACAGTGACCGCAAAAATCGCGAAGGTGTATTCACCCACGGTGGATTTGGCAATGCCAATCGGCAAGAAACCCGCAGCGGTGATGAGTGTGCCCGTGAGCATGGGCATGGCAGTGACTTCGTAGGCGAAGGTGGCTGCACGCACACGGTCGTAGCCCTCTTCCATTTTGCGCACCATCATCTCCACCGCAATGATGGCGTCGTCCACCAACAAACCCAAAGCGATGATGAGTGAGCCCAGCGAAATTTTGTGCAAACCAATGCCCCAATAGTGCATGGCCAAAAAGGTCATGGCCAATACCAATGGAATGGTGATGGCCACCACCAAACCGGGGCGAATGTCCACATACCAACCAAAGCGCCCACCTTTGTGCAAACCGAGTGACACAAAGCTGACGATCAACACAATCAACACCGCTTCGATCAACACGCGCACAAATTCGCCCACTGAGCGCGACACCGCTTCAGGTTGGTCTTGCACTTGCAGCAAGCTCACACCTGCAGGCAATGATTTTTCAATGCGTTGCGTGGCTGTCTTGAGTGCTTTGCCTAGCGCAATGATGTCGCCACCTTTGGTCATTGACACGCCAAGCGCGATGACCGGTTGGCCTTGGTGATGCACCTTCACAGTGGGTGGGTCGACATAGCCGCGTTGCACGGTGGCAATGTCACCCAACTTCACTTGTTGGCCGGAGGCACCGCGGATGGGCATGGCGCGCATTTGCTCTTCTGTGCGGAACTGACCATCCACACGCACTTGAAACACATCGAGCGGTGTTTGCACTGCGCCCGCGTTTTCAACCGCATTGGTTTGCCCCAACTGAGCTATGACGGCATTGAAGTCGAGCCCTAACTGCGCCAAACGCTTTTGTGGAATTTCCACATATATTTTTTCGTCTTGCACACCGAACTGTTCAACCTTGGCCACATCGGGCACACGCAACAGTTGTTGACGCACATCGTCGGCAAATTTTTTCACCTCAGCCGATGTGAAGCCCGGCGCATCGAGCGCGTAGATCACGCCAAACACATCGCCAAACTCGTCGTTGAAAAACGGGCCTTGCACACCCACAGGCAAGGTGTAGCGAATGTCACCAATTTTTTTGCGCACCGAGTACCAAACATTGGCCACATCAGAGGGCTTGGACGAATCTTTGATTTGAAAAATAATTTGCGATTCACCAGGCTTGGAGTAACTGCGAATCTTGTCGGTGAACGGCACCTCTTGGAGGGTGCGTTCAATTTTGTCGGTCACCTGCTCAGCCACTTGTTGCGCCGTGGCGCCCGGCCAATAGGTGCGTACCACCATTGCACGGAAGGTGAACGGTGGGTCTTCGTCTTGACCGAGTTGAAAATACGCGGCAATGCCTAACACCATCAACACCACCATGAGGTAGCGTGTGAGCGCGGGATGGTCAAGTGCCCACTTCGAGAGGTTGAACTGTTGCATGTTCAGCTCACTGCTTGGCGCCAAAGATGGACACTTTTTGCCCAGCTGTCAGCACATGCACGCCTGAGACCACCACTTGGTCGCCTTTTTGCAAACCAGAATTCACCACGACATCATTGCCATCGGCCACCGAGACTTCAATGCTCTTTGCGCTAACGGTCATGTTGTTGGTATCTAGCACCCAAACCGACGTTGCACCTGCTTCTTGTCGCAACGCAGTCGTGGGCAGCTTGATGCGCTGCTCATCGGCGTTGGCGGTCGGCTTCAAACGCACGGTGACTGTTGAACCCAACACAGGTTCGGGCACCTTTGCGTCTTTTTGCAAGGCCGCTTTCACCACAAAAGTGCGTGTGGTGGTGTCAGCACTGCCTGCCACATCGCGCACTTTGGCTTGTAGTTTTTGTTTGTTGTCCCAAGTTTCAATGTCGATCGTCTGGCCAGCTCTCAAATCAGCCAGTTTGTTTTCAGGCACAGAAAACACCACATCGCGCAGACCATCCAAAGCCAAACGCACCACCGGTTGCCCCGCACTCACCACTTGTCCGGCAGACGCATCGACCGATGTCACAACACCTGCACCATCGGCCACCAAACGGGTGTATCCAGACTGGTTACCTTGCACCGTGTTTTGCGCTTGCGCTTGTTGATACTGTGCTTGCGCGAGTTTCATGGCTGCTTCGCGACGGTCCAATTCAGCGACGCTGATGAAGCCTTGTGCATGCAAGTCTTGGTAGCGTTTGAAATCAGCTTGCGCGACATCGCGGTTGCTTTTTGCGGCCAACAATTGCGCGGCCGCCGCCTCGGCAGTCACGCGGTAGTCTTCAGGGTCAATTTGCGCCAACAACTGCCCAGCAGTCACACGCTGGCCCAACTCTACGGGGCGACTTACCAACTTGCCAGCCACGCGAAACGCGAGGGCAGACTCCACGCGGGCGCGCACCTCGCCAGAAAAGTCCAATTCATAGCCCGAGCCTGAAGCGCCGACGGTCATGACTTTCACCGAGCGCAGAGGCTCTTGTGTGGGTGCTGGCTTTTGACACGCAGTCAAACCGACACACGCAGTGATGACGAGGGCACAAATAGACACGCGTTGCATAAAAGCAGTGCGTGCAGACACAAAAACAGGCTGCGGCATAGAGTGCTCTGAAAAGAAAATTAATGACCAATTGGTTAGTAGCCGAATTCTAGCTGACCGTCTGTCAAGCGACAATCACCCCAGACCATGCAAGGCATAGACCATTACGAAAACTTTCCCGTGGCCTCGTGGCTGTGCCCGGCCCACCTGCGCCCTGCCGTTTTAGCGCTTTACCACTTCGCACGCACAGCAGACGATTTGGCCGACGAAGGCGACGCGCCAGCCCATGACCGGTTGCAACAACTGAAGCAATACCGACAAGATTTACAAACTTGTTTGCGATTGGCATGCACGGCCTCGCCCTTGGACACATCGCCCTTGGACAACACGCACACGCCTACCAGCGAACAATGGCCACAAGTGTTCACGCCGTTGGCCGCCGTCGTGGCACGGCACGCGCTACCGCAAGAACTGTTGTTTGATTTGTTAGACGCCTTTGAACAAGATGTGATCTACACACGCGACAGTCGTCGATATGCCTCTCAAGAAGAGTTGCTCGACTACTGCCGACGCTCGGCCAATCCCGTGGGGCGATTGCTCTTGCATTTGTACGGCGTTCACAGTGAAGAAGCCTTGCGTCAAAGCGATGCGATTTGCAGCGCATTGCAATTGATCAATTTTTGGCAAGACCGTGTACAAGACCATGTGCGGGGCAGAAACTATTTGCCCCTCAACAGCACTTGGTCAGAGCAACTGATTGATGCACGCGAATGCATGCAAAGAGGCGCTCCTTTGGTGCGTCAGGTCAAAGGCCGCGCGGGTTGGGAGTTGCGCTTGGTGGTGCAAGGTGGTTTGCGCATTTTGAGCTTGTTAGAAAAGCGCCATGCGAAGCAGGACCCTTTGGACAACCCTTCGTACTTCAAACGCCCTAAGTTGCAAGTCAGCGATGTGGCCATCATGCTCTGGCATGCGCTTTGGATGTGAAGCTTTTGCGCTTGCCCTGTTGCAAACTCAACCTGACAGAACAGAAATGTAGCCTTCATCTGATGGCGTGATAATTGAAACAACATGACACCGCAGCAATATGTTCAAGAAAAAGCCGCTTCTTCGGGCAGCAGCTTTTATTACGCCTTTCTTTTCTTGCCACCTGAGCGACGCGCTGCCATCACTGCGTTTTATGCTTTTTGTCGCGAAGTCGACGATGTGGTAGACGAGGTCAGCGACCCCGGTGTGGCCAGCACCAAGCTCGCCTGGTGGCGTAACGAGGTGCACCAAGCCTTCCAAGGCCAACCACACCACCCTGTCATGCAAGCCTTGCAACCGCTGTGTACCACCTTTGGCATTGAAGAAGCCTTGCTGCAATCAGTCATCGAAGGCTGCGAGATGGACCTCAGCCAAACCCGTTACCTTGACTACCCCAGCCTCAGCCGTTACTGCCATTTGGTGGCGGGTGTGGTGGGCGAGGTATCGGCCAAAATTTTTGGTCAATCAGATGAGGCCACCACCCAATACGCACACACACTGGGGCAAGCGTTTCAGTTGACCAACATCATTCGCGATGTGGGTGAAGACGCGTTGCGTGGTCGTATTTATTTGCCCGTCAGCGAACTGCAACAGTTTGATGTCAAGGCCCACGAAATTTTGAACCGCGTTGACTCTGATCGCTTTCAATCGCTCATGCAGTTTCAAGCGCAACGCGCGCATGCCTTGTATGACCAAGCGCTGTCGTTGTTGCCAGCGCAAGATTGGCGCCAGCAAAAACCGGGGCTCATGATGGCAAGCATCTATCGCACCTTGCTGCGAGAAATCGAAGCGCAGCGTTTTCCAGTGCTCAAACAACGCGTGGCCCTGACACCTCTGCGCAAACTTTGGCTGGCTTGGAAGATACAGGCGTTAGGCCGTTTCTAAGCGCAGCACGCATGTCAGCCCAACAGATCAGCATCATCGGTGGTGGCTGGGCCGGTTTGGCAGCAGCGGTCGCTGCGTGTGATGCAGGTCATCGTGTCAGCCTCTACGAGGCCAGCAGCAGCTTAGGCGGAAGGGCTCGCAGCTTGGCACACACGGTCAACAACCTCCCCTTAGACAACGGCCAACACATTTTGATTGGCGCCTACAGCGCCACATTGGGTTTGATGCAACGCGTGGGCTTAGACCCCAACGCTCTCTTGCTGCGCATGCCACTTGATGTGCGTTTTGCTGACCAGAGAGGCATAGCCCTGCCCCATTGGCCAGCCCCTTGGCATGCGCTGTGGGGCATTCTCAATGCGAGTGGATGGTCTGCGCACGACAAATGGTCATTGCTCAAAGCCTGTGTGGCTTGGCAAATCAATGGCTTTACTCGTCCACGAACCTGGACTGTGACTGAGTTGATGCAGCATCACAATGTATGCAAGCGCGTGGTGATTGAACTCATCGAGCCCCTGTGCTTGTCCGCCCTGAACACACCCATGGCACAAGCCAGTGCCACTGTTTTTTTGCGTGTTTTGCACGACGCCTTGATGGGCGGCCCTGGCAGCTCAGACTTGTTGATTCCAAAAGTGGATTTGCATCAGTTGCTACCCCAAGCATGCGAAACATGGCTCAGCGCGCGTGGTGCGAAAGTGCATGTGAGCCATCGCATCAGCGCAGACGATTTACACAGCGAAGCATTCACCCATTCACCCGAACACACCGTGATATTGGCCACACCTGCATGGGAAGCTGCGCGCTTGAGTGCCAACCTCAACCCCACATGGTCGGCACAAGCGCAGGCTTTATCGCACCTGCCAATTGCCACAGTGTATGTGCGTTGCAACGATGTGGGTTTCAAAGGTTTGTCGAGGCCTATGGTGGCCTTGCATAGCCAAGTGGATCGGCCCGCACAATTTGTGTTTTGTCGCACGCAGTTGACGCAACAAACAGGCGTTTTGGCGTGCGTGATCAGCGCCTGTGACACCGAACGTGCCACATTGGAAACACAGGTGCTGCAACAACTGCAAGAACAACTGGGTTTGCATCAATTGGAAATACTGCAAACAGTGGTTGAAAAACGCGCCGCCTTTGCATGCACACCCCATTTGCAACGGCCTGTGTGCACTGTGGCACCGCATGTTTGGGCTTGCGGCGATTATGTGGCTGGACCCTACCCCGCCACGCTCGAGGGTGCTGTGCGTTCAGGTCTGCAAGTGGTCGCACAACTCTGACAGGTGACGCACCGTCAGCGGCTGCGGACCATCATGCCCCCATGCATGGCCATCGCGGTTGACCCACACGGCTTGCATGCCGGCTTGCAGCGCACCGAACACATCAGCTGTCATGTCATCGCCCACATGCAACACTTCTTCTGGCTCAACCGCTGCTTGTAAAGCCGCTGCATGAAAAATACGCACATCGGGTTTGGCCACACCCACTTCACGCGCACTCACCGCAGCTTTGAAATGCGCGGCCGCATCGGTTTTGAACACATCGGCATTGCCGTTGGAGAGTGCAATCAGCGCATATTTAGACGACAACCTTTGCAAAGCCTCGGCCACGCCGTCGTACAAAGTGACTTGGTGACGGTATGAAAAAAACACCTCGAACGCGGGCTCTGCCAACTCGGTCGAGTTGCCCGCGCGCCTGAGGCTCTCGCGAATGGCTTCTTGGCGCAAAAAACTCAGGTCATGCGCATGCTCTGGGTAGTGTTGATTCACCTGCTGTCGGATGGCCATGCGCTCTTGTGCGTTGCTGCACAACTGCGCGGTGGCTGGGGCGTGCTCAGACAGCCACTGCTGCAAAGCCAGCTCGGCCCGCTCAATCGTGGGCCACACCGGCCACAGGGTGTCGTCTAAATCGAGGGTGATGGCTTTGATGCGTGCAAGGTGAATCATGTCTAGGCGAGAATACCGCATGATGTTAAAACCCGCATTTCAAAAAGAACCAGCTTTTAGCCATGGTCAAACGCCGCGCACAGCCGTGTTGTTGTGCAATTTGGGCACGCCCGATGCACCCACCGCCGATGCCCTGCGCCGTTATTTGGCCGAATTTTTAGGCGATCACCGCGTGGTCGAAATTCCACGCTTGCTGTGGCTGTTGATTTTGCACGGCATCATTTTGCGGGTGCGCCCTGCCAAGTCAGCCCAAAAATACGCCAGCATTTGGACCGATGATGGCTCGCCACTCAAGGTGTGGACCGAACGCCAAGCTAAAGCGCTGCAACAAGTGTTTGACACTTACCAACAAAGCGTGACCGTGCGCTACGCCATGCGCTATGGCAACCCTTCGATTGCATCACAAATGGATGCCCTCAAGGCCGAAGGCTTCACCCGTGTGTTGGTGTTGCCTGCTTATCCGCAATACTCTGGCACCACCACGGCCAGTGTGTTTGACGCCATTTACCACTGGGGATTGCGCACGCGTTTGTTGCCCGAAATGCGATTCATCAACCACTACCACGATGACGCGGGTTACATCGGTGCGCTGGCCGACAGCGTGCGTGCGCATTGGGCGCAACATGGCCAAGGCAACATGCTGGTGATGAGTTTTCACGGCGTGCCAGAGCGTACTTTGCATTTGGGTGACCCCTACCATTGCGAGTGCTACAAAACAGCACGCTTGCTCGGTGAAGCTTTGGGCCTCAGCAAAGACCAATACAAAGTGACCTTCCAATCGCGCTTTGGCAAAGCCAAATGGCTAGAGCCCTACACCGAACCCACTTTGATCGACATGGCCCAAAACGGTGTTGAGCGTGTTGACTTGATTTGCCCCGGTTTCACCAGCGATTGCTTGGAAACATTGGAAGAAATTGCACAAGAAGCGCAAGAAGCTTTTCTGCATGCAGGCGGCAAAACATTCCACTACATACCGTGCTTGAACAAACAAGCCAGTTGGATCGAAGCCATGCACAGTCTGACTATGAAACACATGGCCAATTGGCCGGTCAATGGGGTGGATGAAGTTGCACTCGCACGCAGCCGAGAGGAAGCTTTGGCGCTGGGTGCCGACAATTGACGCGCGCGCAATTCGCGCTGCATAAATAACCCCAGGCAATAAAAAAGCCGCTTAGAGCGGCTTGCTGGCGGAGGCTGAGGTCGAAGGTGCCGCAGGTACCGTTGTTGTCTTTGCCGCTAACGGTGCAACCGACGCTTGGGGCTGCGCAGGGGTAACAGCAGGCGAAGCAGCAGAAGCACTTGAAGAAGCTGAACTGGCAGCGGAAGCAGGTGTAGCTGCAGCCTCAGCCGAAGCGGCGCTGGCAGCACCATCTGGTGTTTCAGCAGGCAAAGTTTGAAGTGGTGGCGGAGGCTCTACAGCCACGGGTTCAGACTCAGGTCGCATCCATGCGGCCACTGCCAACGCAGCCACAAACAAGGCAGCGATAGCGCCCAAAGGTGTTTTGTTTTTCTGCTCAGCCACCGGCGCAGCCGCATTTTGACCAGGTGCAACCGCCACTTCGGTTGACGATGCAGAAGACATTTGCGATTCACTTTGCACCTGAGGTGCATCTGTTGTCACCTCTGCGAGGTTCGCAGCAGATTCACCGGTGTGCGACATCAAACCATGTGCAGGTGTGTCTGAAACCATTTCAGACACCATTGCATCTGCGTCTTGCGCCGCAACTTCTGGCTCTTGAGTGACCACACCAAACACTTCATCTTGGGTCAAGCCCAAAATAGCGCCTACTTTTTTGGCCGAGGTGAGTTTGACAGATTCACTGTAAAAAGAGCTTGAACCGCCCTCTTCCAATTGCTTGATTTGCTTGATCGACATGCAAGCACGGGTGGCCAAATCGCTGATCAACCAACCCAGTGATTCGCGCTTGAGGCGAAGCAACTCGCCGTTGATGGTTTGTGGTGTATCACTCATGTGAGTTCAAGCGCAGCGCATACAAAATATGCGCTGATGCACTTTATTTGACCAGCAGCAATTCGCCTTTGATCGAAGCGCCTTTTTGCACCGACAAGGTTTTGTAGACCACATGACCATCGACAGCAGCCGAGGATGTCACGATCAATTCATCGCATGTCGCAGTACCGGAAAACTTGCCTTTGATGTGCAAGCTGCTGCAAGTCACTACGCCTTCAACTTGACCGCGTGCACCGATGGTCAATTCATCCACTTGCACTTGACCGTTCAATGAGCCCTCAACGTGAATCGCACCTTTGGCAGCGATCTCGCCACGGAATGAAAAGCCCTCGCTCAAAATAGAGGGTTTGGTGGCGGTGTTTGAAATCATTTCCATCATGTTGACTCTCGGTGCTGGTACGGGGGCTGCGGGTTGTGTTGTCACAGGTTGAACTTCGGTTGGCTGCGCCTCTTCCACTTCGGCCACAGCTTCGCTCTCGTTAGAGGGGTTACTGTTGTTGGTTTTGGATTTGTTGAACATATTGTGCCGTCCGAATAACTTTTTGTGGGTTGACGGGATATCCGCCGATCAAAATTTCCAAATGCAGGTGTTTACCTGTTGAGGAACCTGTGTTGCCAATCATGCCTAACACCGATTCAGTGGTGACTTTGTCACCCACTTTGACACCGAAGTTAGCCAAGTGACCATATAAAGACTCGACGCCATTGGTGTGACGGATCACCACCATGTTGCCGTATTGAGGATGGGGCTGCGCCAACACCACCACACCCGGTTTGACAGGATGCACCTTGTCGTCACCTGTTTCGCTCAACAAATCGAGCCCTGTGTGAAAGTGCGTCATGCCCGAAATGGGATGACGGCGAATGCCGAAGTCTGATGAAACGCTGTAATTGGCCACGGGCATGTTGGTGGGCAAGGCATACATCACCTCGCGCAAACCACGGTTGGTGGCCAATTGATCAGCCACTTTGCCACGCAACAAAGGGTTGGAACTCAAATCGCCTTCGGCGCTGAAACCACCATTGGCCGCGTTTTGCTGAATGATTTTGATGATCTTCTCTGTCAAACCAGAGCTGTCAAGCTGCGACTTCATCGACACGTTTTCTTGCGACACGGCCACCATAGAGGTGTCCACGAAACGGCGAATGCTCATGTCGCGGTCGCGAATGGTTTGCGCCAGAGCCAGCATTTGCTCGTCATTCATGGTGACTTGCTCGCCCGTGTCAGCATCGACCGCACTGCTGAGCAATGCGCGATACACCTCTTCGTGCGAGCGCTCTAATTTAGCGCGGCTGATCATCAAGTTGATGCTGGTGAACAGCAACACCAAAATGGCAATCAACATGAAGCCTGTGAGCAAAATGCCGCCGCGCACGAAAAAACGCTGAACCCGCGCACTCAAGTTGAGGTAGTGCAGATCGCCGTTTTGCTCAAGAATGATGCGTGCGTCCTCGTACTGACGCGTCCACCCCTCGGACACCAGTCCGGGCAGCATGCGCGCGCCTTTGATCAGTCGAGGAAACAGCATAAGAATGAGCCGTTATCAGGCGGCTGGTGCGGCACCACCCATGGTGATGACGGGACCGGTGGCGCCTTGGCTCAAGGTACCTTCGATTTCGCCACCCTTTTCGATTTCGATCTCTGAGTACTGCACCTTGCCAGCAATCTTGCCGGTGGCACGCACGATCAGGCTCTTTTCGCTGATGATGGTGTTGTGGAGCTGGCCACGCACATCGATCACCTTGGCAGAAACACGGCCAGTGATTTTGCCGGTGGGCCCGATCAGCACTTCTTCTGCTGTCAAGTCCCCTTCAATGACACCATTAATGATGGCTTTCGAGGGAACGGTAAACGTACCCTTGACGACAACGCCGTCACCAATAACAACACTTTCGAGCGAATCAGATTGATTGGACATATGAACTCCTTACCCCAAATGGTAGCAAACAAATCACCAAAAACTCATGTTTTCGGCAATTTTGTTGTTTATTTGCAGAAAAAAAATCCATTGAATGCAACGACTTAGCCGAATTTCTGAAGGTTGTTCCTAACCAAAACTCAAAATTTATCCATCTAAAACTATCAAACGGAACGGAAATTCATTTGCGTCTTGTCCAGCATCTGTCACCCAAGATACGCCGTTGGCTGAAGAATCCTTCAAATAAAGAGACACTGTGCAACCCTAGACTTTTGCGCAAGAGGTGCCCATGAAGAGACGCGATTTATTGCTAGCCCCTCCCATGGCCTTGGGCCTTTCGCTGTCTGGCTTGGCACAGTCCGCCTATCCCAGCAAGCCCATTCGCTACATCGTGCCTGTCGCGGCGGGCGGTGGCTCAGACATGGTGGGCCGTGCCGTGTGCGAGCGCCTAGGCAAAGTTTTGAATCAAACCGTGGTGGTTGACAACATCGGAGGGGGTGGCGGTGTCATTGCATCGCAAAACACCGCGCGCGCCGCGGCTGATGGCTACACCCTCATGCAAGGCTATGTCGCCACGCACGGCACCGCACCCGCCACGCGCAAACTCCCTTACGACCCCATCAAAGACTTCACGCCGATAGGCATGATAGGCAGCACACCCAATGTACTGGTCGTCAATGCCGCCCTTGCGGTGAGCGATGTGAAAAGCTTTTTGGAATATGCACGCAAAAACCCAGGCAAGATGTCTTACGGCTCAGCAGGTCCGGGCTCGCTCACGCACTTGTGTGCTGAGTTGTTCAAAATGCAGACCAATGCGTTCATGGTGCACATCCCATACCGCGGCATTGCCCCTGCCATCACCGATTTGATTGCAGGGCAAACGCAGGCCATGTTTCCTGGATTGGCGGCTGCCCTGCCACACATTCGCAGCGGTCGATTGAAAGCTTTGGCGGTCACCGGCACACAAAGACATCCTCAACTCAAAGACGCACCCACTCTCGAAGAGGCCGGCATCAAAGGCTTTGACGCACAGCAGTGGTATGGCATTGTGGGCCCTGCCAGCATGCCCGCGCCCATCGTGAAACAGCTCAACGACGCTTTGTCTCAAGTGTTGTCACAAGCAGACTTCAAAGACAAGTTGGCCTCTGAGGCTGTCGAGCTGATGCCCATGTCTTCAGAGGCTTTTGGCAACTACATGAAAGCCGACTTGGCCCGCTGGAGCGCTTTGGCCAAGGCACGGCAAATCGTGCTGGACGCCTAAAGCACAATTCAACCTTCGTTCTTTTATTAACTTCGCAAAGCATCATGGCCACCAACACCACTGTCATTGCAGACAACAACGCCCCCGCCATCACCCAAATATTGGCTGACTTTGTGACCCATCACCCATCCAAAGGTTGGGGCGACGATGTGGACCACGAAGCGCACCGCACATTTCTCAATTGGTTGGGCTGTGCCGTGGGCGCCGCCAAACACCAAGCTGCAGACGCCGCATTGGCCGCTGTGCAAATGTTGCAACCTGCGCCTCAAGCGACGCTCGCGGGTCGCAAAGAAAAAGTGGACATGGGCAGCGCAGCGTTGATCAACGGCATCTCGTCACACACCTTTGACTTTGACGACACGCATCTCAAAACCATCATTCACCCTGCAGGCCCCGTGGCGTCGGCCTTGCTGGCTTTGGCGGAGCACACGGGTTCGTCGGGTCGCGAGTTGATCGATGCATTGGTGTTGGGCATCGATGTGTCTTGCCGCATGGGCAACACGGTGTATCCACAACATTACGACCGTGGATGGCACATCACAGGCACCACCGGCATGTTGGGCGCTGCAGCTGGGTGCGCGCGCTTGCTCAAACTCAACGCACACCAAACGGCGATGGCCTTGGGCATTGCAGCTTCGCAACCCATTGGTTTGCGTGAGCAATTTGGCACCATGACCAAACCCTTTCACCCCGGCGCAGCAGCGCGTGCAGGTTTGATGTCTGCCCTGCTCGCCAAGCAAGGTTTCACCGCCAGCCCCAAAGCGCTCGAAGCACCCAGAGGTTGGACGCAAGTGGTGTCCACCAAATACGACTGGAACGAAGTCACGCATGAGTTGGGCAAACGGTTCGAAATCAGCTTCAACACCTACAAGCCGTTTGCATGCGGCATCGTGATTCACCCCAGCATCGATGCTTGTGTGCAATTGCGTGCGCAAGGTGTGAAGCCCGAAGATGTCGAACGCATTGATTTGCGTGTGCATTCTTTGGTGCTGGAGTTGACCGGCAAGAAAGAACCCGTGGACGGTTTGCAAGGCAAATTCAGTGTGTACCACGGCTGTGCAGCCGGCCTGATTTTTGGCCGAGCTGCTGAAGAAGAATACGCAGACGAAATCGTCACGCGCGAAGATGTGGTGGCCTTGCGCCGCAAAGTGCAAGCGCAGGTGGACAACAGCATTCGCGAAGAAAGCGCAGATGTCACTGCGGTGTTGAAAGACGGTCGCAAAGTCCATGTGTTCGTTGAGCACGCCGTTGGTTCGATGGAACGCCCCATGAGTGATACAGCGCTTGAACAAAAATTCCACGCCATGAGCGATGTGGTGATTGGCAAAGACCAAAGCACAGCATTGATTCAAGCATGTTGGAACCTTGGCAAGGCGAGCGATGTGCGTGCGTTGGCAAAACTGGCCGCTGGCGGTTGAGCTTTGTTCGTCTCGCAGTCATCAGTCAGATTGACCGATCGCATGCCACCCTTATTCAAACCCCTAGCCACCACACACCGCTTGTCTGTTCAGGTCGCGGAACAGCTGGCGTCTGTCATTGGCAAGGGCAAACTCAAGTCGGGTGACAAATTGCCCACCGAGGCGCAATTGGTGGCGCAATTTGGGGTCAGTCGCACCGTCGTTCGTGAAGCTTTGTCGAGGCTCAAATCTTTAGGCTTGATTGAGTCACAACAAGGCAGCGGCATTTATGTCAGCCAACAAAACAGTTTTCAACCGCTGAACTTCGACATGAAACACGCTGCTTCGCGTGAAGCGGTGATTCAAATTGTTGAAGTGCGCCGTGCGCTCGAGGCCGAGTGCGCCGCCTTGGCTGCTACCAAGCGCACAGCCAGTGACATCAAAGCCATACAAAACGCCTTGACGCGACTCGACAAAGCAGTGGCTCGCGGTGAAGATGGTGTGGCAGAAGATGTGCAATTCCATCGTGCCATTGCCACCGCGGCAGGCAACCCCTTTTTGATCAGCACGCTGGACTACCTCGCGCAATTTTTGCGCGAAGGCACCCGAGTGACGCGCGCCAACGAGGCGCGTCGCGAAGACTTTGCCAATGCCGTGCGCAACGAACACCTCGCCATTGCACAAGCCATTGAAAACGGCGACAGCAAACTGGCCCATCGCGCTGCCACCTTGCATATGAAAAATGCAGCCAAACGCATTCAACAAGCCGACAGCAGTTTCTGGAGCCAAGAAGGCGGTGAACTCGCCTTGCCATTGGTCAAAAAGTCCGCAGGGTAAACCCTGAAACTCAAGTCGAATGGCATCGAAGAATTTGTATGACAATCACACCAATTTATTGAGCGAACACCATGCAAACTTCTTCTCTCACCGTCGGCGTTATCGGTTTAGGCGCCATGGGCCATGGCATGGCCTCGTCGTTGC
The DNA here is from genome assembly GCA_041181985.1 of Pseudomonadota bacterium. Classification (GTDB taxonomy): domain Bacteria; phylum Pseudomonadota; class Gammaproteobacteria; order Burkholderiales; family Burkholderiaceae_C; genus Limnohabitans. Next base: position 18,001 of record JBEGOM010000021.1, on the reverse strand, counting down.
GTCGCGCAGGCCATGCGCCACATGTTTTCGATGTCCGCTCAGAAGTGGCGCAAAAATTTGCGTCTGAAGGCGGGCACGCTTATGCTGACCTCATGTCTTTGGGCCAAGCCTGCGATGTGGTGATTTCTGTGGTGGTCAACGCCGCACAAACCGAAGAAGTGCTGTTTGGCCCCAACGCTGACGGCACAGGTTGTGCCAGCACACTCAAACCAGGCAGCGTGTTTGTGATGTGCTCAACCGTCGACCCCAATTGGTCTGTCGCACTCGAAGCACGGCTTGAAAAATTGGGCATCTTGTATGTGGATGCGCCCATCTCTGGCGGTGCCGCCAAAGCGGCCAGTGGCGAAATGACCATGATGACCGCGGCCAAGCCCGAGGCCTATGCCAAATGCGAACATTTGCTCAAAGCCATGGCCGCCAAGGTTTACAAGCTTGGCGACTGTGCAGGCGCTGGCAGCAAAGTCAAAATCATCAACCAACTGCTGGCTGGCGTTCACATTGCGGCCGCAGCTGAAGCCATGGCGTTGGGGTTGCGGGAAGGCGTTCCCGCAGAGGCCCTGTATGACGTCATCACCCACAGCGCGGGCAACAGCTGGATGTTTGAAAACCGCATGGCACATGTTTTGGCAGCCGACTACACACCGCTGTCAGCCGTCGACATTTTTGTAAAAGATTTGGGGCTTGTGTTGGATGTTGCACGCGCCAGCAAATTTCCGCTGCCCCTCTCCAGCACCGCGCACCAAATGTTCATGCAAGCCTCAACCGCGGGCTATGCACGCGAGGACGACAGCGCGGTGATCAAGATATTCCCAGGCATTGAATTACCCAAAGGAAAACAAAATTAAACCAACTGTCACCTCGGCGAAAACCCGAACCGGTGGCAAACAACAGGCTCTTCATAATCAACCCCTTTCTACTAGGAGACAACATGAAACGTTCCCTCATCGCTTTGGCCGTTTTTGCCGCTGGCATTTCAGTTGCACAAGCTCAAACCATCATCAAAATTGGCTATGCCACCACGGCCACATCGCACTATGGCGTGGGCAGCACTGTGTTTTGTGATGACATTGAAAAAGGCACACAAGGTCGCTACAAGTGCCAACAGTTCCCAAGCAGCGCTTTGGGTGGTGAACGCGAAATGATTGAAGCGGTCCAGCTGGGCACACTTGACATCGTTAACACTTCCACTGGTCCTGTCGGCAACTTTGTGCCAGAAGTGAAAATTGTTGACATCCCCTTCTTGTTCCGTGACTATGCGCACGCACGCAAAGTGATGGACGGCCCGATTGGTCAAGACATTCTGACCAAATTCCCTTCCAAAGGTTTGGTGGCTTTGGCATGGACTGAAAACGGTTTCCGCCACATGACCAACAACAAGCGCTCGATCGTCAAGCCCGAAGATGCGTCAGGTTTGAAAATGCGCACCATGGAAAACAAAGTGCACATGGAAGGCTATCGCGCATTTGGCATTCAACCCACACCCATGGCGTTTCCTGAAGTGTTTGGTGCGTTGCAACAAGGCACTGTGGATGGTCAAGAAAACCCTATTCCTGTGATCTTGGCTTCTAAGTTCTCGCAAGTGCAAAAACACTTGTCATTGACTGGCCACGTGTACTCACCTGCTTTGCTCATCACCTCACCTCGCTTGATGAACAAGCTCAGCGATGCTGACAAAAAGGTGTTTTACGCAGCTGCCAAAAATGCTTCTACGGCACAACGTAAGAAAGTCAATGAAGACGAAGACAACGGCATTGCTCAACTTGAAAAAGAAGGCATGACCGTGGTTCGCAAAGTGGACGGCCAAGCCTTCCGCAATGCATTGATTGCCCCCTACGCCGAATACTCTAAAGAGTTTGGCGCGGACAACATTCGCAAAATCCAAGAAGTCAGGTAAGCACAACCCCAAGTTGTGCCTCAAAGCGGGCGGCCTGAAGTGCAAAACGCTTCGCCACCCGCTTTTCATTTGAACCCGTTATTGCCATCGAACCCATCATGAAAACATTTGAACGCTACTTTGTGGCCACCAACAAATGGATGCTCATCATCATGCTCGCCGTGATGTCGGTCATCATTTTTGCCAATGTGGTACTGCGCTACACCACCAATGTCTCGATTGAATGGGCCGAAGAGGTGGCGCGTCATTTGATGATTTGGTTAACCTTCATCGGTTGTGGCCCTGTGTTGCGCTATGGCGGACACATCGCTGTTGAAAATTTGCAAGACACCTTACCCCGCCCCTTGGCCGTTGCCATGCGCTTGGTCATTGCCCTGTTGCTGACCGGTTTGTTTGTGTTTTTCATTTGGTTTGGTTTGGAATACATGGACCGCACCCAATACCAACAAACACCGGCCACACAAATTTCATTTGCCTATATTTATGCTGCCTTACCCATCGGTGCAGCTATGACTCTCATCCATTGGTTGCTGATCGTCAAGGACTATGTGCTTGAACGCCAATTTGCTGCCGATGCTCACTTTGATGCCACCGCGAGTGCCTCCCTATGAATGCCAGCGTCATCCTTTTAATTTCTGCGTGTATCTATCTCGCCATTGGCGTGCCCGTTGCGTTTGCACTGGGGCTGTCGACCGTCACGGCTTTGTTGGTCTCAGGCAATTTCCCTTTGTTGGTGTTGTTGAAAGAAACCTTCACCGGCATTGACAGCTTTCCGCTCATGGCGGTGCCGTTTTTCATCTTGGCCGCTGAGTTGATGAGCGGGGGTTCGCTCACCGAAGTGTTGTTGAAATTTGCCGGTCAATTTGTCGGCCACCGTCGCGGTGGTTTGGGCTACACCAATGTGGTGTCACTCACTTTCTTCTCAGGCATCTCTGGCTCGGCCTTGGCCGATGCGGCAGGTCCTGGCTCCATGCTGATTCGCATGATGGACAAAGCAGGCTATTCGCGCGCTTATGCAGCTGCACTCACTGCGTCAACTGCCATTGTGGGGCCCATCATTCCACCGTCAATCATCATGATCATTTACGCCTTGGCGGATGACAATGTTTCGGTCGGCGCCTTGTTTGTGGCAGGTCTGATTCCCGGCGTGTTGATTGCCGTTGCCATGTGTGTGGTGAATTGGTATGTTTCGAAACAACGCAACTACAAGGGTGATGACGAATCGCCCACACGCCAACAAATTTTAGAAACCACTTGGAAAGCAATGCCTGCCATTTTGTTGCCCGTCATCATTTTGGGTGGCATGCGCGCAGGTTGGTTCACACCTACAGAAGCTTCGGTGGTGGCTGTGTTTTACGCCCTGCTTTGCGGTAAGTATGTGTACCGCACACTCGAATGGAAAGCCGTGCCCGACATCTTGTCGCGCTCTGCGCTGTTGACCGCTTCGGTGTTGCTCATCATTGGCATGTCTGCATCGTTTGCATGGGTCTTGACCATTGAAGGTGTGCCACAAATTGTGGCCAATTGGATTGTGGAGATGCAACTCAGCCCATGGACTTTCTTGATCGTCATCAACATTTTCTTGTTGCTCTTTGGCATCTTCATTGAACCTTTGCCAGGCGTGATGGTGCTGGTTCCTATCTTGGCACCCGTGGCGGCAAAAGTGGGCATTGACCCGATTCACTTCGCCATGATCGTCATCTACAACCTCACACTGGGCATGATCACACCGCCCGTGGGCGGCCTGTTGTTTGTGACCTCCAATGTGTCGCGCGTGCCTTTGTCGGATCTCACCCGCGAACTCACCCCCTTCTTGTGGGCGCATGGTGTTGTGTTGGTGGTGTTGACCTTCGTACCAGCCTTGAGCAACTGGCTGCCCCATGTGATGGGCTTCAAGTGATCGACAAACCATGACACATCGCATTCACCTCGGCTGCATTGCCGACGACTTCACAGGTGCCACTGATCTGGCCAACAATTTGGTACGCGCAGGCATGCGCGTGGTGCAAACCATCGGTGTACCCACCAACCCGTTGGGTGCAGAAGTCGATGCGGTAGTCGTGGCTTTGAAGTCACGCACTATTGCACCGCAAGAAGCCATCGATCAATCGTTGCAAGCCTTGACTTGGTTGCAAGCACAAGGTGCTGCGCAAATTTATTTCAAATACTGCTCTACCTTTGACAGCACAGCACAAGGCAACATCGGCCCAGTGACTGAAGCGCTGATGCAAGCTTTGCACACCGACTTCACCATCGCCACACCCGCTTTTCCCGACAACGGTCGCACCGTGTTCAAAGGCTATTTGTTTGTGGGCGATGTGTTGCTCAACGAATCGGGCATGCAACACCACCCACTCACGCCGATGACCGATGCCAACTTGGTGCGCGTCATACAAGCGCAATGCAAAGGCAAAGTGGGTTTGATCGACCACAAAACTGTTGCACAAGGCGCGCAAGCCATTGCACAACGGGTGAACGATCTCAAAGCACAAGGCATATCCATCGCCGTGGTGGACGCTGTGTCCAACGACGATTTGCAGCGCTTGGGCCCTGCCCTCAAAAACATGCCCTTGGTGACAGCTGGCTCTGGCGTGGCCATTGGTTTGCCTGCCAATTTTGGTTTGAGCCCCACACCACAAGCCAGCGTGTTACCCCAAGCGCAAGGCTTGCAAGCCGTGGTGTCTGGCAGCTGTTCGCAAGCCACCAATCGACAAGTTGCGCATTTCAAACAGACCGGTCGCCCTGCGTTCGCAATTGACCCCTTGGCTTTGGCCAACAGCACCTCAAAGGGTGCAGATGTTGTGAAGCAAGCTTTGCAGTGGGCGCAACCTCTTTTGTCGAGTGGACCAGTGCTGGTGTATTCCACCGCTGCCCCCGAGGCCGTCAAAGCAGTGCAAACACAACTCGGCGTCGAAGCCGCAGGCGCATTGGTTGAAAACACCATTGCCGCCATTGCCAAAGGTTTGGTTGAGATGGGTGTGCAACAACTGTTGGTGGCAGGCGGCGAAACCTCAGGCGCTTGCGTGCAAGCACTGGACATCACGCAACTGCAAATTGGCCCGCAAATTGACCCCGGTGTGCCTTGGTGCCATGCACACACCAGCGCACAGGCCATTCACCTGACTTTGAAATCTGGGAACTTTGGCACCGACGACTTTTTCACCAAGGCCTTTCAACAACTGCATTGACGCATTGACATGACTGAATCACAAGCCCGCGAAGAAATCTGCCGCATTGGCAAAAGTTTGTTTGACCGCGGCTATGTACACGCCACCGCAGGCAACATCAGCGTGCGATTGGACGATGGTTTCTTGATCACCCCCACCGATGCTTGTTTGGGTTTTTTAGACCCAGCGCGCTTGGCCAAGCTCGATCACAACGCCCAACAAATGAGCGGCGACAAAGCCAGCAAAACCATCGCCTTGCATGCGCGCATCTACGCCACAGCTCGCGCGTTTGATGCCAACACCGCCTGCGTCATTCACACCCACAGCACCCATTGTGTGGCGCTGACGTTGCAGTCTTCTACCGTTCAAAGCACTTTTGCCAGTGAACGCGAATTGCTGCCCGCCATCACTCCCTACTTCGTCATGAAAGTGGGGCATGTGCCTGTCATCGATTACCACCGCCCAGGCGCCACCGAAGCGGCTGATGCAGTCGAGCAAGCCATTCAACGCTACGGCCAGCAAGGCACCCCCATTCGCGCGGTCATGCTCTCGCGCTTAGGCCCCAATGTGTGGCACGACACGCCTGCCGCAGCCATGGCCACCTTGGAAGAACTCGAAGAAACCGCCAAGCTGATGCACACATCGCACGCTGCGCCTACTCTCCTCTCCACAGCACACATCGAAGATTTGAAAAAAACCTTTGGTGCGCGTTGGTAAACCATCCATTTTTTAATTTACACAGCCATGCCTCAATTCGCCGCCAACCTGTCCATGATGTATCCCGAGCTGCCGTTTCTCGATCGCTTCGAAGCGGCCGCCAAAGACGGTTTCAAAGCCGTGGAATATTTGTTTCCCTATGCCTACCCCGCTGCTGAGCTGGCAGCGCGTTTGAAAAACAATGGCTTGCAACAAGTGTTGTTCAACGCCCCACCCGGTGGCACCGATGCCGCCAGCATTGACGCAGCCTGGGCCAGCAACACCCGTGGTACCGCCAGCTTGCCCGGACGCGAAGCAGAGTTTCAAACCGGTGTGCACATGGCACTCGAATATGCTGAAGTGCTCAACTGCCCACGCATTCATTTAATGGCTGGCTTGCTAGGAGACGGCCAAACGCGCGCCTCCAACTTGCCCACCTATGTGGCCAATTTGAAATGGGCCGCCACACTGGCTGCAACGCATGGGCGTGATGTGTTGATCGAACCCATCAACACACGCGACATTCCCGGCTTCTTCTTGAACCGCCAAGACCATGCACATGACATCATTGCAGCCGTGGGTGCCACCAACTTGAAAGTGCAAATGGATTTGTATCACCTGCAAATTGTGGAAGGTGATGTGGCCATGAAAATTCGCCAATACTTGCCCACAGGCCGAGTCGGTCACTTTCAAATTGCTGGTGTGCCTGAGCGCCACGAACCAGACATTGGTGAACTCAACTACCCCTATTTGTTCGATGTGATTGACCAAGTGTCTGCCGAATGCGGCTGGCAAGGTTGGGTCGGTTGCGAATACAAACCCAAACTGGGTGGTCAACCCAACGGCACCTCGGCAGGCTTAGGTTGGTTCAAAAACAAACATTGAACGCACATGCAACAACACTTCATCGACAACCAATGGGTGTCAGGCACATCCTCTCAAACCATTGATGTGATCGACCCCGCCACGGTCGAAACCTTCGACACCTTGCAACGCGGTAACGCGACAGACATCGACCAAGCTGTGCAATCTGCGCGTCACGCTTATGAAGGCGCATGGGGGCAACTCACCGCTGCCGAACGCGGTCGCTTGCTGATGAAGTTGGCGTACAAACTGCAAGACCATGCCGAAGAATTGGCGCAAATCGAATCGCGCGATTGCGGCAAACCCCTCAAACAAGCGCGCGCTGATGCTGCAGCCGTGGTGCGCTATTTCGAGTTTTATGCGGGTGCAGCTGACAAGTTGTTGGGCCACACCATTCCCTACCAAAACGGCTACACCGTGTTGACCGTGCGTGAACCGCATGGTGTAACAGGTCACATCGTGCCGTGGAACTACCCCATGCAAATTTTTGGGCGCAGCGTGGGCGGCGCGTTGGCAGCAGGCAATGCGTGCGTGGTCAAACCATCTGAAGACGCATGTCTGTCCTTGCTGCGCATTGCACAACTCGCTGCTGAGGTTGGTTTTCCTGAGGGTGCACTCAACATCGTCACAGGCTATGGCCACGAAGCGGGCGACGCTTTGGTCAAGCACCCTGACATTGACCATGTGTCCTTCACCGGTTCACCCACTGTGGGGCAGTTGGTGGTGCAAGCAGCTACTGCAAACTTCACACCTGTCACGCTCGAGCTAGGCGGCAAGTCACCCCAAATCGTGTTTGCCGATGCCGACATGGAGGCCATGGTGCCGGTGGTGGTCAATGCCATTGTGCAAAACGCAGGTCAAACCTGTTCAGCAGGCAGTCGCTTGTTGGTCGAAGCTTCAGCTTATGAAGAAGTGATTGCCAAACTCTCAAAAGCCTTTCAACAACTGCGCGTGGGCCCTCCCCAACTCGACTTAGATTGCGGCCCCTTGATTCGCAGCAACCAACTCACGCGGGTCAAAAACTTTTTAGCACAAGCACAACAAGACCACTTGCCCATCGCCGCGCAAGGTGCCATTGCCAAAGAGGCATCACCAAACGGGTTTTACCAAGTGCCAACCTTGGTGAGAGATGTGCCCATCGACCATCCGTTGGCGCAACAAGAAGTGTTTGGCCCTGTCATCGCAGCCATGCCGTTTGACAACGAGGCTGACGCCATTCGTTTGGCCAACGGCACCGACTACGGTTTGGTTGCCAGTGTGTGGACACGCGATGGCGCACGCCAAATGCGCATGGCACGCAAAGTCAGTGCAGGCCAAGTGTTCATCAACAACTACGGTGCAGGGGGCGGCATCGAGCTGCCCTTTGGTGGTGTCAAAGCCAGCGGTTGGGGCCGTGAAAAAGGTTTTGAAGCACTCTATGGTTTCACGGTGCTCAAAACCATTTCGATCAAGCACGACAGTTGATGCGCTCAGCGTAACCCGCCGTACAACAACATCAACAGCGTGCCCGTCATCAAAGCGGGCACCATGCGTCGTTTGGGGTGAGACACCATCACCCCCACACTCAACACGCAAATGCCAATGCGAATCCACAAAGGCACGGTGTCTAACAAACCAATGGGCAGCAAAATCATGCGCACCGTCAACGCCGCCACCATGGCGTAAGTCACAGCAGACAGCCAGCGAAAAATCTCGCTCTCTTGGTGAATGTGCCCTGACAACTTCACGCCCATGGCACGGCACAAATAAGTGCCCACACCTGCCGCGACCAAAGCCCATGCCACATGTTGAGAAGCATCGGTCATCATGGCTTCACCTCCTGCGGTGGTGAGCGCAACCATCGTCTGTCAATCGCATAAGCCAATGTGCCCCCCACCAAACCTGTGGTCAACAAACTGCTGTCAGCGTCCCAGAGAAAAAAAGCGGGGCCCAACACACACCCCAGCGCAACCCCCATGCGATTGGCCCAGGGCTTGACCTCGGCAAAGGTCAGTAAAAAAAACAGTGGGTTGATGAACACCAAACCCAGCGTGATCGCTGAGGGCACCCAACCTGCAATGAAATACCCCAGCACCGTGCCGGGCAAAGAAATCAACCAACACGGCAAGCCCAACCCGATGAAGTAACTCAACCTGTGCTTGGGGGCGATGCTTGGAAATTCGCGCATCGACAAAGCCCACGCCGTCATGGCCACCAAATGCACCCAAACATACAACATGGGGTTGCGATCATGGCGGTGCAACTGCGGAAACAAAGTGACCACCATGGTGATGAACCGTGTTGATGTGAGCGTGACCGCAAAACCGATGGCCAGCAACGACGAGCCAGAGAGAAACATCTCCAACATCACCACTTGTCCCGGCAAAGCAAACATCAACAAACTGGTCAAACCTGTCGACCAAGCGTCTAAGCCACTGGTGTGCCCCATCGCGCCAAAACCCACCATGCCCGCCAACAACACCAACACCGGGGCACCCATGGCATCGCGAATGCCCTGCCAGAAGGCTTCGCGCCGATTGGCGAATGAACGATGGGCATCAGGGCTGAGTGGCATGCAAGCATTCTAAGAAGCTTGGTCCTTGCTCGCCTTGCACACCTGTCACCTACATTGCGTCAGGCCTGAGAGGAGCGAGTTTGGTCGTCTAATTGATGCGGTTGATGCGGCGGCGCCAAATCCAACGACTCCAACAAATCAAACCGCTTGATGGGTTTGATCAACACAGCACCAAACCCAGTGCTTGCTAACCATTCAGCCTGCGCCATGCGCGCATCTGCGGTGTAAGCGACCAACTTGATGTTGGCGAATTGGGGCTGGTCTCTGATTTTTTGAGCAACTTCTACACCACCTGCGCCGGGCATTGAAATATCAAGCAACACATGGCTGACATCATGCTGCGCTAACAACGGCCAAATGCCTTCTGCTGTTTCGCATTCAAAAACTTGCACTGGCGAAGAACGCAAAATGATGGCAGGCAACATGCGACTGGCCAAGTTATCGTCCACCACAATGACCACACGGTTCGTCATAAGACCCTCCTCACTCAGAAACTGACAAATACAGGGGCAACAACAGGCGCAGTTGATCGCCCTGTCCTTTGACCGACTTGAACTCTGCTTGACCCTTCAGGCTGATCAACAACGCTTTTGCCAACGCCATGTCCACCCCTGGGCCCTCTTGCATTTTGTAAACATAGTGCGGCTCGCTCCAGAAATGCTGCAGCAATTTGCTTTGCGCAGATTTATCAGCCCCACCCACCTCGTAGATGGCAAGCTCAATCGCTTGCTGTTCAGAACGCAAGCTCAACGCCACCACCAGCACAGCCCCACGGGCGGCATTGGCCAAGGCACCGCCCAGCAAGGCCTCGAGCATTTTGGTGTATCGTTCTAAGTCTGATCGGAGCGTGACCGACAGCACATCATCAGAGACATTGAAAATCAAACTCACATCCAACGCATGGGCTTGCGCCTGGTATTTTTGAACCAAGGCATGAATTTCTTTGGCAGCTACAAACTCTGTACAACGCAGATGTGAAGGCACCAACATCACCTGATACAAATCGATGAAAGACTGCACCGATCGCGCCAACTCTTGGCTGCTTTCGCGAATGATCTTGGCCGTGAAGTTCACCATCGCAGGCTCTGCACCCGCTTCAATGAACTCTGCATAACCCACAATGCCCGTCAAAGAAGTACGCATCTCATGCGACAAGCGATTGACCAAATCGGGCGGCAACACAATCGCCCCCTCTACAGCAGACGGTTTCTTACTCGCGAAATGTTGGCATAAACCCTGCCAACCGCGGTGTAGTGATTGCAACATCATTCAACGCTCTCCCATCGATTGACTGAAAGTTTTACTGATTGGCTTGGTCAAATAGCTGAGCACCGTACGCTCCATCGCTTTGATTTCCACCGTGGCTGTCAAACCGGGGCGCAGGTGAATTTCTTTCGCCTTCTCCCCTTTGAACTCTGCATTGGTGATTTCAATGCGTACGCGGTAGTAAGTGACGGGCCCTTGCTTGCTGTCTTCGGTCAACACATCGGGGCTGATATAGCTGACTTTGCCTTGCATGGCGCCATAAATAGAAGAGTCGTACGCATCTAACTTCACGCTGGCACTCTGACCAACAGCCACAAAGGCAATATCGGCAGGCGGCACTTTGGCTTCGGCAATGAGGTTGTTGCCTGATGGCAAAAGCTCAATCACCGTATCACCGGCGCGAATCACGCCACCCAATGTGTTGACCTTGATGTTGTTGACCACGCCATCCACCGGCGCCAACAGTTCGGTGTGTTCCAGCACTTGGCTTCTGTCACGCAGTTGCTCCACTTGCGTGCTCAACTCTTCTTGCGCCTTGGTCATCTCTGCTTGTGCGTCTTGCAAATATTTGTTGCGCTTGCCCGCTAACTGCGCTCTCACATCTGCTGCACTGCGTTGGAGCCTCAGCACCTCGGCGCGGCTGACATCGCCAGTAGCCTCTAACTGGCGGTTGATGCGCAACTCATCTTCTGCCAGCGACAAAATGTTTTCTAACGCATTCACATCGTCTTTGTAAGCGCGTTGACGCTTGTTGTACAAATCGGTTTGGTTGCGAATGTAGTCAACATACGACTGCAAATCAGCCTCAAACACCAAAGCCGTGCCGTACACCTCGGCATGCAATCGCGTCAATGTGATGCGCAAAGCAGCCACCTTGGCGCTGCTGTCTGATACGGCTGCAGCAGCTCTTTCTTTTTGCAAAGTCGCCAGCAGCTGACCCGCTTTAACAACATCACCCTCTTTCACATGAAGTTGCGTCAATACACCGCCATCTGGCGATTGCACCAACTGCGTGCGCTCCGCTGCAATAATTTGCGCTTGCGCGCGGGTGACCTGATCGATCATGCCCACAGCTGACCAAATCAACAACAGCAACAAACCCACCACCATCACCCGCAAGCTCCAACGCGAACGCAGCGGTGCATGCACATCGTGCAGTGAAGGAATGGTTTCAGCATCTGGCGACACTTTCACCGAAACCATGTGTGTAAATCGGCCTATTGCGTTGCGGATGGCTATCAACCAGCGTTGCGACCATGTGGGCTTTTCATGCACATCCAGCACATCCATGTCGATTGGTTTTTTGTGCTGCATGGTCAGATCACCGGTTGTTTTAGTTTTTGCAAAACATCATCGCGTGGTCCATCCAACACAATGCTGTGTCCCACCATCACGATCAAACGTGTTACCAACGGCAACACACTAGGCTTGTGCGTCACGATGACCATGCCCTTACCCATCTGTGCCTGCTGCGCTAAGACTGCCAAACAGCGGCGCTCTTGCTCTTCATCCATGGTGGCTGTTGGTTCATCGAGCAGCAACACATTGGGGTTGCACAAAATCAAACGGGTGAATGCCACCAACTGTTTTTGCCCCCCGCTCAAACCTTTGCCCCCTTCGCTGATCACACGGTCCAAGCCTTTGGGGTGCGAGGCCACAAACTTGTCCATACCGGTTTGCTTCATCGCATCCATCAAAGCCTCGTCGCCTGGGTCGGTCATGCCAATCAACAGGTTTTCGCGCAGTGTCCCCTGAAACAAACGATGGTCTTGCTGCAAATAACCCACATGCTGACTCACCACTTGACGGCTGATGTGTGCCAGGTCTAAGTGATCGAGCAAAACGCGCCCTGCTTGCGGGTGATACAAGCCACTCAGCAAACGAAGCAAAGTGGACTTACCCGCACCAATGGGACCCAACACCGCAATCCGCTCGCCAGCTTGTATTTCTAATTTGGGAACCACCACAGCAGGTGGGTTGTCTGCGTAGGCAAACTTCACATCTTCTAAAGCAAAGTGTCCCTTCAAGGTGGATGGCACCAACGGTGTGTTCACACCATGGTGATCGGTTTTGAGGTGATACAGCTTTTCCAAACCCTCCAACGCCGCTTGCGCATGGGCATGCTGCACCAGCAAACCAGGAATCGCCATGATGGGCGCCAAAATACGGCCGCTCAAAATAGAACTGGCAATCAACGCACCCATCGTCATGTGGCCTTGCATCACCACCAAGGCACCTGCAATCACCAAGCCCGCATAGCTGACTTGCTGGATCGTGGCCGAGAAATAGCCCACACTGTCAGTAGCTCCTCGCATTTTCAAATCGCTTTGAATGGTCAAACCATTCACCCCAATCCAGCGCGATAAAAACCGCCAACCACCAGAACCCGCCTTGATAGTTTCAATGCCCTCAACAGCCTCTACCAACAAACCTGTTTTCATGTTGGAGAGTGCTGCCCCTGATTTGGCCTGCACCATGATCTTGGTGCGAATGGAAAAACCCACCCACAACGCCAAAGCGCCAAACACCAACGGCACCACTGCCACCCAAGGGCTAGCCACCAACATGATCACCACAATGAACAGCAAAGCCAGCGGCAAATCAATCAAGGTGAACAAAGTGGATGCCGTGTAAAAACCACGCACCTGTTCATAGCCTCTCAACTGCCCCGCCAAACTGCCAACCGATGCAGGCACCTGATCCACACGCAACTGCAGCAACCGTTGAAAAATTTCGCGTGACAGTTTGCCGTCTAGTCCTACCACCACATAGTCCATGATGTGTGAACGTGCAAACTTCATGGCCAGCTCCACAAAGATACTGATCAACACCCCAGCACTCAATATCATCAAGGTGTACTCACTGCGCGTGGGAATCACACGGTCATACACCTGCATTGAAAAAAGCGATGTGGCCAACGCCAAAAAACCAATGAACGCGGAAGCAATACAAGCTTCGATCAGCTCATGTCTATACAACAACAAGGTTTGTTGCACATTCGAGAAAAAAGTCAGCTCACCTGATGCTTTGCTGAATATGCCAAGACCAATCCCCATCTCAACGCCCAAATAGAGCTGAAATGTTCGGTGCAGCAGTTCATCGTTCGAGGCTAGTTTCTGCCCAGCCTGCGTCAAAACCACCCATTGCCCGAGCGGGTTTTGATCGGCCACCACCCCCCAACCCCATTCGTCTGCATGACACAGCAAAGGCAAATGGGCACGGTCCACCACCTTTTGGGGCTTAGGTGCTTTGACACCCATTTGCTTACAAACAGCTCGCAAAGTCTGCAGTGGCGAAGCAGTGGTCTTGAGGGATGACACCGCTGCGTTTAACTGCAATGTATCTACAGTGCCCCCTTGCATCTGCGCCAATCGCTGAATCGCCCAAGCGAAAGTTGGATCTGGTGTGGTTGTCATTGCGGTTTATTTCAGGTCAATATTGGGGGTCTTGCCCCATGCGAACTTGCAAGCGATACATCGCCCCCATCATGGCGGCTTGTGCATCTACCAAGGCGTATTGGTTTTGCGCCAATTCACGCACGGCATTTAACAAGTCTTGCCATGTTTTTCGTCCGGCTTGAAATTGCCTTTGGTAAGAAGCCAACACCAGATCCGAGCCCTTCACCGACTTCTCCAAAGCAGCAATGCGCTTACGTGTGTTCGTCCATTCTTCTTGGTCACTCAACAAGGTTTGTTGAATGTCACGGTGCGCCGTTAACACCATCAACTCGGCACTTGAAATTCTGGTCTCCAGCGCTTGCGCCTCGATGATGTTTGACAAGCCGGCCCCAGGTGTGTATCGCAAGCCAATGAAGGTTGTCATGCCGGTGTCTGAAGATGTGGGCAAGGTACCCAAGGGCTGAAACGCGCGCACATAAATCTGCGGCCAGCCTTCAGATTGCTTCGCTTTCAATCGGCTTTTGGCTTGTTGCGTCTCAAACTGAGCGCGCATCACGCTGGGGTGTTCAGCCGCAACACGGTGCCAATCAATTTGCGACATTTTTTGCGCCAACCCCTGTGTTTCTTGCAAGCTCGGCATGGCTGGCAAATCTGGCAAAAAGGTGGACAAGTTTTGTTCGCCCGAGAGTTGCTCTAAGCGCGTCAATGCCACTTGCAAACTGCTCTGTGCTGCTTCTAATTCCACCTCGGTTTGCAGCATACGTGCGTTGGCCAACTCCAAGTCAATGCGCGGGGATGCTTCAGCATCCACACGGCGCTGCATTTGCGCCTGAAATTCGCGCAAACGCTTGATGGTCTGAGCAGCCACCTGCGCGCGTGCAGAGGCTGACATGAGGTTTTGCCATCCCGCCAACACCTGCAAAAAAAGCTCTTGCCGTTGCAAAATGGTTTTGACATAGCCCTGATCGACCGAGGCCTGTGCCTCTGAAATACGGGCGGTCACTCTTCCTGCGTCCCACACGGTTTGTTCTACTTGCAAAGAACGGCTGGGATAAGAGCGTGTGTTGCCCGTGAGACTTTCGACTGATGAGGAGAAGGTTGGCCAACGCTGGCGTTGTGTGGCCTCTAAATCTTGTTCATTGGCACGTGCCTCTGTTCTTGAGGCCATCAACGATGGGTAACTTGCAGCGGTGGCCTCTAATAAATATTGCAACCGCAAGCGAGAGGTGGCGTTCGTAGACGCAGTGTTCTGAGTGGTCTGCGTCAAACTTGTAGCGGTTTGAGCCAAACTTTGCTGACCAAAACATCCTAAAAGCACGGCATAGCCAAGTGCCCATGGCACCTGTTTAGAAAAAAATCGCATGTTCTAGGGTGTTACTTTTCAATCATTAAAAAATTCTTTTGGAAAATCTTTTTGGCCTCTTGCGCATGCAAATAAATGGCTTCGTAGAATTTTTCGGTTGGCATCAAATACTTCGCACGTCCATCGTCCTGACACGCCACCGACTCAATCACGCCATTGCGCTCAAGCTCTCGCATGCGTGTACGCAGTGCTTTCTCACTCAACTTGGCGCCGGAATAGAGTTCTTTCAGTGAGCGTGAAAGCAGCGCCCTTTCGCCAATCGAACGCTGCGCGATCTTGAAATACAAGTGCCTGCCTGTCATGGTCCCCAAAAAGGGGGAGTTTTCGAGTTCCCATTGATGCAACTCTGCTAAATCGGTCATGATGGATGTCAACTGTTTGTTATCTATTTCATTACCTAACATCTGAAATTCCTTCCAAAGCAAGGCGTTCATAGTGCCATGTGAAGGCCAAATTACCGGAAGAAAAATACTGAAAGACGGCACAAAATGCCGCATCTATTGTCACTAAAAGCTTAATACATGAATCAAATCAATACTTTTTATTGGCTTAAGTAGCACTGCATCAAAGCCTTGGGCTAGCAAGCCCCCCACATCGCCGGAATTGGCATAGGCGGTGTACGCAATGACCTTGGTTTTGTGATGCCGGGGGTCTGATCGGATGCGCCGCAGCACCTCTAAACCACTCAATCCTGGCATTCGGATGTCCAAGAGAACACCGGAAACCTCCACATGGGGCAACAAATCAATGGCCTCTTGTCCGCTGGAAGATTCAAGCACCTTGAAACCAAAAGGACGAAGAATCAGGCCCGGTACCAACCGATTACTCCCGTTGTCATCAACCACAAGAATGGTTTTCTGATGTTGCATGCTCTTTGTTCCGTCTGAAATAAACACCGTCAGACCAGCAAACATGATCGACAGGTCAATACGGTGGCGAATCTTTTCACGCATCAAAACACACAAAGGAACTGTTGGGTTCTTTTTTTTTAACAGTGACGAATGGGATGCTTATCAAAAGCGAGATCTCAGTTCATTGGTCTAAATGATTACGATATATGTAACGCACAGAATCTGCTTTAGCCTCAGACTCAGAGGATGTCCGAACAGCAGCGTTACCGAGCTTCATTTTTTGGCGCTCGTTTACGTGCCAGACGCAAAGCCCTGGGCCTATCCCAAGAAAAAGTAGGCGTGTCGATTGGTTTAGACGAATCTTGCAGCCGTACACGCATCAGCCGCTATGAAACCGGCGCACACGAACCCGCAATAGCGACATCACTCTTACTGGCCACCGCACTTGGCGTGCCCCTAGCGTATTTGTATTGCGAAGATGAAACATTGGCAGAAATCATCCGATTGACTGATAAGCTCGAACTCAAAGCAAAACAAGTTCTTTTAGAGTGCATTCAACGTGCAGGCAACGCACAACCCACATAAAGCAAGCGCATCTTCTGCCCCTTCGGCAAGCCAAACGGCGACTAGCATGACCCGCGGGGCATCACCCTAAAATCATGAGCCCATAGCCAAAAGGATGGACGGTCATGACGCTGCCTTCAACCAACGTGATTCAAGCCACACAAGCTGCCTCAGCCAAGATGGCCGACAGACACACCCCGTTTGTGTTTGACGAGTGGTATGTAGCCGCTTTTGCCGAGGAAGTAGGCCCCCAACTGCTTGCCCGCACTTTGCTTGGGCGTGGTGTCGTGATGTTTCGCGATGCACATGGCAAAGTGGTGGCGATGGAAGACCGCTGCCCGCATCGGTCCATGCCGCTGTCGGCGGGCGAACTCAAAGACGACCAGATCATTTGCGCCTACCATGGTATGCGGTTTAACACGCAAGGCGATTGCGTGCATGTGCCATCGCAAGCCACTTGCCCGCGCGCCATGGGCGTTCGTACTTATGCCACGCTAGAGCGTGGCCCTGTGGTTTGGATTTGGATGGGCGACAGCGCATCAGCCGATGCAAGCCGTCTGCCAGCGCAAACTTGGTTAACAGCTGGCGACTGGGAAACCTCCAAAGGCTACATGTACCTCAAGGCCAGCTATGTGCGCTTGCATGAAAACCTGTTGGACCTGACCCATTTGAGTTTTTTACATGCCAAGAGTTTTGGCACTCCCGATTACGCTGGTGCTGCCTACGAAACTGAAATTGGCGACGGTCATTTCGTGGTCAAGCGCAATGTGGTGCCCACCACGCTGCCACCCGTATGGGCTGAGCCCACAGGCATCCAGGGTCAAAACCAAGCGGCGCGCATTGTGCGATCAGAGTTTCGCAGTCCGGGCATGCATGAGGTGTCGGTGTCGTTTTACGACTGCACATTGCCTGAAAACGCGCGCGAGACTTTCCGCATTCGCACCGCGCATTTGCCAACCCCTGAGACAGCCACCACCACCCATTATTTTGTGGTGCACGGTCGCGATTTCGCGCAGCAAGACAAAGCCATGACGAAGTTCATGCACGACCAACTCTTTGTGGCCTTTCACGAAGATGTGACCGGCTTGGCGTTGCAAGAAGAGGTGTTGGCGCGCACCCCCGTCGATGCGTTGTATGAGTTTTCAGTGGGCGCCGATGGACCGTCGGTGGCCATGCGGCGGTATTTGTTCGCTCGGGTTGCAACTGCTAATGCACAACAGGCGGATAACTGAAAATTTGCCCACCTGCTGGCACAGATTTATTCAGGTTTGAAACCAGCACCCTTCAACAATTCAGCACTTTCCACCACATACCCTTGCGTGTATTTGCGAAACTCATCGGTGGTTTCAGTCACTGGCTCAATGCCCAAGGGCACAAACGCACC